>JBFFMY010000006.1:0-79973 GCA_041563475.1 Salibacteraceae bacterium
GTGAAAGCAGAGGTGTTCTATAACAAAGCGAAGATTTTTAATAATTTATTTTACTACTATTTTTTAGTTGGACTCGTATTCTTGATTTTACTTTTTGTACAGTTATTCAGTAACAAAACAACCTTAAACAACATCATTACGGGTTTTTTCTGGTTGGTAGTTTTAGGGTTTTTAGCCCATACTGGTGGACTAATATTGCGTTGGTACATATCGGGTCATGCGCCTTGGAGTAATGCATACGAATCGATGGTGTACATTGCCTGGGCCACACTATTATCTGGTTTTTTATTCGGAAGGAAATCCAAAATTACTTTAGCTGCCACGGCACTATTAGTTTCTTTTATTTTAATGGTTGCGCATTTAAACTGGTTAGATCCTGAGGTAACCAATTTGGTTCCAGTACTTAATTCGTATTGGTTAATGATTCATGTGGCAATTATTACGGCTAGCTATGGTTTCTTGGCACTTGGTGCGTTGCTAGGGCTATTCAATTTGATATTGATTATCACTTCTCCAAGAGGAAATATGAAAATTTACCTGACGTTTAAAGAATTAACTACCATTAATGAAATGACGATCACTATTGGATTATTCATGTTGACTATAGGTACCTTTTTAGGGGGTGTATGGGCAAATGAATCTTGGGGTAGATATTGGGGCTGGGATGCCAAAGAAACTTGGGCGCTTGCCTCTGTTTTGGTGTATAGTTTTGTGGCTCATATGCGATTCATTCCTGGCTTACGCGGAGGATTCGCGTATAATTTCGCTTCCTTGGTTGCCTTTAGTGCAATTATTATGACTTACTTCGGGGTAAATTATTATTTAAGTGGTTTACATTCCTACGCAGCAGGAGATCCTGTTCCAATTCCTACATTTGTATATTATACTATTGCTTTTGTTTTTGTAATTATTGTAATAGCAAATCAACGATTTAAAACTTTTCCGGTAAACGAAGAATAAAATGCGCAATGGAAATAGATAGAGATACTTTTATTACATCAGATTCTTACACTACTAGTTCCGAACAAAAACGTGCATTAGGAGATATTTTGTCTTTTGGAACATCCGTGTATTTCGGTCCTAAATTTTTGTCGCTCCTGAATACCAGTCGAAAATTGGCTTTAGCTAATAATTTCGATACCCAAACCTGGGCGAAAACCTCCATGGATATTTTTAGGTTAATTGAATCGTGTGGAGGCAAATTTACCATTGAAGGAATGGATAATATCACAAAATCAAAGGAGCCTGTAGTATTTATTTCCAACCATATGAGTATGCTTGAAAGCATGGTTTTTCCGGGAATAATTGCTTCAAGACGAGAAGTAACTTTTGTGGTTAAAAAGAGTTTAACTACGCATAAACTTTTCGGCCCCACGATGCGTGCACGGAAACCTATAGCAGTAGATCGTAAAGATCCAATTGGCGATTTTAAAGTGGTAATGGCAGAAGGAGAGGAGAAGTTGAAAAGCGGAACCTCTATTGTAATATTTCCACAAAGTCAACGTATGGTTCAGTTTGATGAAAAGCAGTTCAATACCCTTGGAATTAAACTCGCTAAAAAGGCAGGTGTGAAGATTATTCCAGTAGCTATAAAAACTGATTTTTGGACCAACGGGAAAATATTCAAGGACATTAGTAAACTCGATAGGAAGAAAAAAATTCACATTAAATTCGGTGAACCTATTACAATTGAAGGCCCAGGCAAAAAGGAACATCAACAAGTCATTGATTTCATAAAGGGTAATTTGAGTATTTGGAATTCTTAGTTCTAAAGGGTTAGAACATACTGGCAAATAATCCTACACTTATTGCGATTAATACGTAAAGCGACATAATCACAATGAGCAAAATCCCGATAAATCTATAGTGTGATTTCAGATTTCTAAGGGCAAAATCCAAACTTTTTTCATCGTTTGAATTTACGGCTACCTTAATTTTCTTTGAAAAAGTGTACAGGTAATATACTGGAAAGGCGTAGATAACAGCCATTACAATATAAAACAACCCAAAACCACCCATAGGAAACGGCATAGAATTGTATTCATCTACACCTGTCATCGACATAATGGAGTTGAATAGGTAACTAAAGAATAAACCTCCACCAATCATCAATGCGACAAAAATGAAGCCCAAAATGGAAATAAAATGACCCCATTTACTGATTTCGAGCAGATATCCTTTGGATTCATCAGAAACAAGTAATTCGTCTAAATCCAATTCAAAAATCTCTTTCTCAATGTTTTCCGAAAATTGTTCTTGATCGTTTTGGGGAGTTTCCATGTGTTTTAAAAAAATGGTAGTTTCAATTAATTTCGAGGCGTAAATCTACTAATTATTTGAATTTCTAAAATGCATTCTAAATGAAAATTCTCAACACTTTTGGAATTCAATTTGCGTACCTTTGATTTCGTGATAGTAAAAGAATCGTTCATAGTTCCAGAAGGGACCGAGGAAATAAGGTTGTATGATTACGTGCCTCAAATATTTCCAATTATTCCATCCCGGAGTGCTGTAAAAAAGGCTATTACCCGAGGTAAAATTCTGGTAAATGGGGAACAAGCGCAAACGGGTACTTGGGTGAAACCAGGGCAGAAAATTGACCTTTTAGACCTGCAGCCAAAGCCACCTAAACCGTTTAACACGGATTTAGAAATTGTGTTTGAAGATGAGCATTTGGCCATTATTAACAAACCGGGTGGAATTCCAGTAAGTGGAAACCAGTTTAAAACCATTCAGAACGCCCTTATTGATACGATTAAACCATCTACCGAAAGTGATGCGTTAGATTGGGCAAAACCCGTGCATCGGTTAGATTCGGCAACTAGTGGATTACTCATCGTAGCGAAAACAGCCCGGTCGGTGATGCGTTTAGGGCAAATGTTTGAAAATAAAGAAATTGACAAAAAATACTGCGCGGTGGTCATGGGAGAAATTCCAGAAGAGGGAGTTATTGACTTTGATATTGAAGGATTAAAAAGTGAGACCGAATTCAAGCGAGTAGAGGTTGTACCTTCTTTGCGTAACGAATATTTGAGTTTGGTTGATTTGTATCCAAAAACAGGAAGAACACACCAAATACGTATTCACTTATCCAAATTGGGACACCCCATTATGGGAGACCCCTTATATGGAGAGGAAGGAAAAATTTTTAAAGGAAAGGGATTGTTTTTGAGCGCAATTGGGTTACGTTTTGAGCATCCTATAACGGGTGAAAACGTTCAATTGCAAATTGCGGAACCGAATAAATACGCCATTTTAATGGAACGTGAAAAAAGACGGTGGGAGAAGTATAATTCTGAAAAGGAATAATGTAAACTTGTAGCTTAAAATGGAGATATGGCTTTGACAAATAATGATATATTCAAAAAATTACGTGTAGCTTTAAAATTACGTGATGATGATATTATTACGATTTTAGGTCTTGTAGATTATAAAATTGGAAAAACGGAATTAAGTGCATTTTTTAGAAGTGAAGACCACCCTAAATATATGCCAGTTCAAGATCAAATTCTTCGAAATTTTTTGAACGGACTTGTAATTTACAAGCGGGGTCCTAGGCCCAAAAAGGATGTGTAAGTAAATTATGTTTTATTACAAGTGCGTAACCCTAATTTTCTTTTTCTTCAATTTAGTGTTGTTCAACTTTTGAATCACATGCTTGGCTTTGTTTTCAGGTACGGCAACAAAAGCGCAATCCGTTTTTAATTCAATAGTCCCTAATTCATCGGGTTTCAACTTTCCTTGTTGAAAGAACAAACCGGCAATATCTCCTTTTGAAATTTTATCTTTTCTACCTCCGGAAATAAATAAGGTTGTCCAATTTTGAGCGGTTTCTTTTTTGGTTCCAATTCCTGATAAAACATCTACCTCTTCCAAGTGTAAATCGTTTATAAAGTCGGGTAATCGTTCATATTTTGACGTTAAAACATAGGCTGTTCCATCGCTGTTCATTCGCGCTGTTCGACCATTTCTATGCGTGAATTCGTCCTTTTTAATCGGAAGGTGGTAATGGATAATGAAATTCAATTCAGGGACATCAATTCCTCTAGCCGCTAAATCGGTAGCAATTAGAATTTTATACGTGCCGTTTCTAAATTTGATTAGAGATCGCTCCCGATCCTTTTGTTCCATACCACCGTAAAACACACCGTGTGGAATTTCTTTTTCGTGTAGATAATCGGAAACGCGACTAATAGAATCTTTGAAATTGCAGAAGATGATTCCGTTTTGATCTCCTACAAAACGCAGTGTATCTACCAAGGTATCTAATTTATCTTTTTCTGGAGACACTACTTTTTTGACCGCCAAGGATGTGATTTTCTCATGTAAAAAATCAACCATTAAAGGATTTTGCATACGCATAAACCCTGGAATTTTCACTCCTTGGGTGGCTGAGGTTAAAATTTTGTTAGATACATTAGGGAGTAAAGAAACAATCTCACTCATTTCCCCTTCAAATCCAACTTCCAATGATTTATCAAATTCATCCAGGACTAACGTGGCAATTTCAGTAACAGAAATAGAATCTCTACGAATATGGTCTGCAATTCTACCTGGAGTTCCAATAAGTATGGCTGGGGCATGGCGTAATTCGGTTTTTTCTTTTGAAAATGGGCGGCCACCATACACCACATTGGTTTTATATCCAGTACCTAATTCTCTAGCAACTTGTTCAATTTGGATTGCAAGTTCTCTAGATGGAGCTATGATTAATGCCTGAACTTCCGGAATAGATCGATCTAAATTCTGGAATATTGGAAGTAAAAAAGCTAATGTTTTACCCGATCCGGTAGGGGAGAGTAAAACGGTTTCCGAACTACTGGTAATGGCTAAAATAGCCTCTTCTTGCATAGAATTAAGTTTCTCAATTCCGAGCTTTTTTAAGATGGCCTCTTGATTTTTTACGGTTCCCGACATGCGGCAAAAGTACACATATTAGTTACCGAAAATTTTAGTCGGTTGGAAATATTAATTACACGAACCCTCTTTAACCAAACGATAAAAAGCCAATCCTTTTCTTGATTTTATGGCTATTCCTGTTTTGTCTACATTCCATTTAGAATGAATTTTTTTGGTAGATTCATATTCATCTAAAACGATGGAATTGTTGACCAATTTCCAGGTTCCATTTACCGCTATTTTGTTGGCAGAATTTGAATTATCTATATACGTAAAGGTATTGTCCGCATGTACATCCAAGGAAACCAACTGAGAAGAATATTTTCCAGTTGGGGAATAATCTATGGGCGTAAATGAAAATAGAATCAAGGATAGTGCAATACCGAACAAAGTAGGAATGGATTTCATTGGTTGAATTTTTTATATTGATTTTGAGAAGTAAATATATACTATCTAATGGCCGGACTCCATTTTTATTTGAACGGAACAGAAGATAATCCTTCTTTGTATACGCTCAAGGCACGCTCTCGGGCGAATTTGTGCTCTACCATGGGCAATGGATACTCTAGAGAGTTAAACTCAGGAACCCACGTATTAATGTATTCTAAATTTTTATCAAATTTTTTAATCTGCTCGGTAGGATTAAATATTCTAAAATAGGGGGCAGAGTCGCAGCCTGTGCCCGCTGCCCATTGCCAATTTCCATTATTCGAAGAGAGTTCATAGTCCAATAGTTTATTGGCAAAATACGCTTCTCCCCATTTCCAATCTATGAGTAAATGTTTGCATAAAAACCCAGCGGTAATCATCCGTACGCGGTTATGCATATATCCCGTTTCATTTAATTGACGCATTCCGGCATCCACTATCGGGTATCCCGTTTGACCGTCACACCATTTTTGAAATTCTGTTTCATCGTTTCGCCATTTCACACCGTTGTATTTCGATTTAAAATTGTGATGGGTAACTTCCGGAAAGTGAAACAAGATTTGCATAAAAAACTCTCGCCAAATCAACTCATTTATAAAAGGGGTATTGGCGATTGGGATCTGAGCAATTAATTGGCGAATTCCAATAGTGCCAAATCGCAAATGAGGACTCAAATAACTTGTAGAATCGAGCGATGGAAAGTTACGAGTGTTTTCGTAATCTGAAATAGCATCAAGAGTATAGGGCTGAACATGAATTCCTGATTTCTCAAAACCTAACGCGTTTAGTGCGGGTAAGTCGAAACTTTTTTCTTTAAAGTTTGGTTTTTTCGGGAAGGGAAGAGGTGGAGAGTCTATGTACTGGAACTTTTCATGCCACTTGTTTTTATAGGGAGTAAACATGGTGTAAGGTAATCCATCAGATTTTGTGATTTCACTTTCTTCAAATATGACCTGATCCTTATATAGTTTAAACGCAATATTATTTTTCGCGAGTAACTGGTGAATCTCCGTATCTCTTTTTCGGGCATAGGGTTCGTAATCCTTATTCGCGAAAACGGTATCAATTTCGTATTTTGAAATTAACTGAGTCCAAACCTCCATTGGATTTCCTTTTTCAACACGTATACTGGAATTGAACGTATTCAGGCTTTGGTTTATGGCTTGAAGCGATTCATGAATGAATGAAATTCGACCATCATCTTTGGGTAATTCGGAAATTATTTCTTCATCAAATATAAAAACAGGAAGAATTTCATGTTCGGAATTTAAGGCATGAAATAATGCAGTGTTATCCTGAAGGCGTAAATCTCTTCGAAACCAAAAAACAGATATTTTCATTAATTACTTATTACAATGAACAAATTTAGAGAGGAAGCGATGAGTAACCACAAAAAATACGGAGCGATTAAAATGGATTTCCACTTTAGTTCTTTATAGAGTACAAACCATAAATATCCTATGAACACGGTCAACGCGAGAATTACAAGGAGGCTTAATCCCGTTAAATGAAAATAGAAAAATAGCGGGTTCCAAGCGAGATTTAGTACCCATTGGATTGCAAAGAGGCCAATTAGATAAGATTTTCGGGCATACGTGGAATGCGCTAGTGCCATGAAAATAGCAAAACATACCATGATGGTTGTCCATGCAAATCCAAACACCCACCCGGGAGGAGTCCATGGGGCTTTACTGAGCTCGGAATACCATTCAGATGAAACTCCCGAACCAGTGAATAAACCACCAAGGCCAAGACCTATGAAATTTATAATTAGGAAAATTGTAATTCTTGAAATCATCTTGAAAGTTTATAATTCAACAATATCATATAATTGAGGCACTATCGCGTTCCAGCCATAGGTATCGGTAATTTTTTCTTTAAAGGTTTCGGCAGATTCTGGTTCCCCATGAACCACAAAAACTTTTTGAGGTGCTTTTTTTATTTCGCTCATCCATTGAATCAGCTCTGCTTGATCTGCATGAGAAGACAGTACTTCAATATTTTCTATTTCTGCGTTTACTGGAAAATTTTTACCGTAGATCCGTACTTCTTCTTCACCTTCTAAAAGTTTTCTTCCTCGCGTTCCGTCTGCTTGAAAGCCAACCAATACCAAAGTTGTTTCTGGTTTGTCTATCATATATTTTAGGTAGGTTAAGACGCGTCCTCCGGTTACCATTCCACTACCTGCAATTATGATCTTGGATGTTTTACTGTTTATAATTTCCCAGGTGTCCTTGTATTCTGTTACAATTCGAAAGGCATTACACATAGCGAAACACTCTTTTAGAGGCAGTTTATGCAAGTCCTTATAGTTTTGAAAAACGGATAAAACATTCGCGCCCATTGGGCTATCCATTATCATTGGAATATCCGGAATTTCCTTTTTTTCTTTCAATTGCCATAACAAGTACATTAACGTTTGGGTACGCTCAACGGCAAAGCTTGGTACGACAACGGATCCCCCTTTTTGGATTGTTTTTGTGATAATGGATTTTAATTTCGCAAAAACATCTTCTTTTGGATGGATACGATCGCCATAGGTGCTTTCTACAAAAAGATAATCAGCTTGGTTTGGTCTTTTAGGTGGGCGCATTAAAAAATCTTCTTCTCTACCCACATCTCCAGAGAACACCAGCATTCTTCCCGCTATTTTTAATTCAATAAAGGACGCTCCAATTATATGTCCGTTGTATTGGAAGTTGGCAAAGGTGTTCGGTAAAATCTCAATAGATTCTCCTTCTGGAACAGATTTGAAATGAGTAATGGCATTCTCGGCTTCTTCAACAGTATATAACGGCTCTGCAGGATGGTGTTTTGAATACCCTTTCTTGTTCGCTCGAGCAGCTTCTTCTTCCTGAATTTTCCCACTATCTCGTAAAATAATTCTAGCGATTTCAAGGGTTGGAGTGGTTCCAATAGTGGCGCCTTTAAATCCCATTTTGACCAAGCGAGGTAAAAACCCGGTATGATCTAAATGTCCGTGAGTTAAAATAACCACATCAATCTCTGCGGCATTAATGGGTAGGTAATCCCAGTTTTTTTCACGGAGCTCTTTGAGCCCTTGAAATAACCCGCAATCCACCATAACTTTTTGTTCTCCAGTATCTACTAGATATTTTGAACCCGTAACGGTACCTGCTGCTCCTAAAAAATGGACGGATAATTTTTGTGAAGTTTTCATTTAAATTGCGCTTAAATCATGTGCTTCAGAAATAATATGTTTTTGACGCTTGCTACTAACGCCAATGGTTTTAAGTAGTTTCGGGTTGTTACAAATATCGGAACTGAGCACTTTTCCCATATTTAGTAATTTTTGTTTCTCTGCTATTGACAATTTTGTTAAACAGGTGATGGGATGCAAACCAGAGTTATCAATGAGTTCTTTTAAATTATTTTTTTTGGGGTAATCCCAACTAATTAATTCAAGTCCCACACATTTACCGTAGGTAACTGCATCTATGGAAAATCGGGTATTGGTTACAATTAATCCTTTGTGGATTTTAGAATCTTTTTTTGAAAGTGCCTTCCTTTTTTTTTCTACATCAATAAATCTGGAATGAATGTAGAGGGGTACTTTAACATCGCATATACGTTTGGCTTCGTTATGAAATTTACACTCTACCATAACGTACTCTTGTTGATTTTCTGCGACCACATCAATTTCATGGTTCACACAATTCCCTTCCACAATTAAGCCGACTTTAGTGTTATACCCTTGAAATTCAAGAATTTCAGCAACAAGAATTTCAAAGGCAAATCCTGCGGGACCTAATTCTAAAAGTGATTTTTTTAATTTGTATCGGGCCGCGGTACCGTGATTGCTTTTTTTGAGAATAGAAAATGCTTTTTTATAGATTTCCTTGGTGGTCATCTCTTCAAAGAGCATGTTTTTAATTTCCGATAAAATTTCGTTTATAACCGTTTCACTTGCACCTGATTTTAGAAGGGAGCGTTCTAGTTTTTTGGGGTCAAAAGGCACTTTCTCACCAGAAGCCTTCACAATTATTACCGCATCGTTGTCCATGAATACAACTTTAATTGACTACATAATTTTCTACGTGAAGTTATGAAATTATAAGGTAAGCGCAGAGGTTAATGCCATAAAATATACCTAGACGATTCTCGATAAACGTGCCTATTTAATGGGCTAAACAAGATTTAACTAGAACAAAAACTTACAATAAGGAAAGTATATCATCGCTCATCGGGTTTACCCCAGAACTGAAATACGAAATTAAATTCCCCTCTTCATCTACCAAATACTTTTGAAAGTTCCATTTTACGTTAGAATCTTCGAGTCCATTTTCGCTTTTAGTCGTTAACCATTTGTACAATGGATGCTGACTATCACCTTTCACATCTACTTTTTCGGTCATTAAAAAAGTAACACCGTAGTTCTTTTCGCAAAAGCTTACAATCTCTTCTGATGTGCCAGGTTCTTGCCCACCGAATTGATTACATGGTACTCCAATAATAGTAAGTTTATCTCCGTACTTATCGTTTAGAGCTTGTAGATCTTTGTATTGAGGAGTATACCCACATTTAGAAGCCACATTTACAAAGAGAATTTTCTTCCCCTTAAAATTTTCTAAATTGATTTTTTGGCCATCAATTGAATTTATTTCAATGTCATATAAGGAAGTTTTTGTGCTTTCCATCGTATTATTTGTTGGTGTGAAAAAGTGAAATGGAATCAATAAAAGAAATAATCCTAGAAGTTTCATGATTTTTGATTTTGTATAGCAAATGTATATAAAATGTTTAAACAAATTGTAAAAAGTCTAAACAATAATTGCAATTAGGTATGTGCCTTCATAAAGAAAGCTATTAATGGTTTTTATTAGCTTAAAAATAAATTTACGTTGTAATCTTTTAAGGATGAGGGTTGTAATTAAGATATTTTTTACCTGCCAAAACAAAATTTATGCGCCACTAATTTCGTAAAATTAAATTATTACGTAAGATCGGTAAAAAAAGAATAATTGCCCTTGCTGCTATTCCATTACTATAAACCGATTTCTAATTGTATTCGAATCTGTTATTATTGAAATATAGTATATGCCATTTGGCAAGGATTCTACACCAAAATCGGATAATCTAATTTGACCTTGTCTATTCAGTAATTGGATGGAAGAATTAGAAATCAAAGTCCCATTCTGCCCATAAATAGATACCGCAGCCCTTCCAGAGATATCTCCTTTAACATCTAAAACACTCTGTGAATTAATTGGGTTTGGGTACACAATTGAGCTCATTTGTTCTGGTTGAATCCTTTTTATTCCTAATGGATATTGGGTTACTCGAACACTATCCATAATAACATCGTCTAGGGGTCGATCATTATTATTTACGGGTACTAATTCAATAGTTTCTACCACGTCCCAACCACTTATAACAGTACCAAAAACGGGATGTGCGGAAGTAAATGGAGCCTTATCAAAATCCAAAAAAGTATTGTCTTTGACATTAATAAAAAACTGACTAGTTCCCGTATTTGGGCCTGAATTAGCCATCGAAATTGTTTTTTCAATATTTGATAACGTGCTATCAAATTCATCTGTTATTGGACTTACTGGACCACCTTTCCCGCCTTGAATAACAAAGTCAGCAATTATCCGATGAAACCTAACACCATCGTAGTACTCATTTTCTACAAGTGTTCTAAAATTACCGGCAGTAATGGGCACAATAGAGTCAAATAATTCGACTTCAAAATTTCCCATATTTGTATAAAAAGTGACGATAGATTGAGATTTTGCGGAAATAGAAATTAAACCGCAAAAGATTAGTGTAAATAATAAGTTCTTCATAATGATCGTTTAAAAATTTTCAAAGACTCTAAAAATAAAAAAAAATATACGAATTTGGCTAATACTATTTTTACAAAGGAAACAATGAGCCCTTAAAAAAAAGGGTGCGCCTTTTTGATTTTTTGGAAATACCTGTTAATCTGCCTGGTCTATTAGGTTCCAAATTCCGAAAGCAAAGCTCCAAATCCTTACAAGATTTGATTTCTTTTTTCATTTCCAAAAACTCTCAATTATAACTTGGATTTTTTGGAAATGAAAAAAGCTCAACACTTACGCATTGAGCTTTTCTTTCTTAGTGAGCCCGTCAGGATTCGAACCTGAGACCGCCTCCTTAGAAGGGAGGTGCTCTATCCAGCTGAGCTACGAGCCCTCACTAATATGTACAACCACAATAAAATTGCGGTCAAAAAAAAAGTCAACATTCGTTGACTTTTTGTCGGGGTGGCAGGATTCGAACCTGCGACCTCCTCGTCCCAAACGAGGCGCGATAACCGGGCTACGCTACACCCCGAAGTAAAGTCACAAATTTTTAGAATCAACGTACGAAATCCGGTAGGAGTACTCATCTAAAAATGACGTGAAGAACTTTGTTCCCGTTAAGGGAGCGCAAATGTATAATTTAGATTTAATTTGACAACAATATTTTCAAAAGAAAATAACTATTCAATGACTACTACCGTACACTGTTTTCCAATAACCTGAAAAGCAATAGGTAAACTGGTGAAAATGGTATCGAAATTTGTTGAGCTGATTTGTTTTATTTCCCAAAATTGCATGGCGTAGGAACCGCTTTTTTTCTCCGTAAAATTTAGATGTGTGCACCCCGAATTGCATGATGGAAATTGATCGAGACATGTATTTTGTAGATTACCAATAAACTCATTGCTTACTTTCACCGCTAAAAACACATTGTTTGTTTCCACAGCGTTTCGGGTAGTAATAAATTTCACATCCCCTAAATAGGTGCAGGTTCCATCCTCTCCATGGGCATCGGGATTATAATTTAAAGCATCTGGGTCCGTACACCCAGAATAATCACAAGAACCATCTTCTTTTTGCGCATCGTAACTAAAGTTTTTTGCTCGGGGATCCGAGCATCCTTCTTGTTTACAACTGGAAAAAAGCAAGAGAGTTAGAATAAGGAAAGAAATAATTTTTTCCATTTAGACGTATTTGGCATAATTGGTTTCGAAAATACCCAATAAATCGTGAATAAGAAAATTGAGAATCCTATATTCGCAATGCAGTAAAACAAATCAATGTCAGATCTTATAAGTCGCCAAAACATACGTGAATTTTCCAAGTTGGAGTGGTTTGCGCGTCAAGTTGTGGAAGGTTTTATTACTGGATTACATAAAAGTCCTTTTCATGGGTTTTCGGTAGAGTTTGCGGAACATCGACACTATAACCCAGGCGATTCTACACGCCATATTGATTGGAAATTATATGCCCGAACGGATAAGCATTTTGTGAAACGCTACGAGGAAGAAACCAATTTACGGTGTCAAATTATTATTGATCATTCTTCATCCATGTATTTTCCGGAGGAAAATGAAGATTATGAAAACAAATTGAGTTTTGCGGTGCATTCGGCTGCGGCTTTAACCCATCTTTTTCGTTCTCAAAGAGATGCGGTAGGGTTAAGCTTATTTTCTGAAAATGTTGATTTGTTTTTACCCCCCAAATTAAATCCTGCGCACATAAACAGAGTATTTGATCAATTGCAAATACTTCTGGATAGCAAAAGTAATCAGCAAAAAACAGATGTTGCAGCTGCCCTTCATGAAATTGCAGAACGCGTCCACCAACGGTCTTTAATTTTGTTGTTTAGCGATATGTTTGATTCTGTTGGAGAAGATAAACAGCTTTTATTTAATGCATTGCAACATTTAAAATACAATAAGCACGAAATGGTTGTTTTTCATGTAATGGATAGAAGTAAGGAAATTGATTTCACGTATGAAAACCGTCCGTATACATTTGTAGATATGGAAACGGGCGAGGAGGTGAAATTGAACCCTTCTCAAATTAAGGAGTCGTTTAAAGAAGGCGCACTCGCCCATGAAAATGAAATAAAACTGAAATGTACGCAATACGGAATTGACTTTGTGAATGCAGATATTTCAGACGGGTATGAGCAAGTGTTGCGCGCTTATTTAATGAAAAGAGCGAAAATTAAATAGATCTTTTCACTCCGATTTACCAATCCATTTTTTTCATTAACCACGATAAAACCCCCATCCCAGTAAATCCAATTATCGTCCAAATTGTGGCTTCCATAGTATGGCCGAAAATCCACTTTCCTACAGCAAATAACAAGGAATAGGTCATTACCACCGCACTTAACCAAAGTCCGAAAAGCAGTCGCATATTCGATTTGGGAACTGGTACGTTCATTTGACGGTAAACAGGTTCCCACCATCCGTCTGGTTGGATTTGAGTTACAAATTGGGCGAGTTTCTCTAACTTTACGGGACGTGTAAATTTGGTAACTAATAACCAAGAAATAGTCGTGAAAATAACGGTGAAATAAAAGGTTCCCTTGTTTTGTACAAAACTTCCCCCAAACATGGGATTAAGTACCAAGCTGCCAAACCCATACGCAACAAAAGGAGCAATCATTCCCGTAATTTCACTCCAGGCATTAATTCGCCACCAATACCAACGTAAAATTAAAACAGCACCAAGTCCTGCACCTGCCTCCATTATAATCTCCCAAACACCTGAAATACTGGTAATAAGCGTGGTAACAAATAAACCTGTAAGCATTAATACGAATGTGGCAATTCTTGAGATTTTGATTACATCCACTTCCTTATTTTTTGATAAAAACGGCAGGTAGAAATCGTTAACTATAAAACTGGCCCCCATATTTAATTGTGTAGAAATAGTACTTAAATAAGCGGCTAAAAACGCCACCAAAAGCAATCCTTTTAGCCCATTTGGTAAAAAATCCTGCATAGCGTACACATACCCCAACCGTTGGTTATAGGTGTAATTGATGGCGCGCGCTACCTCTGGGTTAGAACTTTCAGGAACGGCCAACATTACTTCTTCCATAGATTTACCCGCTTCTTTCATTTCATAAATCTGCTCAGAAATATTTGAATCTTGAATAGCAAATTCGGGTGCGTACAAGGTAATGGCAGCTAAAGCCACAATAATCCATGGCCAAGGACGTAAAACATAATGGGCAACTTGAAAAAATAAGGTGGCTTTTAAAGAATCTTTCTCTGTCCGAACAGCCATCATTCTCTGGGCAATATATCCGCCACCACCAGGTTCAGAACCCGGATACCAACTAGCCCACCATTGAAAACCCACAAACGCCAAAAAGGCTCCAATACTCAAGGAGAAAGCATGAACCGTTGAACTTACGCTTTCATCTAGTACAGGAAAAAAACCGAAATAATGCTCCGGTAATTTAGAGGTAATGGTTTCCATTCCACCAACTTCAGGAGCATTTAAAACCAAAACTGCTAAAATTACTGTGCCGGTCATGGCAATAATAAACTGAACGGTATCTGTAATGGCAACACCCAGTAACCCACTCAAAGAAGAATAGGTAACCGCAATAGCCATGGCGCCAAATGTGTAATAATACACCTGATCTTCGGGAATATTAAAAAAGGTAATGAGAAGAGTGTTTAAAGCTAAATTAACCCAAGCGATGACCATGCTATTCATGAAAATTCCAAGGTAAATGGATTTAAATCCGCGAAGAATTTTGGCTTCTTTTCCGCTGTAGCGGATATCAATTAATTCTAATTCGGTGAGAATATTCGCACGCCTCCAATACCGGGCGAAGAAAAACGTAGTTAACATACCCCCAGCCAGAAAGCTCCACCATAACCAGTTTTTGGCTACACCACCTTGAGCAACAAGTTCGGAAACGGCTAGGGGAGTATCGGCAGCAAAAGTGGTGGCTACCATACTTATTCCTGCAATGTACCAGGGTAGGTTTCTGCCTCCCAAGAAGAAATTTGCTAAACTTCCTTCGGCCTTTCCTTTAAGGCTTATGCCAATTGCAAGTGATAGAATTAGAAAGCCAATTATTATTGACCAATCCAGATATGATAACTCCATAAAATAATAATGCTATGCTACAAGTTTAAACTTATTGCGGCAGCTTTAAAAGCAAGTTTTATTTGGAGTTACTAGTGTTTATCAACAAAGGTTTTAGTTTGAATTTAGGACTTCGGTTTGCATTCTATCCCAATCAATGTGTAACGAATCATTCTGAAAATCAGAAGGGATTTCATAATTTAATGATTCTTTAATACGCGCATTAATGCTGGGGTGCGTGGACAAAATTTCGGGTACATAGGTGCTTGAACTTTCTTCCTTTAGTTTTCTAAAAACTTGTGCCATATAGCGTGGAGAAATATTCGATTTTTCCAATAGTTTTAATCCAAACTCATCGGCTTCTTGTTCTTGGGTTCTACTAAAAACATTGGAAATTGACATTTGAATTAACTCAGCAATTAAAACAGGATCATTTCCAGTAAGGACAGAAAACAAAACGGTTATTCCCACTTCGGTCACCATTCTATCTACCACATGACGTTTTTCTACGTGGCCCATTTCGTGCGCTAAAACAGCCGCTAATTCTTCTGCATTTTCAGTAACTTCTATTAGATGAGAATGAATAAATATGTGTCCGCCTAGCGTGGCAAATGCATTTACTTGATCATTTCGAACGACATGGAAAGTGTACTCATAGGGTGTATTTTCAATATTGGACTCGAGTCGTTTAGTAATTTCAAAAATAGCCGAATCGATATAGGGAGAATGGATTTCCTCCATTTGAGAAAAAACATTTTCATTCAAAATATCTCCTAATTTCTCCTCATCTGCTATGGAAATTTCCACATTGGGCATTTCAGGTTCTAGTTTTAAATACGTAAACCCAGCCCAGCCTAAGAGAAATAGGAGTAGGATAAGTAAAAGTTCTTTGTAAATTTTTCCAATCATGGCCTAGGCAGGAGGTTTATTCAATGTTTGTTTTGGTTCAAAATCAGAAAGCTTCACTCGGTATGCAAAATGATACGCCAATTTTCCAAAGAATACGAAGTAATAGAATTGACCTTTTCGTGCTTTTACGGCACCTACTATACTATAAATAACGTACAGTAAATTTGCCGCTACTACGGTCCATAAATATCCCCAGTATAACTGATCCATTTCAGGAAATCCATCAATTATGACATCCTTCCCAAAACCATGGTTAAAGATAGCGTGTAGCGTCCAATACAAAAGCCCAGCATTCATTAATGTAGTTGGGGCTTGAGATAAAAGGGATTGCAGGGCGTGAAACTTAATAAACCTACTTTTCTTCGCGTTGACAACGTAATAGATAATTGCTGCAATAAGATTAATGATAGGAAGTGGCAAGCCGGCTGCAAGTGCCCCAAACATCATTAAATAAGCGCCCATGGCATCTTCCCGGTCACGTGTAGGAATTTCTTCGGGTTGCTCTACATCATGGTATTGAGCTGATTCTGTATCCATATGTTATTCTTTACCTGTAAAGGGTGGATACACATCCGACATAAACATCATATACACACTTACACGAGTAGACCAACGTAAATTCTCTACTTGAAATCGGTGCCAAGTTACCGGATATTCGCCTGTAAATAATACGGCCCAAAATCCCATGAAATTTAAAATTAGCGCCCAAATGGATCTAAATAATAGAATCAAACCATGGGGGAGCAACACATAAATGAACCCGAAAAAGGCTTTTAATAAAGTTTCTCCGCGACTAATTTGTTCCGGGTATTCAATTTCCAAGGAGGTTTCATCATCCGTTCCATTGATGCCAAAAGCAGGATATCCATCAACCAGATTATACATACGTGCATTTAGTCTTAAATTCCATCGGAGCATTCCTACTTGAAATTCAAAAAAGCTTTGCGGATAACGTCCCGTAAATAGGATTACCCAAAAAGCAATGAATTGCAGTATAGAAGACCATATTTGAATAAAAAGTAAAATAAAGAGGTGGGGTAATACGATATAAAAAACACCAAAAAAGGAGCGTAATAATAATTCTCCTCGGGAGTAGGTTTCTTGATGGGTAACCGTTAGTTTCATAAGTTCTTATTAATGTATAGTGTAACAAACCTAAAACAATCAAAGAAAAACACCACTAAATACGGTTAAACTTATTCCATCGTAAACTACTTTTGCACCGCAAATCGGCTTATCGCGGGTCAGTTAATTGACTGAAATGAGGAAAGTCCGGACATCATAGGGTAGCCTGCTTCCTAACGGGAAGGCGCTAATTTTTTTAGTGACAGCGAGTGCAGCAGAAAGTAAACTACCTTATTCACGTAAGTGGATAGGGAAAAGGTGAAACGGTGGGGTAAGAGCCCACCAGTATATTTGGCAACAAGTATAGCTAGGTAAACCTCAGGCGATGAAAAATCAAATAAACCTCGGCTTGAAGGCGACCCGCCTAATCGGGGAGGGTAGATTGCTTGATCCTGCGGGTGACTGCAGGGCTAGATAAATGATAAGCTATTACAGAATCCGGCTTATAGATTTGCGCACATAAAGGAGTTACTTACGGGTAACTCCTTTTCCATTTTAATTTTTAGCGCATAAAAAAAGTCGGTTCATTTGAACCGACTTTTTGAGTTGTTTCGTCTTATTTATTGTGCAACAAATTCATTTCCAGAATACTCCCCAGCGGCTAATTTCTTTTTAATGATTTTAAACGTATCAATTGTGTATTGAACATCTTCTAAGGTGTGCATTGCAGTTGGAATTAAGCGCAGCATCAAAGTGTCTTTTGGTACTACTGGATACACTACAATGGAACAGAAAATGCCATAATTCTCACGTAAATCAATTACCAATTGCGTGGCCATTGGTACCCCACCTGTCATAAATACAGGAGTAACCGGAGAATTAGTAACACCTAAATCAAAACCTTCAGCACGTAAACCATCTTGAAGTGCCGTAGCAATTTCCCATAGTTTCGCTTTATGTTCTGGTTGTGTTTTCATCATATCCAAACGTTTCATGGCACCTGCCACGATTGGGTAAGGAAGTGATTTTGCGTAAATTTGAGAACGCATAGTGTAATTTAAGAAACGAATTACATCCTCGTCAGCTCCAATAAATCCACCAATTAAAGCGAAAGATTTAGCGAAAGTTCCGAAATACACATCAATACCATCTTGAACACCTTGCTCATATCCCGTACCGCGACCTTCAGGTCCCATTGTACCAATACCATGCGCATCATCTACAAATAAACGGAAATTATGTTTTTCTTTCAGCGCTACAATTTCTTTTAAATTTCCTTGATCACCCGCCATTCCAAAAACACCTTCGGTCAGCACTAAAATTCCACCGCCCGTTTTTTCAGTGATTTTAGCTGCGCGCGTTAACATCGTATCTAATTGCTCAATGTTATTATGGGCGTAAACGAAACGTTTACCCATGTGCATACGCATTCCGTCCATGATACATGCATGCGATTCAGAATCATATACAATTACATCGTTTCGGTTTACAAGTGCATCAATAGCCGAGGCCATACCTTGGTAGCCAAAGTTTAATAGAATAGCGGCTTCTTTCCCTACGTAATCCGCTAGCTGATCTTCAAGCTCTTCATGTAAAGAAGTATTACCCGACATCATACGCGAACCCATGGGGTTTCCTAATCCGTATTTTAAACCTGCATCAGCATCAACTTTACGTACCTCTGGGTGATTAGCCAGACCTAAATAGTTATTTAAACTCCAAACCAAAACTTCTTTTCCCCTAAATGTCATTTTATTGGAAATATCTCCTTCTAGTTTTGGGAAGAAAAAGTAACCATGACCAAATTTGGAATATTGTCCTAATGGACCATTATTTCCTCTTACCTTATCAAATATATCGACCATATCGAATTAAATTTTCATGTGTTGACAAATGTCGGGGCAAAACTATAATTTATTAAATAACTTACAATCTAGAGAAAGGTGATTAATAGCAGTTTCTGAACATATTAATTCACATTTTACGCTTTTTTTGGTCGGATGGAGGTTAAAGAATCTTAAAATGGATAAGAAAATTGCATTTAAAGGCCTTGGATAATCTTTTTAATTACTTGGTAATCAATACAATAAAATTTTATAGTGGATTTTTTTTTCGTACCTTCCAATAGGGTAAACTCCTATGTAGGAATGAAGGTTAAATGCGCAAAAAAATTACATTTGCATGGCAATGAAAAAGTGGGTTTTTGTAATAGCAGTTTTGGTAGGCATGTTTGTTGTTTCAGGGTGTTCTGAGTACAATAAAGTATTAAAATCAACCGATTTAGAATATAAGTACACCAAGGCTTTAGAGTATTATGAGGCGAAAGATTATTACAAGGCTTACCCGATAATAGAAGAATTAGTTGCTTTGTACCGCGGTCAAAAAAGGTCAGAGAAACTGTATTATATGTATGCATACAGTGATTTTTATTTAGAAGATTACTTGTTATCATCTCATAGGTTTTCAGAATTTACTAAAACCTTTCCTACTAGTAGTTATACAGAAGAATGTGCATTTATGTCGGCCTATTCTCTGTATAAGTTATCTCCGGCTATAAAGTTGGATCAAAGCAATACGTATTCTGCGATTTCTGGTTTACAGTTATTTGTAGATAGATATCCACACAGTTCGCGTGTAGATTCATGTAACACATTGATAATTAAGTTAGAAAGAAAAATTGAGGATAAGGTTTATGCGGGTGCAAATCAGTATAAAAAGATGGAAAACTTCACTTCGGCTGTTCTTACTTATGAGAATATTTTAAAGGATTTCCCCGATACCAGATACAATGAGGAAATCTATTACAATATCTATGATGCCTATTATTTATTGGCAATTAAGAGTGTATCACAAAAAAAGGGTGAAAGAATTGATGAAGCTTTCAAAGCTTATATTAATTTTGCAAACCGTTTTCCGAATAGTGAATATTTGAATAATGCGAAAGAGCAGCATTCAAGACTTGAAAGGGAAATGGAAAAACTTGAAAAACATAAGAAATGACATATAAAAGATCAGATGCTCCTTTAACAACTATTACACGTAATTCTAGCGATTTAAGTGATAGAGTAGGTAACTTGTACGAAGCATTGTCAATTATTTCTAGAAGAGCCGATCAAATTGGTTCTGAAATCAAAGAAGAATTAAATGCTAAATTGAGTGAATTTGCTTCAAGTTCAGATAATTTGGAAGAAATTTTCGAGAATAGAGAGCAAATTGAAATCTCTAAATATTACGAAAAACTTCCTAAACCTTTAGCTTTGGCAATGGTTGAGTTTGAAAATGATCAAATTTATTTCCGTAATCCATCTAATGAGGATACAGAAGAAAACTAATTTATTTTAAATTTACGCCTTTATGAGTTTGAAAGGCAAGAAAATATTACTCGGTGTTACCGGGAGCATAGCGGCCTACAAGGCCGCTTTTGTTATACGAAATTTTGTAAAATCAGGAGCTGAAGTTCGGGTCATCATGACTCCTTCGGCAACGGAGTTTATTAGCCCTTTAACTTTATCTACCCTTTCTAAAAATGAGGTTTATAGTACCTATGTTGGTGATTCTTCAAAAGGTACGTGGAACAATCACGTTGAACTTGGAATGTGGGCGGATGTGTTTTTAATTGCGCCAGCAACGGCAAACACCTTAGCTAAAATGAATTCTGGCATTACAGATAATTTGCTCTTAGCTGTGTATTTATCTGTTAAGTGCCCTGTGGTTATGGCTCCAGCTATGGATTTAGACATGTATGTCCATCCTGCTACCCATAAAAATATTCAAGAATTAGAGGAGCGTGGTCACCTTTTTATAGCGGCTGAACATGGTGAATTGGCTAGTGGATTGGTAGGCAAGGGAAGAATGGCCGAACCAGATCATATTCAAGCATATTTTGAAAAATATTTTTCAGCTAAAAAACCATTGGATTCTCAAAAGTGGCTGATAACTGCCGGACCAACGTATGAAGCTATTGATCCTGTACGTTTTATTGGAAATCACTCTTCCGGAAAAATGGGTGTTGCTTTAGCCGAACATGCGGCTGAGAATGGGGCGGAGGTTTTTTTAATTTCTGGTCCAGGTACTCCGAAAGCCGACCATAAATTTATCCAACAAGTTTATGTGCAATCTGCGGAAGAAATGTATCAAGCTTGTGTAGGGCATTTTGATGCATGTGATGTGGCTATTTTGGCTGCAGCTGTGGCTGATTATACTCCAGAAAATGTAGCCGATCAAAAAATCAAGAAAAAGGCAGGTGACTTTTCCATAGATTTGAAACCTACAAAAGATATTTTAAAGCATCTGGGAAGCGTTAAAACAAGGCAAAAACTGATTGGTTTTGCTTTAGAGACCAATAACGAAATTGAAAATGCCAAAAAGAAAATAGTATCAAAAAACCTTGACTTGGTGGTGCTAAACTCCCTTCAGGATACTGGAGCAGGATTTGGTTACGATACGAATAAAATAACCCTTATTGACGCGAAAAATAATATCACTACTTTCGAGTTAAAGACAAAGTTGAAAGTAGCAGAGGACATTATAAACGCCATAATTAAACTATAATGAATAAAATTCTCATTACCATTTTTCTATTATTCGGGTTTCAATATTGGCTTAACGCGCAAGAAGTGCGGTGTCAATTAACGGTAAATACCCAACAGGTTTCGGGAGGATCGGTTCAATTAGAAGTCATTGACGCCTTTGAACGTCAGGTTCGTGAGTTTATTAATGAGAGACGTTGGACTACCGATGTGGTCAAGGATAATGAGCGAATTGAATTTACCATGTTAATAAATTTCATTGAAGGAAATGGAAACGGTCAATTTAAAACGCAATGCCAAATTCAATCTGTCCGTCCTGTGTATAATTCAAGTTACAATACTTCGGTTTTTAATTATAAAGACGATCAATTTGACTTTAGTTTTTCTCAAATGGATGTTTTGAATTTCAACATTCAAAATTCGGGTGAAAACCAGCTTACCGCCTTACTAGCCTATTATGTGTATTTGGTTATTGGATACGACTATGAAACTTTTAGTCCAGGCGGAGGAAAGCCCTATTTGGATATGGCAATGAATATTGCAAATCAAAATCAAAATGCGGGTATTGGATGGCAACCATTAGATAGTGATAAAAACAGATACTGGATTGTTCAAAACCTTATTACTCCTAGATACGCCAATGTAAATAAGTGCATTTACATGTATCACCGGGAGGGATTAGATAAAATGTATGATGATCCTATTGCGGGAAGAAAGAAGATTTCGGAATCGTTAAAACTATTGGAAAAGGTATATTTGGATGTACCGGATTTAGTAAATATTCAAATATTTTTTAATGCGAAATCAACGGAAATCATCAATATTTATAAGGAAGCTGATTCTGCAGAAAAGCAAGAAATAATCACTTTATTAGATAAGATTTATCCTTCCAATACCCAGAATTGGTCTAAAATAAACTCCAGGTAAAGCTTATTTATTTTTCTTTCTCTTTGATTTTCCTTCAAGAGCAAATACCACGGGCAAAGTAAACTGTACCCGTACTAGTTTTTCATTTTGATACCCAGGAGTCCAATTTGGCATCGATTGTACTATTCGAACGACTTCCGCATCGCATCCAGCACCAATTCCACGTAGAATTTCAATATTTGAAAGTGTGCCATCTTTCTCCACAATAAATCCTACATATACGCGACCTTGAATATTGTTATTTTTAGCTTCTTCTGGGTAAATTATGTTGGAGCCGATGTATTCAAACATGGCACTTTCACCCCCAGGGAAAACAGGTAAATTTTCTACCTCCACCATGATGCTATCCATTTGCAAACTATCCATTCGGTTTTGGGATTTAGCATAGAACCCAAAAACCAGTAACCAAATAATATAGAGGTATTTCATACGGTATATAAAGGGAAAAGGCAGCTTTTTTTAAAACTGCCTTTTCCAATAATTAGATGGTGTCAATTATAGAATTGAGCGTGATACTTGGGCGCATAGCTTTGGAAATTAAAGCATCATCCCCGAAATAATAGCCATTAATATCAATGGACTTTCCCTGAGAAGTATTCAATTCGTGCACAATGGTTTTTTCATTTTTTTCCAATTCAGCAGCAATTTTTGAGAATTCGGCTTTTAATTCTGCATCCTTGTCTTGATTGGCTAGTGCTTTGGCCCAATACAAAGCCAAATAAAAATGACTACCCCTATTATCGAGTTCATTCACTTTTCGTGAAGGTGATTTATCATTATTTAATAATACCCCTGTTGCGGCATCTAGTGTTTCGCCCAAAATGGCTGCTTTTTTGTTTCCATGTACTTCCGCAAAATGTTCTAAGGAAACGGAAAGGGCTAAAAACTCTCCCAAAGAATCCCATCGTAAATGTCCTTCTTCAATAAATTGTTCTACATGTTTCGGGGCTGATCCACCAGCACCAGTTTCAAATAAACCACCGCCATTCATAAGTGGAACAATAGACAACATTTTCGCACTCGTTCCTACTTCAAGAATTGGAAATAAATCCGTTAAATAATCTCTAAGTACGTTCCCCGTAACCGAAATGGTATCCAGTCCTTTTACAATTCTTTCCATGGAAAAGCTTATAGCATCAACAGGCGACATAATTCTAATATCTAAACCAGAAGTATCGTGTTGAGGTAAGTATTGATTCACTTTTGCAATTATTTCAGCATCGTGGCCTCTGTTTTCGTCTAACCAGAAAATAGCAGGCAATTGCGTTGCACGAGCACGTTTAACGGCAAGTTTCACCCAATCTTGAATAGGTGCGTCTTTGGCTTGACACATTCTCCAAATGTCACCTTCTTCAACCGTGTGCTGAATTAAAACTAGTCCATTTTCATCCGTAACCTCCATTTTACCCGCAGATGAAATTTCAAATGTTTTGTCGTGTGAGCCATATTCTTCCGCTTTTTGAGCCATTAACCCTACATTCGAAACACTTCCCATTGTAGTTGGGTCAAAAGTTCCATGTTCTTTACAGAAAGAAATGGTTTCTTGGTAAATACCTGCGTAACATCTATCCGGGATTACAAATTTTGTGTCTTTCGCTTTCCCGTCTGGACCCCACATTTGCCCTGCGTTACGAATAGCAGCAGGCATGGAAGCATCAATAATTACGTCACTTGGCACATGCAAATTAGTAATTCCTTTATCGGAATTAACCATGGCCATTTTAGCATGCGTAGCATAAACAGCATCAATATCCGCTTCTATTTCTGATTTTTTATTCGCAGGTAACGTGGCAATTTTGGCGTATAAATCACCTAAACCGTTATTTGCATTTACGCCCATTTCAGTAAAAGTTTCGGCATGTTTTGTAAAGACATCCTTAAAGAATACTTCCACGGTATGACCAAATAAAATTGGATCTGAAACCTTCATCATTGTGGCTTTCAAATGCACCGAAAAAAGGACATCCTCGTTTTTGGCATCTTCAATTTCTTGGGCCAAAAATGTTCTAAGTGCTTTTTTACGCATTACGGAAGCATCAATGATTTCTCCCGGAATCAATTTTGTATTTTCTTTAAGTACTTTTTTAATTCCTTTAGAATCTGTGAAAACTATATTTACGTTAGCCGCGTTAGAAAGGGTTACTGATTTTTCACTTCCGTAAAAGTCACCTTCAATCATGTGCGCCACGTGTGATTTAGAATCAGACTTCCATTCCCCCATGGAGTGGGGGTGGTTTTTAACGTAATCTTTAACTGCCTTCGGAGCTCTACGATCTGAATTACCTTCTCGCAAAACTGGGTTTACGGCACTTCCTTTTACTTTGTTGTATCTATTTTGGACTTCTTTTTCTGTCTCCGTTTTTGGATTAGCAGGATAGTTGGGAATCTTATACCCTTTCGCTTGAAGCTCTTTAATTGCCGCTTCTAGTTGGGGGGTCGAAGCGGAAATATTGGGTAACTTGATAATATTCGTTTCGGGTTTTAAAACTAACGCACCTAGCTCTGCAAGGGCATCTGTAACTTTTTGATTATCGGATAAATAATCAGGAAACAAACTCAAAATTCTACCAGCCAAAGAAATGTCCTTAAGTTCAAAATCTATTCCAGATGATTTTGTAAATGCTTTTACTATGGGTAACAATGATTGGGTAGCCAAAGCAGGTGCTTCGTCTGTTTTGGTATAAATAATTTTTGAATTATGCATTATTCTTGGAGTTTAAAATCTTCGATAAATAATCGAATGAACGTTTTTGTAAGTCTATTAATTTGATTCGCGAAGGTAATTTATTGCATGCAATCTGCTAGGGATAAATCGCATGTTTTGTCTCATTTCATTACGCTACTAAACAAAAAAATCCGAGCTATTTTGAGTTTGTCAATTAGCTCGGATTTAGAAATAGATTCAATAAATTTTATTTATTCCACTACACCTTCAAGTAAGTCTTCAATATTACCTGGAGTAGACATAATTTTACTAAAAGTCCCCATAGTTAAGTCAGGAAACGCCAAAGCAATTCTAAATCTTCCATGTAGCATATGTACTTCGTCATTGTTTACCAAAACTTCATACGGTAAAAAGGCCGTATGCTTTGGTGAACCTATATCTATAATAGGAAGAAATTGGCCTTCACCATTTTCTCCAGATAATGCAAAACCATAAAGTGTTAAGTTTTTACCAGGAATAGTCACCTTATATATCATTTTTATGTTTGAGACTCCTTTTTTTACATTGGCATCAATTTTCGAAACGGCAGCAGAATAGGAATCAAAATCTTCTAATTCAACTGAATCTTCAAAGTATGGCATACCCATCATGTAATGATAGCCTTGTAAGTCATCAGCGGAAATTCCTTTTTTAGAACCAAAACCAGTTCCGAGATACTTACCACTTGCTTTCATCGCTGAAATAATATTATTCGATAGTTTTGTATAGTTTCCTTTCACCTTATCAAAATCATCTTGAAAATACGCATTCCCCCAATAAATTGGATTGGTGTAAGAAACAACAGTTTTACCATTTTCAACGGTCAAGGCTACACGTAATGTTGCAGCAAACCCTGTACGTCCACCCACCAATTTAACTGAATTTATAAGTTCTGGGCAGGTAAAAACTAAGATCCATCGGTTGTTGTCATTGGCTGGTTGGTACTCACCAACTACTTGTATAGAATTTGATTCAAGGTTTTGTTTAATGGTGTTTTTCAGGACTGAAATCCCTTCCGTTGATTCAACACCAATAATATACGGTTGCAAATTTTGAGCGCTTAACCATTGAAATGGTAAAAGCAAAAGGAATAGAATGCGTAATGTTTTCATGTTTTTTGTTTTTTACGGTATTCAAATTTATAAAGTTGGTTTGAATGGAATTACATTTTTCACCTATTACAAATTAAAATAGAACTCCTTACAGGAGATATGACCAAATCGACCCAATTTGACTGATTCTTGTCACGTAATTTAAAGTAGAATTTGAAAATTAAACGGCAACGGATTACGGAACGGAGAGTGCCAGTTTTGAATTGAGTTGGAATTTTACTTTATCCTTTTTTCCATTAATCTTGAAGCTATACTTGCTTTCTTTGGTATAAACCAAACTTTCAATGTCCTTTTCGCTAAGGGTGATGCCTTTATAGATGAAAGGTATGGTGAATTTGCATCCGTTTTTCCAATCGGAACAACCCCAGGCTTTGTTGCCCTTAATCATAAATCCAACATTACATTTTGGACATGCAAAATGCTTTTCTTTTGGGATTTGATGTTTAACTTGATGAACGAGTAAATTAACCATCTCAAAAAGCTCGTTTTTAAACTCTTCTACAGAATAGTTTCCTTTTTCAATATCCCGTATTTTTTTTTCCCAGGTACCCGTAAGTTCGGCAGATTTTAAAATATCGTTCTCAATCAAAGATATCAGGTGAATACCCGTAGAAGTAGCAACTATTCTTTTCTTTTTACGGATAATGTAATTTCTTCGAAAAAGAGTTTCAATGATATTTGCCCGTGTTGAAGGTCGTCCAATACCATTTTCTTTCATTAAATCCCGAAGTTGCTCATCATCCACCTGTTTACCAGCAGTTTCCATAGCACGAAGCAAGCTTCCTTCTGTATAATAGCTTGGCGCCTTCGTCTTTTTTTCTTGCAATTCTGGTTTGTGAGGACCACGTTCTCCTTTTTGAAAAACAGGCATGGTTTGTTCAGCTTCTTTATCCTGGGAATCAGATTCTTCTTTGGTAATACCGTAAACTACACGCCATCCTGGTTCTAATATTTGTTTTCCCGAAGCCCTAAACTCGTGTTTTTCTACTTCACCTAAAACGGTGGTGTTACTTACTTTACAATCGGGATAAAAAACAGCAATAAATCTTTTGGTGATAGTATCGTAAATTTTCTGAAACTCATCAGTTAAGTGAGATGCAACAACTCCAGTCGGAATAATTGCATGGTGGTCAGTTACCTTTTTATTGTCAAATACTTTTTTAGACTTCCTAATTTTCTTTCCTAGAAGTGGCTGGGTTAATTCACTATATGGAGTGAGGTTTCGAAGAGTATTTTCAATTTTCGGATAAATATCATCGGTTAAATATGTAGTGTCCACTCGGGGGTAGGTAACCAATTTTTGTTCGTATAATTTCTGTACAATATTCAAGGTTTGCTCTGCAGTAAAGCCAAATCTTTTATTGCTTTCTACTTGAATAGAGGTGAGGTCAAAAAGGGAAGGAGGAAGTTCTTTACCTTCTTTCTGTTCATACGAAACGATTTCAAATTCTGCCGTTTTTATGGAATCAATTATTTCTTGCGCATTTTCTTTGGCGTTTATTTTTCCTTTTGTGGACGCAAAAAGGACATCCCGATAGGTGGTTTTAATTTCGAAATACGTTTCTGATGTAAAATTATTGATTTCTAGCTGTCGTTCAACAATCATGGCTAGAGTAGGGGTTTGAACTCGCCCAACGGATAGAATTTGTTTGAAATCAGCAAAACGAAGAGTGAATATACGTGTGGCGTTCATTCCTAGAACCCAATCTCCAATGGCTCGAGCTAAACCCGCAGCATATAAATTATCGTATTTACTACCCGGTTCTAATTTTTCAAATCCCTCTTTAATTGCTTCCTCTGTTAGCGAGGAAATCCATAGTCGTTTAAGTGGTTTTGAATTTTTTGCTTTCGCTAAAACCCAGCGTTGTATTAGTTCCCCTTCTTGACCGGCATCACCACAGTTTATGACTTCCGTACATTCTTGGGAGAGTTTTTCAATAATATGGAATTGTTTTTTTATGCCATTATCGTTTTTAAGTTTTATTCCAAAACTTGGAGGGAGCATTGGCAAAGCATCAATAGTCCATTTCTGCCAAGATTTGGAATAATCCCCTGGTTCTTTTAGGGTACACAAATGACCAAAAGTCCAAGAAACCAAATACCCGTTACCTTCGTAATACCCGTCTTTACGATTATTTGCGCCCAATACCTTTGCTAAATCTTTGGCGACACTTGGTTTTTCGGCAAGGCATAATTTCATGAAAATTCTAAATCTTGTTGAGTGTCAAATATAGAATTAGAGTTTAAAACTATAGGTTGAAAAGCCAACCATTTATAAACAGATTCGTTAATTTGTCCATCTAAATATTAGCGGTATGTATAAAGTGTTTTCTCTTTCTGTTTTAGTTGTGTTTATTGGCTTTGTTGGCTTTTCTCAAAAAACCAAAGTTCTTTTTATTGGAAATAGCTACACGGCCTATAATAATTTATCCCAATTAACCTATGATGCCGCCTTATCCACAGGCGACACTTTAATTTATGACGAGCATACTCCGGGTGGGCAGCGTTTATTGGACCATGCAGCAAGTCCAACAGCCATTTCAAAAATATATTCCAATAAATGGGATTATGTGATTCTTCAAGCACAAAGTCAGGAGCCATCTTGGCCAATTCAACAGGTTCAACAAGAAGTTTTTAAACCTGCGAAACTATTATGTGATACCATTCGAGCCAATTATTCTTGCACACGCCCCGTATTTTATATGACATGGGGCAGAAAGAATGGTGATGCTATGAATTGTCCGAATTGGCCACCTGTATGCACCTATGATGGGATGGATAGTTTATTGAATGAACGGTATCAAATTATGGGAGATGATAATGATGCTTTTGTTTCTCCAGTAGGAGCGGTGTGGCATTATATTAGAGATAATTACCCAAATATTGAGTTGTATTCTGCTGACGAGTCTCATCCTTCTCTGGAAGGCTCTTATGTAGCTGCATGTACGTTTTACACTATATTTTTACGTAAGGACCCTACGAATATCAGTTTTACTCCAGGTATTGATCCAGTAATGGCTCAGGATATTAGAGAATCGGTTAAAGCGGTAGTTTATGATAGTTTGCTGAATTGGAATGTAGGGAAATTTGATCCAATAGCTGATTTTAATACCGTAGACACTACATCTTCTTCTTTGATTTCCTTTACAAATACTTCATTGAATGCGGATGCGTATTGGTGGGGTTTCGGAAATGGAGATACTTCAATAATCGAAAACCCGTCCTATTCATTTTTACCTGGTGTACATGAAATCACTTTAATTTCTAGTAAATGCGGAGTTTCCGATACATTAACAAAAACTATTGTGGTTGTGGTGAATGGGAATGGTGAAAAAAACAGCGAAGAAATTATTGAGGTATATCCAAATCCCGCTTCAGAATGGGTTTATTTCAAAAGTATTTCAAATGTGACTATTAGCTCGATTGCTGTATTTAATTCAGAAGGAAAGCAAGTTACCCTGGTCGGTTCCCAAAACCAAATGGATGTTTCTAATTTCCCAAAAGGGGTTTACATTTTCAAAATAAATCTATCCAACGGGAAGGAAAGTGTACACCGAATAATAAAGAAATAAAAAAAAGCTCCGATTGGAGCTTTTCAAAATGAGAGAACGTTTACTATTTTCTTTTACTTTTTTTGCAATATTTTTCCAAGGTTGGCTGCGCGTATGGATGTCCTAATGCATTGGCTTTAACCCAATCAGAACAAGCTTCATCATCTTTGTGTAAATTGTATTTGGCAACCCCTCGCTGATAATATGCTTCAGGTGAATCGGTATTTAGTTTAATAGCATTATCAAAAGCCTTTAATGCCCCAAAATAATTTCCTACGCCTAGCTTTGCCATACCTGCTTGTTCATATACTTCAGCACTTATGTATTTGTAGTGAATAGCCCGATTAAAATCATCAATAGCATCTTCAAAATCATCTTTGGTGTTTAAAGCATTCCCACGGTGATAATAGGCTTGTTTATACGTAGGGTCAATATCTAAAGCAGCTGTATAATCGTTTATAGCTGTTTTAGTGAGTTCCATTTTTTCGTAAGAAATTCCTCTATATAAAAAAGCTTCTTTATCATTTGGGTCTTTATCCACCACAAAATCAAAATCTTTGATGGCCATTTGATACATTCCAGCGGTTGATTGAGCCGAACCTCGATTGAAGTAGGCATCAACAGAGGCCGGGTTCAATTCAACAGCCTTATTAAAATCTTGCAAAGCGCCTTCAAAGTCGTTTAATTTCAACTTGGCGATACCTCTGTTCCCGTAGTGATGACTTATAGTGGAGTCAATGTAAATAGAAGTATTAAAATCATCGAGTGATCCTTCGTAATCTTGTGCTTTGTATTTCTCAATGCCAAGATTGTTGTAGATACTAGCTGCATTTTGCGATTGTGATAGGAGGGAGAACGCAAAACTCGTAGTTACCAAAAGTAATAGTAGTCGTTTCATGATTCGAATGTAGAATAAAAATTCACGAAACATTCCAATTTATTTTTTGGTTAATCAGATTGAACGAATTTCTAAAAACAACCCGATTTGAGAGTACTTAATTGATGAATAGGGAACTAGCTACTTTCCGCAGTACTTGTTAATAGTAGGCTCTGCTTTCGGCACTCCCAGTTCTCTTGCTTTTTCCCAATCAGAACATGCATTTTTTGCGTTATTTAGATCATAGTTGGAAACCCCTCTTTGGTAGTAAGCCATTCCATTAGTAGGATCGTACTTTAAAGCTAGGGTAAAGCTCTTTCTTGCTGCACTATAATTTCCTTCACCTAATTCAGCTATTCCCTTTAACATTATAATATCCACGTTTGCGGTATCATTTTTTAAACACTCTTTAAAATGATCAGCCGCTTCTTCATAATCTTTATTTTGGCTACAAACAATACCTAGTTTATAATGTGCTTGCGGGTATTTAGAGTCTACCTCAACAGCCTCCATGAAATCTTTAACGGCTTTTTTATCCTGATCTGATTTTTCTTTGGCCAATCCACGGTAATAATAGGCTTCTTTGTCCTCTGGGTCAAGCTCAATAACCTTATTGAAATCAAAAATAGCTTCCTCTAACATTCCTTGATCCAGCTTAGCCGTACCAGAATTGAAATACGCATTTACATCTTTGGGATCTAACTTTAATGCCGCATTGTAATCGTCAAGAGCACCTGAAAAATCATTCAATTTCAACTTGGTGTTTCCTCTGTTAAGGTAGTGATATCCTATACTTGGATTTAATTCAATACACTTATTATAATCTTCTAAAGCACCTTCATAATCATGGTCAAAGTATTTTTTCATGGCCATGTTATTCAATTCCTTATCCGATTTTTGAGCGAATGACGAGGTAAATAGTGTAGCGGCAAATAAGATTAAAGCTATTTTTTTCATATTATCGAAAGTATTTTGTTTTGTAAATTATTTAGAACTAGATATATGAAGTTTTCAACATCCGAAATGTGATAAGCATAATTCTACCTAATAAACGAATAACATGAATTAGAGGAATGGATAATTAAATACGTAGATAAACGAAGTATTTTCGGGTATTATTATGATGAAATTATTTTTGATAGGGCTTTTAAGTGTTTTTCTCTTCATTGGAGTTTGGAGTGTTTCCAATAGTACACCAAATGAAAATGTCATCATAGATGCTGAAAATCAGATAAATGAAGTCAATAATTATAAAATTATTTGGCATTGGGAAGATGAATTTTCTGACTCTGAGATGCTGAAAATTAAAAAATGGTTAAGTGAAATATATTTTTCCACCCAAGAGGTTTTAGGGCAATATCCATTTGATCTTCACTTATTTATTCATAAAAGCGAAAATAAAAATGAACCGGTTCCATGGGCAAATACCACCAGAGGAAATGCGCAAGGTGTTCATTTTCATGTAAATCCAGACTTTGAATTACATGATTTTGTAAATGATTGGACTGCGCAACATGAGATAAGCCATTTATCCATTCCGTTTGTTGGGAAATCAAACTCTTGGTTTTCAGAAGGGTATGCTACTTTTATGCAGTATCAGGTTATGATAAATCAAGATGTATATTCTATGGATGAAGTTGAAACTAAATATTTGGATCGATTAGTAAAATGCAAGCCCATGTATGCGAGCAACTCATCATTTATTGTAGTTTCAGATAGTTTAAAGAAAAGTTGGCATTATGCGGATATGTATTGGGGTGGAGTAAGTTTTTTTTGGAAGTTGAACAAAGAATATACAATGACAAAAAAAGGGTCATTAGTTGAGATTGTAAAAGCGTACGAATCATGTTGCAGAATAAATAGATCCACACCAAAGGATTTTTGTTCCGTTTTAGATTCTATATCACATTCTAGTTCTGCATCCGATTTACTTTTTGAATACCAAAACAACTCAGCAAAATCCTTATTTGACGAGTTTAACTAGGGTTTTTTAGCAAAAAAAAAATGCCCAACAAAATTTGCTGGGCATGTAACATGTTTAAAATAATCTACTACGTGTCAATTCGCGCATATTTTGCATGCGTTTCAATAAACTCTCTACGTGGCGGTACTTCATCCCCCATTAACATACTGAATACTCTATCTGCTTCCGCACCTGAATCAATCGTTACTTTTCGTAAAGTTCTAAACTCTGGGTTCATGGTAGTTGCCCATAATTGCTCAGCGTTCATCTCTCCAAGACCTTTGTAGCGTTGGATACCAACACTTGACTCTGATCCCTTTCCTTTCATTTCTTGAACATAACGCTCGCGTTCTTCTTCATTCCATGCATAACGTTGGTCATTTCCTTTTTTCACAAGGTAAAGTGGAGGAGTAGCAATATAAATATTACCATGCTCAACTAATTCTCGCATATAACGGAAAAAGAAGGTAAGAATTAACGTTTCAATATGACTACCATCTACATCGGCATCACACATAATAACAATTTTGTGGTAACGTAGCTTGGAGGTATCTAAAGCCTTTGAATCTTCTTCAGTCCCAACCTTTACACCTAATGCGGTGTAAATATTTCGAATTTCTTCATTTTCGAAAATCTTATGAGAAAGTGCTTTTTCTACATTTAAGATTTTACCCCGAAGTGGCATGATGGCTTGAAATTCACGGTTACGACCTTGTTTTGCCGTACCACCCGCTGAATCTCCCTCAACTAGGAAAATCTCACTTAATAATGGATCTCTTGAAGAACAATCGGCTAATTTTCCAGGTAATCCGGATCCACCCATAACACTTTTACGCTGAACCATTTCACGCGCTTTTCTAGCTGCATTACGTGCTTGAGCGGCAAGAATTACTTTTTGAACAATTGTTTTGGCATCTTTTGGGTTTTCTTCCAAATAATTAGCCAACATTTCAGAAACGGCCTGAGAAACCGGAGCTGTTACCTCTCTGTTTCCTAATTTAGTTTTCGTTTGACCTTCAAACTGTGGTTCTTGAACTTTTACGGAAATAACCGCGGTTAGACCTTCACGAAAATCATCCCCAGCAATTTCGAATTTAAGTTTAGAAAGTAATCCAGAATCTTCCGCATACTTCTTTAGAGTACCCGTTAATCCTCTTCTAAAACCGGCCAAATGTGTGCCACCTTCATGCGTATTAATGTTATTTACATAAGCATGTAGATTTTCATTATATGAAGTATTATACACCATGGCTACTTCAACAGGAACTCCGTTTCGTTCACCATCAATGTAAATCACATCGTCTATAAGTTGTTCTCTATTTTGATCGAGGAACAAAACAAACTCTTTTAATCCACCTTCACTTAAGAAATCACTACGGATAAATGCGCCTTCCTCATCCAAGTTTCTTTTATCCGTAATACTGATTTTAATTCCTTTGTTAAGGAAAGAAAGCTCACGTAATCTATTTTCTAAAGTTTCATAATTATATTCACGAGTTTCAAAAATCTCACCATCTGGTTTGAAAGTTACACGCGTTCCACGCACGGTAGTGGTACCGATTTCGCGCACATCATATAACGGTTTACCTTTTGAATATTCTTGTTCGTAAATTTTGCCATCTCTATGAACTTCTGCACGAAGCTCAATAGAAAGTGCGTTAACACAGGAAACACCCACCCCATGCAATCCACCAGAAACTTTATAGGTGTCTTTATCGAACTTACCACCTGCGTGTAATACAGTCATTACAACTTCAAGTGCTGATTTTTTTTCTTTTTCGTGATATCCAGTTGGAATTCCTCGACCATCATCCATTACGGTAATGGAATTATCTTCATTGATAAATACATCGATATTGTTACAATGGCCGGCAAGTGCTTCATCAATGGAGTTGTCAACTACCTCATAAACCAGGTGGTGTAACCCTCTAACACCAATATCACCGATGTACATAGCGGGTCTTTTTCTAACCGCCTCTAATCCTTCTAGAACTTGAATATTATCAGCAGAATACTGATCTCTAGGTCCTTTATTTTCGTCACTCATGTGAGATATAATTTAGTCTAAATTTTGTTGCTTTTTTGAGCTAAGGACAAAGATAAAATTACCTCGTTTTAAACCCCTTTTTAGGATGTGTAATATGCTATGTTTTTCCACATTTTATTAACATTTCCGAATGATTTTATCCAAATAACAAATAAGAAGAAAGTGGGGTGTTTAATTGCCTGCTTTTTTGGAAAAGGATACCTTCAAAAAAGATATTAAAAATCAAAAAAAAAGCAATAAAGTAAATTTCGGTTATTGTTCCCAAAATGAAATGGTAATTCCTCCTAAAACGTTAATTCCTTGAACTTGATAATTTCCCCAAACTTCATAGTTTTGAGATAGAATGTTATTCATGTCAATAAAAGCAGAAATTTTATTGGTAAATCGGTATTCTGCTCCAAGATTAATATCCACAATGGGTTTTAGCTTTCTTCCATATACGGTTGCCGATAACTTTTCAGCTCCTTCTATACGCCCAGTTTTTGAGTACCGTCCACTCATAAACGTTAAACTGGCTTTAGCGATTATTTTATTTTCAAGATTATAACGAAGGGTGGCATCACTTGTGAAATCTGGTAAATTCCACGCTTTTACTTCATTCAATGGTTCGTAATTATTGTAGTTTAATCGCCAAATTAAATTCCATTTTTCCTCTTTTTGATAACTGATTTGAGCTGAAATATATGCAACATTCACTGTGTCATAAGTTGGTCTATAAACATTTTCATAGTAGTTATTTTCTAAAGGAAGGCTTAAAGAATCCACATTGGAAGAATTACTCACGAAAAGTGCCATGTCTTTAATTTGTTTATACCCTCCAGAGATGTTATAGGAAATATTTGCACTATAGGCTCCTCGAACACCCACATAGGTGTCGTAGGCAGTTCGTGTATTTTTTAGTTCGGGTGCCCCATTAATAAAAGGATTTTGTAGTCGAAGAGAATGAATCGAAGTTCTTTGAATTCCTCCCGTAACCCCAACGTAAGGGACAATAAGGTTCTTAACCACGTTGTACTTAAACTCTGCATTTGGATACACATAGAAATTGGTTGATTCACCTGTTTCTAAGGCCATTTTAAATCCAGCTAAAAGACGCCATTGGTCTCCGGTAAATTCAACATCCACTCCTGGTTTTATGAGCGTGTTATTTGGATACTGTGCGTAGGTTGTTGAAACCAGGTCAACAGTAGGTCTATTAAAGTCTACGTCAAAATAAAGAAACCCTTTTTCGTTTCCGTAATATTTAGTGAACTGAGATTTTAAAAGGAAATTATTTTCGGAGGTACCAGATGGTTTAACCCCTAAATTGTAATAACTTAAATCTACTTGGTAATTCCACAAGTTGGAATCCGTAATAAAACTTCTTAAACCAACATTCCCACCAAATAGCATGAATTTCTGTTGGATCTGATCCTTTACAATAGTTTCCGAATTGTAACCTAAGTTAGGATTGAATCCATATTGATAGACTACCGCATTGTCAAAATTAAACCCTGCATTCACAATATGTTTACGCAACATTTTTTTTCCATGTAAATCAACATTCTGTTTAGAAAACCCATTGTAAGGGAGGTCGTTTATTCCACCATTAGATCCACGATGGTGCACATCTAGCCCCCATTGAAAATCTCTAGAACGCACACTATTTACATGTAACTCACCTAGCGTATTTAAGTAATTACCTACCCCCGCTTTAGCATAAACGTGGTATAGCTTATTTAAGGGTTCACCTTTAATTTTTACGGCAGAAATAGTATCCGGAGTAAATTTATAGTTTGTGTTTTGCGGAACTACATCGTATTTAAATTCTTGATTTTCATTATCTACCGTATTTAGTACCGGTTGATTATTGATTTTTTTCGCATCTTTTATAACAGGCTCATACCCGCGTATAATTACCACAGTTTCTCCGGAAAGTGAATCATTGGAAGTACTGGATTGCGCATAAATAGAATTTCCAAATCCTATGAGGATAGCTGCCAAAGCCAGAAATGATATGTTTAATTTACTATTCGTCATCCTTTGGAGTATTTGGTGAAGGGATTGTTTCATCTTCCAGTTGTTCTTCCTCAAATTGATCGTCATTTTGTTTCTGGGTGTCAATTTCATCAAAATTTAATTCTTCTTCTTTTGGCTCAGGAGGATTATCAAACGATTCATTTTCTAAAGCGTTTAGCTCATTCAATTTAGTTTTAGCCTCCTTTAAAATGGCTTCATCCCCTGAGTAATTCCCTACAATACTTTCCAGCGTTGTTCTTGCCTGGAAATAATCTTCTTGTACTACATAAATATCCGAAAGAAGAATTAGCCCTTTTGCGAGCCAATCTGGATAGGTTGGTGTATGGTTGGCAATTTCAAAAATCACTTTTTCACTCGAATCAAGTTTTTTTTGTTCGAAGTTTATTAAAGCTATATTATATAATGAAGCTGCAGATTTTTCCTCTTGTGTTGTGTTGGCAACGATTCTGTAATTGACCAATGCATTTGCTGTGTCATGGGTATTCCGATACGCATTTGCAAGTAGGAAATGAATTTCTGCGTCTCGTTTTGCATCAACGAATTCATCACTTAGTAAATTCAAACTTTCGGAAATTACTATTCCGTTGTTTTTGGTTTTAGTCGCACTTTTCAAAATCCACCATTGAATTTCGGCTAATTCATCTTTGGTTAGTGTAGACGATTTTAAAGTTTGGAAATAGGAGAGAGCCTCTTCATATTTAGCCAATTTATAACTGAGTTCAGCCGATTTTTTTAACGAAACACTATAAAAAAGAGGGTTCTTTGTCTTTACGTTAAAAGAATAATTTTCTAAGGCAGAATTTAAATTATTGGCTTGATACTGGCATTCGGCCAAATAAAAATGGGCTTTATCCGCAAATATTGGATGTTCAAACCGTTGAAGGTACTTTTCAAATAAGTTTGATGCCTTGGTTAAATCATTGTCCATATAAAAATCTTCTGCAGAAGAGTAGGTCAAAGAATCTAAGGCTCCATCTGTAATATTCATGAAATCAAGGGTGGAAATGTATGCTTCGTAGCCTTCAATGTCACCCATATCTTTATAAATCAATTGAATTTGAGTCAAGGAACTTTTTGAATCCGAATAACTCGGGTATTCAGAAACCACTTGCTTGAAAGTGTTCAAAGCTTCCGAATTTTTACTGGCGTTGTAATAAATTAAACCCGTATTTTCAAGGGCTTTTTTTCGGTACGGATTAGCTTGGGGAATAGCTAAAACTGTGGCGAAGTTTTTTAGTGCTTTTTCATCTTGTCCAGCAATCATGTAGTTTTTTCCAAGTTCATAATAAGCACCCATTGCATAGGTGGATTCTGGATAATCTTGAAGCAATTTTTCTAAACTGGATATTTGATTGTCCTTCTTTTGTAAAAGCCCTTGGGTAATAGCAAATTGATACAAAGCGTAGTCTGCATTTCTACCCCCATTTTGATACGATTTTTGATAATATTCCTCAGATAGAAGGTAGTTTTTGGTAATAAAATAACAATCGCCTGTTCTGAGCATAGCGTCATCCTTTTTTGATGGACTCAAATTCGGATAGGATAGATATTTACGAAACCATGTAGCCGCTTTTTCGTATTCTTTATTTTGGTAATAGGCATATCCCAATCCGTAGTTAGCAGATTTAAATTCAGGCAATAAAATAGCCCGAGGTTCAAAAATGAATTTTTCATATTCCTGAGCTGCAATAGAATATTGCCCGATACGGTAATATGACTCAGCAATCCAATAGGTGCTTTGGGCATATAACTTTTTGTTTTCTGGACTCTCTTGAGACTTTTTGAAAGAATTTACAGCTTCTTTGTAATTGTTGTTTTGAAACTGCTCCACAGCTAAATTGAATTGTAATTTCTGATATACTTCCTTCAATCGAGGATCTAGTTCTTTTGTAAGCTCTAAGGAAGCAAGAGCTGCACGGTAATTTTTGGTAGAGAGGTAAATTTGGACCAAATATTCAAAAGCCTCATCTTTCTTTAACGCATTCGGGTATTTTTCTAGGTATTCAATAAATGCTGAAATGGCATCGCTATATGGGTCATACGAAAGTTCGTAACTAAGCTTGGCATAACTCAAAAGTGATTCTTCAGAGATTGCATCGTTATAGGTTAATTTAGAAGCCTTTTTAAAAGCGTTTCGTGCATATTGTTTATTGTCGGATTGCAAATAGCAATTGGCCATATTGTACACCGATTTCTGGGCTAATTCATCATCTTTAGTTGTAGTTCTGGCATAGTACTTTAATGCGAATTCGTAATCTTTGTCTTGCATAAAAGCATAGCCCATTTGAAAATTATCCTCCCGCGTAGATGATTCCCCTTCATCGAGGAAAAATTTCAGGTACGGAATAGACTGGCGGTATTTTTTCTGGGCAAAATATGCGTTTCCTACAAGTTTAGAAATTTCTGGTTTACGCTTTGTTTTTTCCTTATTCAACATAGGGTCAGCATAAGAAATCAATGTATCATACTGTTCTTGGAAATAGTAAATCTGTGTGATGTAGTAGGGGATGATTACACCAAATTTTTTATCCTCTCGTAATTTATTAAACCCAATAATTGCCGTCTCATAATTACCTTCTAAATAAGCGATATGCGCATAGTAGTAGTTTGCAGGTACGTAATAGGGGGTTTCAATTTCAATCAACTCATGAAAATAAGGCGCGGCTCTTTTATACTCTTCCAACCGGAAATAAGAATAGCCCATTCTAAAGTTGTATTCGTATAATTCGCTTTCTGAAAAACTAAAAGCATCCGTTTTAAGCAACCAAAATACTACCTGGTCCCATTTCTTTTTGCGGTAATTGTATTTTCCCAATTGAAAATAGGCGCTTTTTACTTTCGAACTCTCCGGATAGGTACTAATGAATTCTTTTAATTGAAATTCCGCATCTTTATTAAATAATTGCAATGCACAAAGTGCTTTGTAGTAGGTTGAATTTACATAAGCCTCAGAATTTTTATCTGGAATACTCTCCTGAGATTTTTCAAACGCACGAATAGCAGCGCTAAACTTTTCTTTCTCGTATAATTCTAAACCCTCATTGTACCACTTCAAGTTGGTAGTATAAACGTGGGTTTCTTGCGCTTTTATTTCAGTGAAATTAGCTCCAATTAACAGTAATGAAATAACGAATAGTATCCTTCTCAACTTGGCTTGTATTTGCATATAATAACAAGTAAAAGTAGTTTGTATTGCAGGTGTAAGAATTTTTTGTATTTGGAGTTATTAACGCCTTTTTGTTGATGTCAATTGTGTTAGTGAAATGCAAATTGATGGCACGGAATAAAGGGCTTATTACTGTAATCGTTTACATTTGTTCCAAAGCTATTTTTTATGTCAGATTTCGTCATTGAGTTAAATAACGCCAAAATTTTTCAAGACAAAACATTGATTTTATCAGATGTGAATATTCAAATTCATAAAGGTCAGTTCATTTATTTGGTCGGAGAAACAGGAAGTGGTAAAAGTTCATTACTCAAAACCTTGTATGGCGACTTGCCCTTGAAAGAAGGAACAGGTACTGTGGCTGGATTCAAATTGAATAAAATAAAATCAAGTAAAGTGCCTTTTTTAAGACGGAAATTAGGCATTGTTTTTCAAGATTTTCAGTTGCTTCCCGATAGAACGGTAAATGCGAATATGCTTTTTGTTATGGAAGCGACTGGTTGGAAAAAAAAGGCAGAGATGCAAATTAGATCCGAACAATTATTGGATAAGGTAGGTATTTTAGATAAAAAAGATAAAATGCCACACGAGTTATCCGGTGGAGAGCAACAACGTGTTTCCATTGCGCGCGCTTTAATAAATAGTCCAGAGATTATTTTAGCCGATGAGCCTACAGGGAACTTGGACGCGGTGACCTCTGAAAAAATTATTCATTTATTATCGGATATTAGCATGAGCGGTACAGCTGTTCTTATGGCCACACACGATCAAACTCTAATGGAGAAGTTTAAGTCAAAAACCATTCGTTGTCATCAGGGAAAAGTAACAATTGAATAATGGTATCCGTCCTAATCCCAGTATATGGTGAGTCGATAGATGCAGAACTGGCAAGTTTAGCCTTTGAGATAAAATCTTTACCCTACCCGGTGGAAGTTATTGTATGTGATGATGCTTCGCCCGAACCCAAACCACCTCATTTTATAGAATATTCTAGTTTAAATTTTAAGTTTATTCAACTTAAAGAAAATATTGGTCGGTCAAGAATTCGTAATTATTTAGCTGATCAAGCACAATATGAGCAACTTATTTTTATTGATGCCGATTGCCAACCAATTCTAAGGAATTTCATTCATAATTACCAAACCAAATTCGAACCTGATACGATTTTGGTAGGTGGACAATTATTTGCGAGTGAACCTCCGTCTCATCCAAGGGAAATGTTGCGATGGAATTATGGTACCCAAGTGGAGGCAAGGCCATTGAAGGATAGACTGAAAGAACCCTATAAATCTTTCATGGCAAATAATTTTTCTATTTCAAAAAGCCTGCTTAAAAAATATCCGTTTGATATTAATCATACTGGATATGGTCATGAGGATACTCTGTTTGGTGTTCTTTTACGAAAGAACAAGCTAAAGGTAGTACATATTCAAAATCCAATACGCCATCTGGGTAATGAATCAAATGAGAAATTTTTAGCTAAAACAGAAGAAGGAGCAAGGAACCTAGCTAAATTATACTCTGAAGGTAAATTAGATTCTAATGTGCGTTTAATTAGTACCTACGAAAAATTAAAGCTTGCTGGATTCTCTAGTTTTACGCGTGCTGTAATTTCTAAACGTCAAGAATCGTATTACAAAGCTTTAATGAAAGGGAATGCAAAGTTGCGTAAATTTTCATTGTACAAACTTGGAGCGTTTATGATGGAACTTAATCGTTTGCAAGAAGAGTCTAATTCGAATTAAAAAACACTAAGTCTGTTTTTCGGAGCTTTTTTCAATCTGTTCTGATTTCCACTTTTTATAGGTAACCAAATCTTTGTTTACCAAAGTTAACGCAAAGGAAAAAACAGTAACATCATCTATATAACCCACTATTGGAATGTAATCTGGAGATAAATCTAAAGGGTTTAACACATATAGTAAGGTGAAAACCATGGAGGCAATGGCATACCAAGGAGTTTCAGTATAATTCTTTTTCCAATAATCTTTAAGTAATGAAAGCATCGTTTTACCATCATTCAAAAACCGCTTAAACTTTTTGTTTTTAGCCATTTTCGCTTTAATTTCTTTCGAATTGGAGACCACTTTCTCTACATCCTCTTCGTGAATTTCTGAGGCATGTTCTTTAATAAACTCCTGGTTAATTTGCGGCTTTTTCTTTTTTCGACCGAATAGTTTCATGGGTTGTTTTTTGTGCAAAATGTATCTTACTAATTTACGGAACTTTAGGCGTTTTGTTTCATATTTTTTGGGATACTTGTGGTTTTATGACAAATAAAGCTTGGTCATTTGATGCGACCTTATTTTATTCGCTCGATGAAATTTTAATTGAAACCCAATAAAATTTAGGGCTTTAAATTAAATTTAATCAGTTCAAAATCAATCATTCAATATGAAAAAAACACTGCTATTCGCTTTTGTTTTAGGTGTAGCCAATTACAACTTTGCTCAAGAAACTGGCGTTCAATTAGACTCGGTAGAAATAACAGCTACACGAACCATTCAAAACATCACACGTACAGGTCGGAATATTCAAGTAATTTCATCTCAGGAAATTTCAAATCTTCCCGTAAATTCAACCGATGAGCTATTACGTTATTTACCGGGAATTGAGATTCAATCTAGAGGTGGGTTTGGTGTTCAAAGTGATCTTACCCTAAGGGGTTCAACTTTTAATCAAGTTTTAGTATTGGTAGATGGGGTTCGTTTTAATGATCCTTTAACTGGTCATTTTAATGGATATATTCCGGTTCCATTAGCCGAAATTGAAAGAGTAGAAGTGATCAAAGGAACTGCATCGTCTATCTATGGAGCAGATGCTGTGGGTGGGGTGATTAATATTATCACAAAAACAATTACGAAAGAAAAAAGTCTAAACGTTAATGCTTCCCTAAAAGCGGGTTCGTTTGGATATTTTGGTACAGATGTGAGTTTGTTGGCCAAAGAAAATAAATGGAAATATTCTGTGGGATTTCAGTCTAACAAATCAGAAGGGCAGCAATTTGAAAATCCTAACTACGAAACTGTTGCTTCGGCTCCTAAGAATTACAACACCTGGTTTAATACGCATACCGTTTCAGGAGGATTAGGTAGAGAGATCGGTAAGAATTGGAACGCATCTTTACGCGCTTCCTATGATGTTCGAGATTTTAATGCAAAGTATTTTTATACGGCTAGTGCGTTTGACGAATCTGTAGAAAAAACCACTGTGTTTTTTAGCGATTTAAAACTGGCAGGAACACACGGTAAATTTCGAACGGAAGGAGATTTGGTTTACCGTCAAAGCACGGATCATTTTGCTTTTAATCCAGCATTTTCTGCAAACGATCATATCACCCAATTTGGATTTTTTCAGTTAAACCAGACCTATCAGCTATCGATTAAAAATACTTTTGTGTATGGGGTTCAAGTTGATTTCAGAGACATAGAAAGTAGCGATCGGGGAAATCATAGCAATTTTCATAGTGGAGTCTATGGGCAATGGATCTCTAATTTAGTGCCTCATTTGACTACAATTCTTAGCCTGCGCGGAGATTATGATAATAACTATGATTTTGAAATGAGTCCTCAATTAAATATTTCATATGTAATGAATAAATGGGTAATACGTGGTGGAGTAGGAAAGGGTATCAGAGCAGCGGATTATACGGAACGTTTTGTTTCAAATAATCTTCCAGCACTTGTTCCAGGTAGAAACCTGGGAAATCCTGATTTAGCAGCGGAAAGTTCATGGAATTATGAAATTGGCACTGATTATTATGTGGTTAAAGGTTTTAAATTGGTCACTACAGGGTTTTATCGATCATCAAGTAATTTGATTGATTATGTTCCAACTGCTGGTAAGGATATTATAAATGTACCTGTGGCTCTAGTACCAGATGGCACTTACTTGTATTCAAGGAATTTGACTAGCGTAAATACTTTTGGAATAGAAGTAGAGGCGTGGTATTCTAAATCATTTAAGTCGGGTAATAATTTGGATATTAAACTTGGTTATACGGGTCTTTCAAATGAAAATTCAGATGGAGAAGTATCGAAATATGTTTCATCAACTGCGAAGCACTTAATGAATGGGAATGTATCGTATTCCATTTCGAAATTTGATATTTCACTTTCCGGACTGTATAAAATGCGTGAAGAGGCCTATTCAAATTCATTGGGATTAGAATTAAAGCCCACATACTTTGTAACAAATGCAAATATTGGATACAGATTAGTGAATAGTAAAGTGAAATTTTCTTTGCAGGTTCTAAATATCTTTGATGAACAGTATAGCGATATTTTAGGAGCTAAAATGCCTGGAAGATGGATTATTGCAGGAGTTAAGTTGCATATTTAAAGTTAAAAAATAGGCACAAAAAAAATGGCGGAAGTAATTTCGCCATTTTTTTTATGCCTATACTATTTACTTTGTAACAAATTTATTCGCTTCATTTATCCAAGGAGTTGGACCGCCAGCTACATAACCCATTCTGCCTATTTGGTTAATGCTTATTTGACCTTGGTCATTATTGGTTAAGGTTATAAAGCAAATGGTAGGATATCCTTGAATTCCTAATGCTTGTTGCAATTGAGAATTTTGTTGGGCAATTTCCGATGGTAATTGAAATGACCTTGGATAATCACATTCCAATAAGATTACATTTTCTTGGGCCCATTTCTTAAATTCTGGAGTAACAAAAACTTCCCTTTTTAATTTTTTACACCAACCACACCAATCGCTACCAGTAAAGTTTGCCATAATTGGTTTTCCTGTTTTACTAGACAAAACATTCGCTTCTTGAATGTTTACCAACCAACCCTCATTTGAAGCCTTATAGGTGCTTTCAGTTCCAGCCTTTAGTGGTTGAGCAGTAGCATTGAACCCTACGAATAGGAAAACGGCTGTAATTATAATTTGGAAAAATTTCATGATTTTTATTTTAGTTGTTCCAAAAATAAGGGCTAAAATGAAAAAGGACGAAACATTTCTGCTTCGTCCTTTAAGTTTAACATTTTATTAGGAAGGAATTAGTGAATTCCTTTCATTGCCTTATTTAAAAGAGGAGAAAGGACTACCAGAATAACTCCAGTTCCAAGCATAATCATTGTAATAAAAGGATATAATTCTAAATCATATTTATGTAAAACGCTTTCCATTACCCCTGCGAAATAGTTACCGGCAGCAAAACTAGCCATCCATAAACCCATTACTACAGAAACCAATTTTGGTGGAGCCAATTTGGTAATCATCGATAATCCAATGGGTGAAAGCATTAATTCTCCAAGCGTTAAAACCAAGTAAACTACAACCAACCACATTGGTGAAATCAAGTTCCCACCTTCCGCTAAATTGCTTGCTTGTGTCATGATCCAGAATGCTAAACCACCTAAAAACATACCTAAAGCAAATTTAATAGGTGTTCTAGGGTTTAATTTCATCGCATCTAATTTCAACCACATTACAGAAAATATAGGGGCGAAAATTAAAATCGCAATTGGGTTCACATTTTGAAACCAAGTAGCCGGAATTTCCCAACCAAAAACAACTCTATCTGTATTTTCGAAGGCAAATAAATTCATTGTTCCACCGGCTTGTTCAAAACCAGCCCAGAAAACGATATTGAAAAATGCCAGAACTACAATAACACTCATTCTGCTCCATTCTTCCGAACCATTGGTTCCTTTAAAAATAACATATCCAAGACCACCTGCAAGAGCAATAAATCCAATCGTAATTACTACACTAGTAATGTTGTTTGGAATCATGCCCCATAACATAATAACAGCATAGGTTAATACAACTAGTCCCATACTATAAATAATGATTTGTGACCAATCTTTGGAGTCTAAAACAAATTTACCTTCCGGTGAATTTGGTGGTAGTCCATTCAATTCAAGAGTATCTTCTTTCCATTTTAACCAGAATACAGAGATTACTAAACCAACACCTGCGGAAAAATAACCCCATCCCCAATCAACGTTTTCACCAAGAGCACCAGCTATAAAAGGGCCTAAGATTGCTCCAAGGTTAATTCCCATATAGAATATGTTAAAGGCTGAATCTTTCCGCGGATCATTATCATCATAAAAGTCACCAACAATGGTAGAGATATTTGGTTTGAAAAAACCATTACCAATGATGAGAACTCCTAAACCAAAGTTGAATAAAAACAATCGACTATCGGCATCAAGAGAATGGGATAAGAATGCACTTGCAGCCAGTAAAAACTGACCAATAGCCATTACAATACCACCAATATAAACAGTCTTTCTTTTTCCTAGAAATCGATCAGCAACCCAACCACCAAGAATTGGGGTTAAATACACCAAGCCAGTAAAAATGGCGTACATATTCAGAGCCGCTTCTCTATCTAAACCAAAACCTCCATCAATAAGTTCTGCGGTTAAATAAAGGGTAAGTAAGGCACGCATGCCGTAGTAACTAAATCTCTCCCACATTTCAGTGGCAAAAAGTGTATAGAGTCCTTTAGGATGAGATTTACGGTTATGAGCACCGTCCTGTTCCTCGATTTTCGTATTCATAGTTTATACTTTTAAGTTTAATTAGTTTTCAAATATATCAATTCTAAGGTCTCTACAATGTAGAGTTAGAATTATAGTTTTTCAATTAAGAAATTCGTGAATTTTGTAAATAGGTGTTTTCGGGTATTTCCACCGTAAATACTATGGTTTTTGTCGGTGTACATGTAAAAATCATATTGAACATCTGCTTTCACTAATGCATTCACCAATTCGGCTGTATTTTGAAAGTGCACATTATCATCCGCTGTGCCATGAACAAGTAAATAATTGCCCTTGATTTTTTCTACAAAGTTGATAGGCGAATTATCATCATACCCATTTGGGTTCTCTTGCGGGGTACGCATATATCGTTCGGTATAAATATTATCGTAATATCTCCAATTGGTAACCGGAGCAACTGCGATGGCAGTACTGTAATAATCAGCCCCTTTTGAAATGGCTAGGGTAGACATATAACCTCCGTAACTCCATCCCCACATTCCAATACGGTCTTTATCGATGTAATTTTGAGCTCCTAAATATTTAGCCGTTTCGATATAATCTTCTATTTCATATTTCCCTAATTGTTGGTAGGTGACTTTTTTAAAATCAACACCTCTGGCTCCTGTTCCTCTATTATCTACAGATACTACAATGATTCCTTTCTGAGCCAACATATGGTGCCACATTAGGCTGTAATCCCATTCATCTTTAACGGTTTGGCTACCAGGTCCGCCATAAATAGTTACAAGTACTGGATATTTTTTTGTAGAATCAAAATCCACTGGTTTAATAATCCAAGCATTTAGGTCTACTCCTTGACTGGTAGAAAAATTAAAAAACTCCTTTTTTCCAATCGCGTATTCGTTCATTCGTTCCGTCAGAGCTTGATTGTCCACCAAAGTTTTTAAAACAGTACCATCTTGTTTGTTCAAAGTAATGGTGTACGGGGTATTGGCATCAGAATGTGTATTTATATAAAACAAAAGGCTTTTAGAAAATGCCGCAGTATTCCATCCTTTATTTGTGGATAGTTTCACAATTCTTCTCGAAGATAAATCTTGACTATAAATATGTCGTTGGGTGGGAGAAACTTCAGAGGTTTGGTAGTAGATCATGGCTTTGGGGTTCATAGCTCCGTAAAACTCTGTTACGTCCCACTTACCTTTTGTAATCTGTGTTTCTAACCCTGTAGAATAATCTACTTCATAAATATGCTTGTAGCCATCTTTCTCACTGGTAATCAACATGGAGTTTGATTCTGGTAAAAAGAACCATTTCTCAATCGTTTCAACATAGGTATCGGAGGTTTCATGATAAATTACGTTCGATACATTTTTGTTTGCGTCTAACAGATATATGATTAAATCGTTTTGATGGCGATTTAAAGTTTGAACTGCCAAGGTATTTTCCTTAACCCACTTAACTCTGGAAACATATTCTGATTTTGGGAAATTGGCTTTCTCGGAAGATTTATTTTTTACACTATAAACATAGATGTCCAGTAGAGAATTGTCTTCACCCGCTTTAGGATATTTGTATCGGTAATCCGTAGGATAAAGTTCTTTCTGGTACATTATCATATTAAATTCCTTCACATCTGATTCGTCAAATTTGTAATAGGCTATATGCGCATTATCTGGCGACCAGAAGAAACCTTTAGAGATTCCAAATTCTTCTTCGTAGACCCAATCCGTTGCGCCATTTATAATATGATTAAACTCACCATCATTTGTTACCGCAGTTTCCTTATTTGATTTTAAATCATAAATAAAAAGATTATTGTCGCGCACAAATGCTACTTTTTTTCCATCTGGTGAGAAGGTAGTGTAACGTTGTTTTCCATTCGTGGAAACCTGGGTAAGTTTATTACTTTTCAGGTTAAACACCCATACATTTTCTCGGGTAGAATGACGGTAAATATTTTCCACATCTGTCGTAAACATTATTTGGCTTTCATCGGCAGAAAAAGTGTATTCATCAAATTCAAACGGGGCTTTTAGCATTGAGGTGGAGAAAATAGTTTCTATACTATCTCCTGAAGCATAACTGAAACGCACAATTTCTTGACCGGTTTTTGAATTTTGTACCGTAGTATAACTATCTCCATTGTTCATAGATCTTAGTCCCCAAACGCGCTCTGGGCTGAATTTATGTTTCACATAAATATCATCAATTGAAATTTGGGCTTTTTGAGCTACGGAGACAAAACCGAAGATTAAAAATGCGGTTAAAAAAGCTGTTCTTTTAATACGTATCATGCAGAAAGATAATTTTATTTTTTTAGAAATATGCTGCCGAAGATAAGCATACAGATGAACTATAAAAACTGTTTTTTATCAGTGGTTTTATTTTTGAATTAGCGGCATAAAAAAAGCCGAATTAGTTTTTCTAATTCGGCTTTAAAACGTTTTAAAAGATTATTACCTAATAAATGTATGGACTATGATGAGATTTTACAATCAACAAAGGGTTTGTGGTTTCTTCCAAAACTCTTTCTTCTCTAGTCTTTCTAAATTTGTCGATGAAATCAGGAGAGCTTTCAAATACAATTCCAATAATTTCAGTTTTGTTGTAATTCGTTCGGTCTAGGATAAGGTCAATTGCATCTCTACCTTTTACCCAATCCACAGTGTATTCAACGTTATGTTCTTGAAATTTCTTCGTCAAATTACTCACCATTAATTCTTCTTGACTATCATCACGTTTCGTGTTTTTAACCCGCATCGCCATTAAATCTATTTTCATGCCTAAATCTTTGGCAAATTTTATAGAGATATTGGTTTTTTGACGCGAATTGGCATCCATTGTCAATGGAAATAAAACAGATGTTAATTGTCTCACTGTCTCACCACTTCTAAGAGCAACGATAGGATAATTTGTTTTGTAAATGATATCCTTAATGTTCGGCCCAAGCAATGAGCTTAATTTTGATTTAATATCATAACCTACCACAATAAATAGAGGTTCAAGTTGATCAATTGTTCGGGCGATTTGATTAATAATAGTAGATTTTGTTCCTGGAATTATTCTCCAGGTTATATCCACGTTGTGTGCTAATTCACCGTAATGCTCAATTATTTCTCTGATTTTTTCGTTGAAATATCTTTCGGTTTTAGTTTCATCCGTATTCACATGAATAAGAACAACTTCAGCACCATTTTTTTGGGCTAAAAAAAGCGCTTCGCCAAAAGCGTGTACAGATGCTTTGTTGAAATCAACGGTAACTGCTATACGTTTACAAACGTCCATAATTTGGTTTTTATTTGGAGTGCAAAATTAAGTCTAATAATAGGGTTTCACAATTTTAAAAGAAGAATAAAAAAGCCTTTAAAGAAGTTTAAAGGCTTTTTGTTTTTTTAATAAAACGGACTGTGATGAGACTTCACAATCAGCAATGGATCTTCCGATTGTTGAAGAAGTTTTTCTTCTCTGGTAGATCTAAAATTATCCAAGAAATCAGGAGAGCTTTCAAAAACCACCGACATTATTCCACTACTATCATTTTTCATTTTAGAAAGAACCATTTCAATTTCATCTACACCTTCTTTCCATTCCACATTAAAAGGTACTTTATTCTCCGAAAGTTTTTTTGTTAAATTTTCGGTGATTAATTCCTGTTGAGCATTGTCCTTTTTCGTGTTGTTAATGCGCATTGGAAGAACACATAAAGTAATTTCCATATCCTTCACAAACTTGATTGAGATATTTGTTTTTTGGCGGGAGTATGGATCTAAAGTTAACGGGAACACTAAAGTTTCTAATTTTTTTAGCGTTTCCATATTTTTTAGCGCAATAACAGGATATTTAGTTTCGTAAATAATCTTTTTAATATTCGGACCTAAAAATCTATTTAAACCATGTTTAATTTCGTAACCTACCACCACATAAACAGGGTCTATTTGATCAATGGTACGCGCTAAACGTTCAACTACGTCTCCTTTTTCACCTGGAATTATTCTATAAGAAATAGTTATACCTGCAGCAGCACTTCCTTGATCTTTGATCATTTTTTTAATCAATTTATCAAAGTCGGCTTCCGTTTTAGTTGGGTCAATGTTGATATGAACAATGACCACTTCTAAATCGGCTCTACGCGCTAAATAAAGTGATTCGGCAAATGAATGCCTGGAAGTATCTTTGAAATCAACACTTACTGCTATTTTTTTCTTAAATTCCATAGTGAATAGGTCTTAAAATGTGTTTTCCGAAAGTAAGGAATAGTGATTAGATAAACAAGAACCTTTTCCGGTCAAGTCACTTGTTTTTGGACTTAAAATAAATCACTACTCTTCTATTTTGTGCACGCGCAATTTCATTTGTTTGATTATTAATTAGTTGGTCGTACGATTTATAATTTACCGTTGAAATATTTATTTGGTAATTTTCATTCAACCACACACGAACATTCTCGGCTCTCTTTTTTGATAATTCAATATTGTAAGAAGATGAACCTTTTTGATCTGTATGTCCTACTACTTGTATGTTATAGTAATTAAGTTTTACATTTTTAAGCCTCTCGGTTGCATTTGTAATACTTTTTGCAGTAGGAAATGGCTTATCAAAATCAAATAAAATCACTAACGAATCGGGGGCATATTTATTTTTCGTTTTCACTGTTTTTTTTGGTTTTGATTCTGCTTTTTTTTTCGGAGGTTGTACAATTTCTTGTTCTTTTATCACACTTATTTTATCGTCTGTAAAGGCGTTAAAATAATTTTGATTTTCAGAATAAAATTCGCTTTTGTCTACACTAACAAATGATTTTCCTTGTAAAAATACCCCCGAATCGTATCGGTCATCGGCCACATCAGCAATGGCAATTTTTATTCGATATTTTCGACCAGGAGTGACTTCACTAAAAGCGATTAAAACGGATGTTAATCCGTCATATTCTACTTTACCACTATTGCCACGACCGTTTTGAATATAGAAATTACTGTGTTTAATATGATTGACATTGTTTACGGTGATGGGTTCAGAGGTGTTTGGGATTACCGCCAAATTTGTTAATGCGCCCGTTTCTAAATCGGTAAGAAAAAATCCAAATACATCGTTAAAAGAGGAACCCACATATTCCGGGTATTCTTCACTGGCAAACACATAATTGAATTGAATCAGGTTTTGCTGTGCTTCAAATTCAAAAGAAATCCAAGAGGCATCGTAGGTTTTGTATTTGGCAATAAAATGAAGGTCCTGATCTCCTTTCGTTTTATTCACCTTTGTATAGGATGTTCCCTTGTTTGGACCTTGGGCATCCATTGCATGTCCTGTTGTTAAGATTATTCCATCCGATAAGGGGATAGCGGTGTTTTGGTTATAAAATACTCCACGAGCATCATGGGCACCACCAAATTCCACATTCCAAACCTTCACAGACTCATTCCCTAAGAGCATGTTTTTAATCATGAACTCTTCGGTTGGATAAATATCTACACGTAACTGTGCTTGGGTAAAAAAAGCAGACCCAATAAAAAAAATACTGAGGAATAATCGTTTCAATTCGTATTGCTAGATTTTCACAAACAATTTTTGGATAATATTAGTATCGTTTCCATCCTTTATTATCAAAACATAAGCCCCAGCTTGAAGAGGTAAGGCGGAGAACTGGAATAAGTTTTCTCCTTTAAGAATCGATTTACTCCCCAAATTGACAATTAACTTCCCAGCCATATCATAAATCCCAAAACTTGCCAAAGTATTCTCTTGCACGCTGAAAGTTACAGAGAATAAATCTACTACTGGGTTTGGGAATAAGGTTTGATTCGAGGCCTTTGGAAAAGAAGTTGTATCCGATAATTTCATGGTAAGGATACATTTTTTGTCATCCTCAACCGTAACCCAAGTATTTGAATCGGATGTAGTCATTACATTCGTGGAACCCAGATGACCATCCGACCATAAATATGCAAATGGAGAAAAACCATCGGAAGCAGAAACTTCATACGTTACGGCTGAAACAAAATTTGGATCTGATTGCTTCGATACTTTTGCCGAAAGCGTAGTCGTGTCAGGCATTTGAAGAGTAGTCATCCATGTAGATGATTTTTTCCCTTCGGTTCCATAAAAACCAGCGGTAAAGATTCTTGTGTCATTTTTTGGGTCTGTTTGAATTCCAAAATAATCTCCCCAACGCTCGTAACTTCCGGTTAATCTTCGTACATAATCTTCTCCTTCTTTGAGTCTGATTATATCCGAATATCCATCGTTATTGCTATGAAAAACACCTGAAATACCGGCAAATGTTGTTGCGGAGGTGTGATTAAAAGCAATCATGGTTCCTTCGTAACATCCTTGACCATTATGGGTGAAAGCAATATTTGGATATCCGAAATCCAAACTGTCAACGCCAATTACGTTAGCACTTAGGGAGTAATTGGAAGAGCCTGATTCCGATTTTAAAACCCCATGATAAATTGCTGATCGAGAGGTTTGAAAATCTTTCGTATTTCCCACAAATTCGATAATACTTTCTTTAGATAAATTCGTGTAACGAACTGCGCCCAAATACCTCGCATCATTGGTTTGTAAACCATCTGTTTCATCGGTTGGGTCATCATCTCCTTGAATTCCATTGGGAGGCATGCCATACAACTCAGGCAACTGCATGGTGGTCGTTGTTAAGTTTTCCTCCGCATTTATTTCAATAATGAACAGGGAATCATTTTGAATATCGAAATTACGATTCGATAAAAAAGTGATGCCTAAATCCGCTTCCTTCAAATAACTCTCTGTAGGTTGTACGGGAGTTAAATTTCGAATATCGCGACCGTTGAATTTAATATTATCGTATAATATGGTGTTTAGATTTTGTTGACCGGTAAAACCTTCCTCTAAAGGTACTTGCCAAATGATACTTCCCTTGAATCCTTCTTGCCATGACATTCCAACTTGCAAAAGGTTAATAGATAAGTACATGTTTTTTTTATCAAATCCTGCCATTGGAAAATCAGTCCATTCATCCACATTCCTTGGGTTTCCAGGTAACATATATACATTCCATGGGTCACGAGGATCTTCGGTTGAACTAAATCCCACAATAATTTTTGAATCAGAAGGAGTTCTGCCCGACAAAAACATAAAAATGAATTTATTATGCTGCGGTATATATAAGAGCTTCGGGTCAAATGGAAATTCATTAAGCGGGTCTAGAATATAATCCTTGCCGAATTGAGCAAATGAAATAACAGTGGTGCTTCCATTTTCATCCATAAAAAGGGTAGAGTCATGGGTCATATCATGGCCCCATAAAAACGAATTTACACTTGTTAGAAGAAAATTTGGACTAACAGACATCGTATTATCCAATGGTGTTCCGCCATAATAAATGGCTTCTTTATCAATCTGGGCAGTGTATTTGCGCATACCCATTTCATTTATTATAGTTGGGTTTTCAGCTTCTCCATAAATAATAGATTGCGTAGATTTCTTTTTGTCAGAAGTTTTTCCGTATAAAGCTGCTGATTTTATTTTTTGCTGATTAATAAAATCCTTGTAACTATTTCCTCCAGGAGTTGGTGCTTCTAAATTTTGAAGAAGGGGGGCAAATGAAGTCGCAGGTGCTTTCGGGTCAATTTTGCTCACACCTTTAATAACCACTTTAGTTTTGGTTGCGGTAGATTGAGAATTTCCTACAATCGAAATGAAAAATATAAAAAGGAAGAAAAAAGTGCTTTTCATGAAGAAATATTATGGGGTCGAATGTACAAAAAAATAATCCAAAAGTTCAAATGCTGAATGGAGGTTAACTTCAATTTAATCCACAACTAATTGCAAATTACTCCTTGCATTCTCTTCAATTGATGTTAGTTTTGAACCTCTTCAAATTTTAATAAATGAAACATATACTTTTAGTTTTTATTTCTGTATTGATTTCTGTTTTAGCACATTCTCAAAACGGAAAAATGTCAGATTCCATTTCAATTGATTCTAATTTGCAGCAATTGGAAGCGGATACCTCGGGAAAACCAATTATTTTGACCTCAGAAGAAGGCTTTTCTACGGAAGATTCTATTAAATATTCTGCATCTTATCAATTTAGAGATGGGTTTTATATGAGTAGACAAGCTTTTCTTACGAATAATCCCATAACTATTGATCGCGTTTTATCTACTGTTCCGTATACAGATCCAGATTATTATGGTAAGACATTAATGGTAGGTGGGTTTAAAGCGTTGAATGCGGATAGCACCTATAAATATTACAGTGTAGACGATGTTTTTGGTTTTGTTCAAAACAGGATTTTTTACATAAATCTGGGTCAATTGGGTTTTGTACGCATGACCAATTTTGGGAAAATTTGCTATTTATCCTATGGTGAAACGGCTCCACGTGTTCAACCCACAGCTGGGGTTGGAATGAATAGTTGGGGCGGTGCGGCAGTTGGAGTAGGAGTTCAAATAAACGGAGGCTCAACCATTACAGAGTATATTTTTAAAATTGAAGGAGGGCCAATTGTAGAGTTTACTCCGGATATGCTATTAGAATTTATGAAAGATGATGAAATTTTATTCAATGCCTATTTAGCCATGAACAAAAGATATAGATTAAAAGAAATGCATAATTACTTACATGAATACAATCGAAGAAATCCATTGTATTTACCAATTTATAAATAAGCAATATGGCTAACGACAAACAAATAATTTTCTCAATGGTGGGAGTGAGTAAAGTTGTTCCTCCCAACAAAAAAATATTAAATAACGTGTATCTCTCCTTTTTCTACGGGGCCAAAATTGGTATTCTAGGATTGAATGGTGCAGGTAAATCTACTTTATTAAAAATCATTGCCGGTTTAGAACCAACATCTAGTGGAGAAGTTACTTTTTCACCGGGATATACCGTTGGGTATTTGGAGCAAGAGCCGAATCTAGATAATGAAAAAACAGTAATCGAAGTAGTCCGTGAAGGGGCGAAAGAATCGGTAGATTTGATTACCGAATACGAAGATATTAATAATCAATTTGGTTTACCTGAAGTGTATGAGAATCCTGAAAAGATGGAAAAACTCATGGAGAAGCAAGGGAAACTCCAAGATCAAATTGACGCATTAGGGGCATGGGATTTAGATAGTAAACTGGAGCGTGCCATGGCTTCATTGAATTGTCCAGATTCAGATACCAAAATTGGTGTTTTATCTGGAGGAGAAAGAAGAAGAGTAGCTTTAGTGCGCTTACTTATCCAAGAACCAGATATCTTATTACTAGATGAGCCAACGAATCACTTGGATGCGGAAGCCGTAATGTGGTTAGAACATCATTTAGCGGAATATAAAGGAACGGTTATCGCGGTAACTCACGATAGGTATTTCTTAGATAATGTGGCGGGTTGGATATTGGAATTAGATCGTGGGGAAGGTATTCCTTGGGAAGGAAATTATTCGAGTTGGTTAGAGCAAAAATCAAATAGAATGGCCAATGAAGAGAAACAAGAATCCAAACGTCAAAAAGCGCTTCGTCAAGAGTTAGACTGGGTGCGTCAAGGACCTAAAGGGCGGCAGTCCAAATCAAAAGCGCGTTTAAAAAATTACGATGCATTATTGAATGCTGATGTGAAGGAGCAAGAAGCTAAATTGGAAATTTTTATTCCACCAGGCCCAAGATTAGGTAATGAAGTTATAGAAGCGGTGAACGTGAAAAAGGCGTATGGTGATAAATTGCTTTATGAAAATTTAAACTTTAAACTACCACCCGCAGGAATCGTGGGTGTTATAGGTCCCAATGGTGCCGGTAAATCTACCATTTTCAAAATGATTATGGATGAGGTGCAACCTGATTCTGGGGAGTTTACTATAGGACAAACTGTGAAAATATCCTACGTAGATCAAGCACATGCCGATATTGATCCCAATAAAACTGTTTTTGAGGTTTTGTCGGGTGGGCATGATATTATTGAGTTAGGAGGTAGATCTATTAATTCACGTGCCTATTGTGGTAAGTTCAATTTTAATGGAAATGACCAAAGTAAAAAAATCGGTGTTCTGTCTGGGGGTGAATTAAATCGATTGCATTTGGCTATGAGTTTGAAACAAGAAGCCAATGTGATTTTACTGGATGAGCCTACCAACGATATTGATGTAAATACTTTGAGAGCGCTGGAAGATGCTTTGTTAGAATTCGCGGGATGTTGTGTGATAATATCGCATGATAGATGGTTTTTAGATCGTGTATGTACGCATATTTTAGCTTTTGAAGGAGATTCTCAAGTGTATTATTTTGAAGGCGATTTTACAGATTATGAAATCAACAAAAAGAAACGATTGGGAGATAATCCTCCAGGAAAATTTCGATATAAAAAATTGATGAAGTAAATCATAAGTTTTTCGTTTAATAGTTTAGGTCTAAAGCATTTAATTGTTTTAGACCTTTTTATTTAGCATATTTTTTTTTGTAATAGGTCATCATTTTTCTTGTTTTATTTCAATTTTTGTCATGAAATTGTCTTGATGGAAAAAATTTAATAGCATTTTTTGAACTTCCTTGTGCCAAAATTTCGGAATTGAAATTAAAACTCCCATTGATTTCAACCTAGTCACGGTCATGTTTAAACACGATATTTATCCAGTATAATTTCATACTTCGCTTTATTACAGTTTATTACCTCTACAGCATTGGAAAAGTCCATTTGCTAGGGAGTTTCTTTGCTCCTTTAAAATGAAATAAAAAAGTCAGGTTTTGTATTGGTCAAGTTCTTAATTTAAACTGTTATTTCTCATGCTTACACTTTGTTGTTCATCGTTTCTTTGAATTGTAGAAATTATTTAATAACAAAAAAATAAAGAACAATAGAAGAATAGTTTAAAGATCAATTTGTAAAAAAAACAATAAAAATAAAGTTATGAAAAGATTAAGTTTGTTAGGATTAGCACTGGTACTTATCGTGCAAGTAGGTTGTAAAAAGGATGAAGAAACTCCAGCTGCAACCGATCCAGGGGAAAGTAAAACAGAATTATTAGTTAAAAAGTTTACGGCTGCTCCAGTCATGGATGGTCAAATAGATGGTATGTGGAGTGGAGCAAAAAGATTAGTTGGAACAGCCGAAGTTCCAAATCTTGCAGCAAGAAATACATATTTAAATAGTGATGGTCAAGGAGTTGAAGAAGGTTTAGGATTATTCGCTCCATACAGTGGTGAAACATATGACTTCACAATGCGCAGTGGTTACTATGGAGATAAAATTTATTTATTAATTGAGTGGGATGATTCTGAAGATAGCAGAGATCGTCAATCTTGGTATTTCGACTCAAGTAGCAAAACTTGGAAACAAGAGCATAAATATGCAAATGCTGCAAATGATAAGTTTTACGAAGATAAATTTGCGTTTTTATTTCCAATAGGTGATGTAGCTGGATTTACAAGTGCATCATGTTACGCAACATGTCACGGACCTGCAGCAATTACAAATGCGAAAGACAAACACACAAGACATTACTTAACTGTTGATGGTGAGAAAGTGGATATGTGGCATTGGAAAAGAAATAGAGGTAGCTATGCTGGCCAAGTAGATGATCAAAGAATGTTATATGATGATGCGGCAAAAGGTTCAGCAGCTAACGGTCGTAAAGGGGATGCTAATGGTTCTGCTGGTTATGCAGATAATAAAGTAACATTAAATAATGGTGTTACTGATGTTTCTGTACCAAAATACGTTATGCCAAACACAACAAGTTATTACTGGATTAATTCAGATGATATAGGAACAACAGCGTTAGAAGTAATTGCCGTTGATGTGAATGGTGTTTTAACTTTAAGTGATAACAGTACCATTGATCCAAACGGAGACGCTGGTTTTGCACAATCTATAGGAAACAAACGTGCGCCAAGTGTAATAACTTCATTGTTTACTGGAGCAAGAGGAGACATCGATATAGTAGCTAATCATACTGGTTCAGGATGGGTTTGTGAGGTTACACGTAAATTAAATACGGGTGATGAGGATGACGTTATTTTTGATCCAACAGCTGAATTACCATTTGGATTTGCAATTTTTAATAACGCGGCAATTGCACACGGTATTAAAACTAATCTTACAATGAAATTTCAACAATAGTTGAATCTTTCAAAATATCAGTAAAAAGATTTCGCAGCTGCTTGAAAACAAGCAGCTGCTTTTTTTGTCACGGTCTCGTGCAAAGTAGTAAGGAAATTTTTTGAACATGTAATTTTTATATTCAAAAGAGAAGTAAATAAGCAAAAAAAATGATTGATCTGATACTATTTCTATTACCTCAAATAAAAAGTGTCAAAAACTACATGATGTAAGTCAGTTTTTTGACAGTTTATTTTCATTGATTTAATATTAAATTAATGTAAAACAACCCATTAACGTTGTTCTAGAAAATAAAGGTATTCATTTTTTCTTTTAGAATCTAAAATCTATTTTGTAAAACAAAGTGATTTTGAGATAGGTAAAAGTTCTCCGCTTAGCTTGTAAAACTCATGATGATAATTAGGATTAATTTATTCCTTTGATTGGTAATATTAAAACACAAGGATTCAAATAAACACATTTAGTATAAAAATTTAACACAAAAAACAACACAAGATGAAAAACATAAATTCAAAAGTAAAACTGTTCAGTGCCATCCTATTGGTTGGTGTTTTAAGCGCATGTGAGAAGGAGTATTATGAACCAGTTCCAACTCCGACTGAGGTATCATTTGCCGCAGATATGCAACCATTTTTTGATGCGAAGTGTACAGTTTGTCATAAAGGAGCAGGTATTCCTTTAAATTTATTAAGTGGTGTTTCTTATGATGAAATAACCAATGGTTCCAAAACGTATATTGATGCAGCGAACCCTTCAAACAGTCTTTTTTATACTAAAATTATTGACGGTGGAAGTATGGCGGGTTATGCAAATGCTACAGAGAGATCTTTAACATTAAGCTGGATAGAACAAGGAGCTAAAAACAACTAAAAATTAAAATATGAAAACTACAATTATAAAATTCACCACATTTTCAGCCATCTTAGTTTTAATTTTTGGCTTTTCATTACAAATTAGTGCACAAGACTCAACAGTTGTGGATGCTGCACCAGTTAAGAAAAAGGCAGATAAGCCTGTAAGAGCTCCTTGGGGAGCCGGTATGTTAATTGAAACACAAACCGATTTAGTTTGGGCTCCAAAAACATTAGAATTTGTTATTCAGCACCGCTTTGGTAATTTAAATAGTGGATCTTTTGATTTAGGTGGTTTATACGCTCCTTCTAATATTAGAATTGCATTCAATTACGGGTTATTCAAAAATTTCAATGTTGGAATTGGTACTACTAAGGATAATATGTATCAAGATGTGAACGTGAAGTACAAAATACTAACACAAACGAAATCGAACAGCATGCCAATAGGTATGGCGTATTATGGTAATGTGGCTATGAACGCTACTCCTGAAGCGAATTTTGGTAATAATTACTCTTTTTCCAATAGGTTATCTTATTTCAACCAGTTGATTATTTCAAGGAAATTCACAAAGGATTTAACCATGCAAGTTTCTTTTAGTTATGCTCATTTCAATCAGATTGATACTATTCAATCGGATTTCGCGGATTTGAAACATGATAATTTTGGTTTTGGGATTGCAGGTCGTTACAAAATAGGAAAAACTTCTTCTATAATGTTTGAGTACGATCAAGCATTAACTACTCCAGAGGTCATTAAACCGAATATTTCTTTAGGTATTGAATTAGGCACAAGTGCACATGCATTTCAAATTTTTGTTACCACATATAGAGGTATAGTTTACCAAGACAATATGGTATACAATAGAAATGATTTTACTGACTTTGATAATCCTAGTGGTTGGGGCATTTTACTAGGTTTTAATATGACACGTAATTGGAACTTCTAAAAAGTGTAATATGAAAGAAGAAGATAAAATTCCTGAAAACAAATCCAATAGGAGGAATTTCCTCAAATTGAGTTTGCTTGCAGGTAGCGGAGCAGCCTTGGCTGGTGCGGGCTTGAGTGCCCTTGCCGATGAAGGTAAATCTGGTGATAAGGTAAAACTTATGACTACAGATGGAAAAGTGGTAGAAGTGGATAGTAACATGGTGGAAGAAATTTCAACGTGTGGTGTTCCAGTTACGGAAAGAGAAGCTAGAGAAGGGATTCCGGGTAAAAAATTCGTAATGGTTGTGGATTTGGCAAAATGTAGAAATGCGTTAAAATGCCAAGATTCTTGCAATAAAAATCACTATATCACAGGAAAGAATGCCTGGTTGAAAGTGTATAATATGCAAGAAAGTAAGGACACTGCACCGTATTGGATGCCTATGATGTGTCAGCATTGTGATCAGCCTGCATGTGTTACAGTTTGTCCTGTAGATGCCACCTTTAAACGTAAAGATGGTATTGTTCTTATTGACAATGAGCAATGTATTGGATGTAGATTTTGTATGGCCGCTTGTCCGTATTCAACCCGAGTATTCAATTGGGAGGATCCGAATCAAGGCGCTGCAATGGCAAAACACACAGAAGAGAACACTTATTCTCCTGAACATACGGGAGTACCAAGCGTAAAAGGTACGGTAGACAAATGTGATTTTTGTCCGCATATGATTCGTGAAGAGAAAATGCCGCATTGCGTTACTTCTTGTCCAAATGATGTTTTCTTGTTTGGAGACAAGTATGAGGATACGGTAACCAATGGTAGTGGTCAATCCTTTCAATTGAGCAAAATATTGAAAGATAAATCTGGATATAGATTAATGGAAGGTTTAGGTACGGAACCAAGCGTTTATTATTTGCCTCCAGTAAATAGAACAGATGCTTTTGTTGATGGACTTGAACAATATGATGAATTTCAATCTGTTCGTAAAACTGAAGAAGAATGACCAAATACGAAGAATTAGTAAAAGAACTTGCACCAAGACCATTTAAAAAGCTAGGAGTTTTATGGACAATTGGGTTAGTTGTTGTGGTCTTGATAGGTATAGTTGCTTACATAGATCAAATTATAAAAGGACAAATAGTCACTAATATGCGTGATTATGTACTATGGGGAGTATACATATCAAACTTTGTGTTTTTTGTGGCCATTAGTTTTGTGGGCTCTCTTACTGCGGCAATTTTAAGGTTATCTCATAGTTCTTGGAGAACGCCACTCGTTCGAATTGCGGAGATAATAGCTTTTGCGGCAATTATTATGGCAGGTGTAACCATCGTTTTAGATATGGGAAGACCAGATCGATTATTGCATTTATTTACAGATGGTAGACTTCAATCTCCAATTACGTGGGATGTTATTATTATCACTACCTACATATTTATTAGTGCGTTAATTCTGTTTTTTCCTTTACTACCAGATTTAGCTATTTTGAAAGATTATTTTAAGGATAGACCAATGCTTTCTAAATGGTATGGTTGGTTTTCTTTAAACTGGACAGGTTCTACCAAACAATGGGCAATCCAAAAAAAGTCAATTCAGATGGTGGCTATTATGATAATTCCAGTAGCCTTAATTCTCCAAACTATTGATGCCTGGTTGTTTTCTACCACTTTTAGAATTGGTTGGGATAGCACAAATTTAGGCCCGTATTTTATTGCAGGCGCTTTTGTAGTTGGAGTTGGCGGATTAATTTCGGTAATGTATGTTTTAAGATACTCGTATGGTTTAGAAAAGTATCTAACTGTTTCTCACTTTGATAAATTAGGTAAAATTTTGGTTTTTGCTTGTTTGGTGTATTTGTATTTTAACATCAGCGAATATTTATTACCCGCATTTACAGCGCCTAAAGCGGAAGAAGCGCATTTGAGAGAACTTTTTACGGGGCATTACGCTCCATTATTTTGGTTCGTTACTATTGGGGGATTAATTGTTCCAATTATAGTTTTAATGTTTAAGAAAGGAAGGAGTCCAAAAGTTCTATTTTGGATATCCATTTTAGTGGTGGTGACTTCATGGTGGAAACGTTATTTAATCGTAGTTCCCGCTTTATTGCATCCTTTTTTACCTATACAAGGTGTTCCAGAAGAATGGCATAGCTATTTTCCAAGTGCTCATGAATGGGCGATTACGAGTGGAACATTAGCAGCTGCGTTACTAATAATTACAATTTTAGTACGATTTGTTCCAATAATTCCGGTGCATAGAACAGCCAAAGAATTAGGCATATTACCAACCGATAAATCTGAGGAATAATGAAAGCAATACAAAAACTTAATACAGCAATTTTTCTTGCTTTCGCTTTTAGTCTATTTGGATTTCAAGTTGTAGCGCAAGATTATAAGGCTAGAATTTCGGTTGATTATTACCAAGAAATGGGTAGTGATGCAATTCTTAAGATTACTACAAAGTTTAAAGGGGATAATGGATATGAACCATGTACCAATACAACTTTGAATATCTATAAACAAATTTCTGCAGATTCTATTGCTTTCATGGGTAAAACCGAAACCAATATGGATGGGAAGGCAGAATACGTGCTTAAGTTAAATAATACCCCATCGGATACGGTAGCCATTTTCAAGTACTTTGTTAGAATTGAAAATAGCGACATGTTTAAGGATGCAGAAAAGGATATCGACTTTATGTTATCCAGTATTTCTGCAGAACCAACTGTTGAAGATAGTGTGTTACATATACAGGCTAAATTAGTGGATGAACTAGGAGAACCAATTAAAGGAGAAAAATTAGTGGTAAGCGTTAAACGTTTATTCGGTAGTCTTGTGATTGGTGAAAGCTCGTACTCAACGGATAGAAAAGGGAAGATTATGGTTCCTGTTGTGGATTCATTACCTGGAACCGATGGAATACTTACTATTCAAGTAAAAATGGATAGTAAAAAGTATGGAATTGTGAAGTATTCATTTGATGCGAATATTGGAAAGGAAATAGTAGATGAATCTACTTATGAGCAAAGAACAATGTGGTCTCCACCGAATAAAACTCCATGGTTTTTACTTATCTTTCCAAACTTATTAATACTTGGTATATGGTTTGTAATAGCCTTATTAATTAGTAATCTATTTAAAATTTATAAATCTTAAAATTAAAATCATGAAAACAGTAAAAAAATTAGTTGCTCTTTCCTTAATGTCATTTGTTTTATTTGCATTTACCTTAATAACACCTCAAACAATTTGGGAAGTTCCTGCAAAATATAAAACGATGGCAAATCCAACTGACCCAAGTGATTCTGAAGGATTAGAAATTGGTGAAGAGTTATATGTTAAACATTGTAAATCTTGCCATGGGAGCGAAGGTTTAGGTGACGGACCAAAAGCTGCCGAACAAAAAGGTGATTTAGGTGATTTTTCTTCTGATGAATTTCAAGGCCAAACGGATGGGGAATTATTTTACAAAACCAAATTTGGAAGAGATGATATGCCTGGGTTTGAGAAAAAAATCACTGACGATGAAGAAATGTGGTTTGTGGTAAATTACATGAGAGCATTAGCAGAATAAATTTTTATAAAGGAAATTAATCAAATAGATTTTTAATGAAAAGCCCTGATAATATGTCTATTGTCGGGGCTTTTTTTCTTTTAAAATAGCTGCATAAAATGCATTTTAGGACAGTGTTTTGAAAATTATAAACTCATTCTATCTTTTAGCTTAACAGCCTGTCGTCTAGATATTTCAATTTTCTTATCGTCTTTTAATATAACCAATAAGCCTCCGTTAAACCAGGTCTCAATTTTATCAATCCATTTTAAATTGATAATGTGCTTTCTATTCGCTCGGAAAAATAGTTTATCACTTAATTTTTTGTCTAGGTTGTTTAATGATTTTAAAATCAAAGGTTTGTTATTTTCAAAATAAACACGCACATAATTTCCTTCTGATTCAAATAAACGAATTGACCCTAATTCCACAAACCAACACTTATCTCCGTCTTTAACAAATACATGGTCTGTTTCTCCTAATTGTTCTGCATGTGAATCACCATCTGAATCATCTCTTTTTTCCTTAATTTTTTGAATTACTTTTTTTAGAGATTCTTCAAACCTGTTTTCTTCAACGGGTTTTAAAATATAATCTAGCGCACTTACTTCAAAGGCTTTTAAAGCAAATTCATCGTAAGCGGTTACAAATATTACTTCTGGGGTATAAATTATTTCTTCCAATACATCAAATCCGTTTTTACCCGGCATTTGAATATCTAGAAAAATCAAATCTGGTTTTAACTCCTCAATTTTTGTAATTGCTTCTTCTGCAGAACTGCATTCATCAAGTATTTCTATGTTTTTATGATTCTCTAAAATACGTCTTAGCTCTTGTCTAGCTAGTCGTTCATCATCAATTATTAAGCACTTAATCATTAGATTGGTTCTTTTGGAATAATTAATCGCGTTAGCACAGTATGGTGATCGGTATTGGAAATTTCAAAATTCGCAGAATTCCCGTACAACAAATTTAATCTTTGTGTGGTATTTATAATACCAAAACCCGTTTCCGGTAAAGTGTTTTCATCCAAAGAACCAGAGTTTTCAATTTTAACCTCTAGTTTATCATCCAGTACCTTGGCTCTAAGATAAATTTTCCCACCTTCTGGAATTTTGGATATACCATGTTTAATACCATTCTCCACCAACGTTTGAATCATTAAAGAAGGAATTTGAAAACCATAAGCATCCTCCGTTATTTCCTCAAAATAGCGCAATCGCTCCTCATATCTTGTTTTTTCTAATTCAATATAGTCGTTTACTACTTTTAACTCTTCCTCAAACGTTACGGTTTTTTTTCGCCCCATCATCAACGTATTTCGCAATATATTGGCTAATTGCGTCACAGAACGTTTTGCTTTTGTGGGATCCTCATCAATTAAGGCACGAATACTATTCATGGAATTGAAAATAAAATGCGGGTTGAGTTGAGACTTTAATTTATTCAACTCAATTTCATTTTTAGACGCTTCCCATCTCAGATTTTTTATTTCTTCATGTCTGTACCTTTCAAAAAATTGATACGCAAAGTAGATGATACTCCACATAGCAATAAGGGTACTCCAACTCAACAGGTTGGTAATATTGTTATTGATATCGAGGGGAGGTCTTCTTTGAAACATTAGAGAGTAACCGAGCATATATAACCCCTGGAAAATAATCGAAAATAGGACTACAGCGGCTAGAATTCGAGGGATAAGCTCACTTATGTTCAACTTGGTCCATCCAAGTCGAATAATCACGTAACGATACATGTGAGTAGTAGTGGTGCCAATCACAAATACCAAAAACAAAATGGAAAGTAACCTCAGGGTATCCGTATTGGATGCTTTCAAAACTAAGAAAGCTAAAATGGTGTAGAACAACCAACCGCCAATTTGAAGTAGAATATATAACTGGTTTTTTCTCATCGAATCATCTTAAATCAAATGTAAGTATTCGAATGGTTTTAATACCCCAAAAGTGATAAACGGATTTGGAAAGTGCCTAGTGGTAGAAAAAAATCATAATTCTGAACGAAAAATAGGGCCAAAAAAAAGGACTTTTACGTGAATAAAAGTCCTTTTTTTTATTGTGACTCGGCTGGGGCTCGAACCCAGGACCCTCTCCTTAAAAGGGAGATGCTCTACCAACTGAGCTACCGAATCCTGCTTTTCAAAAGCGTGTGCAAATATAATTCGCTTTTTTTTTCTGCAAAGTAAAAATTTAAAGAATTTAAAAGTTTTTTTTACCAGTCTAAAAACCAGTTAATTCTGTAGATTTGGTGCGACTTATGAACGTTTTTTTAGTTGGGTATATGGGAGTGGGTAAGACCACCATTGGTAAGCGATTATCTACTCGTTTAGGTCTGGAATTCATTGATTTAGACACCTTTATTGGGGCAATGGAAAATCGTATAGTGCCTGAAATAATCACGCAAAATGGGGAAGAGCATTTTAGGGAAATAGAAAGACGATATTTACGAATAGTATCCCAAAAAAGTAATGTGCTTGTTTCCACAGGTGGAGGAGCACCATGTTTTTATGATAATATGGCGCAGATAAATAAGTCTGGAATATCGATTTACCTCAAAATGGATGAGAAATCATTGGCTAAACGACTCATTGGTGCCAAACAAAAAAGGCCTCTTTTAAAAGGAAAAAATGAAACTGAAATGGTGCATTTTATAACCAATCACCTTAAGGAGCGAAAACCCTTTTATGAACAAGCTCAAATTTCCTTCGAGGCGTTAAAAACCAACGCGGGTGCTTTAGAAGAACTGGTTAAAATGATTAAAGACAATAGCTAATCTAAATAAACTACATTTTTCCTTCCAAATTCAACAGAAATATGCTCTTGCAATGTGGTAGAGAGAGTTAATCCCACATAGTCGGCACGAACAGGGAATTTTCTATGCTTGCGATCAATCAAACACACTGTTTGGATGCTTTTTACATTGTAATCCAAAAGAAATTTGGTAGCATAAATAAGAGTTTTTCCGGAGTTTAAAACGTCATCCACTAAAATCACGACTTTGTTTTTAATATCTTTTGGATCGAGGTTGGAGTTTAATCCACTTTTTAATGGATCTTTTTTATCCATATTAATTCCGTAGAAATAAATTTCAAAATCGGCAATACCTTTTAAAACGGCCAAAAGTTTTTCTGCAAGAACATACCCTTCTCCATGAATCCCCATGAGGCATACAGACTTTTCTTGAAAATTGTTTTCATAAATTTCATGCGCAATACGCATAATTTTCTGGTCAATTTGTTTCGGGCTTAAAATTACCGTTCTGTCTTTTGTTTCTGCCATGAGTCAAAAGTATTGAATTACATTTTATTCTAATTATTTTTTTTCGAGTATCATGAACAATTCATTCCCTTTTCGAGGACCAATTGAATTGTGGGCTTCTTCCATTACGGAAATAGTAAAATAGGGTTCAAATAAGGAGATGTATTCTTCTTTATTTCCTCCATAAGGTGGGTGATCTTCAAATAAATCAATTCCAAATAGGAGTCCAACCAATTTGCCTTTTGGCTGTAAAAGGGCGTGCATTTTTTTTACATAATCTTTACGCATGGTTGGATGTAAAGCAGAAAAAAATGTTTGCTCTATGATGAGGTCATATTTTGGTGAATGTGTAAAAAAGTCTTCGTTGTATATTTTGTTTGCTGGAAAATAGGGAACCCTTTGCTGAAACCGTTGAATGGCTTCTTCGGAAAAATCAATTAAATGTGTATGAATAAACCCTTGATTGGTTAAATATTCTCCTTCCCAAGCATTTCCGCAACCGGGGATTAGGATTTGAAGTTCCTTATTTGTTAGTTGGTCAATGTACGCTTTAATAGGAGTAGAAATTTCACCAATATCCCACCCAATTTGATTTTCAGCGTAACGAGAGTTCCAGTAATCTTTATCCGTTATCAGCATAGAATATTTATTTAAACATTTGAATTTGGGGTTCCTCTCCGGCCTTTTGCCAAGCACGAAACATTCCAGGGGTATTAAATTCAATCACAATTTCGCCCAAAGAATCAATAGCAATAACACCACCTTTTCCATTTAGATTATTCAATGATTCTGAAATAGTATAATGAACTGCGTCCTTTAAAGGGACTTGTCCAAATTGAATTTGATCAGATATTTCTTTAGCAACACCCACTCGAATAAAATATTCTCCATGTCCTGTACAAGAAACACCACACGTTTTGTTGTTTGCGTAGGTCCCAGCTCCAATCATGGGAGAGTCACCAATACGCCCATATTTTTTATTCATCATTCCACCTGTAGATGTAGCTGCGGTGATATTCCCATCCGTATCTAATGCCACACAACCTACGGTTCCGAATTTACCATTACCTACTATTGGGTCTAAAATGTACCCACTAGATTTATTCTCGTTTTTCAAAATTTTATCCAATTGGTCCAACCTACTTTGTAGAATAAAATAATCAGGGGGAACCATTTCAAGTGATTGTAATTCCGCAAATTCTTCCGCCCCATTGCCGGATAGAAATACATGTTCAGAAAAATCTTTCACAGCTGCGGCTCCACGTATTGGGTTTTTAATTCTCGAGGATCCTGCAATTGCGCCAGCATTCAAATCGCTTCCATTCATTATGGAGGCATCGTGCGAAACTTTGTTGTCATGCGTTAAGACCGCACCTCTTCCAGCATTAAATAATGTATCGTTTTCTAAGAAAATAATTACCGTAATAACAGCCTCTTCACTGGTTCCTCCTCTTTCTAAAATCTGTGTACCAAGAGCCAATGCATTCGATAGACTAGATTGATAGGCTATTTGCTTCGACTCACTTAAATTCTCGGGGGTAATGTATCCAGCTCCCCCATGCAACACAATGGAGAAACCATCATTTTGCGCTGATAATGAGAATGATAGCGTTATAAATAGGAGAAGTGAAAGAATCTTCATGCGAACAGTACTAAAATTACGTTAATTTATTTGGGTCATAAAATAGAGATTTTTTTGCTATGAACAGGTATTAAAACACGATTAAGTAATTAACATTTTGTATTGAATATTTATCATATGGAAAGTTGAAAACTAACCTAAATTGTGAATACATTTTGCTTGCAATTTCGAACACGGAAAGTCTACTTTTCCAGCTCGAAAACAGGGCTTGAAAACTCCTGTAAATACTCGAAAACTTATTATATTATTATATTACCACAAGAAGCTATGGAGTTAGACATTGACGCGAAAAAAATTAAAAAATCATCTTTATCACCTATTGAAGAAGTAAAAAAGTACACTTACGAAGAAATATTGGAAGCCAGTACAGAATATTTTAAGGGTGACACTCTTGCTGCGAATGTGTGGTTAAATAAATATGCATTAAAAGATTCAGAGGGTAATATTTACGAGCTTACTCCAGATGATATGCATAAAAGAATGGCTTCTGAAATTGCTCGCGTGGAGTCTAAATACCCGAATTCATATTCCGAAGAAGAGATTTTTAATGTAATCAAGGACTTCAAATATATTGTGCCTCAAGGAGGGTCAATGTCGGGAATTGGAAACCATCATCAAATAGCTTCTTTATCTAACTGTTTTGTTATTGGAAATGATGACGGTGGTGATTCTTATGGAGGTATAATGAAGGTGGATCAAGAGCAAGTTCAATTGATGAAACGTAGAGGGGGAGTTGGACATGACTTATCACATATTCGCCCAAAAGGGTCTCCTGTTAAAAACAGCGCTTTAACATCTACCGGTGTGGTGCCATTTATGGAACGGTATTCCAATTCTACCCGGGAGGTTGCTCAGGATGGTAGAAGAGGTGCCTTAATGTTAAGTATTTCAATCAAGCATCCAGACGCGGAAAGTTTTATTGATGCAAAATTGGATGGGACGAAAGTTACAGGTGCAAATGTTTCTGTAAAAATTGATAATGAGTTTATGGAGGCCGTTAAAAGCGGTGCCGAGTACGAACAAAAATTCCCAATTGATTCAGATACTCCCCAGTTTTCTAAAAAGATTGATGCCCGTGAACTATGGGACAAGATTGTACATAATGCTTGGAAATCCGCAGAACCAGGAATATTATTTTGGGATACGGTAATTAACGAATCCATTCCAGATCGTTATGCCGATATGGGATTTAAAACCGTTTCGACAAATCCGTGTGGTGAAATTCCGCTATGCCCGTATGATAGTTGTAGATTATTAGCTTTAAATCTGTATTCATATGTGAATGATCCTTTTACTTCGGAAGCCAGTTTTGATTATACCTTGTTTAAGAAACACGTGGGTATGGCGCAAAGAATTATGGATGATATTGTGGATTTAGAGTTAGAGCAAATTGATAAAATCATTGCGAAAATTGATAAGGATCCCGAAGATGATTTTTTGAAAAGTGTAGAACGTAATCTTTGGACTAATATCCGTAATAAGGCCATTCAAGGTCGAAGAACAGGAGTAGGAATCACTGCGGAAGGTGATATGCTTGCTGCTATAGGAATTAAATATGGTTCGGATGAATCTATTTTCTTTTCTGAAAAAATTCACCGCCATTTGGCTGTGGAAGCGTATCGTTCTTCGGTAACGATGGCAAAGGATAGAGGCTCTTTTCCAGTATATGATGCAGATCGTGAAAAGGGAAATCCATTTGTTGAGAGGTTACGTAAACAAGATCCTGCATTAGTTCAGGACATGGAAAAATACGGGCGTAGAAATATTGCGTTATTAACTATTGCACCTACAGGAACAACTAGTATGATGACCCAAACATCATCAGGTATAGAGCCTGTATTTATGGTGGCCTATAAACGAAGAAAAAAGGTAAACCCAAACGATAGTAATTCGCGCGTTGATTTTGTGGATGAAATTGGAGATTCATGGGAAGAGTACCAAGTTTTTCATCATAATTTTAAATCTTGGTTAGATGTAAATGGATACGACACGGCAAGCGTTCAAACTATGAGTGATGATGAATTACAAGCAATCATTAGTCAATCTCCGTACGCTGGCGCAACGGCAAATGATGTCGATTGGGTTCAAAAAGTACGTTTGCAAGGAACAATTCAAAAGTGGGTAGATCATTCTATTAGTGTAACCGTTAACGTACCAAACGATGCCGCAGAAGAACTCGTAGGGGAAATCTACCGAACAGGATGGGAAACAGGTTGCAAGGGAATTACTGTTTACCGCGATGGATCAAGGTCGGGAGTATTGGTATCGAATGAATCTACAGAAGACACTTCTGAAGAAATTTTTGCCGAAACAAATGCCCCAAAACGCCCAGAGTATTTAGATGCTGAAATAGTTCGATTCATGAATTCAGAGGAAAAATGGATTGCGGTAATTGGTGTTTTAAATGGTCGTCCCTATGAAATTTTCACGGGTCGCGCAGAAGATTCATTTTTCTTACCTAACTACGTAGATAAAGGATGGGTGATTAAATCAACGGATGCAGATGATAACTCACGTTACGATTTCCGTTACGAGGATAGAGACGGCTACGGAACTACAATTGAAGGATTGTCGCGTGCATTTGAAAAAGAGTTCTGGAATTATGCTAAATTAATTTCTGGAGTTTTACGTCATGGAATGCCATTACCTTTTGTGGTGCATATGGTTTCGAATCTTCACTTAAAAGATGAGTCATTAAATACATGGAAAAATGGGGTGGTTCGTTCTTTGAAAAAATTCATAAAAGATGGGGAAAAGCCGGTAGAAAATCAATGTCCTAAATGTGGAGAGGATAGTTTGATTTATCAGGAAGGATGTTTAACATGTAAATCATGTGGGCATTCAAAATGCGGATAAAAAACTAAGAGTTAAATAATTAGGAAGGCAGTCTTATACTAAAAGGCTGCCTTTTTTCGTTTAAGTGCGTCTTGTAAACATAATTTTAACCGTAAAAATCAATAGTAATGAGATTTAAATATATCCTTTTTGTTTTGCCCTTTTTGGTATTTGGTTCTTGTAAGGAGGAAGACCCCGTTTCTACTAATTTCGTGGAGTTAGCCAGTGATAATTTTTTGATTTTCGGAAGGTTAGAAGGTTTTTGTCCTGCTCCGTGCGCGTATTATTACGCGATTGAAGAAAATAGATTATTGCTAGATATGCAGCAATACGAAACAATTTATGGCGGACCATTTTTTGTTCAATCCTATTCTGATTTTCAAATTGTAAAGGATTTACCCGATTCGGTTCCATCTGAAATGATAATGTCTCCCGATACTTTTTATTACGGAAATCCATTTATAGCAGATGGAACGGTCTATAAGGTAGTGTATAAATACAATGGGGTAGAGAAGTTATGGTTCATGAATGAAGGAGATAGTATTCCGCAATATGCGCAAGATTTCATCGCTTTAATGGATGAAAGATTGGGCCTTTTAGGTAGGTAAAAAATAGAATCCTTAAAACCAATGGAACCTATTTGGGTCCATTGGTTTTAAGGATTGGCATTAATAATTTGGGTATCCGAAATTCGTAATTTTTTCACTTAATTCTTTCACCTTTTCCGCCCAATTATGTAAGACTATTTTTTGATTTTCAAAATCATCGCCATACGGGCCACAAGTAATATTTAATTCAGTGATGTTAGATTCTTCATTTTCAAAAAGAAAGAATTTCTCCACATAGTTGTTATTGTCTGATTTACAATCAATTTGGATGTAATTATTTCCATATAATTTATCTGCGAAAGCGGAAGTAACATTTGTGCCATTGGAATATTTGAAATTCACTTTGGATGATTTTTTCCAATCCGATTTGAGCGTATTATTTTTGTCAAAGGTGGGCTGAAGGGCATCGCTGTATTCTCGATCAGTTAGGACCTTAAAAACTTCATCTTGAGATGCCTTGATGTTGATATTGAAACTGATAAATCGAGAGGGGGAAATCTGTTCAATCTCATTATCCGATAAAAAACGCACTTCATTAATGCGAGCGCTTCCATTACCTCCATTTAAGTACCTGAATCCAACAATGGAATCGTTTGTAATATTTACGGCTTGAATAACGATTATAATCTCTTCTTTTTTTGAAGAATAAAAGGAATAGGAAGCCAGTCTAGGCATCTTCATATCTAAGGGTTTTGCATCTGGATATTTTTCGGTGTCAACGAAGATTAAAGAAGTCCCGTTTTGGGTTTCCTCTTGTGTAGGCATTCTCCCATTAACAACGCGAACGTTTTTCCAATTAGCAATATCTACCGCAGGAAAGCCATTCAAGTTATCCGGACAATACCAACCTCCATAGCGGTGAGGTTCTGTTTTAATTACTTCATTGTTTTGAATAGATTCTTCTTTAATGATCTTTTCCGAATATTCATTTTGAGAACAAGACGTAAATGAAATAAGGCTTAATGCCAGAAATACTTTAAAGGTTTTGTTTTTCATGATTTAGTTTTTTAATATTTCCATAAAAGTATCTAGGGAATCACCTCAATAGATTTAATAAGTGTAAACTAATGTAAATGAAATGTAATTTATTTCATATGAACTCTGAATTAACTAAAAATTTAGAGGTTCCGTTAGTTTAACGATTTAATTTATACCGCTTTGCGTTGTTTTTTTACTCAGTAATATTTAAAATATAGTCAATTTACATTACATAATTTAAGGGATTAATTGGGGCGTTTTGTTCATTTAAGTAGGTCTAATTTTGGAATTAACTGTACTTTTTACCCATTGTATCCAATCCGTGATTTCCAAAATATTTTACCAGGGTTACCAATATGTTCTACGTTAGCGTTTCTTATTTTTAGTTCGTACTTCTGGACTGTTTCTAAACAACTTACACCAATCTCTATCAACTTCACATTACATTTGGGGTCAAAGAAAGTGCGAATAAATGCGCACTTTCTTTGGTTTGTTTTGAAATTGAGCCCCTTTGCAAGGGCTAATTGTTGCCAAAAAAGTGTTGACCAAAGCCCATAGAATCAAACGTATAGGCGGTATTGTTTTCTGATTTATCGAGTTTATTGGCCACAGTTAATGCCCATAAAACGAGCTCCATGCAAAAAGCCTGATCCGCCTTGTTTTGGCTAGGTGTATACTCTTTTATTAGCGCAACCAAAGGCGTTACTTGATGCAGATTGGAGAAAAACTCTTTATCTGTATCGGTATAATTCAATTCTAGAACGTTATCGTTGAACCAGTCAATCAAATCGGTGTACGGGGTTTTTACGCCTTCTTTTTCTAATTTAGGAATACGCGGAAATATTTTTTCAAATTGCGTAATAACGGCATGATCAACCAGTGTTTTGGCTACTTCGTCAGCACCCTCTTGCTCGCCTTCATAAACCAGTTCAATTTTACCCGTGACAGACGGAATAATCGACATGAAATCAACGAGCCGAACGGTGGTTTTTGTAGAATCGGTTTCAATTAAGCGCAATTTTGCTGCTGCTATGAGGTTTTCCATCGCGCTAATGGTAAGTCGGGCGCTTACACCACTTTTCGCATCTACAAACTCGCTATTACGCGCTTTAAAGGCCACTTCTTCTAACAGGTCTTTTGCCAAACCAGTAACGTGAATAGCGGCTTTATCGGCAACGGAAACCTTGGCTTCTTGCTCGGTAATTTGACGGGCAAGCGCAATTGTTTTTGGATAGTGGGTGAAAATTTGGGATCCAATTCTATCTTTCAATGGGGTGACAATACTACCTCTATTGGTGTAATCTTCTGGATTTGCGGTAAATACAAACTGAATATCCAGCGGCATTCTAAGCTGAAACCCGCGTATTTGAATATCGCCTTCTTGCAAAATGTTGAATAAAGAAACTTGAATACGCGCTTGCAAATCGGGCAATTCGTTCAGCACAAAAATAGAGCGATTTGCACGCGGAATTAATCCGTAATGTAACACCCGCTCATCAGAATAGGGTAATTTTAAGGTGGCGGCTTTTATGGGGTCAATGTCGCCAATTAAATCAGATACGTTCACATCTGGTGTAGCCAATTTCTCAAAGAAACGGTTAGATCTATGCACCCACGAAACAAGGGTGTTGTCGCCTTGTTCAGTCAGCACATCTCGAGCATATTTGGAGATGGGATTAAACGGACTATCGTTAATTTCAGACCCTTTTACAATGGGCATGTACTCATCTAGCAGGTCGACCATGCTACGCGCAATTCTGGTTTTTGCTTGTCCACGCAGGCCCAATAAATTGATGTGATGTCCGGCGAGAATGGCTTTTTTTAGTTGAGGTAAAACAGTGTCTTCATAGCCAAATAAACCTTCAAATACGGGCTGTTTGGCTTTAATGCGTGCAATTAAGTTGGATTGAAGTTCTTGCGCAATGGTGATATCTGTATATCCAGAATCTTTCAATTCTTTAAAAGTGATTTCTTTTTTCATGGTGCTTAAATTCTTTTTATTCTATTTTTTTCGTAATCTTCAAAAATCATTTGACCTAATCCTGAAAGGCCGGTTAAAAAGGCTTTTCCGTTATTTTGAGCCGTAAAAAGCTCCACAAATTGACGTAGATAGGGATCTTGGGCAATCATAAATGTGGTGATCGGAATTTTTAGTTTTCTTGCTTGTGCGGCTTTGTTGAGGCATTTTGAAACAATCATTTCATCTAAACCGTTACTGTTTTTATAAAACTCTCCAGATGGAAGCTGTACACAGCTTGGTTTTCCATCCGTAATCATAAAAATTTGTTTGTTGGTGTTTCGTTTTCTACGAAGAATATCCATGGCTAATTCTAATCCGGCTACCGTGTTGGTATGGTACGGGCCAACTTTTAGGTACGGCAAGTCTTTGATTTTAATGCGCCACGCCTCATTGCCAAAAACAATAATGTCAATGGTGTCTTTGGGGTACTTGCGATTAATCAACTCCACCAACGCCATGGCTACTTTTTTAGCGGGCGTGATGCGGTCTTCGCCATACAAAATCATGGAGTGACTAATGTCAATCATAAGCACGGTGCTCATTTGCGCTTTGTGCTTGGTTTCCTCTACAATTAAGTCGTTTTCTGTTAAGCGCAAATCAGAAATTCCGTTGTTGATTTGTGCATTTTTTAAACTTTCGGTCATGTTGACCAATGCTAAATGATCTCCATATTGAAACGGTCGGTTTTCACCATCATGTTCATCGCCAACGCCTATTTTAGTGGTGCGGTGATTGCCAATGCCACTTTTCTTTAGCTTGCCAAAAATTTGGTCTAAGGCATGTTGACGTAATGCCGATTCTAATTTAGGGGTTAGAATATTTTTCCCTTTTCCTTTGCCTGAATTGCCATCTTCTGGATCTAGTTCTTCTTTGATGTACCCACGTTTTTTTAGGTCTTCTTCAAAATCTTGAATAGTATACTCATCCGTGAAAATGGGATATTCTTTGGCAAGTTCACTTAACCAGTCTAAAGCTTCTTCAATATCGCCCGAGGTATGGGTAATCAACTCTTTAAAAATGTCAAATACCCGATCAAAATGGGATACTTCTTCAGGGATATGTTTACTGAATGTAAATCCTTTTCCAAAATTAAAATCTATACCCGTCATGTTTTTTATTGTGAACTTAGCGAGCTATAACGTTCGTTTTCAATGCAGTAAGTTTACTTTAGATAACGCGTTTTTAGCAGGGTCAAAGTACGTGATATGGCTGTGATGCGGGTGTGTAGCGTTGTTTTTTTTCGTTATTCTATCATAAATAAAACTAAGAGTCCAAATTTAGAAAAGTACTTATGCTGCTTTTGAGTTGGAGTTTGTTTATTCTGGCGTGGATGGGTGGGTAAGTGATACGAATAATATCCCTATTGAAGGAGCAGCTTTTGCTACAGAAGCCATCAGGACTCTTGGTTTTACGCATGGGATAGGGAAAACATTTTTATTTCTCCGACCAATCTTAAACCAATAATTCATGTTAATTTATTCAGAGCATCCAATAGGTTGCGCTATGCAACGGTACAAAAAGCCATTTTATATATTGAATTTAAATTTATTTTTTTTGGTTTAAAACGGACTTTTAAAATCCCTTAAACTGGGCCAATTCAAATCACGTTCATTTACTATGGGGTTTTCGGTGCTCCATCCTTTACCAAAACTATCGTATCGGATGCCTTGATCGTGGCTAGGTTGGTGCATGGTAGAGGTTAAATAGGTCATCATGGTATTGTCCTCTAGGCTTTCAAATCCATGCGCTAATCCTTTAGACAAATACAATGCCCGATGATTAGACCCACTTAATTCAATACTCGCAAATTCTCCGAAAGTAGGGGAGTCTTTTCGTATATCTAGAATAACATCTGTTAGTCTTCCACTATTGCAGAAAACCAATTTATCGTGGTCAAAGGGTGGGGTTTGAAAATGCATTCCTCTAATTACGCCTTTGTTATTTAGGGAATAAAAGCTCTCTTCAAAATGGGCGTTTAAACCCATATCTTCAAAACTGGTCTTATGAAAAGTTTTTACAAATCCCCCTCGGTTATCTTCTGCATGAAATAAATCAATAACGTAAAGTCCTTCAATGTTTGATTTGCGAATATTCATATAGTTGAATTATTTCTTCGGTAGTTTTGAAAAATATTCTTGTACCTGCGCTACGGTTTTGTTGCCCTGTTTATGGCTAGCGGTTTTGTACCAGTCAATGGTCCACGAAACGGAATCGTGCGCATTAAGCATCGGTTTCCAGCCTAAAGTTGATTTCACTTTAGATATATCCAATTTAAGTAATCCCGCTTCATGTAACTGGCCTTCCGTTTGTTGCACTTCATATTCGCCACTGCCCCAGGTTTTGATGGCAATTTTAATAAGTTCTTCAACCGTTAATTCATTTTCTGGTTCTGGCCCGAAATTATATGCCGAAGCAAAATTCACCGGATCACTAGCCATTCGAGCACCTAATAATAAATAGCCAAATAATGGATCCAATACGTGTTGCCAAGGTCTTACTGCCTTGGGATTACGTAAAACTAATTTTTCGTTCGCTCCTAAAGCACGTGCTAAATCTGGAATAATCCGAGCCGCATTCCAATCGCCACCACCAATTACATTTCCGCTACGCGCGGTAGACATAGATTTATGGTGTTCGGCATATTTCTCTGGATTAAAAAATGAAAGTCCATAAGATTGACTTACAATTTCTACGGCTGCTTTGGAAGCCGAGTAGGGATCGTATCCTCCTTTGGGCTCATCTTCCGTATAGGGTTCTAAACGCTCTTTATTTTCATACACCTTGTCGGTAGTGATATTCACCATCACACAAGGCTTTTTTAATTGCCTGAGCGCATCCAATACATGAATAGTTCCCATAACATTTGTAGCCATTGTACCTACCGGATCCGAATAGGAAGGTATTACAAGTGCTTGAGCAGCCATATGTATGATAAAATCAGGTTCGCAATCTAAAATGGCGTGTTTTACTCTTTCCGTATAGCGGATATCACCAATAATCGATTCACAAAGAATATCTCCTTTAATCTGGTAGTATAGGTCTTTTGCTGTTTCAGGTTTTAATGAAAACCCAACAACTTCTGCACCCAATTCTTTTAGCATTACAAGTAACCAACTGCCTTTAAAACCCGTATGACCTGTCAGAAATACTTTTTTACCCTTATATGTTTTTTTAAGTAACTCTAACATTACCAATTCCTCCATTTGGGTTTACCATCCCATAACGTATTTAGATCTTGATTGTCCCGCAAAGTATCCATACATTTCCAAAACCCATTATGCTTGTAGGCGACTAATTGCCCATCTTTTGCTAAATCTTCTAATGGTTGACGTTCCCACATTATATCATTAGAATTGGCATGGAGGTATTTAAATACTTCTGGTTTCATAATGAAAAAACCACCATTAATCCACGCTCCGTCTTCCTTGGGCTTTTCAATAAATTTATCCACTACATTGTTTTTATCCAATTCAATAACTCCAAATCTACTTCCGGGTTGCACGATACTCATCGTACAAATTTTCCCATGTGAATGATGAAATTTCAATTCTTCATCCATATCAATATCACACACACCATCTCCATACGTGAGCATGAATTCTTCATTACCAATATACGGCTCCACTTGTTTTAATCGACCAGCGGTCATTGTTTCTAATCCAGTGTCTACAAGAGTTACGGTAAAGGACTCAGATTTGTTTTTATGCACCTTAACCTGATTTGTTTCCAGATTAACAGTTACATCGGCATTGTGGTAGTAATAGTTTAAGAAATACTCTTTAATCATATATCCTTTGTAGCCTAAACACACAATAAACTCATTGTGACCGTATGATTCATACATTTTCATGATGTGCCATAAAATTGGTTTTCCACCAATTTCAATCATGGGTTTTGGTCTAAGATGTGATTCTTCAGAAATTCGGGTGCCTTTGCCCCCAGCAAAAATGACTACTTTCATACAGTTGGATTTGGTGTCTAGATATGGTCTAGATTAAAGCAAATATAAAACATTGGGTTCCTTATTGTCGAGCCTCAATCACTAATAAATGATAGAAATTACAATTAAAAGGGTAGGGAGGTTTATTGCTTTATAAAACGTAAAACTTCATTAGATGAAGCATTTTTAAGTGTTACAAAATAAGTTCCACGAGGCAGAAATTCAACATTGATTTGTTGCGGACTTAGGTTTGGCGAGGAATACACCGTTCTTCCAGTTAAATCAACAATGGTTACTGTTAAATCCGATTTTTTTAATTCAAGATTTAACGTGTTTTGTACCGGATTTGGGTATAAAGAATTCGACTTTGCAATGTTTGTTTTTGAAATTCCATTAATCAAATTATCTGAAAACTCAATGCCAGTCACCAGATCGAATAGCGTTGTAGTAACCGTTAAAACAGGATATCCTTCCCCTTTGGCGTACCATTCATAAATAGTTTCATTCGAAGGAATTCGCAATCCAAACCCTAACAAATCAACATAAATAGTATCTGATTTTGTGATGGAAGTTTTTACTCTCAATGCCTCATATGTTCCTCCAGGAAGCTTAATTGTTCCCCATCCATCTACTTGATAGGTTAAATTCCCATCTTGACCAGAAGCACCAATGGTAGGTATTTGTATAAGGTAGGAGTAATCATCGGAGTTA
>JBFFMY010000007.1:0-73316 GCA_041563475.1 Salibacteraceae bacterium
ATTGAATAGTTTATGGTGACTATAGCGGTGGGGATCACCTCTTTCCATTCCGAACAGAGAAGTTAAGCCCACCAGCGCAGATGGTACTGCCCTACAAGGCGGGAGAGTATGTCGTTGCCAATTTTTGAAAGGTGTCAATTTATAAAATTGACACCTTTTTTTTTGCCCCTAACTCATTCTTTTTTTGTATCGTTGCTACCCTAAATTCCTATCTAAACATTGATTCATGGAGACTTATATTGTTGATGGCATAAGAACACCTATTGGTAATTTTGGCGGCACTTTATCTTCTGTTCGTGCAGATGATTTAGGCGCTCTTGTAATTTCTGAACTTGTAAAACGTAATCCAAACTTACCTACGGAATTGATAGCGGATGTTATTTTAGGATGTGCTAATCAAGCTGGTGATGACAATAGAAATGTGGCTAGAATGTCACTTTTATTAGGCGGTTTACCTTGGAGTGTTCCTGGAGAAACAGTGAATAGACTTTGTGCGTCAGGGATGTCGGCAATAGTGCAAGGTCAAAGAGCTATTAATAACTTAGATGGCGATTTTTTTATTGCAGGGGGTGTGGAGAATATGACTCGAGGACCCTGGGTGATTTCAAAAGCATCTGCACCATTTGGAAGAGATTCTAAAATGGAGGATTCGAGTTTTGGATGGCGTTTTGTAAATCCCAAAATGAAGGAGTTATATGGAATTGATGGAATGGGTGAAACGGCTGAAAACTTAGCTGAATTATACAATATCACTAGAGAAGATCAAGATCAATTTGCTCATTGGTCACAAATGAAAGCTTTTGCCGCTCAAAGTTCGGGTAGGCTTGGCGAAGAAATAATTCCAGTACATATTCCACAAAAAAGGTTGGAAGATCTTATTTTCAAGAATGATGAGTTTATTCGAGGGAATACCACCATTGAAATTTTAGGCAAACTAAGACCAGCTTTTAGAAAAGACGGAACGGTAACAGCAGGCAATGCTTCTGGTTTAAATGATGGAGCCGCAGCAACTTTATTGGTGTCCGAGAATGGTATTAAGAAGTTTAACATGGTTCCTAAAGCGAGAATCGTTTCTTCTGGCGTTGCTGGTGTAGAACCTAGAATTATGGGTATTGGTCCCGTATATGCGAGTGAGATCGCACTGAAAAAAGCAGGTCTCACACTTGATGATATGGATATTATTGAATTGAACGAAGCCTTTTCTGCACAAGTTTTAGCATGTACCAGAAAAATGGGTTTAGCGGATAATGACCCAAGAATTAATCCTAATGGAGGAGCCATAGCTCTGGGTCATCCACTCGGGGTTTCTGGTACACGAATTATTTATACGGCTGCTTTAGAATTACAAAAACAACAAAAAAGATACGCTTTATGCACTATGTGCATTGGTGTGGGTCAAGGATACGCAGTTATAATTGAAAGGTGTTAAATGGAAAAATTAATTTCCACTAATACGACTGGAAGGTATTATCAAGAGGGAGTAATTTCAATTGATACAAAGGCTATTTGGTTTGTTTTTCATGGTTATGGTATGCTTGCGAAGGATTTCATTAAAAACTTTGATTGTATTGCTGATTCTTCTACGGTAATTATTGCGCCTGAGGGATTTCATAGATTTTATAATAGAAGCACTAGAGGAGAAATTTCTGCAAATTGGATGACCTCTGATTTACGTGAAAAGGATATTGAAAATAATGTAAACTTCCTTAACGGTGTACTAGAAGATATGTACAAAAGTGAGTTGCCAAAAAACATTCAAATAGGTGTTTTTGGTTTTTCGCAGGGCTCTCCAACAGCCTTTAGATGGGCTAGCCAATTAAAAGAAAAGATAGGTATTATTATTTCTTGGGGTTCCGATATTCCTGTGGATGTGTATTCCGATAACAAGCTTTTAAATAAAATAAATTCTTCCAATATCAAACTCGTAATTGGAACGAAGGATGAGTTTATTTCGGAAGAAAAGATTGACGAAACCATACTGGAACTTCATGATCAAGGAGTGAATTTTGACTTCCATACCTTTTCTGGAGGGCACGAGCTTCACCAGGATACTATTCGATATTTTCATGCCAGATTAATGGATGATAATTTAGAATACTAGTTGTGTAATTTCAAGTAGGAATTAGAATTTTAGCCATGAAATCAGTAATTGTAGGAAAATGTCCTAGATGTAATAAGTCAGATTTATTTTGCACTAAAAACCCGTATAATTTCAAGAAACTATTTTTAATGCCAGATCATTGTGATTCTTGTGGCTTGAAGTTTAATCGTGAACCTGGCTTTTTCTATGGCGCAATGTATGTTGGTTATGGGTTAAGCGTAGCCTATTTAACCTCATTCTATGTGGCAATGGTTGTTCTTTTTGGCGATTTTGAAATCACAACATATTTTATTTTTGGGATAGGATCATTATTAGTTTTAACTCCCGTAATTTTCAGGTTTTCACGGTCTGTTTGGTTGGCACTTTTCGTCAAATTTGACAATCAAGCAGAAGAAAAATGGAAAAAGGAAACCGAGGGAAAAGTAATTGAAAACCCCTGTGTGGATGTATAAAGGCTCTGAAGTCATTACCTCAGAACCTTTTTAAATTAAATAGTTCCGCTACTTGTAACAAAACTTCTATCTATTTTTTTAATAAGTCCTTGTAGAACTTTCCCAGGACCTACTTCAACTAGTTCCGTCATCCCATCTGCAATCATTTGATTCTCAATTTGTGTCCATAAAACAGGAGCAGTTAATTGAGATATTAAATTGTCTTTTATATCCGAAGGGTTTAACTCCGGTTTTGCGCTAACATTTTGGTAAATCGGACAAATAGGTATCTTAATAACAGCACTCTCAATTGCCGCAGCAAGTTCAGCTCTTGCAGGTTCCATTAATGGAGAATGAAATGCTCCACCTACCGGAAGAACCATGGCGCGTTTTGCCCCAGCTTCAGTTAATTTCTCACAAGCTGTATTTATAGCATCAATCTCACCCGAAATCACTAATTGGCCTGGAGAATTGTAGTTAGCTGGAACCACTATTCCAGGGGTATTTAAGCAGATATCTTCAATAACATTGTCTTCAAGTCCTAAAATTGCAGCCATTGTGGAAGGCTTAACTTCACACGCTTTTTGCATAGCCAAGGCTCGAGTAGAAACAAGTTTTAACCCATCTTCGAAGGATAATCCTCCTGCAGCAACCAAGGCAGAAAACTCTCCTAAACTATGACCAGCTACCATATCAGGTCTAAAATTAGTACCCATTAACTTGGCTAAAATTACGGAATGTAAAAATATTGCTGGTTGAGTTACTTTGGTCTCCTTGAGTTCATCCGGAGTACCTTCAAACATTATTTTGGAAATATCAAAACCTAAAATACTATTGGCTTGGTGAAATAAATCTCTAGCTTCATTGGAGGTTTCGTATAGGTCTAATCCCATACCTGTAAATTGAGCACCTTGCCCAGGAAAAACAAATCCTTTCATAATTTTTCTATTTGAAATGCAAGTCGCAAATGTAATAGAAATCCATTATTGAGTGGTTGAAAAGTAATTTCTTAATCTGTGCTTTAGTATCTTTGCCTCAAATTTAGATGTCATGATTGTAGTTACAGGAGCAGCGGGATTTATTGCCAGTGCCTTAGTGAGTAAGTTGAATAAGGAAGGATACAACGATATTGTTGTAGTAGATGATTTTTCAAGAGCGGATAAGAACAAAAACTTAGAAGGAAAAAATATTACAGAATTTGTACATCGTGATGATTTTCATGCGTGGTTAGATAAAAATAATAGACAAACAGAGTTCATTTTTCATTTAGGAGCACGTACTGATACTACCGAATTTGATGTGGAGTTGTTTAACAGACTCAACCTCAATTACACAAAAAAGCTTTGGAAACAATGCGTTGAATATGGGATTCCTTTAGTATACGCATCTTCAGCTGCCACCTATGGAATGGGTGAATTGGGTTATGAGGACAAGGATGAATTGGCTTATGAATTAAAGCCTTTAAACCCGTATGGAGATTCAAAAAATGATTTTGATAAATGGGCTTTAGGTCAAAATGAAAAGCCTTATCATTGGGTTGGAGTGAAATTTTTTAACGTTTTTGGACCGAATGAATTTCACAAAGGTAGAATGGCCTCCGTTGTATTCCATACGTTTAATCAAATTCAAAAAACGGGTGGAATGAAGTTATTTGCTTCGCATAATCCGGATTATAAAGATGGAGAACAAATACGTGACTTCATTTATATTGAAGATGTATTAAACGTATTGATGCATCACATGGAAAAAAGAGATCATTCCGGATTATATAATTTAGGAACCGGAAAATCTCGAACTTTTTATGATTTAGCTGCTGCTACTTTTGATGCGCTTGGGTTAGAGCCTAAAATTAGTTTTGTGCCTACACCAGAAGATATTCGGGATAAATATCAATATTTTACGGAAGCGACCATTGAAAAATTGCGTGCAACAGCGTATGATAAACCATTTACCGAATTGGAAGATGGAATTAAAGATTACGTACAAAACTATCTTGTTCCAAATACGTATTATTAAAAGGGTAGTGGAGTGATTGGAATTAATCCAATGACTTTTTCAATTCCAATAAAAAAGATTTCACTTCGGTTAAATGATCAATAATTTCTTGCTCATTTATTACGTCTTGCTTGTTTTCTTTGAGTTTTTTCTTGGCACCATCCAAAGTGAAACCACGTTCCTTAACCAAATGAAAAATTATTTTTAGGTTATCCAAATCTGTAACCGTAAATAGACGATTTCCCTTTTTGTTCTTTTTGGGTTTAATGATGTCAAATTCTTTTTCCCAATACCGAATTAAGGAAGTATTCACGTCAAACATGGTTGCTACCTCACCGATAGTGTAAAACATTTTCTGAACCGGTTGTTGCTTTAATGGCATTAGTCGAAAGATTGGTTAGCTGCAGAAGAAATCTCAAGCATAAGTTGGTATTCTTCTGGGGTTAAATCATTCGAATAGAAGTTGGCAGGATTTATTTTCTCACCATTTTTAATTACTTCGTAATGTAAGTGAGGTGCGGTTGACGTTCCCGTTGATCCAATAAAACCAATTAAATCTCCCCGCTTAATTTTTTGACCAGGTCGCACATTAAAACGCACCATATGTGCATACAAGGATTGATAGCCATATCCATGATTAATAATTATATGTTTACCATACCCACCTAATTCCGATTTAACCACTTCTACAACTCCATCACCTGTAGAATATATATCAGATCCTTTAGCCGCGGTAAAATCCATTCCCGTATGCATTCTTCGCACTTTAAAAATAGGATGAATTCGCATTCCATAACCCGAAGCCACCCGTGTTAAATCCTTTCCTGCAACAGGCATAATAGCAGGAATTGAAGCCAACATTTTTTCCTTTTTCCGTGCCATCTCATACACCTTATCTAAAGATTTAGATTGAATGTAAATTTGTTTGGAGAGTTGGTCGAGTTTTTTGGTGGTGTTTATTACCAAATCAGAATTATTAAAACCTTTTAATCCATTATATCTATCGGATCCACCAAAACCTGCTTTCCTAACATTTTTTGGTATAGGTTCGGCTTCAAATATTACCCGATAAATGTTGTCATCACGGTTTGCAATATTTTCAACTACTTTATTTACCTCAGCCATTCGCTGATCAAGAACCGCATATTGAAACTTCATTTGATCCAATTCCCGAATTAATTGCTTCTCTTTGGGAGAGTCAAAAAAGTAAAAGAAAAGAAGGAGTAACACCCCGCCAGCCATGAAGCTTGCGACTATGTAAGTGGAAATTAAAAGGAACTTTGCTTTCCAAGAAACTTCTTCACGTTCGTAGCTTAAAGTCCCCGGATTGTATCTGTATTTAGTTCTTGCCATTCAATGTTTTTCCTTAAAATGGGAAAGCCCAAAATTAAGGAATTAATCTATTTTTGCAATCGCTTTGAAAAAGCATAACATTTTTTAAATTTTCAGCATGTATTGGGATACAAACGCAATTAGAAAACAGTTTTTAGATTATTTCAAAAGTAAGGGACACAAAATCGTTCCATCGGCTCCTATGGTGATTAAGGATGACCCTACATTGATGTTTACCAATGCAGGTATGAACCAGTTTAAGGAGTACTTTTTGGGGCAAACCGAAGCTAAAGATGTTCGTGTGGCGGATTCACAAAAGTGTTTGCGCGTATCGGGTAAGCACAATGATTTGGAAGAAGTAGGCGTGGATACCTATCACCACACCATGTTTGAGATGCTTGGGAACTGGTCGTTTGGAGATTACTTCAAAGAAGAATCTATTGAAATGGCATGGGATTTATTGACCAACATATATAAAATTGATAAGGATCGTATTTATATAACTGTTTTTGAAGGTTCAGAAGAAGATGGAACGGCAGCGGATTTTGAGGCGGAAAACATTTGGAAAAAATTCATCTCTGCGGATAGAATTATGCGCTTTGATAAAAAGGACAATTTCTGGGAAATGGGAGAAACTGGTCCATGTGGACCCTGTTCGGAGATTCATGTAGATATTCGAAGTGAGTCAGATCGTAAGAAAGTAGACGGTAAATCTCTGGTGAATATGGATCATCCTCAGGTGATTGAAATATGGAATCTGGTATTCATTCAATATACGCGAATGTTTGACCAATCACTAAAAGAGTTACCGGCTAAGCATATTGATACAGGAATGGGATTGGAGCGTTTAGCAATGGTTTTGCAAGCAAAGCAATCAAATTACGACACGGATATATTCACGACACTCATTGCTGAAATTGAAAAGCACACTTCTGTTAAATATACCGCAAGCGATAGTAGAGCGGACGTTTCTTTTAGAGTAATGGCCGATCATATTCGGGCCGTTTCATTTGCCATTGCGGATGGGCAATTACCTTCCAATACGGGTGCAGGATATGTTATTCGAAGAATTTTACGAAGGGCAGTGCGCTTTGGATATAGCTTTTTGGATATCAATGAACCGGTAATGAGTAAATTGGTTCCAACGTTAAACAAGTTAATGGGGTCCCAGTTTAAGGAGTTAAATAAACAATTGACTTTGGTTGAAAAGGTAATTCATGAAGAAGAAGAAAGCTTTTTGAGAACGTTATCTAAAGGGATAGCTAAGTTTGAAGACTACCAAAAACATCATAAACAAGTAAAAGGAGATTTTGCTTTTGAATTATACGACACTTTTGGATTCCCAATAGATTTAACTCAATTAATGGCTGCGGAAGCAGGCATGATGGTGGATATTAATGGATTTAATACCGCACTGGAAGAACAAAGAACGCGTTCAAGAAAGGCTTCCAAAGTAACTACAGAGGATTGGGTGGTTTTACGAAAAGATGATACGGAAGAATTTATAGGCTACGATTATACCGAAGGGAATGTTTTAATTACTAAGTATCGAAAAGTTAGTCAAAAGGGAAATGACCTGTACCAATTAGTTTTTAATATCACACCTTTTTACGCAGAAGGTGGTGGTCAAGTTGGAGACAAGGGGTTTATTGAACAAGATGGTAAAAAGATAAATATTATCGATACCAAAAAGGAAAACAAACTAATTGTCCATTTTGTTAAAGAATTGCCGGAGAACATTTCTGGCGAATTTAAAGCAGTTGTTTCTTTGGATAAAAGAAAGGGGACTGCGGCCAATCACTCCGCAACACATCTTTTACATCATGCATTGCGTGAAGTTTTAGGAACACATGTTGAGCAAAAGGGCTCGATGGTGAATGATAAGTATTTACGTTTTGATTTCTCCCATTTTCAAAAAATGACCCATGAGGAAATTCGCGAGGTGGAGATTAAAGTAAATGCAGTTGTTCGAAAAAACATTTCATTACATGAAGACCGGGCATTGCCTCTTGCGGAAGCGGAGAAAATGGGAGCAATGATGCTTTTTGGTGAAAAATATGGTGATGTAGTTCGTGTAATAAAGTTTGATAATTCCGTGGAGCTTTGTGGTGGAACGCATGTAAAAGCTACCGGTGAAATTGGATTTTTTAAAATTGTTTCAGAAGGAGCCATTGCTGCTGGGGTAAGAAGAGTTGAAGCAGTAACGGGAGTTGAGGCTCAAAATGTTTTATTCCATACTATAGATACGTTGGATGCTTTGCGTGATTCTTTGCGGAACCCACAGGATATTCATAAGTCTATTTCCGAATTAATAGCAGCCAATTCAAACCTTGAAAAAGAAGTGCTTTCTTTTCGATCTGAGAGTTTAAAATCATTTAAGGCGGTTATTAAATCCGAACTGGAAGAAATAAATGGAGTGAATTTTTATGCCCGTGAAATTGACATGAATAATGAGGATGTGAAATCCTTAACGCATGAATTACGTAAAGAAATTTCAAATGCATTTATTGTAATTGCAAATAGGTCGGGTGATAAGGCAACTCTTACTATTGGAATTTCTGATAACCTGGTTCAGTCAAAAGGATTGGATGCTGGTAAAATTGTGCGAGAAATTGCGAAAAAAATTCAAGGCGGAGGTGGAGGCCAACCGTTTTTTGCAACTGCTGGGGGTAAAAATGCGGCAGGAATTGAAAGCGCTTTGTTAGATGCGCGTAGTATTGTGAAGATGGCTTAATCTAAATTCCGGTTAGGCTTATTTATTTTTCTTATAATACTCAGCTAACCATTTTAAACGGTGCTCCACGGTTTGTTTTGAAAAGGTATAATCGTCACCTGCTTCTTCGGTAAATGGAACACTTGGAGCAAGTAATTCTCCCGGCTGCAATTCTTCACCAGTTTCCATAAACTCTAATAATGGGTATAAAGAAAGAAATTCTACAGGGTCTTCAATGACTTCATCGATAAATTCATCAAATTCTAATTCTAAATCATCTAACTCTCCAGTTTCAGAAAGTAAATGCCAAACAGAACCTGCTCTAAAAACATACTGATCACCCATACAATCTTGGGCAAACGGGATATCTGTTGGTAATAGGTTTGAATACGTTTTATGCAAAGCATTTTCTCCTTTCCAAAAATCATCCAAAGAATTCCAACTTGGTCCAGTTCCACAACCTCGTATTTGAAACCCACCATTGTAAGCAACGATTCCATTTATTTCTCTATAAAAGGCACGCATTTCATCTGGTAATAATTCAAATACTTCTTTTTCGTGAAGTTCGTGGTTTAGGTAAGTTACCCCTTTGAATTCAACAGTTTCTTCTTGATCAGACATATTGCTTAATGTTTTGTGAAGTAATGGTTTTATCCGATAAAATAATGAGACGTTCAATTACATTTCGCAACTCGCGTATGTTTCCTGTCCACTCTTGTTTGCATAATAAATCAACTGCGCTTTGCTCAATGAGTTTGGTAGAAATACCCTGTTCCGTACAAATTTTATCGATGAAATAATCTACCAATAAAGGAATATCAGATGCTCGATCTTTTAATGCAGGAACATGGATGATAATTACGCCAATTCTGTGGTATAAATCTTCCCGAAATTTTTCCTCGGCAATCATTTTTTTCAAATCCTTATTCGTTGCGGCAATAACACGCACATTTACGTTTATACTTTTGTCGCCACCCACACGTGTAATTGTATTTTCTTGTAAGGCTCTAAGAACTTTAGCCTGTGCAGAAAGACTCATATCTCCAATTTCATCTAGAAAAAGAGTTCCTCCTTCTGCGAGTTCGAATTTTCCTTTTCGTTGTTTTATTGCAGATGTAAAAGCGCCTTTTTCATGACCGAATAACTCACTTTCAATTAATTCTGATGGAATTGCCGCACAATTCACTTCAATAAAAGGGGCGGAACTTCGTGTGCTTAATTTATGAATTTGGTGGGCTACCAATTCTTTTCCAGTACCATTTGGTCCGGTAATAAAGACCCGTGCATCGGTAGGAGCTACTTTTGCAATCATGCCCAAAACATGGTTTATTTCGTGGCTTTCACCTATTATAGGATTGCTTTTAGATTCCGGAATTTTTTTGCGTAGTTGTTTGGTTTCTTGAACTAAGTTGGAGCGATCAAGTGCATTTCTTAGGGTGACTAAGAGTCGATTTAAATCAATTGGTTTTTCAATAAAATCATAGGCGCCTTTTTTTAATGCATCCACCGCAGTTTCAACGTTTCCGTGTCCAGAAATCATAATAACCGGAATTTCGGGTTTTTGTTCTTGAATTTTAGAAAGTAGCTCAATACCATCCATTCCAGGCATTTTGATATCGCATAGAATCAAATCAAAATCAGATTTATTTACTATTTCTAACCCTTCAATTCCATTCGTGGCTTCTGACACTTCCATTTTTTCGTACTCCAGAATTTCTTTCAAGGAATTTCGAATTGGACGCTCATCATCAATGATTAATACTTTCGGCATATTACGTGTTTTACGGAAGGCTAAAATAAGTGATGTTTAGAATAAATTGATGTATTAAAAGGTCGTATTATTTAAATTTCCACCCATTTAAAATACTAATATTACTAGAATTTTCAATTTACCTGTATGGATTTCAGATGCTCTAATGCCAAACCTTCCTTTACATCACCAAGCGACAGATACATTTTGTGGATATCCATTTTACGTAGAACGAATTTCAAAATTAAAGAGGCAATGTGAATGGTCTCCATCCGCAGTGGATGAATACTTTGGTCATTTTTTCTAGAAGATTTACTGGAAGAAATTAGTTGGTCTAAGACCGAGTTAAGTTTGTCTTGGTTGAATTCATATCCAGATTCAATAATAGAATTGCTCCAGTTGTTTGACTCAATCATGTGAGAGAAAGATTCAAAAGCACCGGTTGTTCCAATAAAAGATTCGGGTTTAAATTCATTCACTTTTCGAAAAAGCAAAGGCAGTAATTCGGATAGTTTCGAATTTATTTGCTTTAAATTATTTTCGGTTAGGCCATCATTTAGCTCCATGCCCGATGTGAGTGCAGTTGATCCGAAATCAAAACTGTGTTTCCAAAGAATGTTTGAGCCATTTCCAATAATAAACTCTGTACTTCCACCACCAATATCCATTACTAAAACTGGAAATTTGGAGTTAGGTACCGAAATAACCGCCCCTGAATAGATTAATTGCGCCTCCCTGTTCCCTTCGATTATTTCAATATTAATGGAAAACTTTTGGTTAATATGCCGAATAACTTCTTGCCCGTTTTTTCGTGTACGGAATGCGGAGGTGGCAATACCCAAAACAGTGTCACAATTATATTGCGAAGTAACGTCCAATATAATAGCGATATCCTGTTCAATTTTCGAAATACTAACCGAATCAAAAACTCCTTTTGGGGCAGATTTTAATGTTTTGGTATCATATACCGACCGATGAATTACCCGTAGTGGCAACTCATTTTTCGCAATAACCAATTTGGTTAAATTGCTACCTAAGTCAATAATGGCAATATTTTGGGCCATAGATTAAAACATTAATGGTAACGCAACCATTTCCATAGTTCTTTGTAATTTACCTTTTTTCCATACATCAAAATACCAACACGATATATTTTTGCTGCAAGCCAAGTTGTGGCTAAAAAGCCAAGAACTAAAAGAATCATTGATAATCCTAATTCCCAATACGCACTACTTTCAATACCCATAGAAACTCTCACCATCATTACAATAGGCGAGGTGAGCGGAATGATAGATCCCCAAAAGGCAGCTGGACTTTCTGGGTTTTCAATCATCATAGCCGATATTGCGTAAGCGGCTATTAACGGTATAGTTACGGGTAACATAAATTGTTGAGAATCCGTTTCATTATCCACTGCTGCGCCTATGGTGGCAAAAAGTGCAGCATAAAGTAAATAGCCTCCCAAGAAGTAAAAAATGAATAAACCAATCATAAGTGGCCAATCTATACGGTTCAGTAAATTGTCGGGATCGGTTAAATCAAATGGATTTTCAGCATTTTCTAATTTCACTTCTCCAGATTGCATCCCTTGCATTTGTTGCATGTTTTGAACCTGTTCCATCATAGCTTCTTGTTTATTATCCATAATCACGCCTTGCGCTACGGAAACAAAAGCAGCCATTAAAATAACCCATAACATAAACTGTGTTATAGCAACCAAGGCGATTCCAAGAATTTTGCCCATCATTAATTGAAAAGGTTTTACGGAGGTAATGATAACTTCAATAATTCGGCTCGTTTTTTCTTCAATAACCCCTTTCATAACTTGAACTCCGTACATAAAAATGAACATGTATATCAGTATGCCAAAAAAGAAACCAACTACTGTTTTTTCTTCCATTACCTTCTCCGCTTTCCCATTTTCATTGTATTTGTAGGAAGTGATATTAAAGTTTGTTCTGATTTTGGCATAATCATTTGGGTCTATGTTGTATTTGGCCAATTTCATTTGTTCAACAATTTTCTCGACCTTATTTTCAATGGAACGCACGGTACGCCCACTAGGTTGAGATTTGAAATACAAAATTGCACGGTCACTTTTATCGATATTACTAGGGATATATAATATGGATGTGTAATCGGAATCTTTGAACATATCTTGGGCATCTTCTAAGGAAACTCCATCAATGTAGCTGAAGGTGTAATTTTCTCCATTTTCTAAATTATCGAAAATAGGAGCCATTTCATCCACAACCAATATATTTTGAGGACTACTATCCGTCATGCCTAAGTAGGAAATAAGAGCAATAACCCCCGCCATTAATAATGGGCCTAAAAGCGTCATGATAATGAATGATTTCTTTTTTACACGTGTTAAATACTCACGTTTTATAACAAGCCAAATTTTATTCATTTTAGTTGATTGTAGCGTTAATATTGGGGTCAGAAACCGCTTGAATAAATATATCGTTCATAGAAGGTAAAACCTCTTTTAGTCCATGAACTTCCACATGGGGCAGAATGCTGGTTAAAAGGTCATTTATTGAACTGTTATTTTTAAGCTTTACCCGAGCAGTATAGTGTTCTTTTTCCAATTCAATTGAATCTAAAAGTTCTGCACCCGTCCATAGCGCATTGGTGAATGTCAACATATGTCCAAAAAACTCTACTTGGTATTCGTTTGTTTTGTAATCATTTTTTATGTCGCGTACTTTGCCAGAAAGTATTTTTTCAGCATTATTGATTAATGCAATATCCTGACAAATCTCTTCCACGGAGGCCATATTATGCGTAGAAAAAATAATGGTTGTTCCATTTGCGTTTAATCGCATGATCTCTTCTTTAATCAAATTCGTATTGATTGGATCAAATCCGCTGAAAGGTTCATCTAAAATCAACAATTCTGGCTCATGCAAAACGGTAACAATAAACTGAATTTTTTGGGCCATTCCTTTAGAAAGTTCTTCTACCTTTTTATCCCACCAACCAATTATTTCAAATTTTTCAAACCAATATTTTAATTTTTGAACGGCTTCCTTGCGACTCATTCCTTTTAGTTGAGCCAGATAAATGCATTGTTCACCTACTTTCATTTTTCTATAAAGCCCACGTTCTTCCGGTAAATAACCGATTAAAGATCGATGCTTTTCAGCAATCGGTTCACCGTTTAAAAGTACTTGTCCGGAATCCGGCATTGTAATTTGATTTATTATTCGAATTAAAGTGGTTTTTCCCGCTCCGTTGGGACCAAGTAAACCAAATATGCTGCCTTTGGGAACGTTAATAGAAATGTTTTTAAGTGCCTTATGACCAGCATAATCTTTAATAACATTATGGGTTTCAAGAATATTAATCATGAATTTTAGTTTCGAAGTTTAATTCAATTTCAAAAATATAAAGTTTAAGTTGGTTCGCTAATGAAATAGTATAAATGGTAGGTCGAGGGTAATAAAAAAAGCCTCAATCTTTTGATTGAGGCTTTCGTTTATATTGATTGATTGGAGGTTGCCCTCGCTTCAAAAATAGTAATTATCTTAATTTATCACCCAAAATAATCTTTCATCCTGGAAAAAAAGCTCTTTTGACCAGCGTTCTTTTTAGGTTTGAAGTTTTCCGAATTTTGAAGCTTCTCCATTAATTCTCGTTCTTCTTTTGAAAGTTTTTTCGGTGTCCAAACGTTCACATGAATTAATAAGTCACCATTTCCGTAAGAGTTTACTTCCGGAAGTCCTTTCCCGCGTAATCTCAGTATTTTACCGGCTTCTGTTCCCGCAGGAATATTCACTTTTACTTTACCGGAAGTTGTAGGTACTTCAACACTAATTCCTAAAGCAACATCTGCAAAATTCAAGAACAAATCAAAATGAAGGTTTTTTCCTTCTCTTACTAAGTCCTCATGATCTTTCACTTCAATAACCACTAATAAATCACCTGGAACTCCATCTTTGGGACCGTCATTTCCCGCGCCACGAACTGAAAGTTGCATTCCATCTTCAACTCCTGCTGGGATGTCCACTTCAATTACATCTTCTTTACGTACTTGACCGTTTGCATCTGAACCTGGAGCCTTTTTGTCAATCATTTGTCCGTCACCATGACAAGTTGGACAAGTGGCTGTAGTTTGCATTTGCCCTAAAAAGGTGCTCGTAATTTTTGTTATTTGCCCGGATCCACCACATTGATTACATGTTTTGGTAGTTGTACCCTCCGCATTGACCAATTTTTTTACTTTGATCTTTTTGTGAACTCCGTTAGCCACATCTTCCAGTGTTAAGGATAAACGAACACGAAGGTTTGAACCTTTTACTACACGTCTGCGTTGTTGGCCACCACCGAAGCCTCCGCCACCAAAGTGACCGCCAAAAATATCACCGAATTGCGAGAATATGTCATCCATATTCATTCCACCGCCAAAGCCACCTCCGCCTGCAGCACCACTCATGCCCGCATGACCAAACTGGTCGTATCGGGCGCGTTTGTTCCCATCACTAAGAACTTCATATGCCTCGGCAGCCTCTTTAAATTTAGCTTCCGCAGAAGTATCATCCGGATTTTTATCGGGATGGTATTTAATTGCCATTTTGCGATAAGCTTTTTTTATTTCCTTATCATCGGCATTTTTTTCAATACCAAGAATCTCGTAATAATCTCTTTTATTCGACATTTATGCTTTTATTTATTCGCCTACAACTACTTTGGCGTGTCTAATTATTTTTCCGTTAAGGAAATACCCCTTTTCAGTTACATCTAAAACTTTACCTTTTAATTCCTCAGATGGAGCCGGGATTTTAGCAATGGCTTCATAATCATCGCTGTTGAAATCCTTTCCTTGGGCGTCCATGGGACTTAAACCTTTTTGGTTTAGCAGACTGAAAATTTTGTTGTAAATCAAATCCATACCCTCCTTAATAGCCACGATATCATCTGAGTTTTCGTTTGCCGTTTTGGCACGATCAAAGTCATCTAAAATTGGTAACAATGCGGTAATAATTTCCTGTCCGGCATTTTGGATTAATTGTATTCGCTCTTTAGCTGATCGTCTTCTGAAGTTTTCAAACTCGGAATACATACGTAGATGTTTATCTTTATATAGCGCAAGTTCCTCTTCACATGTAGGAGCAGGAATGTCCTGAGGTGCTTCTTGCGACTCATTTTCATCCGTGGTGAATTCTCCGTCAACAGTATCGTTGGTTGAGTTTTGTTGCTGATCTTTCAAGGCTTCTTCTTTCAATTCTTCTTTGATATCTTTCTTACTCTTTGCCATTATATTTTATTTGAATAATGCCATTTATCAAATAGAAGACCATTCTACTCTTAATAGACATATTGGCAGAAAATTGGCGCAAATAAAAAGACAGGCTGTAAACCTGTCTTTCTAAAACTTTTTTGGTGTGTTTATTATTTCACTATTTTTTCTAAAGCGGTTTCCAATGCTGCGCCTCTTGGGTTTAGAGCTATTATAATTCCTTTCCCATCGATTAAAAAACTAGAAGGGATGCTTCTCACTCCGTATTGACCTGCAGCGGCATTGTTCCACCCTTTAAGATCACTTACGTGGTCTGGCCATACTAAGCCATCTTTTTTAATGGCAGCCTCCCAACTTGCTTTTTTACTGTCAAGAGATACGCCAAATACGGTAAACCCTTTTCCAGTAGTAAATTTAGAACTTTTGTACTTATTGTACGCATTTACTACATTCGGGTTTTCACGTCTACACGGTCCACACCAAGATGCCCAAAAATCAATGAGGACTACTTTTCCTCGAAGGGATGATAATTTAATTGGTTTCCCATCAATTCCATTCATTACAATTTCAGGAGCTTCATTACCCACTTTTAATCCCACGGTTGCGGAAGAAATAGGAGTATTGGAGTTCATTAAACTTTCAGAATAATTTGGAGTTTCAGGAGTCAAATTACTGGAAGAAGAGCAGCTAAAAACGAGAAGTGCACTTACAAAAAAGCTTATTAATAAATATTTCATTCGTATTGGTTTGTTGCCCGAAGGCATGGTTTATATTCTTGTTATGTCAGCTCCCAAAGCAATTAAACGTTTATCAATGTTTTGATAACCCCGGTCTATTTGCTCAATATTATGAATTGTACTTTCACCCTCTGCAGATAAAGCTGCGATTAACAAAGATACACCTGCTCTAATGTCAGGAGATGTCATCTGGATACCTTTTAGGGGTGTTTGTTTCCCTAATCCAATAACCGTAGCTCTATGTGGGTCACATAAAATTATTTGCGCTCCCATATCAATTAATTTATCGACAAAGAACAAGCGGCTTTCAAACATTTTTTGATGAATCAATACACTTCCTTTTGCTTGGGTTGCCACCACTAAAATAATGGAAAGTAAATCAGGCGTAAACCCTGGCCAAGGTGCATCACTTATCGTTAAAATTGAACCATCAATAAAGGTATCTACTTCATAGGTGTTTTGGCGAGGAATAATTAAATCATCGCCATGTTTCACAATGCTTATGCCTAATTTTTTGAAAACCGTTGGGATAACGCCTAGGTTTTCATAGGATACATTTTTAATAGTAATTTCGGAATTGGTCATGGCTGCTAGGCCAATAAAACTACCAATTTCAATCATGTCAGGAAGAATTCGATGTGGACATCCACCCAATTTTTTTACGCCAGTAATGGTAAGTAAATTGGAACCAACGCCTTCAATTTTGGCGCCCATTGAATTCAACATTTTACATAGTTGTTGTAAGTAAGGTTCACAAGCGGCATTATAAATTTGGGTAACACCTTCGGCCATAACTGCGGCCATTACAATGTTAGCTGTTCCGGTTACCGAGGCTTCATCCAAAAGCATATATGTGCCTTTCAATTTTTTGGCCGTTACTTCATAAAAATTAGCATGAGAATCAAAATCGAATTTCGCGCCTAATTTTTCAAATCCAATAAAATGGGTATCTAATCTTCTTCTTCCAATTTTATCTCCACCTGGTTTTGGAATTGCTCCGAACCCAAAGCGAGCTAAAAGTGGACCTACAATCATTATTGAGCCTCGTAAACCAGCTCCTTTGATTCTAAACTCATCAGATTTTAGATAATCAAGATTTACCTCGTCTGCCTTGAATGAATAGGTATCCGACTTAACCTTCTTAACTTTTACACCTAAATCACCCAATAGGGCTATTAGTTTGTTAACGTCAATTATGTCAGGAATGTTTGAAATAACAACCTCCTCAGGAGTTAATAATACGGCACACAAAATTTGAAGCGTTTCATTTTTTGCTCCCTGAGGAGTTATTTCACCCGACAACTCCTTGCCTCCACGTACTTTAAAAGTTCCCATTAGTATCTTTTTTTTCCTTTTCGGTTATTTGTATTTTTTCGTTTTGAGTGGCTCGTATTACTGTTTGGATTAAGCTTTGTAATATGCGACATATCATCTAATTCTGCTCCTTCAGGTTTTGTTAAAATCCCTTTTGAAAGTTCATTTAGATGCGACCAAATCACCACATCATCAACAGAATTTTTATTCCATTGTAAATATGTTTTTTTCATCAAATTAGCAATCATTAGAGCCAAAGCATCTTTTTGATCGGGATCCGTTTCGTTACAAGATTCGGTAATAATAGACCTAATTACTTTACCGTAATGACGGTATTTAGTAACCCCTTTAGGATAGTCTACCTTATTAGGTAATCCTTCAAATTCTTCCTTGTCGGGTATTGGGTAAGGAGAATCAACATCCAACATGAAGTTGGACATTATAAAGAGATGATCCCAAAGTTTATGATTGTAATCTTCTAAATCTCGTAGTTGTGGATTTAGCTGTCCCATTAACTTTATTAGAGCTTTTGCGCCAATATTTCTTTCATCTCTATTTTCTACGGCTAGTAAATAATCTACCATTTGATGAACATTACGTCCATACTCTGGCAAAATTAGGTTAGTTCTTTCTGTGTTATAATTCATGCTAATAGTGTCTATTTTTTTGCTTAACGTATCTCGTAATTGGAATGAAAAACCAGATACTTTAGCTTACGGCAAATCTATACTTTTAAATCTATGTTATTTCTGTAATTAATCTCTCAAATTAACGAGGTGTTGTTTATTAATATTATATCAGAAATGCTAATCCAGTATATTCAGTTTGGCAAATTTCAAAAGCAATTGTCTTTTGCCTGAATTAATAAATTCCACCGTAACCTTGAGGTTGGGCGCAGTTCCTTCCAATTGTTGAACGGTGCCAATTCCAAATCGTTCGTGCTGAACCTTGGTTCCTGGCTTTAAATCTCCCCCTAAATCGAGACTTCCTGTGGGTGAATCAGTGTTGGAATCCACTTTTTTAAAGTTTCTTTTTTCCATTGGAGGAACATACGAACCCGATGTGGTAAAGGATGCTTTACCTGTTTCTTGAAACTTACTTTTACTTGCCTTGGGTTTATCTGAATGCCCAAAAGGATTTGCATCCGAAATGTTTAAATGCTCCTTGTCCAACTCATTTAGAAACCTACTAGGTGAGGTGGTAATTAAATCTCCCCATTTGTAGCGCATTTTAGCATAAGAAATGGTTAAGGATTTTTCGGCACGCGTAATTGCTACATAAAAAAGTCTTCTTTCTTCCTCCAGTTCTTTTCGCGACCCAATGGACATTTGCGATGGGAAAAGGTTTTCTTCTAACCCGGTTACAAATACATGCGGGTATTCAAGTCCTTTTGACGCATGAATAGTCATTAATGTCACTTTGTTTCCATCATCTTTGTTATCTGTATCCTTATCTGTAAGAAGCGGGATGTCCTGTATAAAATTGGCAAGTGTTGGTGCTAAATCTTCGGGGTTCTCTGTGAAATCTTTTAAGGAGTTCAGAATCTCCTGAACATTGTCGTGCTTACTTATTCCTTCCGGAGTTTTGTCATTGTGTAAATCTTTCAAAATACCAGAGCTGGCTGCAATAATTTTACCAGCTTCATAGGCATCTTGAACTTCGGCAACTTTTTTGAAGTTTTTTATTAGTTCAACAAAATCTGCGATTTTGCTTTTTGCGCCACTATGAATTTGAATAGGTTCGTTGTGTAAGTTTTGAATTAAATCCCATAGCCCATAATTATTTTGAGCTGCGAACAATTCAATTTTATCCATCGTTGTTTTGCCAATTCCTCTAGCGGGGTAATTAATAATGCGCTTTAATGCTTCTTCATCCTTCGAATTAAAAACTAATCTACAGTAGGCCAAAAAGTCTTTGATTTCTTTACGTTGGTAAAAGGAAAGCCCTCCATATATTTTGTAAGGGATATTCAATTTACGCATTGCATCCTCCAGTGATCTGGATTGTGCATTCGTTCTGTAGAGTATAGCAAAATCAGAATTGGGTAATTGGTGTGTGTTTTTTTTATGGAAAATGCTATGAGCAATCCCCATGGCTTCTTCCGAATCACTCATGGTACCCATTAATGTGATAAGATCTCCTTGATCGTTATCTGTCCAAACATTTTTCTTTATTTGGTCTTGGTTATAATCAATTAAACTGTTTGCCGCATTTACAATATGTTTCGTGGAACGGTAATTTTGCTCTAATTTAAACGTTTTTGCGTCTGGGTAATCTCGCTTGAAATTCAAAATATTTTGAATGCTCGCCCCTCGAAAGGCATAGATACTTTGGGCGTCATCACCAACTACACTTATATTTTGAAATCTATCCGCAAGGGCTTTCACAATTACATACTGAGAGAAATTGGTATCCTGATACTCATCTACTAATATGTATCTAAATCTATCTTGATACTTATGCAGAACATCCGGGAAATCGCGAAGTAAAATATTCATTTTAAACAACAGGTCGTCAAAATCCATGGCGCCAGATTTGAACAAACGGTCATTATAGGTTAGGTAAATATTACCAAGCTCAGGCTTTTTAGATTGAATGTCTTCTTTTGTGATATTTAGGCTTCCTAAATATGCCTGCGGAGAAAGTAAATTATTCTTCGCTCCAGAAATTCTATTTAAAACCAATCCAGGCTTGTACACTTTATCGTCAAGTCCTTTTTCTTTTACGATGGATTTAATAAGTTTTTTTGAATCATCCGAATCATAGATAGTAAAATTACTCGGGTACCCAATTTTTTCAGCTTCACTGCGCAATATTCGTGCAAAAACAGAATGAAAGGTACCCATCCAAATACTCTTGGACTTGGACTCATCTACCAGTTTACCGATTCGGTCCTTCATTTCACGGGCTGCTTTATTTGTAAAGGTTAAAGCAAGTATATTATAAGGAGGCACACCTTTATATAGGAGAGCAGCAATTCTGTAGGTAAGTACCCTTGTTTTTCCGGACCCTGCACCTGCAATAATCATCGAAGCACCTTCGGTATTAACAACGGCCTCTTTTTGGGCATTATTTAAATCATTCAAAAATTCCATTCGGCAAATGTAATATCGATAGAACCTCTGATTAGATTAGATTTGCAGCCATTTTTAAAAAGAAATTGACAATGGGATGTGAGTTTTTGTAACATCTTGTCAATTAATTGAATAAATTTTAAAAGCAGGTGTTGTTTTTCAGGATTATTCATGTACATTTGCAGCCCCTTAAAAGGGACTGATTTATAGTAAAACAACATTTATAGGAATATATGCCAACTATTCAGCAATTAGTTAGAAAAGGACGTACGAAAATTGTGAAGCAAAGTAAATCTGCTGCACTTAACAGTTGTCCTCAGCGAAGAGGTGTATGTGTAAGAGTTTACACCACTACACCCAAAAAGCCTAACTCAGCAATGAGAAAGGTTGCCAGAGTAAGATTGACCAATGGAAACGAGGTTAATGCTTATATCGGTGGTGAAGGTCACAACTTGCAGGAGCACTCTATTGTACTTGTGAAAGGTGGAAGGGTAAAAGATTTACCTGGAGTACGTTATCACATTGTGCGTGGAGCCTTAGATACTGCTGGTGTAGAAGGACGTACACAAAGACGATCAAAATACGGAACTAAAAGACCAAAGAAGAAATAATTCTTCGAATATTAGAATACTATGAGAAAAGGTAGAGCTAAAGAGAGGATACTGACTCCGGACCCAAAGTTTAACGACAAAGTGGTAGCGAAGTTTGTAAATAACCTCATGTTAAGCGGAAAAAAGAGTACTGCATATCGCGTTTTTTACGAAGCGATGGATATGGTGGCCGTTAAGGCTGAGGAAGAAGGAGCATTAGCAACTTTCCACAAAGCACTTTCGAACGTAACCCCAGGAGTGGAGGTGAAGAGTCGAAGAGTTGGTGGAGCTACATTCCAGATACCTCAACCTGTTCGGAAAGAAAGAAAAGATTCAATGGCCATGAAATGGTTGATTTCTTTTGCGCGTAAGCGTAACGGAAAATCAATGGGTCGTAAACTTGCTGATGAGATTTTAGCGGCATCAAACGAGGAAGGTGGAGCTTTCAAAAAGAAAGAAGACACGCATCGTATGGCTGAGGCTAATAAAGCATTCTCTCACTTTAGATTTTAATTAGAGATGGCAGCAAGAGATTTAAAATTCACTAGAAATATTGGGATTATGGCCCACGTTGATGCTGGTAAAACAACAACAACAGAGCGTATCTTATATTATACTGGGTTAAGTCATAAAATTGGTGAGGTGCATGATGGTGCCGCAACAATGGACTGGATGGAGCAAGAGCAAGAAAGAGGTATTACAATTACTTCTGCTGCTACAACCACAGCGTGGAAATATCCAACGGTTCAAGGGAAGCCAATTCCTGGAACGGAAGATTATAAGATTAACATTATTGATACTCCTGGGCACGTTGATTTTACCGTTGAGGTAGAACGTTCTTTACGTGTTTTAGATGGTGCTATTGCATTGTTTTGTGCATCTTCGGGTGTAGAGCCGCAATCAGAAACTGTTTGGAGACAATCAGATAAATATAAAGTTCCACGTATTGGATTCATTAATAAAATGGATCGAATGGGAGCTGATTTCTTTGGTGTTATTAAAGAAATTAAAGAAAGATTAGGAGCACGTCCTATTCCATTGCAAATTCCAATTGGTTCTGAAACAGAATTCGTAGGTGTTGTTGATTTAACAACTATGAAATCTATTATTTGGAATGATGAGGATATGGGGATGACGTATCAAGAAGGTGAAATTCCTGCGGAGTTATTAGACGAAGCAGTTGAATGGAGAAATCACTTAATTGAAACTGTTGCTGAAACGGATGATGCTTTGATGGAGAAATTCTTTGAAGACCCTGCGTCTATTACCAAAGAAGAGATTTATAAAGCGGTGCGTATAGCTACGATATCAATGGATATTACGCCAATTTTATGTGGTTCTGCGTTCAAGAACAAAGGGGTTCAAACGGTATTGGATGCTGTTATGGCCTTCTTGCCATCTCCTTTAGATAATGGAAGCGCGGAAGGAGTTAATCCTGATTCAGGGGAAACTGAAACGCGTTTGCCTTCAAATTCACAACCAATGGCAGCTTTAGCATTTAAGATTGCTACGGATCCATTTGTTGGTCGTTTATGTTTCATTAGAAACTATTCTGGTGTTATCGCGGCAGGTTCTTATGTAAAGAACATGCGAACCGGTAAAAAAGAACGTATTTCTCGATTATTCCAAATGCATTCTAATAAGCAAAATGCTATTGAAGCTTTAGAAGCTGGGGATATTGGTGCGGCTGTAGGGTTTAAAGATATCCGAACTGGTGACACTTTATGTGATGAAAAACACCCGATCGTTTTAGAATCAATGTCTTTTCCAGTACCCGTAATTGGTATTGCTATTGAGCCTAAAACGCAAGCTGATTTGGACAAATTAGGCGTTGGCTTAGGTAAATTAGCGGAAGAGGATCCAACATTTGTGGTTCACACGGATGAGGATTCTGGACAAACTGTAATTTCTGGAATGGGCGAGCTTCATTTAGAGATTTTGGTTGATCGTTTAAGAAGAGAGTTTAAAGTTGAAGTAAACGAAGGTGCTCCTCAAGTAGCATATAAAGAAGCTATTGTTGGAAGTGCTGATCATAGAGAAACATATAAAAAACAATCGGGTGGACGTGGTAAGTTTGCTGATATCGTTTTCAAAATGGGGCCTCGTGAGGATGGATTACTTGGATTGGAATTTGTGAATTCTGTAAAAGGTGGACATATTCCAAAAGAATTTATCCCTTCAATTGAGAAAGGATTTACTGCAGCCATGAAGAATGGTATTCTTGCAGGATATACTGTAGAAAGTTTAAGAGTCGAAGTTACTGATGGTTCTTTCCATCCTGTAGATTCGGATGCATTATCTTTTGAGTTAGCTGGAAAGCTAGGATACAGACATGCTTTTCCAAAAGCAGGAGCAAAAATTCTTGAGCCGATTATGAAGCTTGAAGTTGTTACTCCTGAGGAGAATATGGGTGATATTGTGGGTGACTTGAACAGAAGACGTGGACAAGTTGATGGAATGGATTCTAGAAATGGAGCTCAGGTTATCAATGCGAAAGTTCCATTATCTGAAATGTTCGGTTATGTTACCGCTCTAAGAACGATATCTTCTGGTAGAGCTTCATCTACAATGGAATTTTCACATTACGATGATGTTCCAAGGAATATTGCAGAACAAGTTATTGAAAACGTTAAAGGAAAAAACTAAGATCATGGCTCAAAAGATTAGAATAAAATTAAAGTCTTACGACCATAATTTGGTGGATAAGTCGGCTGAAAAAATCGTTAAGACAGTTAAGAGTACAGGCGCTGTAGTGAATGGACCAATTCCATTGCCAACACATCGCAAAATTTTTACGGTTTTGAAGTCACCTCACGTGAATAAGAAATCAAGAGAGCAATTTCAATTAAACGCACACAAGAGATTGCTTGATATATTTTCATCATCGTCAAAAACTGTTGACGCGCTGATGAAATTAGAATTACCAAGTGGTGTGGAAGTAGAAATTAAAGTTTAAGTATTACCAAATGTCAGGAATTATAGGTAAAAAATTAGGCATGACCAGCTTGTATAATGAAGATGGTAAAAATGTGCCTTGTACGGTAATTGAAGCTGGCCCATGTGTGGTGACTCAAATTCGTACCGAAGAGGTGGATGGCTATAAAGCTATTCAACTTGGTTACGGTGAAGCGAAAGAGAAAAACACCCCGAATGCTCTTAAAGGGCATTTTAAAAAGGCCGGTACCACTCCTAAAAGTAAATTAGTTGAATTCAAAGAATTCGAAACTGAGTTTAACCTAGGAGATGAAGTATTAGTAGATCTTTTCGAAGAAGGTGAGTTTGTTGACGTATCCGGAACTTCAAAAGGTAAAGGTTTCCAAGGAGTTGTGAAACGTCATGGTTTTGCGGGTGTTGGTCAAGCAACGCACGGTCAACATAACCGTTTACGTGCACCAGGTTCTGTCGGAGCAGCTTCATATCCAGCAAGAGTATTCAAAGGAATGCGTATGGCTGGTCAAATGGGAAATGAAAAAGTTAAAATTTTAAATCTTCAAGTTTTGAAGGTTGATAAAGAAAACAATGTTCTGATTGTTAAAGGTGCTGTACCTGGATCAAATGGTTCATACGTAATAGTTGAGAAATAATGAAAGTAGCTGTTTTCGATACTAAAGGGAAAGAGACCAAAAAGAAGGTCGAGTTAAGTGATAGCATTTATGCTGTTGAGCCTAACGAACATGCTTTCTATCTAGATATTAAGTTATACTTGGCTAACCAACGTCAAGGTACACATAAATCAAAAGAGAGAGCTGAAATTGCGGGAAGTACTCGTAAGATTAAGAAACAAAAAGGAACAGGTACTGCCCGTGCTGGTAGTATTAAATCTCCTATATTCAGAGGTGGGGGTCGTGTTTTCGGTCCAAGACCAAGAAATTATAGTTTCAAATTAAACAAGAAATTAAGAAAAGTTGCGCGTAGATCTGCTTTAACTAGTAAGTTAAATAGTGGCGAGTTAATCGTTCTTGAGAACTTGAATTTTGATTCAATCAGAACAAAGAATTATACCGAGTTTTTGAACAATTTCGATCTTCTTGGTAAAAAATCTCTTTTAGTTGTTCCGGAAGAAAATAAAAACCTATATTTGTCGGCTCGAAATTTGAAAGGTGCTAAAGTCGTAAATGCTTTAGAATTAAACACTTACGATATTTCGAATGCAAATAAAGTTTTGTTGTGCGAAGGTTCACTTAATGTAATCGAGCAAAATTTAAGTTAAGTCATGGAAATTATTAAGAAACCAATTATTACAGAAAAGATGACAGATTTAGGGGAAACTCTAAATAGGTACGCTTTTGTAGTAGACCGTAGAGCCAACAAAATTGAAATCAAATCAGCTGTTGAAGCTGCATATGATGTTACGGTTGAGAAGATTAATACAATGATTCAAGCTGGTAAGTCAAAGTCTCGTTTCACTAAAGCGGGCGTAGTTAAAGGTAACTCTGGTCATTTCAAGAAGGCTATCGTTACTCTTAAAGACGGAGACGTAATTGATTTTTACAGCAATATCTAATAAATAGGAAATGGCGGTAAAAAAATTAAAACCAACAACACCTGGGCAAAGATTTAGAGTAGTTTCAATGTTTGAAACTATTACTACGGATAGACCAGAAAAAAGTTTGTTGGCTCCAAAGAAGAGATCGGGAGGTAGAAATTCTACTGGTCGTATGACAATCCGTAATATCGGAGGTGGACACAAGCAACGTTACAGAATCATTGATTTTAAGCGTGACAAATTTGGTATGGACGCTAAAGTTAAAACAATCGAGTATGATCCAAATAGATCTGCACGTATTGCTTTACTTGTTTATGCTGATGGAGAAAAAAGATACATTATTGCTCCAAGTGGTTTAGAAGTAGGTCAAACAATTGTTTCAGGTAAAGGCGTTCAGCCAGAAGTTGGAAACTCGTTATACCTTAGTGAAATTCCATTAGGTACAATTATCCATAACATTGAATTGAATCCTGGACAAGGTGCTAAAATGGCAAGAAGTGCAGGTTCATATGCGCAATTAGCTGCAAAAGATGGGAAGTTTGCTGTAATCAAATTGCCTTCGGGTGAGATGAGATTGGTGCTTCTTACTTGTATGGCAACAGTAGGTTCAGTTTCAAATTCTGATCATGCTTTGTTACGTCAAGGTAAAGCGGGTGCTAATAGATGGGCAGGACGTAGATCTCGCGTAAGAGGTGTAGCAATGAATCCAGTTGATCATCCAATGGGTGGTGGTGAAGGTAAATCTTCAGGTGGTCACCCAAGATCAAGAAATGGTATTCCTGCTAAGGGTTATAAAACTAGAGCTCCGAAAAAAGGGTCTAGTAAATATATTATCGAAGGGCGTAAAAAATAGTTGAAATGAGTAGATCGTTAAAAAAACCCCCATTTGTTCATTACAAGTTGATGCAGAGAGTTTTAGATGCTCAGGATTCGACTAAAAAGAATACAATCAAAACTTGGTCAAGAGCTTCAATGATCACACCAGATTTTGTTGGATTAACAGTAGCAGTTCATAATGGTAAAAAGTTTATTCCAGTTTTTGTTAATGAAAACATGGTTGGACATAAACTAGGAGAATTTTCTCCGACTAGAACATTTAGAGGCCACGGAGGCAAAAAGAAAAAATAATTGACCATTAAGGTTAAGTAGAGCAACATGGGTTCAAGAAAAAAAATCAAAGCTGAGGCAGCTAAAGATGCGCGTAAAACATATTACGTAGCTAAATTGAATAACTGCCCAACTAGTCCGCGAAAAATGAGACTGGTGGCTGACCTAGTTAGAGGTATGGATGTGCAGAAAGCTTCTGCCGTTCTTCAATTCTCTAAAAAGGAAGCGTCTATTAGAATGGAGAAATTATTAAGATCTGCCATTGCAAATTACGAGGTTAAGTCTGGTAATAGCTGGGAAGATGCTAATTTGTTCATTAAAGAAGTAAAAGTAGATGGAGGAAGAATGCTGAAACGTATTCAACCTGCACCACAAGGACGTGCGCACAGAGTGCGTAAAAGATCAAATCACGTTACTTTAGTAGTAGACGCTAAAACTGAGGATAAATAAGATGGGACAAAAGACAAATCCAATAGCTAACCGATTAGGTTTTATTCGTGGCTGGGACTCAGCATGGTACGGAGGAAATGATTACGGAGATAGATTAGCAGAAGATTACCAAATTAGAAGATACTTATATGCAAGATTGCGTAAAGCGAGTATTTCTAGAATTATAATTGAGAGAACGTTAAAGTTAATCACAGTTACTGTTAATACTGCTCGTCCTGGAATTATCATCGGAAAAGGTGGTTCTGAAGTTGACAAATTAAAAGAGGAGTTAAAAAAGATTACTTCAAACGAAGTTCAAATTAACATCTTTGAAATTAAACGTCCAGAACTTGAAGCCCGTTTAGTTGCTGAAAGTGTTGCACGTCAAATAGAAGGTCGTATTTCTTACAGAAGAGCAATAAAAATGTCTATTCAGTCCACCATGAGAATGGGAGCTGAAGGTATTAAAGTGCAAATTTCTGGTAGATTGAATGGTGCAGAGATGGCCCGTTCTGAAAACTACAAAGAAGGACGTACCCCTTTACATACTTTTCGTGCGAATATTGATTATGCATTGGTTGAAGCACATACAACTTACGGTCGTATTGGTGTGAAAGTTTGGATCTGTAATGGTGAGGTTTACGGTAAACGTGACTTATCGCCAAACATTGGAGCTAAACAAAAAGGACCAAAATCTGCACCGAAAGGGAAATTTAGAGGTAGAAGAAAATAATTACGGACTGTAAAGTATAATTGAAATGTTACAACCAAAAAAGGTAAGACGTAGAAGAGTCCAGAAAGGAAGAGTAAAGGGTTTAGCTCATAGAGGTAGCACTGTTGCTTTCGGTTCTTTCGGAATCAAAGCTTTGGAAATGGGTAGATTAACTTCAAGACAAATTGAAGCTGCTCGTATCGCAATGACTCGTCACATGAAACGTGAAGGTCAAGTATGGATTAGAATATTCCCTGACACACCTATTACAAGTAAACCTGCAGAGGTTCGTATGGGTAAAGGTAAGGGAGCACTAGATCACTGGGTGTGTAAAATCAAACCAGGAAGAATCTTATATGAATTAGAAGGTGTTAGTGTTGACGTTGCTAAAGAAGCGTTACGTTTAGGTGCTCAGAAACTTCCAATGAAATGCAAATTTGTGATTCGTAAAGATTATCAAGCTTAATATTGAAGGAGATGAAACAATCAGAAATTAAAGAGCTTACCACAGACGAGGTTGTGGAAAAAATCGAAGTGGAAACGGCTACCCTTCAGAAATTGAAAATTATGCACGTGGTATCTCCATTGGAGAATCCATTGAAAATACGTGATGCTAGAAGAAACGTTGCACGTTTGAAATCTGAGTATTCTCGAAGAGCAGCAACAGAAAATAAAGGTTAGACCATGGAAAGGAACCTGAGAAAAGAAAGAATTGGGGTAGTATCCTCTAACAAAATGGAGAAATCTATTGTTGTTATGATCGAGCGTAAAGTTAAGCACCCTATGTATGGAAAATTCGTTAAGCAGTCATCAAAATTTGTGGCGCATGACGAAAAAAATGAATGTAACATTGGCGATACAGTTAAGATCATGGAAACAAGAAAATTATCCAAAAATAAAAATTGGAGACTTGTTGAAGTTCTTGAAAAAGCTAAGTAATAACTAATAGAGTATAAAGTAGTCATGGTACAAACGGAATCAAGATTAAAAGTTGCTGATAACAGTGGAGCCAAAGAAGTTCTAGTTATTAGAGTTCTAGGAGGAACTAAACGAAGATATGCTTCTATTGGTGATAAAGTTGTTGTTACTATAAAGCAAGCATTGCCAAATGGTGGCGTAAAGAAAGGGTCTGTTTCCCCAGCGGTTGTTGTTAGAACTAAAAAGGAAATACGCAGACCTGACGGAACTTATATTCGTTTTGACGATAATGCTGTTGTGTTGCTTAATGCAGCGGGCGAAATGAGAGGAACACGTATTTTCGGTCCTGTTGCTCGTGAGTTACGTGATAAGCAGTTCATGAAAATTGTATCTCTAGCACCAGAAGTGCTTTAATTATTGAGGATTATGAAAAATAAACTTCACATAAAAATTGGTGATAACGTAATGGTTGTCGCTGGTAATGAGAAAGGAAATACTGGCAAAGTGCTAGGATTTAATAAGAAACGTGATAGAGCTTTGGTTGAAGGGTTGAACATGGTTAAAAAACATGTTAAGCCATCTGCAACTAGCCCACAAGGTGGAATTGAAGAAAACGAAGGTGGAATTCATATGTCTAACCTTATGGTTGTTGATAGCAAAGGAATTCCTACACGTACTATTCGTAAATCAGATACTAACGGAGAAAAAGTAAGATTCTCTGTTAAGTCAAATATAGAGATTAAGTGATGGGATATACACCAAATCTAAAAGCGAAATATAACGATGAGATCGTTCCTGCTTTGAAAGAGAAATTCTCTTACACAAGTGTTATGCAGGTGCCTAAATTGACTAAAATTGTTTTAAGTCAAGGTGTTGGTAAAGCAACTACTGATAAAAAATTAGTAGAGAATGCAGTAAATGAAATGACCATGATTACCGGTCAAAAAGCATTTGCAACCAATTCTAAGAAGGACGTTTCTAACTTTAAGTTACGTAAGGGAATGCCAGTTGGCGCCAAAGTAACTTTACGTAGTGATAGAATGTATGAGTTTCTTGAAAGATTTTTAAGAGTTGCTCTACCACGTACACGTGATTTTAGAGGAATCAATAATAAATTAGATGGAAGGGGTAACTACAATGTAGGTATCAAAGAACAAATCATGTTTCCTGAAATTGATATTGATAAGATTCCAAATATTACAGGTATGGATATCACATTCGTTACTACTGCTAAGACAGATGAGGAAGGTTTCGAATTATTAAAGAACTTTGGATTTCCATTTAAAAAATAAGTATTGAGATGGCAAAAGAATCAATGAAAGCGAGAGAGCGTAAACGCGCTGCTATGATTAGCAAATTCGCTGAGAAAAGAGCTCGCTTAAAAGCGGAAGGAGAATGGGAAGAATTACAAAAACTTCCGAAAAATTCCTCTTCAGTACGCGCGCATAACCGTTGTAAAATAACAGGTCGTCCGAGAGGATATATGCGTCATTTTGGAGTTTCAAGGGTTACCTTTAGAGAGTTGGCTTCACAAGGGCTTATTCCTGGAGTGAAGAAAGCAAGTTGGTAAAAATTTAACGATATTAATTAGACAGGAATGACTGATCCAATCGCAGATTATTTGACCAGAATTAGGAATGCACAAAAAGCGGGACACCGTGTTGTTGAGATTCCATCATCTGGCATGAAAAAAGAAATGACAAAGATTCTATTTGATAAGGGATACATCCTTAATTACAAATTTGAATCTAATATTCCAGGTGGAATTATTAAAGTCGCATTGAAATATGATAGAGAAACGAAAGAAGCCGCTATCAAAAAGTTAACTAGAATTAGTAAACCCGGTTTAAGAAAATACGTAAACGCTGAAAATTTGCCACGTGTTTTGAACGGATTAGGTATTGCTATTGTCTCAACATCTAAAGGTGTTATTACAGATAAAGAAGCTAGAAAACTGAACGTAGGTGGTGAAGTAATTTGTTCTATTTACTAAAAGAAAGAAAATGTCAAGAATAGGAAATTTACCAATAGCTATTCCGCAAGGTGTTACCTTTTCCATTGAAGGAGATGTTGTAACCGTAAAAGGTCCAAAAGGTGAGCTTACTCAAACCATTGATCAAGCGATTTCAGTTAAGGAAGAAGAAGGAAATATTGTTGTGACACGCGCAACGGAATCTAAAGACCACAAAGCAAAACATGGTTTAACACGTTCTTTGATCAATAATATGGTTGAAGGTGTAAACGTTGGTTATACTAAGGTTATGGAGCTTGTGGGTGTTGGATTTAGAGCGGCAATATCAGGTCAGAATTTAGAATTGTCATTAGGCTATTCTCATGGTATCATGTTTGTTTTACCCAAAGAAGTTTCTTGTACTGCTGTATCGGAAAGAGGTAAGGCACCAATTGTGACTTTTGAGTCTCACGACAAACAATTGATTGGAATGATTGCTGCAAAACTTAGATCGTTACGTAAACCGGAACCATACAAAGGAAAAGGTATTCGTTTCAAAGGTGAACAAATTCGTAGAAAAGCTGGTAAAACAGCCGCTAAATAATATTAGATCATGGCTATAACTAAAGTAGAGCGTAGAGCTAGAATTAAAAGAAGAGTTAGAAAAAATATTTTTGGTACGACTGAAATGCCGAGATTAAGCATTTTTAGAAGTAACAAAGAATTTTATGCTCAAGTAATTGAGGATGTTAACGGAAAAACTCTTGTTGCGGCTAGTTCATTAAACATAAAGTCAGAAGGACTGAATAAAATTGAAGTAGCAAAAGCTGTTGGAGCAGAGTTAGCAAAAAGAGCTAAAGAAGCAAAAATAGAAGCTGTTGTTTTTGACCGTAACGGATTTTTATATCACGGTCGTATTAAGTCATTTGCTGACGGAGCCAGAGAAGCTGGATTAAAATTTTAATTACCATCATAGTTAAGTAAGTATGAAGCAAGTTAGATCAACAGAGTCAGAATTAAAAGACACAGTTGTAAAAATTAGAAGGGTTACTAAAGTAACAAAAGGTGGTCGTACATTCGGATTTTCAGCAGTAGTTGTTGTTGGAGATGAAGCAGGTGTAGTAGGTTACGGATTAGGGAAATCTAAAGAAGTAATTGGTGCTATTGCTAAAGGAATGGATGTTGCAAAAAAGAATTTAATTAAAGTTCCAATTGCAAAAGGTACAATTCCACACGCACAATTAGGAAAGCATGGTGGTGCCGTAGTTTTAATTAAACCTGCTGCCCATGGTACAGGAGTAATTGCTGGTGGTGCGATGCGTGCAGTATTGGAAAGCGTTGGAATTACGGACGTATTAGCAAAATCAAAAGGATCTTCGAATCCTGTAAATGTAGTTAAAGCAACTATTGACGCTCTTGCGAATTTATCGGATGCTAATTCAGTTGCAAAACGAAGAGGTGTTTCATTAGAAAAAGTGTACAACGGATAATAGAGAAGAAATGGCTAAGATTAAAGTTACACAAAGAAGGTCTGTTATTAGAAGACCTGGAGATCAAAAAGACACGATTATTGCCTTAGGTTTGAAGGGAATCAATAAAAGTGTTGTACACGAAGGAACTCCACAAATTTTAGGTATGGTAAATAAGGTAAAACACCTTGTTACTATAGAAGACGTAAAGTAAAATAATATTTATCATGGATTTAAGTAATCTAACACCTGCCGAAGGGGCAGTAAAAAGTGAAGGCAAGCGATTAGGTCGCGGACAAGGTTCAGGTAAAGGTGGAACAGCAGCTCGTGGACACAAAGGTGCAAAATCACGTTCTGGGTATTCTAAAAAAGTTGGTTTTGAAGGTGGTCAAATGCCTTTGCAACGTAGAGTTCCTAAGTTTGGTTTTAAAAATGTAAATCGCGTAGAATATACTCCAATTAACTTGGATGTAATTCAAGGGTTTATTGAAGAATCAAATGTTGATACCATTACTATTGATGATTTAGTAGTTAGAGGGTTAGTTGGAACCAATGATCTTGTAAAAGTTCTTGGTAGAGGTGAACTTAAAACTAAAGTTGTTATTGAGGCCAATAAATTTTCGGCTAGCGCAATTGCAGCAATTGAAAAACTTGGTGGAGAAGCCAAAATAGTTTAATTGATGAATAAGTTTTTTCAGACAATCGCAAACATCTTCAAAATTGAAGAACTTAGAAATAGAATCCTTTTAACATTGGGTTTTATTGCTATTTATAGATTAGGTTCATTCGTAGTTTTACCAGGTGTTGATACCAATATCTTAGGTCAAAATGAAGCTACAGGATTAGCCGCTTTACTTAATTTATTTGCAGGTGGTGCGTTTTCTCGTGCATCTGTATTTGCTTTGGGTATTATGCCGTATATCTCGGCATCTATTGTGATGCAATTGCTTGGAATAGCAGTGCCATCAGTACAAAAATTACAAAAGGACGGAGAAAGTGGTCGTAATAAAATTAATCAGTGGACGAGATGGTTAACTGTATTAATTACTTTAGGACAAGCGCCAGGTTACCTTGCAACTCAAGTTCCTAGTAACGCAATCGTTAATCCAGGGTTCTTCTCATTTACTTTACCAGCCATTATCATTTTATCTTCCGGTACATTATTCGTAATGTGGTTGGGTGAAAAAATTACAGATAAGGGTATTGGAAATGGAATATCATTAATAATTATGATTGGAATTATTGCCAATCTTCCTACCGCTTTCTTAACAGAGTGGGAACAACAAATGGGAGATATTGGTGGTGGACTTATCGTAGTGCTTATTGAATTAGCAATATTACTGTTTGTTATTTTAATAACCATATTACTAGTACAAGGAGTGCGTAGGGTTCCAATTCAATTTGCTAAAAAAATTATGGGAATTCAAAATGTTGGCGGTGCTCGACAGTTTATTCCTTTGAAAGTAAATGCTGCTGGAGTAATGCCTATCATTTTCGCGCAAGCATTAATGATGTTACCAATTACTTTAGTGGGGTTGTCACAAAGTGATGCTATGACAAGTTTTGCAGCCATGTTTAGTGATATTAGTGGCTTTTGGTATAATTTCTCATTCGCAATTTTGATTATTGTATTTACCTATTTCTATACGGCAATTACAGTTAATCCACAGCAAATGGCAGATGACCTTAAGAAGAATGGTGGTTTCGTTCCGGGTGTTAAACCGGGTAGAGATACATCTGATTTTTTAGATACTATTTTGTCGAAAATTACATTGCCAGGATCTATTTTTCTAGCAATTATTGCAATATTACCTGCATTTGCTATTAAGGCAGGCGTATCGCAAAGTTTCTCTTATTTTTTCGGTGGAACTTCTCTACTTATTATGGTAGGGGTTATTTTAGATACATTACAACAAATTGAAAGTTATTTATTGATGCGTCATTATGATGGACTGACTGAGTCGGGTAAATTAAAAGGACGTTCAACAGGGGCTTTCGGTGGAATAGCATAATAAACGTAAAATGGGAAAAACACCTTCAATAGAGCAAGATGGAACCATTAAGGAAGCACTTTCAAACGCAATGTTTAGAGTGGAACTTGAAAATGGTCACGTTATAACCGCTCATATTTCTGGTAAAATGAGAATGCATTACATTAAAATTTTACCTGGAGATAAAGTGAAAGTCGAAATGTCCCCTTACGATTTATCAAAAGGAAGAATTACTTATAGATATAAATAATAGAAACCATGAAGGTTCGCGCATCAATTAAAAAGAGAAGTTCTGATTGTAAGATCGTTAGACGTAAAGGACGCCTCTACGTAATCAACAAAAAGAACCCTAAGTTTAAACAAAGACAGGGATAAAATTTAACTAGTATGGCTAGGATAGCAGGAAATGATTTACCCGTTAACAAAAAGGGTAGAATTGGATTAACTTACATTTTTGGAGTAGGTCATTCAACAGCAAAGAAACTGTTGATGGAATTAAACATTGATCCGGATAAAAAAATCCAGGATTGGAATGATGAAGAGCTTACATCGATAAGGGCTTATATTACTGACAACATTAGAGTTGAAGGTGTTTTGCGTTCTGAAATTCAAATGAACATTAAGCGATTAATGGACATTGGTTCTCAAAGAGGGATTCGCCATCGTGCGGGATTACCTTTAAGAGGTCAAAGAACCAAAAATAACTCTCGTACAAGAAAAGGAAAAAGAAAAACTGTTGCTAACAAAAAGAAAGCAACTAAATAGTAGTAAGCTATGGCTAAATCGACTTCAAAAAAGAGAAAGGTTAGAGTTGATGCGTTGGGGCAAGTGCATGTGCATTCGTCTTTTAACAACATCATCATCTCAATCACAAACGCTAACGGACAAGTTATTTCTTGGTCGTCTGCAGGTAAATTAGGATTTAGAGGCTCTAAGAAAAACACTCCATATGCTGCACAAGTTGCCGCTGAGGATTGTTGTAAGGTAGCCTTTGAAGCTGGAATGCGTAAAGCGAAAGCATACGTAAGAGGCCCAGGTGCCGGTAGAGAATCTGCAATTCGTACAATCCACAACAATGGGATTGAGGTTACTGAAATCATTGATGTAACACCAATGCCTCATAATGGTTGTCGCCCACCTAAGAAAAGAAGGGTTTAATTAATTTAGAGAATAGAATAAAATGGCTAGATATAGAGGACCAAAATCGAAAATTGCAAGAAAGTTCAAAGAACCAATTTTCGGCCCTGATAAAGTACTAGAAAGACGTAATTTTCCTCCAGGACAACACGGTCCTAACAAAAGGAGACCAAAACAATCGGAGTATGCGGTGCAATTAGCTGAAAAGCAAAAAGCAAAATATACTTACGGTATTTTAGAAAAGCAATTCTCAAATTTATTTAAGAAAGCTTCCGCTAAAACAGGTATTACTGGTGAGGTATTATTACAACTTTGTGAGTCAAGATTAGACAATACGGTATTCAGAATGGGTATTTCAAGTACTCGTGATGGTGCACGTCAATTTGTTTCGCATCGTCACATAACCGTGAACGGAAAAATTGTTAACATACCTTCTTACCAATTGAAAGCGGGAGATATTGTTGCTGTTCGAGAAAAATCGAAATCACTTACTGTAATTATCGATTCTGTTAATGCAAATGGGAAAAGTTACCCATGGATTGAGTTTGATAAAGCTGATCTAGTTGGTAAGTTTATGAGCATTCCAGAAAGAACTGATATTCCTGAGAATATCAAGGAACATTTGATAGTTGAGTTGTATTCTAAATAATAACTGGGTTTAGTTACCTGAGAAACCACATAATAATATGGCAATTTTAGATTTTCAAAAACCAGATAAAGTGATAATGATACATTCAGATGACCGTCACGGTACATTTGAATTCAGACCTTTGGAGCCAGGATATGGAATTACCGTAGGTAATGCATTGAGAAGGATTCTTCTTTCTTCACTTGAAGGTTTTGCTATCACCTCTGTGAAGTTTGATGGTGTAGATCATGAATTCTCTGCTATTCGCGGAGTAATTGAAGATGTAACTGAACTGATTTTGAATTTAAAACAAGTTAGATTCAAAAGACAGATCGAAGACCAAGATTCAGAGAAATTAATAGTTAGAGTAACCGGTCAAAAGCAATTTACTGCAGGCGATATCGGTAACTTCACATCTTCGTTTCAAGTATTGAATCCGGATTTGGTTATTTGTAACATGGACGAATCCGTGAACCTTCAAGTAGAAATCACAATCGGAAACGGTCGTGGGTATATTCCTGCTGAAGAACATTCAGGGTTGAACTTAGCACTAAACGAAATCGCAATTGATTCTATTTTCACACCAATCAAGAAAGTGAAATATGAAATTGAAAACTTTCGTGTAGAGCAAAAAACAGATTACGAAAAGTTAATTATGGAAATTGAAACCGATGGTTCGATTACTCCTAAAGATGCTTTAAGTGAAGCTGCCAAAATTTTAATTCACCACTTTATGCTTTTTAGTGATGAGAAAATTTCTTTGGAAACGGAAGATAGATCTGCAGATGACGAGTTTGATGAAACATCATTACACATGCGTCAATTGCTGAAAACCAAATTGGTAGATATGGATCTTTCTGTAAGAGCATTAAACTGTTTGAAAGCGGCTGAAGTATACACACTTGGTGATTTAGTTCAATATCAACGAAATGATTTATTGAAATTTAGAAATTTCGGTAAGAAATCATTAACGGAATTGGATGAGCTTGTAGAGGTGAAAAACTTATCCTTTGGAATGAATGTTCTGAAGTATAAATTAGACAAAGAATAAATTTATAATTGAGGATTATCGTGATCCTTTAAATAAACGAAAATGAGACATAATAAATCGTTTAATCACTTAGGACGTAAAACAGGACACAGAAAGGCTATGCTTACAAATATGGCTGGTTCTTTAATAGAGCATAAGCGTATTACAACTACTGTTGCAAAAGCGAAAGCGTTGAAAGTGTTTGTTGAGCCAATTATTACAAAGGCGAAAGTGGATTCAATGCATACGCGTAGAACTGCTTTTAGATACCTAGGTAATAAACATGCTGTTACAGAATTGTTTGGAGTTATTGCTCCAAAAGTTGGAGAGCGTCCAGGAGGTTATACTCGTATCATTAAAACAGGTTTCCGTTTAGGTGATGCTGCAGAAATGTGTATGATTGAATTGGTTGATTTCAACGAAATCTACAACTCTGCTGCTAAAACTAAAAAGACACGTAGAAGAAGAGGCGTTGGTTCTACAGCTACTTCCGATGCACCTGTTGAAGAGGTTAAAGTAAAGAAAGAAAAGGCAGACGAAGCAGCTCCAGAAGCGGCTCCTAAAGCAGAAAAAAAATCAGACGAAAATGATTCAAAAGCATAATTGGCTATAGATGTTCGTTAGAATTTAAAAAATTAAAAAGGGCGGTGATTAATTCACCTCCCTTTTTTTTTGCTTTTAACTGTAGTTATAGGGAAAATTGAATTTGTGCGTTGTAAATTTGTGCAACGATTTTGATAAAAAAAGAAAGTTTATTTATGAAATTCATCGAGAAAAAACCTGCAGTTCTATTACTTCAAGATGGAACTGTATATCACGGAAAAGCAATAGGTTATACGGGTACCGCTACGGGGGAAATTGCCTTTAATACTGGTATGACGGGTTACCAAGAAATTTTTACAGATCCATCATATTATGGACAAATGTTGGTTATGACCACTCCCCATATTGGTAATTATGGCGTGAATGATTCAGAAATTGAATCGGATCAAATTAACATAGCCGGTTTAATATGTAACAAATTTTCTGATATCTATTCTAGAGTAGCTGCCACTAGTTCTGTTCAAAAATATTTTGAAAAAAATAAGGTGGTTGGAATTTCAGATGTGGATACGCGACAGTTAGTTCGACACATTCGTCAAGCGGGTGCGATGAATTGTGTAGTTTCTACGGAAACAACAAATATTGATGAGTTAAAAATGCTTTTGAAAGAAGTTCCATCAATGGAGGGCCTCGAATTGGCTTCAAAAGTTTCGTGTACTGAACCTTTTTATTTTGGGGATGAGAAATCAGACTTGAAAGTAGCAGTAATGGATTTTGGGGTTAAACGTACCATCTTACGGTGTTTATCGGATAGAGGATGTTACATGAAAGTGTTTCCTTATAATACCCCTTTTCAGGAAATGAAGGATTGGAACCCAAATGGATTTATGTTGTCTAATGGGCCTGGAGATCCATCCGCATTACCCGAAGTAAAAAATGTGGTGAATCAAATAATTGAAAGCAATACGCCAACGTTTGGAATTTGTTTAGGGCATCAAATCATGTCTTTAGCTAGTGGATTAAAAACGATTAAAATGCATAATGGTCATCGAGGGATTAATCATCCTGTGATGAATTTACAAACAGGCAAAGGAGAAATTACGTCTCAAAATCACGGGTTTGTAGTCGATATGGAGTTGGCTGAAAAGGCTGCTAATATTGAAATTACACATAAGCATTTAAATGATGGAACTTTAGCGGGTATTAAACGTACCGATAAAAATGCATTCTCTGTTCAATACCACCCGGAGGCATCAGCAGGGCCTCATGACTCTCGATATTTATTTGATGAGTTTGTAGATAGAATGAAAAAAAATCAATAAAAATAAAATCCATTATAATGAGCATAATCAGTAATATCCATGCAAGACAAGTTTTAGATTCACGCGGTAATCCCACCGTTGAAGTTGAAGTAACAACTACCCAAGGACTTATTGGAAGGGCTATTGTTCCTTCTGGTGCATCAACAGGAATTCATGAGGCGGTTGAATTACGTGATAACGATAAAGGCGTTTACATGGGTAAGGGCGTTTTAAAGGCAGTTAACAATGTAAATACCGTTTTAAATGAACAATTGAATGGTAGTTACATTTTTGATCAATTGGCTATTGACCAAGCTATGCTTGATATTGATGGAACAAAAAACAAAGGAAATATTGGTGCCAATGCAATTTTGGGAGTTTCGATGGCTGTTTCAAGAGTTGCAGCGGATACCTTAGGGATTCCATTGTATAAATATATTGGCGGAGTTAATGCTCACACGCTTCCCGTGCCTATGATGAATATATTGAATGGAGGATCCCATGCGGATAATAAAATTGACATTCAGGAATTTATGATTATGCCAGCTGGAGCACCTTCTTTTAGTGAAGGATTACGTTGGGGAACGGAGATTTTTCATCACTTGAAAGCGGTATTAAAGTCTAAAGGAATGTCCACAAATGTAGGGGATGAAGGGGGATTTGCGCCAAACTTATCCTCCAATGAAGAAGCCCTTGAAGTTATTATTCAAGCAATTGAAAAGGCTGGATACCGCCCAGGTGAGGATGTGTATTTAGCGTTGGATGCAGCATCATCTGAATTTTACGTTAAGGAGGAAGGAGTGTATCATTTACATAAATCATCTGGAGAGAAATTAACTTCTGCCGAAATGATTGATTATTTTGATAATTGGGTGAAAAAGTATCCAATTGTTTCTATTGAAGATGGATTGGATGAAGATGATTGGGCAGGTTGGAAATTGATGACCCAAAAAATGGGCGACAGAATTCAATTAGTTGGTGATGATTTGTTTGTTACAAATACGGAAAGATTGAAAAGAGGAATTGATGAAAATATTGCAAATTCAATTTTGGTTAAGGTAAATCAAATTGGTACCTTGTCAGAGACCATTGCCGCTGTAGAAATGGCGCACAGAAACTCTTACACATCTGTGATTAGCCATAGGTCAGGTGAAACTGAAGATACTACTATTGCCGATTTATCTGTGGCCTTAAATACGGGTCAAATAAAAACAGGTTCAGCTTCCCGTACGGATAGGATTGCGAAATACAACCAATTGTTACGCATTGAAGAGGAATTAGGAAAACAAGCTTTTTTTATGGGAAAAGGGCTTAAATTTTTATGATAATAGTGGTTTTATTGTACAACAATTGCTTGTACATTTGAAAGCAAGAGTGACTAATTAATTAAAAAGTAATACAGATGTCAGATAAAGTAGAAATAAAATATAATGGTAAAAGCTATGAGCTTCCAGTAATTGAAGGTACTGAAAACGAAAAGGCCATTGATATTGCCAAATTAAGATCCGAAACAGGGTTAGTGACGCTTGACTTTGGATATAAAAACACAGGTTCAACAATTAGTAAAATAACCTACCTGGATGGAGAAAATGGGGTATTAAGATACCGCGGATATAATATTGATGAATTAGCTGAAAAGGCAAGTTTCTTAGAAATTGCGTTTTTATTAATTTATGGAGAACTACCTAAAAAAGAAGAATTTGATGTTTGGGCAAAAGCCATTAAACATCATACACTAATTCATGAGGATTTTAGAAAAATATTCGAAGGATTTCCATCGAATGCGCATCCAATGGGAGTGCTTTCTTCTATGGTTACTAGTTTAACAGCTTTTTATCCAGACTCTTTAGATCCAAATAGATCTATGGATGAAGTTAATTTGAGTATTATTCGATTATTAGCGAAGTTGCCAACAATGGCTGCCTGGTCGTATAAAAATGAGAAAGGACATCCTGTAATGTACCCGAATAATAAATTAGAGTACGTAGATAATTTCCTATACATGATGTTTTCTCTGCCTACAGATGATTATAAAGTAAATCCTGTGGTATCGAAAGCATTGAATAAATTATTGATTCTTCATGCGGATCATGAACAAAACTGTTCCGCTTCAACGGTACGTTTAGTTGGATCTTCTCATGCAAGTTTATATGTGTCTATTTCTGCTGGTATTAACGCGCTTTGGGGACCACTTCATGGTGGAGCTAACCAAGCGGTAATTGAAATGTTGGAAGCCATTCAAAGAGATGGTGGAGATACAGAGAAATTTATTGCGAAAGCAAAAGATAAAGATGATCCTTTCCGTTTAATGGGATTTGGACATAGAGTATACAAAAATTTTGATCCACGTGCGAGAATTTTAAAAGCTGCAGCGGATGATGTTTTAGAAGCAATGGGCGTAACCGATCCAATTTTGGGAATTGCTAAAAAATTAGAGAAACATGCGTTAGAAGATGAATATTTCGTTGAACGTAAATTGTATCCTAACGTAGATTTTTACTCTGGAATTATTTACAGAGCTTTAGGAATTCCTACAGAAATGTTCACAGTAATGTTTGCTTTAGGTCGTTTACCTGGATGGATTGCGCAATGGTTAGAGAATAGACAAAATAACGAACCAATTGGTCGTCCACGTCAAATCTATACTGGAGAGAATTCAAGACCTTACGTTGAAATGAAAAAAAGATAATAGAACTTATCGAATAGAAAAGAGCCCCATTCGTCATTTGTCGAATGGGGCTCTTTTGTGTTAATACTAAACTTAAATGTAGGGATCCTGAACTTTAACCTTTTATAAATCTAGAAATACAGCTTACTAAATGTTCATTTCTATTGAGTCAAGCTTGGATAAGATTAACGGTTTGCCATATTGCAAGAATTAATTATAATGTGTAAATTTAAGGATACCTTAAAGGAGACTTTGTTAGTTTCCCATTTTTTAACTTTATATACTATATATTATGAGAACATTTAAATCTCTCTCTCTCTAGTTTTACTAGGATTCACGTTTAATGGCTATTGCCAAACAATAGAGGTCTTTGAGGTCTGGAATACCAAAGAAGGCACGCAAAATAATTTCACTAAATCTGTTACAAAAACTGACCCGCAAAAGAATGTATATGTGGCAGGTGCAACTATTAATGTATCGGGAAATTACGATATTCTGCTAAAAAAGTATGCTCCAACTGGTCAGTTAGTTTGGACCGTTCAATTTGATGGTGCTGGAAATGGAGATGATTACGCAGGCGATATAATTATTGATGCATCTCAGAATGTGTTTTTAACTGGCTCAAGTTACTATTCAAGTACTAGGATTAATGATTTAGTCATTTTAAAAATAGCCACTAATGGTGTTGTTTCTTGGTCTAAGTATCATGATGGAAATAACCTAGATGACGCAGGAACAGCCTTAACCTTTGATGATATGGGTAATGTTTGCGTTTCCGGTACTACCATGAATTCAACTACAAATTCTGATTTTTTAATAAAAAGTTATGATTATTCAGGAAACGTAAATTGGAGTACGACATGGAATTACATTAATTTAATAGATATTTCGAATAACATTAATTTTGCAAACGGAGAGCTTCTTGTAAGCGGTGGAGCTGAAACTGGTGGCGGTGCTTGGGATATTGCGTTGGTAACTTTAGATCCAACTTCTGGTTCTTATATCAACTCATCTATAACAGGTGGAACGGGTAGCGGGGTAGATGAAATTACCGACATTGAAGTTGATGGTAACGGATTCTATTATGTGTGTGGTACAATTGTGAATACTTCCACAGGAAATGACTTCTACCTAATGAAATTAGACTCAGATTTAGTTGTTTTGTGGAGCCAAAGCTTTAACAGTGCAGGCTCTATGTCTGACGAAGCTAAGGGAATTGGCCTAGATGATAATGGAAATATTTATGTAACCGGATATTCAGAAGCGGCAACTGGTGGAACAATGTTTCAAACGTTGAAATATACCAATAACGGTACTTTTACTTGGCAACAATCTTTCCAGTCGCAAGTTAACGCTATTGATGAAGCTAACGATGTTGTATTATTAAACAACAACCCGGTAATTACAGGAACAATTTCTAATGATTTAGGAACAGATATTTATTCTATTAAGTATGATGCACTTGGAAATATTATTTGGCAAATTGGTTTTAATGATCAGCTTAATGGGAGCAATTACGCCAACGACATTGCAGTTGACATTAATGACAATATTATAATTAATGGAACCACCGAGCTTAACAATATATATACTAATTTGAATATAAAATACAGTGAAAAAGAAATATATGCGGATGCTAACCTTCCGTATGCTAGCGGTATGTATTCAATAATTAAGAATAACGGACAAATACTTGGAACCGATGCTTTACCTGCAAACAATGTTGATTTTATGATAAATAATTTGCCATATTCTGTATTTTTAGGTCAAGGAGTATTACATTATTCGTATTTAATTGAGGGTGATACTTTAACTCCCGACACCATTAATAGAGTGGATATTAAATTTCAATCTACGGCAGAAACTGGTACAGCTGCAAAACCTGAACCAATAGATATACGGTCAGAGTTTAGCAACTATTATTTGGAGCATTTACCCGAAGGTAGAGAACGAGTACCTCATTTTAACAAGGTTTATTACAATGAAGTGCAAGCGGGTAAAGATTTAATGGTAACCACTAATGCCATGGGTATGTCATATAATTTTGTAGTTAAACCAGGAGTAACGAACGCTGTAACATTCTATGTTTATGGCCAAAGCAACATTTCAATAGATACGCATGGAGATCTTATTATATCTTCCTCTTTGGGTGATATTGTTTTACCCAAACCAGTTGCACATGAAAGAGATGCGAATGGTAATGACATTTCTTTAGGCTGGGCTCCAACGTATTCTGTTCAGGGGAATAAGGTGACAATCAATACATCCTCTTACAATACATCAAATAGCTTAATCATAAACATTCAAAGCTCGCCTTCAACGTTGCCTACTTTTACAGGCTTATGTTGGGGATCTTATCTTGGAGGAAACCAGAGTGAAGAAGCTTTAGCCACCCATGTTGACAATGTAGGAAATCACTTCGTAAGCGGGTATACTTCAAGTTCAAATAACACTTTTCCTATTTATAATGCCGCTCAGCAAATTACCACTGGAAAATCTTCTTTTGTTTCAAAGTTTGATAAAGGGGGAAATAGTTTTATCAAACATGAGCTACGATGGAGCACCTATTTTGGCAACGGAGAAGCCTCTACTGCTTATGATGTAAAGACAAACTCTAATGGGGATGTATATATATGCGGTGGATCTGAGTGGATTCAAACAAAGATTCAAATCGGGGCTACTAACAATAGTGCCTCAACTGCAACAGGCACGAATCACAATGCATACATAGCAAAATTTAACTCTAACAGTGGAAATGTTGATTGGGCCACGTATTTTGGGGATGCTGGCAATGAAGACTTTTTTTCTATGGCGTTTGATGGTGATGATAACTTGTATCTTGGTGGAATGGGATATGGAGGAAATTATACGGCTAACCTATCTGGAGCATATAACCAAAGCTATACTACCGCAACAAGCAGTGATGGATTATTAGCCAAGTTTAATAGCTCTGACGCATTGGTGTGGTGTACATTTTATGGAGGGAATTCAACCGATCATATTGCATCTGTTGAAATAGATGGAAATAATAATGTGGTAATTGCTGGTTTAACAGTTAGTACCAATTTACCAGTTTTTGATGCCAATACGAGCAGTTCATTAGATTATTATAAGCCTAGTTTAACTGGAAGTAATGATGTCTTTATTGTCAAATTTAACAGCGCAGGGGTTCGCCAATGGGGTACATATTTTGGCGGTGATGACACAGATTGGGGTTGTTGTGGTTATTCAAAAAATATGTTAGCCTTTGATAACAATAATAATTTATATATAGTGGGAACGACAGAAAGTGATAATTTAAGTGAAAATTTCCCAATACAAGCGACTGGCTATACTGGATATTCTTTTAACGATAATACTTTTGCTGGAACGGATGGCTTCATTACCCGATTTAACCCATCTTTCCAATTAGATTGGAGTACTTATGTAAGTGTAAATGGGGGCACACAATTAACCGCAATAGATATTGACGATGTTGGAAAAATATTTATTGGAGGGTCTACTCGTGATGCAGGATTGGGGTTTATTCAATCAAACAATCTTTATTATCAATCATCTATTAAGGTAAGCCCTTCTTCTCTTACTTTTCAAGATGCATTTATAATGGCTATGGACTACGATCATTTTTTAACATGGATGACTCCAATTGGTGGACTCGTAAGTGCGGGTTGGTCTTATGGGGAGGAAATTTTAGACCTTGAAATCTCTGGTAGCACAGAGCTATTTGTTTCTGGCAGAACTACTTCAGATGGTGGATCTCCATATTCAGCAAATGATAATTTTCCTACATTTGATTACGACCAAAATAGTACCTCAGATTATTATGTGTATCAAAACCAAGGGCCTTACAATGACGGGTTTATTATTTCATTTTGTGTTGAAAGTCTTATTTATACTTCGGTTGATGACTCTCCTTCACTGAACAATGACCTGACCATTTACCCAAACCCTGCAAAAAACCAATTAAATATACGTGCTAATAGCAGCGAAATTCAAAGCATAGAGATATATGACATTATAGGTAAACTCATAAAATCAATAAATACACAATTTAGAAAATTCATTGTAGTTGATATATCTTTATTAGTTCCAGGAACATACACCATATCCGTGCAAACTAAAAATAATACAATCCATGAAAAATTTATTAAGCAATAATTTACAGTACCTAAACAGACTATTTTTTATTGGGTTATTATTTCCTTTTGGCGTTTTTTCTCAATTTGCAAATTCAGATTGGGATACAATTCCATTTCCTTATGGTACCCAAGGGGTCGGGATAGAATTAATTATTCCTGATCCTTCCAATACAAGTTTAGTTATTGGTGGAGGGGGTCTATCTGGCTCTAATCCTTCGGGTAATTACTTATTGAAATATGAGAATAACACTGTACAACCATTGGGTGAATTTGATAATAAAATTTGGGGTGCAACTTATTATCATGGTGAATTAATTGTGGGTGGCGGTTTTGAGAATGTCAGTGGTGTTCCTGTAACGTCCTTAGCCAAATACAATGGGCAGAATTGGTCGCCATTTGGAGAGTTTATATTTGATAGTTTAAACCAAGGTCTCGTGTCTGATGTAATAGTAATTGAAGATACACTATATGCGGTTGGCGGTTTTAATATGGTCGATGGGGATTCCATCGGCTCTGCGGCACGTTTAGTTAATGGAAAATGGGAGTCTGTATATGGTTCTCCATTTGGAGAAGGTTCAGTGCGTATTATCTGTAAATATAAAGAACATTTATATGTTGGGGGTAATATGGGTATTATATATGATGGCACCATTTATAGCGATATTGCCATGTATAAAAACGGAGAATGGCAGCCTGTTGGCCCACCATATTTAGGAGGAGGTTTCACACATATTAAAGATATGACTGTTTACAATGACGAATTGTATGTTTTGGGATGGATACAAAAAAATGATGGCAATGTTGGTAATGGTATTCAAAAATGGGATGGTACTCAATGGAGTGAAGTTGGTACTGGATTACAATCGGTTAACCCTGGTTATGGAACTGTTCAACCCTTTGATATGGAGGTGCATGATGGTAAATTATATGTAGTTGGCGGTTTTTATTTTGCTGGGGATGTTCCTGCCCGTTTTGTAGCCTCCTGGGATGGGAGCCAATGGTGTTCCATGAATACTTCTGTTTTTAGTATACATAGTCCTACAGGTTTTAATGGAATAGGTTTTTTAAATGATACTTTGTTTTGCGGATTTTCTGGGAGAATAATTGAAGGAAATGATTCCGCATTTTATCAGGGAGTTGTAAAAGCTCCCCTTAATTTAGTTTCAGATACTTGTAGTATTGATTTTACTACCGGTGTTGAAGAGCCAAACAGTTCTGAAAATGGTATTAGGGTTTATCCTAATCCAGCGACAAATGTTGTTAAGGTTTCGTTAGTTAATGCTAATGTTAGGTTAATTAAGTTGGAATTGGTTAGTACTAACGGACAAATCATTTTTGTCAAGAAAATGGAGGGGAAAGACAAAGTAAGTTCTACCATTGAGCTAAATCAAATTGCGGCAGGCATTTATATTTTAAATGCAACTAGTAGTTCGGGAGAGGTGTTTCAAGATATAGTAGTGGTTCAGAGGTAGTAGGTTTTATAAAAAGTTCGGGGACTAGAGTTGGAAGCGATTTCGCCAATGATACTGAAATATGAATAACTTATAAGGGTCAATGTTCTAAATAAAACTGAAGATCAAGTGAGAATTACCATATAATCTAGAGCCCCATTCGTCAGTAGACGGATGGGGCTTTTTCGTGAAATATATTTTTATAATAATTCTTATTAGGAATTGATAAAAATTTTTTGATTAACATATTTTTTTAACTTTAGGCTTTAAACATGAAAATATTCGATGTTATTCAGATTAACTTACATTGATAAAAATAAATTTTAATACATTATGATTAATTTGGAAGCATCCAATTCAGTAGTCCCTAATCAGGCTTATCCTCCATTTAGTTGTCAATACACACCGCAGATTCCGGAGTTATTGCAACGATTAAATTGCTCCATAGCCATTTCAACTTACCAAGCAGGCAAACTTATATTTCTATCTCCTAAAGATGAAAATTCGTTAGTTCAACTTCCGCGACATTTTGATAAGTTGATGGGTATTGCTCAGGATGTTGAAAATGATAAATTGGCCCTAGCCTGTAAAGATGAAGTTGTGGTTTTTGCAAATTCTAAGGATTTAGCGAAACACTACCCAAAATCACCCCATAAATATGATGCATTATATATGCCTCGGGTAACATATCATACGGGGCCATTAGATATCCACGATTTGAGTTTCGGTAGGAACGGGGATTTATATGCCGTGAATACACTTTTTTCCAATATTGTAAAAATTGACGATAATTATAATTTCACTCCATATTGGAAGCCTCCTTTTATTGATGCATTGGTTTCAGAAGATCGTTGCCATTTAAACGGGATGGCATTAGAACAAGGGTTACCCAAATATGTAACGGCTTTTAATCAGGGCAATACAATGCAGAGTTGGCGAGAAAACATAACCAAAACAGGGGTTGTAATGGATGTGGAATCAAATGAAGTTGTAATCGAAGGACTTCCCATGCCGCACTCTCCCAGAATTTTTGGAGGAAACCTTTATGTCCTTTTATCGGCAACGGGTGAATTGGTAAAAGTGGACCCAAGCTCTGGCAAGTACGATGTTGTGGTAAAAGTAGATGGATTTGTGCGTGGAATGTCTTTGCACAAAGATTATCTATTTATCGGGTTATCGAAATTACGTCAGAACTCTTCTACTTTTGGGAAGTTGGAGTTTGCCAAAAAGGCCACCCATGCCGGTATACTTGTTGTTCATCTTCCAACAGGAAGTGTAGCGGGTAAAATCACGTATCTCTCATCCTTAGATGAAATTTACGATGTGCACATTTTACCAGAGACAATACGACCTAATATTTTAAACACAAAAACTCCGGATTTCAATAATGGAATTATGACCCCAGACGCTACTTTTTGGGCGAAGAAAAAAGAATAAACTTTTTATTAACTAAAATCAATAATTATGAAGAGAAACCATTACGCAAGAAAAAAGAGACAGTTAAAGGCATTGGCCAAAAGACTGAACCATTTAATTACGGAGGGGAAGATAAATTCTTCAGCCGAAATTGACAAAATCGTTCTCAAAATCCGACTATTAGTAAAGGATTTAGCTAGCGTATTTTCGAAATTTGAATTTAAGCGAGTGTTAGGAGCCGCAGCAGTTAGTCTCGGTATTTTTTACTCGGCCGAAGCTACAGCTCAAGTATTTGAAGCACCTGTTGAAAATCCGTTTGGTTTGGTGGCTTCTGATGCCTATGCTATGCCAACATTCGCAGATTTAGATGGGGATGGAGATATGGACTTATTGGTTGGAGAATATTATGGAGGATTGAAGTACTATCAAAATACGGGTACGAGTACAAACCCTCAATTTGCCTCTCCTGTAGCTAATCCTTTTGGGCTAACAGGTACTTATTATCTGGCATTTCCAACATTTGCCGATTTGGATGGAGATGGTGATCAGGATTTATTGGTTGGAGAGCTGTACGGAGAAATGCAGTATTTTGAAAATACAGGAACGGCAACTAGTCCGCAGTTCGCTTCTCCTGTTGCAAGTCCATTTGGACTAACTCCAGCCTATATATATGCGTTACCTGATTTAGCGGATATGGATGGAGATGGAGATATGGATCTTTTAACTGGTGAATATGGTGGGGCCTTGCAGTATTATAAAAATACCGGAACGCCAACAAATCCATCTTTTGCTGCTCCCGTAACGAATCCATTTGGTTTAATTTCTAGCTATGCTATTTCTTGTCCATCCATTGGTGATATTGATAATGATGGTGATATGGATTTGCTTATTGGAGAGGCTTATGGAGCGCTGCAATATTTTGAAAACACAGGAAGTGCAACTAATCCTCAATTTGGTGCTCCAGTTGAGAATCCTTTTGGATTATCATCTGTTGGTTCAATATCTCTTCCTGCAGTTACTGATTTGGATTCTGATGGAGACATTGATGTTCTTGTAGGAGACGATTATGGTGCAATGCAATACTTTAAAAATAATTTAATTACTGGAATTCAAGATGGATATAATTTGGTGGATTCGAAAGTATTTCCAAATCCAGTTAACGATGTTCTGTTTATAGATACGGAAGGTCAAATAGAGAATATTGAAATATTCAACATTTTGGGTCAATCCGTGATGATTATTCCAAACGCAACTACACAAATAAATGTTAGTGAGCTGCCTAATGGAATGTATACTTTAAAAGTGAGTTTATCCTCTGGAGAAACTTCCATTAATAAGATTCAAAAGCTATAATCAGTTTTAAATAAAAAAGGCCGCTTTCATTTTGAAAGCGGCCTTTTTTATTATCTGTTAGTTTTTTATTCTACTTAACAATAAGCATTTGATTTAATGATACATCATTTGACCCCTGAACGCGAATAATATATGTACCTGGATTCCAAGAGTCTGTTTCTATTACAAACAGGTTATTTCCCGCATTAATATTTAATGGTCGTTGGGTAATTATGTTTTTCCCGGATAGTGTGAAAACATCCAATACCGCAGATTGCTGTTCTGGTTGATTTATTTCTAAATATACAAATTCAGTTGCCGGATTTGGGAATGCTTTAATGCCAATGCTAGTTACCGATTCTTCAACACTAACCGCTGAATTCACATTCAGTAAAACGGTTTTATCATCTGTAAAAAGGCCATCACTTACTCTAAAAACAACCTGGTAGGCTCTGTCTCTTAAATCAGCATATTCTGGTTGCCATGTAAATTCACCTACCAAAGTATTTCCCGTAGTAGTTTTAGTAAACGCAGCATCATTTTGAGGTAAATAAAACACCTCGCTATAGGCTTCCATAAATACTTGTTTATTTGGATTGGTATGAGTAGCAACCATTTCTAATTTGAAAGGCACTCCAGTCATCACATCAAATGCGTAGTGGTTATTTGGATCTGTTGGTAATATACTTAGATTAGTCCAAAGTGGGGTTCCTTGTCCGGAAGGAACCACAATAAACTGCATGTCTCTTCTAATTTCACCAACCCAAACACCGTTACGGTATTGGTCTACTAAAATGGAGGCTACAAAATGACCCACTAAATCAGCTGTCCACGAAATCGTTCCAGTAATAGAATCAATGCTAAAGATATTATTGGTATCAGATGAAGGGGTAACATATCCAACACAAGGTACACCAACTGCACTAAGGGGCTGATCAATACTCCAATGTAATGAATCACCATCTGGATCGAATGGAAGAGGGTTGTATTGCCATGAGGTATTTACGGGTAAAAAGATAGCCGCAGGCACTAAAAAGAACGGAGTTGAATTTGCGGTCGCAGAATCCGTAACAATTGATGTGAAAAGAGTCATGGACTCCGTTAAAGGGGCGTTTAAGTTTAAAATCGCGGCATTTCTACAGCAATTATCCCAATAAACATCCCACTGCCCATTTCCAGCCAAGGTTACAGTATCTGTGAAAAAATAGACTTCTACACCATAAGGATACATCGGTAACAAGTTCCCAGAGATTACACTGTCATAAGGAACTGTAATGGTAAAAGAAGCTCCGTTGGGTCCGTCAAAATGAATATCAGCGGTAGCGGCCATTGGAATACCGATAGTGTCTCGATATGTAACTAAGTTAACTTGGTATTCTTGGTTTCCAAGATCTTGTAGCGTAATATCTCCCCCCATTAGGTGAGTGGCATACACAGGTATCATACCTACGATCATAAGGAGCATTAGTAAAGTAAATTTTTTCATGATGTTGCTTTTAGATTAGAATAGTATGGTAAAAAACGAATTATTTATCCATTGGTTGCTTAAGGGAACGTAAATGAAAAACCGAACGCCTTAATCTCAAATGTACGATATTAAAACTAACCTCTTAATTACTAGGTTAAGGGGACTTAACTTTTTAATGAACCACAGAAAACTGTTGAGCAATTATTCGGGTTTCAAAAGTTACTTTCGCAATGTATTGCCCCGTCCGAATACTTTTACTATTAAAGGAAAGCTGATTTTTACGGATGGTTTTAAATGACAATACTTTTTTACCATCTAACGAATAAATTTCCACACTTTGAGGAATTTCTGAATTCCCCCATTCAATAGTTATTTTTTCGCTACTTGGATTTGGATAGATTTTTAATTCTTTGACAGTAGTTTTAATGCTTCCAATACTTAAAATAGAATGATCAATATTGGCCAAGGTATATTCCCCCTTTAGTAGTTCACTCAATTCCATCCTCCCATATCCAATAGTAGAACCTCCCAAAGTGTTTTTGGTATAATGCGAATACTCTGCCCAATCCGCATTGGCATTTTCTCGGTATAAAAGCACTAAACTATCTTCCGTAACATTTACCAATAAGGAATCTAAATATCCATTATTTTCTCTCCCATCATACATAAAACTAGACTCTGCTTTAAAACCTGCCGGAAGGATTCCATCAACTTTCCAATATCTGTAATTAGATAACAAATAAGGCTGGTTAGCCCAATCTTTAATTTGGTCAGGCGCGCTCCAATGATGTTCAATTTTTAATAATGCAGAATCTGAAACAGCTTTAACATCTACCAACATCATGGCGTTTGGGAAATTTAAAGTGCCCGTTTGTTTAATTATTTTAATGTCATCTGTAGTGGCGTAACATAATTTGTTGTTCGGGTTTAAGGTCACCATCACTGGATTAAAAAGCACATTGAAATTGGCGGTAGTTGTATTTGGACCAACCATTGTAGTTTGCGTAATCAAATCAAAATTAGAATTGTAAAACCCAACCTCAAGGGGTATTTCACTGAATTGATTAGGTGCATGATTCAGAGTTTGAGTGATGTCTATTTGCACTTCATAATTTGCACTGGTAGGCGTAATTTGAATGGAATCAATTTTATAATCAGGAAAGCCACCATTAAATACCCAGCCGTCAAAAAAACCATCCACATCCATAAAAGATCCAGATTGTAAGTAATCCCTATACTGTAAACTGGTCATATTATCATATGCGCGGGAATTTAAAAATCCAGTTACCGCACTTCCAAAATTACTTTCGCCCAAAAGCATTCTCAAGTTTTGAGCCACTAGCGCCCCTTTTCTATACACATGATCCCCATAAGATAATTCATGGGGAACTCCAGAAATGGACAAGTAGCCTCCTTCGTCAATATGGGCTTTTTTTAGGATATTAAACAAGGTAGATTTCACACCTACCTTGGCGGTTTCCCATCCGTACTGGTATTCAATAAAATAATTCGCACTGAAACTGGCCATACCTTCATTCAACCACATATCTTGTGGAGTAAGAGTCGTGGCATAATTCCCCCACCATTGGTGAGATAATTCATGCGCCATTAAATCCTCGCTTCCTAAATTCCCATTTATCGCATTATTCGGATAGGTGATATTACTCGCATGCTCCATCGCACCCATATTGAAATTAACTATGGTGTAACCGATTTTATTAAATTGATACGAGCCATAAAGGCCTTCAAAAGCATCCATGCAATTTTTAAGATTGGCAAAAGAGCCTTTCAGGTTGGTTGTATCTGATGATTTTGCATACAGTTTAATAGGAATTGGACCGTTAATCCCATTGTAAGTGTCAGTTACAATAGTGTAATAATTTACAGCAAACATGGCTAAATAAGTGGGAATTGATTCTTCCATTTTCCAGTACCATTCTATTTTATTATTTGGTTTTGGAGTAGAAGAAATTAAATCTCCAATACTGGTAGCGTATTGATTGTCTTTCGTGGTTAAATATAAATTATACGTTGTACGTTCTTTGAAATTGTCAAAACAAGGAAACCAATACCGACCTATATTATGTGGGTTATCTTCAAACCCAACGCCCATATTAAATACATAATCACTTCCAAAGTAAATTCCGCCCCAACCGGAAGGGTCTTTTTTGGTGGTTCCATGATAATAAACAGTAACCTCAAATTGGTCTCCAATATTAAAACTAGAACCTAAATTAATATGCAATAAAGTATCGTTATAGGTATAGTTTAAATTGGTGTTGTTTAGTAAAATAGAGTCAATAGTGAATGTAAGCAAATCAAGATTTAACACACTCACATTATTCATTTCTGACTCACAGGTCACTTTTGTAAATCCCGAAATGGTTTTCCCAGAATAATCGGTAAAATCTAAATGTATTTCATAATCCAAAACATCAATAGTATCACTTCGAAGATTTTCCGCATTTGGATAAATGCCCGTTTGACTTATTACAAAGCCACTTGATAAAAGGAATGTGATAAGAAATAGTGATTTTTTCATCTAGATTGAATGTGTCTTTTACTATTTGATTAAATGGCTCTTTGTCTAACGGCTTCAAACATTATAATAGCTCCAGCCACAGAAACATTCAAAGAATTGATCGTTCCTTGCATTGGGATTTGTGCAATATTGGCCGATATTTTTAAAATATCTCCAGAAATCCCTACATCTTCACCACCCATAACCAAAACGGTTGGCACAGTCATATCCGCATCATAAATAGTATCTGAACCTTTTTCGGAACACGATACAATTTGAACTCCAGAATCATTTAGAAATTTGAGTGTATTTATCAAACTCGAGGTTTTACAAACCGGAATTTTCAACAACGCACCTGCAGAGGTTTTCATGGCATCTCCATTGATTGGAGCTCCACCTTTTTGAGGGATAATTATCGCATCAACTCCTGCACATTCAGCAGTACGAGAAAGTGCCCCAAAATTACCTACATCGGTTACGCCATCTAAAGCTAAAAATAAAGGAACTCGACCTTCTTCGTATATGTGAGGTAAAAGATTTTCTATTGATTGAAATTCAATTGGTGAAGTGAACGCAATAATACCTTGATGGTTTTTCATGGTAATTCTGTTCAGTTTCTCCTTGGGGACCTCTTGAACGAAAATGCCGTTTTGCTTTGCTAATTTTCTTAGTTCTACATACTCTGCTTTGCGCTCATCTCTAGACACCATTATTTTATCAATGTCTTTATGCTCAATAAGTGCTTCTTTTACTGGATGTAATCCAAAAATAATATTGTCGTATTTTTTTATCATTTGTTTAATAATCTAAGGAGGCTACCTTGCCTTGACGCCATGAGTCAACAGCTCTGTACCATGGGTTTTTATACACCGTAGTTCTTTCTAAAGTAAAATCATTGTTTGTGAATGGGTTATTAATCATGGTAAAATTAAAGGTCAACGATCTATAATTGCTCTCTTCCCCATAAGTCCAACTTTCACCTTGCATAGAGCGGTACACAATGCTAGGTGGACCAAACACAATATATATAACACCGCGATCTGTTTTCCAACCTTCTTTATAGGAGGAGAAAAAATAGTTAGCATTTTGTACTCGGTTGTAATACCCTTTAATTAATTTTTTGGCTTTGGTAGGGTCAGGACTTGTAGTTAACCAAAAATCATCTACTGCTTTTTTTGTGTTTTGGTAATTACTCAGTTTTTCAAATTCCTTTTTGGAAGTAATGAATCGAAGTGGGGATAATAATTCCTCCGGAGTATTAACTTCTGGAAACTCCTTGGAATATTGAAAAAGCGTCAACCCCGTTCGGTAATTTTCAGAATTTAAACCAAAGTGATAAATACCCGGTTTGTTTGCCGAAAATTCTGCTACCCCATTTATTACAGGGGTTTCAAATTTAGAGTGGTTATCAAAATCAAATGGCTTAGGCGTAGAATACGAAAACGGGGGAGAAGCAATAGGGAAAATTGTATTGAAATATTTGCCTTCTAATTGTGTGAGTGATTTATCCGGACCATAAATTATCTGAAGTTTCTCATCCGGATAAAAGTAATTTCTAAAAAGTACCGTTTCCGTTTGTTTTAAAATCACCTTAAAAAACTGTCGATTGGTAAGGTCCGATTTGTCAATTTGAATAAAGCTAACGGTCTTTTGGCTATTGTTCAAATCTGTAGTGGATACTTTTAAAATATAATTAAAGCCTTGCTGAAGTTTTAAAGTAAATTTTCCCTGTAATTGTTTTAATCCTTTTACAGCAATGGTGTCAAGCATTACAAATGACGAACTATCTACAATTTCTTTTGAATCGTAATCATTATGGATTTCCCAAGCAATGCGCACCTGACTCATTTCCTTTTCTTTTGCAGAGTTTGTCACGTAGGTTAAGCCACGATTTTCAAACATAAAAAACACCTCGGTTTCTGACTCATTGGAATGAAAAACTTCAAAGCGCGGTTGAGGAACGTCCGAATTACTAGAATACATTTCCTTGAAATCTGTTTCACTTAGTGAAACACCACGTTTACAACTTGAGTTAAACCCAAGTATAACGACCAAACTACCAATTATGAATTTGCGCAGGTTATTCATCTGAATCCGATTCAATAAATAAAGCATTTTGTTCTTCAATAAGTTCGGAAGGTAATGCCTTTTTTGCCTTTGCTCCAAGACTTTTTAATTTTTCCGTTTGGCTTATTACGTTTCCTTTGCCGGATGAAAGTTTGTTAAATGCGGCATCATAGGCAGATTGACTAGATTTTATTCCTTTCTCAATCTTTTGAAGATCTTCAACTAGCCCTACAAATTTGTCATATAGCGTGCCTCCAACACGGGCGATTTCCAATACATTTCGGTTTTGTCGTTCGTGTTTCCAAGTGGATTGAATTGTGCGCAAAGTGGCCAATAAAGTGGTAGGACTTACAATGACAATGTTCTTTTCCCACGCGAAATTGAATAACTCAGTATCTTCTCGTAGGGCCACACTAAATGATGCTTCAATAGGTAGAAACATCAAAGTGAAATCTGGAGAATTATATTCAGCCGTGTCGTAATAGGTTTTTTCCCCCAGTTCTTTAATATGACTTTTTAAAGATGCTACATGAAGTTTGAGTTCTTTAAGTTGTGATACTTCATCTTCAGCGTTTACCATTCTTTGGTATGCCGTAAGTGAAACCTTTGAATCAATAATAATATGTTTATCATCGGGTAAGAAAACTACTGCATCAGGAATTCTTCTGGAACCATCCTCACTGGTGATGTGCTCTTGCAATTTGTATTCTTGGCCTTTATTTAAACCAGAACGTTCTAATACGCGTTCCAAAATAATCTCCCCCCAATTCCCTTGATGTTTATTACTTCCAGTTAAAGCTTTGGTGAGGTTATGGGTATCATCGCTTAATTGTTTGTTTAAAGAAACCAATTGTTCAATTTCTGTTTTTAGACGCTCTTTCGATTTTTCTTCATTCACATATTTTAGATCAATATTTTTCTTGAAGTTTTCTAAATTTTCTTTTAGCGGATCTAAAACCGTTTTTAAGGAATCAGAATTGGATTCGTTTAAGGTCTTGGTATTTTCTTTAATTAGTCGCGCTGAAATATTTTCAAATTCGGTGCTAAAGCGCTTTTCAACTTCTGCAATTTCTTTCTGTTGCTTTTTGTAATTGCTATTGATTTCTGTGAGTGCTGCTACTTGACTTGAAAGCTCACTTTTTTCGGATAGCAATTGTTCGCGTTGTTGGGTGAGGGTTGTTTTAAGGTGAGTAAGTTCCAGATTCGATTCGGTTAAATTTTTCTCCTGGTTTGTAAGTGTTGCATTTTCAGAGGTAAGGGAGGTTACTTTTAAGTTAGATTCATGGAGATCGGAAAGTGCTTTGTTTTTTTGCTCTGTAGCTGAATTTAGTTCGGATTGTAAAGTTGCCTTTTCAATTTCTAGATTACGGATAATATCTTGTTTTTCAGAAATGGTTCTTTCTAAGGTGGTTGTATCCGCGGTTTCATTTTTAGAAGCAAGCAACTTCACCAAAATAAAGGTGATTACCACTCCCGTGATTAATCCAATAAGTATATTTAAACTATCCATTTCCAATTTTTATCGGTGGCAAAGGTACGAGTTAGAAAAAGTTTACAAACCCAAAATGTATTTTACCTGTTTTAAAATTTATGGGATTATTAAACTGACTTCCCAGAGCGTAATTAAGAGAAAACATACCCACATTGGTTTCAAAGGTAATTCCCGCTCCAAAACCATAGGGAGTATCTGTTTGGAAGTTTGTAATTGCATTTTTTTCATACCAACCTATATCTGCAAAGACGCTAATTCTGGATTTCTCGTCCAGTAGAAATCTGTATTCAATGGTGGTGATTGCAAATGATGAACTTAAGATGGACTGTTCATCAAAGCCTCGAATAGAATTTAGACCACCAATTCTGAATAATTGATTTTCTACCAAATTATCGGAAAGCTTTACTGCAGAGTTCACCTGAATTAGGATTGTACTGCTTCTCGAAATAGGTTGAAAATAGCTGACTTTAATTTCTCCTTCAAGTAGGTTAGATTCCAATAAAACGGAATCATAGTTTACATGTTCTAATCCCGGGTTTTGAATTATTTTATTTTTTCCAGCTCCACCTTGCAGATCTAGCAACCACCCTTTGTAAGGATTGAAAATATTCTGAACAAAACTTCCTGTAAACCCGATACCATAACTATTGTTGTTTGCATCATTGAAATTAGGTATATCGGTTCTGTTTTGATAATTATAAGTAGAAATTAAAGAGGTTCTGAACTGGTTGTAAAAGGCTCTAAACCGTGTGCCATTGTACAAAGTAAATGGCAGAGTGAATTGCTGCTCTACATTATTATAAGTGGTATCTTGACGGTAAATGTCTAAAAAGTAGCCAAAACCGATTGGGGTTTTAAATAAAAATGGAATATCAATGGACGCATTTATTTCTTGCGTTTGGTCTTGTAGTCTTTGCCATCTTAAATTGAGACGTTCCCCTTGACTAACAATATTTCCTAAGCTTATTTTCACATCTCCAGTAATAACCACGCCATCATTATCTGGTTGAGGTTGAAGGCCCAAAATACCATCAAATAAATTTGCTTTTTTAGGTTTAAGCGTTAGAATTATTTTGCAAGTTTTATCCGTGAAAATTACCTCGTATGGAAGTAGTTCATCCATAAACGGGTTTTCATTAATTCGCTTTCCAATATTTTTCACTACGCGTTCCTCATATGGTTGATGAGACTTTATGCGGATTATATTTTCAATATAGTTTTTGTTTAGGCGAACAGGCTCGCCAATTATTTCAATACTATCAATCACGTAATATTGGTTTTTTGTTAGAAGAACTTCGGCTTCAATTTCGTTTCCATTAATCAAAAAATTAGCTAGTTTGATTTCAGCGAATGGGTAACCGGTGTTTTCCAGATAGGTGAGTGCCTTCTCAAAAAAGGAACTTATCTGTTGCGGATTAAAGGGCTTTTCCAAAAACTGTTTATCTCTAAATCCAGTGCGACTTAATAATTCCTCATCTATGGAATCTGTATGGAGTTTAACCCATTCAAATTTTTGACCTCTATATATATATGCAGTTTTTTGGATAGAGTCACCTGTTAAACTATCGATGGCAGCCGATAAGTATCCACTACGTTGTAAGGCGGATAAATATTTTTTTAAACTCAACTGAATTTCATATGTGGTATTATAGGTTTTGGAAATGGGTGGCTTAATAGGTAACTCTATTTGCTCTACAGACTGCACATTCAGAATAATTCCCTTTTGCGCAAATGCAGAAAAGTGAAATAGGAAAACTATAATATATATGTAGGACCTTTTTATCAAAACATTATTCTATTCTCCAGTCAACGGGAGTTTGCTTAGTTTCTTGCAAATAAGTATTAGTTTTTGAAAATGGTTGGCTGCCAAAAAAACCATGACGGGCAGCAAAGGGAGAGGGGTGAGGAGAGGAGAGTACAAGATGTTTATCTGAATCAATCAATTCGGCCTTTTGTTTGGCGTAGTATCCCCAAAGAATAAAAACTACATTTTCTTTTTTATCTGAAATAGCTTTTATGGTTGCATCCGTAAACTGTTCCCAGCCTTTTCCTTTGTGTGAGTTAGGCTGGCCCTGTTCAACGGTTAATACAGCATTTAATAAAAACACACCTTGATTTGCCCAAGAAGTTAATTCGCCCATAAATTTATCCGGGGCTTTAATTCCGATATCCGATTCTAACTCCTTAAATATATTTCTCAAAGATGGTGGTTGTCGTATTCCTTTCAATACAGAAAAGCTTAAACCATGTGCTTGTCCAAATCCATGATATGGATCTTGACCGAGAATAACCACCTTAACATTTTTGAACGGAGTTAAATTGTACGTATTGAAAACATCCCTTTCGTTTGGGAAAATTGTTTTATGAGCTCTTTGTTCGTTTAAAAACGAAATCAGGTTTTTGAAAGAAAATTTTGCAAACTCGTCATTTAGGACGTCCATCCAATCGGGATTTAGTCCGAAAACAGTCATTTTAGTGCTCATTGATAGTTAATTGTGAACAATTGAATCTATATTGCAATATAACGACAATAATTGTTTCAAGTAGTGGTTATATATTTGTTTTAATATTTTATCAGTAATTTCGCACTCTGCGACTAACAAACTATAATTATGAAAAAACTAGGATTTGTATTTATCGCGATTTTTGCTTTAGGACTAATCGGGTTATCATCGTGTTCGCAAGGACACAGATGTGCAGCTTATGGAACCACCTACCAGGCTGGAGGATATCATAAATAAGGATTATGAACTGGCGAAAGCTAATTTCAATATCTGAATTTGACCATATTTTAATGCAGAGTCTAACCCAAGGCTCTGCATTTATTTTGTTCAAACATTCTACCCGCTGTATAGTTAGTAAAATGGCCTTGCGGTCGTTTGAAGCGGATTTTAAAAGTGATGTCCCCGCTTATTTTGTAGATTTAATCCAATACCGCGAACTCTCCAATTACATTGCGAAAAAAACGGAAGTCCATCACCAGTCCCCCCAAGTTATTGCAATTAAAAACGGTGAGGTAACCTATCATGAATCCCATTATAGTATTTGTGCTTCCTCTTCTGTAATGTAATAGATTGATTATTTTAACAAAGTCCTAACCCTTCTACCATTTTTCACGTTGATATACCAATAAAAAAGGGCTATTTTTGTAAACCTTCAAAAAAACGTGAAATCAATATTTTCCATACTGTTTATACTGGGTTTTTTATCCGCAGGCTTTTCTCAAGAATTGAAGAGTCAAGAAGATATTAAACTTTACTACCGTTCGAGTGTAGCCTATGGTTTATCGTTGCATACCGAAGGATGGGGAGTTAGTTTCAAGTATCAACAACATCGCTCGTATAAGGATAAGCGTTTTTACAGTTTTGAATTTCAAAAGCTAAAGCATCCTAAAGAGCAAAAGGTTTTCAATGCCTTTGATGATAATGCCAAGGGGTTTTATTACGGAAAAGTAAATGCGCTCACCAACGCTCGGTTTGGAATAGGGGGGCAGCATGCCTTAGCTACCAAAGAAATTAAAAAGGGTGTCCAAATTGCTTATGTATACAGCGCGGGATTCAATTTAGGTCTTCAAAAACCTATTTATTTAGAAGTGTATGACATCGATGGGAATAACAGAATAGTTACCGAACGATACGATCCAGAAATTCATACTATTGGTACGATATATGGTCGCGCAAGTTTTACAAATGGAATTAATGAGATATCTTTTGTTCCAGGAATTTTCGCGAAATTCGGATTCAATTTTGAGTATTCTCCCTACGATGAAAAACTTAAGGCTGTTGAAGTAGGTGTAGCCCTAGATTTGTTTTATAAAGAAGTGCCTTTAATGTATAATGCCTACAACAATCAATATTGGGTTACCTTTTATTTGATGTTTGAAATAGGTAAAAAAATAGAATAAGAAGAGTATGGAGCCAGGAACGGTTAAACCAGTAAATTGGGAAAGACTTAATCCGGAGGGAAAAATTTCACCAAAAAAACCAGATTGGTTACGTGTGAAATTACCTATAGGAGAGGGGTATAAAAAGGTTAGAGGTATTGTAGGTGAGCATCAATTGCATACCATTTGTGAAAGTGGAAACTGTCCAAACATGGGAGAGTGTTGGGGAGCAGGAACAGCTACCTTTATGATTTTGGGGAATATTTGTACCCGTTCATGTGGGTTTTGTAATGTGTCAACTGGAATGCCATTACCGGCAGATTTCAAGGAGCCGATGCGTGTTGCAAGTTCGGTATTGCTGATGGGAGTTAAACATTGTGTAATAACATCTGTTGATCGAGATGACTTGAATGATGGGGGTTCAATAATTTGGGCCGATACTGTAAATAAAGTTAGAGAATTAAGTCCGGAAACAACCATGGAAACTTTGATTCCTGATTTTGCAGGTAAATGGGACAACCTTCAAAGAATAATTGACGTGGCACCTGAAATTGTGTCACATAATTTGGAAACAGTTCGAAGATTGACCAAGGAAGTTAGGATTCAGGCAAAGTATGATAGAAGTTTAGAAGTTTTATTGCGATTGAAAGAAGGGGGCATGAAAACCAAAAGTGGAATCATGTTAGGCCTTGGTGAGACAGAGGAAGAGGTGATTGAGACGATGCAAGATTTGGCCAATGTTAAAGTAGATGTTTTAACTATTGGGCAATATTTACAACCTACCCGAGCCCACCTTCCGGTCGAAAAGTTCGTTACTCCTAGTGAGTTCGACAACTTTAAGGAAATTGGTCTTAAAATGGGTTTCCGATTTGTGGAAAGTGGACCATTAGTTAGATCATCCTACCACGCTGAAAAACATTTGTTCTAAGCGAAAAAATACTGGGGGAGAAACTCCATTTTATAATTTAATATTTATTTTTTTGGATTGTAAAAAAAAGTTAATTTGCCCCACTTTAAAGGAAACTGAAGGGTTTCATATTTAAGAAAGAAATTTTAGGTTCTATGCATTGATTTTTAGATGGATAGAATTAGAATAAAAAGAGAATAAAAATAGTTTTATGAAAAAAAATACACTTGTACTTTCCGTAATGATTGGCTTAACATCTATGGCAGCATTATATACTGTTCTTACGGATGCTAAAGAATCACAATATTTTTCACGAGATTCTATTTCTTCCAGTAGGCAAACGGAAGCAAATAATGAATTTTTTGAAATCATGCGCAGAAATGAGAAAACCGGTAAAGTAGAATCAGAAGATTATTATAAAGCCGTAAATGAAGTAAATTCTCTTCGAGGTTCCAGAGCTGCATTAGGATTAAATTGGTCATATTCAGGTCCAGATAATGTTGGTGGATTAACCAGAGGTATTGTTGTGGATAATGAAGACCCTACTAGAATTTATGCTGGTGGTGAAGGTGGTGGAATATTTGTTTCCACTAATTCTGCCGGTTCTTGGACATACAAAAGTGATGGTTGGTCCAATATCAATGTATCTTCTGTAGCTCAAGATGGTAATGGGAGATTATATGTTGGAACTGGAATTGGGTATAAAACCATTCCTGGCGGAGGTGTATTTGTGAGCGATGACCGTGGTGAAACTTGGTCTTTATTGAGTTCTACGGTTCCAAGCATTACAAATAATTCTTGGACGTATGTGAATAGAATTGTTATTTCCAAAGAAAAAAATACCCTAGGTAATTATACAGTTTATGTTGGAACTACTCGAGGCTTGGAAGTTTCCTTAGATAATGGAGCAACATGGATTCAGCCGATGACTCTTCCAAATTGTGTGAATGCTTTGCAAGGAAATGTGAACGATGTGATTATTAGTGAAAATGGAAGAGTTCTAGTGGCATATTCTGGTAGATTATATGTTTCTGATGCTGGTGAAGCTATATGTTCATATACTGAGATTACGGATGGAATTGGCGGAAGTAGTCGAATGAGTTTGGCTGTTTGCCCAAATGATGGTAATGTGGTGTATGCATATCAAGGGTTCAATAACCCACGTTCATTTCAAGTTTTAAAATCAGTTAATGGTGGAGATACTTGGGGGTTAATGCAGCCCGCCCCTCCAACTCCTATAATAGATAGTACATTTAATATTTTAGGATATAATTCACCAAGTTACAACCAGGCAATTGGAGTGGATCCAAATAATTGCGACAATATTTACGTAGGTGCAGTTGACTTATATAGGGTTTCTGGTGCTTGGACAAGCGTAGCAATAGGCGGACAATTCGCACAAAATTTTTACGTGCATGTTGATCATCATTGGATTCAATATGATCCTACAAACGGAAACAGGATGTACGAGGGTAATGATGGAGGAGTGTTTAAAACTGAAAATGCGGGTGCAGGTTTGGTAACTTGGACTTCCAACAATAGAGGATATGGAACTACTTTATATTATGGAGTTGCAACCAGCCCTACTGGTCAGATTATTGGAGGCTCCCAGGATAATGGGAATCATGCAATTGACCCAAACCAACCTGGTATTTCCGGGAAAGATGGACGTGAATTATGGACTTTAGGTGATGGTTTTGATTGTGATGCATCTTCTTTAGGAAATATTGCGTTTGTCACAAGTCAATATGGTAATATTGGTAAAGACTCCTATCTCTCAGGTGGTTCTGGAGGAGTACAAATTCACATAGGTGGCCAACCTGGAACGGGAGGAGTATCACCATTTAATACTGTAATTAGGTTATGGGAATCTAAAAATGATTTAACCTCTAAAGATTCCGTTGTATTTGTAAATGATACCTCTAGGTTTTCAGTAGGTAATGGAGATGGAAACAAACAAATTTTTACGGGAACATTAAGAAGAGACCAAGCAGCAGCTAAAATAATTCCAGGAACGGTGCATTTAGTGGATATTGCAGGTGGTCAATTTGCTGATGATATTAGCCAGCCAGGTATATTAAGAAGTTTTGGAGATAGTGTTGGGTTTGTTGATTATGCTACAGGAGAATTTAGCGTGCGTTGGAATTTTGCTCCGCCTGTTGGGTCTTCTGTAAATAGTGTTTTTAATGTAAAGTTTAATGCTGGTGATACTCTAAGGTTAGTGAGCCAAAATCAAAGCTACCCTTTCACATATGTTTTGACTTCTAGTTTATTAACCACAGACTCCATTAAAGCTCAAGATCCAGTTCAGTCCTTATTAGTTGTATCTATGAATGATGGAATAGATATTTCAAGAGAGACGTTATACGAAGGGTCATCACCAGCTTGGATTGGAGTTACCACCATTGTTCCAAACAGTTTTGAATTTTCTAAAGATGGAAATCATTTATATGCAGGTGGATATAATGGGCAAGTAGTACGAATCTCAGGTTTGAATGACTTGTACACAGGCGTTAGTCCAGATTCTGTACTGACTAAAACAACAATTTTTAACGGAAGTAGTGCAATAGGTGGTTTATGTATTCACCCCACTGATCCGGGTAAATTATTAATTACAACGGGTGGTTTCGGTTCAACTGACCATGTGTATGAATTGACCAATGCGCAAAATGCTTCTTCGGCTTCTAATGCGGGTAGTAGACCACTGGGGGGTAATTTACCAGATTTCCCTGTATATGATCCAGAATACAACGTTAACAAGCCAAATCAGGTGCTATTAGGAACGGAACTTGGCGTATGGGCAACAGATGATATTAGCTCTAATAATCCTACATGGACCCAAGAAATTGCTGGATTAGGAAATGTAAGAGTTCTAGATGTATTGCAACAAAGACTCCCTTTTAGTGAAGCGCAAAATTACGGTCAGTTTTATTTAGGAACCTACGGTAGAGGGATATGGACCAGTACTGATTTAGTAGGATTTAACGATAAATTTGATGATTTCTCAGATGATGTTGAAATCAGCACCATGAAGTTATATCCAAATCCGGTAATAGCTATTGGGAAGGTTGTTTTTGACATGCCAGTAAACGGATCCGCAGAAATCATGATTTATGATATCTCAGGTAAAGTGGTACAACAAACTTCTCAGAACTATGCTAAAGGGGAAGCTACATTTGAATTTGCAGTGAATAATATGCCAGCCGGTACTTACTTCTTTAGAATGAAAGTAGGAAGTGCTGAAAAGCATGCGAAATTCGTTGTAGTTAAATAAACGATAAGAAATTAATATTGAAGGGGATCGCATTAGTGGTCCCCTTTTTTATTGGGAATATTTTAGACAAGGAATCAGCTTTGCTCACAGGTTATTATTGGATGGCGGGGAAACAGGTTATGGTTTTTATGTGCGCAGCAAGTAACTACCTAAAGTGAAATTTAGGTTAAGAAAAACACATAACCAATACCAGTTCAATGTTAATTGATAGTGAAAACTCACTAAACGTTAAACGATTAATTACCAACCTAAAAAATCCTAAAGATGAAACGTATCGAATAGCGTTAATCGAATATTTCAGAAAGCACTTGTTCTAATTCTTCTCCGCGTAGGTCTCTAGCCACAATAATGCCGCTTGGGTCTATAAGGAAAGAAGCAGGGATAGCTTGCACTCCATAATCTTTAGAGCCTTGGGCATCCCAACCTTGTAAATCGCTGGTTTGAACCCATGTTAATTGATCTTGTTCAATCGCACGTACCCATTTCTCTTTACTTTCATCCAGCGAATAGCCATAAATTTCAAACCCTTTTGAATTATATTTATCATAAATCCTTTTCAGGTTAGGGTTTTCAGTTCTGCATGGCTTGCACCAAGAAGCCCAAAAGTCCACTAAAACGTATTGTCCCCTCAAAGAATAAAGCGCTATTGTCTCACCATTAGGCGAAGGAAACTCTAATTCGGGAGCTTCATTTCCAATATTGGCCAAGTTTAAATTGCTAATTCTCTCATTTAATAAAGGAAGGAATTTAAAACTTGGATGACTTTTAGAAAGTTCTTCTAATACGAGTTTGTACGAGTCGGGGTCTTCTTCAATTTGAAGTTGAGTAACAATAAAATAGGCCGCTATACTACCCGGGTGTTTTTTGATGAACTCCACATTATAGGTATGCTGGTCCGCGTAATTTTGCTTTTGCAATTCAAATACCTCAAATAGTGCTTTCCCATTTTTGGCAGCCGTGAGATGTTTAATTTCGATTTTCAAACTATCTTGAATAGATGCGTTTCGTGTAATCTGTCTGGATACCTCACTGATTAATTTCGATTCTTCCGACCCTTCAATGTAATATCCAGTAACATCGGTTCCATTTGCTTCCATATGAATGTGTTCCCCCTTCTGAAGCGTGAATGTGATGAATTGATTAAAGCCAATAACTAATCTGTAGAGTTGCAGTTCATCCACTGATGGTGTAAATAAGAAATAACCGTCTTCCTGAACCGTGGTGGTGTCAATAGCAATAATCCCATCAGGAGTTTGCTCAGCCAAAATTATTTCTTGGCCACTTATGTTATCTAAGTATCCTGTAACTGAGGTTTCGTAACTTTCTTCTGGGGAGGGTCCTTGGCATGATGTTAAACCAACAAGTAGGATAAATAGATAGATTGCATGTTTCATAAAATTAATTTTTACGATTTCAACTTTTTCATCAATAACTGATTCGTTTTTTTAGGATCCGCTTTTCCCTTTGAGGCCTTCATAATTTGTCCCATGAAAAAACCAATTAATTTCATTTCGCCCCCTTTGATTCTTGCTGTTTCATCCGGGAATTGATTGAAAACGGTATCAATAACTAAATCCAATTCATCTGAATTACTATTTTGAATTAAATCCAATGAAGTAGCTAAATCTATTGGCGATTTAACTGGGTTTTCTTCGAGAGCCGGGAATAATTTTCCAGAAGCTGAGGAATGACTAATTTGATTACTGTCAATTAGGGATATTATCTCTGCAATTTGTTCTGGTGTAATTTTAAATTCAGTAATGGGAATACCGAATTTATTTAAATGAGATTTCACCTCACCCATTAACCAATTCGCTGCCGATTTATAATTGTTTGTTTGTTTGATGATAGCATCGTAAAACTGACTAATTTCTCTTGATTCAATAATATTCAACGCATCGTATTCGCTTAAGCCGTATTCTGAAATATATCTTTTTAAAAGTGTATTCGGAAGCGTAGGCATGTCTGCTTTGACCGATTCAATTTTTTCTGGTGAAACAATATATGGAAGTAAATCTGGTTCTGGGAAATAGCGGTAATCATTTACACCCTCTTTTCCTCTCATTGCAATTGTTATTCCGGAGGTTGCATCAAACCCTCTGGTTTCTGAATGTATAGTTTCGTTCTTTTCAACCAATTCAATTTGACGATTTATTTCAAAGTCGATCGCACGTTTTACGCTACGCATTGAGTTCATATTTTTAACCTCTACCTTTTCGCCAAATTCTTTAGCGTCTAGTTTCATTACGCTAATATTGGCATCACAACGCATCGAACCTTCCTCCATATTTCCATCACAAATATCTAGATAACGTACTAGTTTACGCATTTCCATTAGGTATTCGTAGGCTTCATCTGCGGATGCAATTTCAGGTTCCGTAACAATTTCTATTAATGGAACCCCTGCACGATTTAAATCTACTAACGAATTAAAAGGGTCAATGTCGTGGATGCTTTTTCCAGAGTCTTCCTCGATGTGAATTCGAGTTAGACCAATTTTTTTTGTCTTTCCTTCCGGTAGTCTGATTTCAACAAAGCCACCCGTACAAATCGGGGTGTCAAATTGCGTGATTTGATACCCCTTGGGTAAATCGGCATAAAAATAGTTTTTCCGAGAAAATTCGTTGTATTCGGTTATGTTGCAATCACATGCAATACCTAGCTTAATACCAAAGTCAATACTTTTTTGATTCAATCTAGGGAGGGTTCCAGGATGGCCTAATGAAATCACGCTGACCAAAGAGTTGGGTGATTCACCGTATTGATTTGGATCCGAGGAAAATGCCTTACTATTGGTTTTTAATTGGGCATGAATTTCAAGTCCAATTACTGCTTTATATTTATTCCGTATTTCTTCGTTCATTGATCCAAATAATTTGGGTGCAAATTTAATCTATCGCCTTAACTAATTCGGTAACCAACAATACAAGATTTTCCTCATTTTGTTTCGCATTATCCATTACTTCTTGGTGTGAAACTTTTTGGATTTTTCCTTCTACACCTAAATCGGTTATTACCGAGATACCAAAACACTTTATTCCTGCATGATGCGCTGTTATAACTTCAGGTACTGTGGACATTCCAACCGCGTCTGCTCCAATTATCGATAAGTATTTGTATTCAGCTGGTGTTTCAAATGTTGGTCCTGACAATCCTGCATATACACCTTGGTGGACTTTTATGTTTTTGTTGTTGGCAATTTCCAAGGCTTTATTGATGTATTTCCGGTAATAGGTTTCACTCATATCTGGAAACCGAGGACCTAGAGCGTCAATATTAGGTCCTATTAAAGGATTGGTGGGAAACAAATTTATGTGGTCGTTAATAATCATTAAGTCGCCAATTTCAAAGTTTGGACTCAATCCGCCAGCGGCATTGGACACGATTAGAGAGGTGACTCCCATCATTTTCATCACGCGAATAGGAAATGCTACTCGATTCATATCGTAACCTTCATAAAAATGAAATCGACCTTGCATCATAATTACTTCCACACCATCCATCTTCCCAATTAATAATCGGCCGGCATGGCCACTTACTGTAGATGTCGGGAAATATGGTATATTGTGATAATCAATGTTACTTTCAATTTCTATGGAATTTGCCATATTACCAAGTCCAGAGCCCAAAATAATCCCGATTTTTGGAGATAAACTAGTTTGACTTTTAATAAATTCAGCAGCTTCGTTATACTTTTCTAACATGTTCTATAAGGTATTGTGAAAATTCATTTTCCTCCTGGAATAAGAATTCAATTTGAATAGGAATTTCGTACGCATGGATATCTTTATTTTCAATTAATGGCTTCAGTTTAACAGCATCTTTTGAAGTGGTTACTAGAACTGAATTTTTACCTGCGTTTTTAAGCTTTTCCTCCACTAATAATACGTCCAAATCTGTGTAGTTATGATGGTCTGCAAATTTCATTAACTGAACTTCAGTACCCATTTTTTCAAGGTGATCTTTCAAGGGTAAAGGGTTTACAACTCCAGTAACCAAAACAATAGTTTGGTTGTTTTGCCATGGTTCGACTCCACAGATTATTTTCGGTTTTAAGTATTTGATACAAGAGAAATAAACTTTTTGTTGAGGTTTAGGCCCAATTTTTCCTGTAATTATTTTCTTTTCTAAAAAGCCTAAATCAGCCGGGCATTTGGATACAATTATAATATCCGCTCTATTTTTATTGGAAGAAGCTTCTCGAAGGTCACCTGCAGGAAGTACAAAGTCATCGTAAAACATCTTAGAATAAGTTGTAAGTAAAATGTATAAAGAGCCCGTTATTTTACGATGTTGAAATGCATCATCCAGAATAATAACCTCTGGTTTTTTAGTTTGAATTAATTCATTTACCCCATTTGTTCTATCCTCACAAACAGCTACATCAATTCCCGAAACAGAATTAAAAATTTGCAATGGTTCATCTCCAATTTGTTGGCTTGTAGAGGCAGAAGTGGCAGACTGATATCCCTTTGTTTTTCTGCCATAACCACGACTTAAAACCGCAACTGCAAATTTTGATTTTAGAAAATTAGCCATGAATTCCGTGTGAGGAGTTTTCCCAGTACCTCCGATGGCTAAATTGCCAATTACGATTATTGGAATATCAAATGAAGAGGAGCTTAAAATCTTTTTGTTGTACAAAAAGTTTTTAAATCTGGTAATGCAATCATAAAAAATTGCAAATGGAAAAAGTGCTAATCTGGCCTTTGACATGGGGAGCGAAATTAACCATTCTTGCTCAATTTGAGTCAATTTGCAGTTCCGAAAAATATGGTTTAAACACACATTACTAATGAATAAATGATAGTTTTGGATAAGTGAAAAAACACTTTATTTATGGTTAAAGTAAAAGATGTTACGCAGTATCTAGAGGAGATAGCACCTTTGTCATTACAAGAAAGTTATGATAATGCCGGACTAATAGTGGGTAACCCTAATGTGGCGGTTACCGGGGTGCTTGTTTGTTTGGATAGCGTTGAAGCTACTGTTGAAGAAGCAAAGCGATTGGGAGCGAATTTAATTATCGCACACCATCCAATAGTGTTTAAAGGACTTAAAAGATTAAATGGGTCTAATTATGTGGAGCGAACAGTTATAAAGGCGATTCAAAATGATATTGCTATTTACGCAATTCACACCAATTTGGATAGCGTTCCCAATGGGGTGAATAGCATAATTGCCCATAAGTTAGGGTTGAAAAATGTACGTGTTTTGAGTCCGCAAGAATCGGGGATGAAAAAGTTAGTGAGCTTTTGTCCTCCTAATCATACCAATGGTGTTCTTGAGGCGCTATTTAATGCAGGAGCAGGTGAAATAGGTAATTATTCACATTGCAGCTTTTCAAATGTAGGGGAAGGAACTTTCAAACCAAATCAAGGTGCAAATCCATTTTTGGGTGAGGTGGGTCAATTGCATGCAGATAAGGAAATGAAAATTGAAGTGATTTTTTCAAACCATTTAAAGAATCCTGTTATTGCCGCTTTAAAAAAGGCACATCCGTATGAAGAAGTTGCGTATGAAATTTATCAATTGGAAAACGCAAATTCCGATATAGGGTTTGGAGCCATTGGAGATTTGGAAATGGACACAGATACCTTAGGTTTTTTAGGGGATATTAAGAGAGTGATGAAGGCTGGTGTGGTTAAATATACTTCTATTCAAAAAACCACGATAAAACGGGTCGCAATATGTGGTGGGTCGGGGAGTTTTTTGCTTTCAGCGGCAAAAAATGCTGGCGCTGAATTATTTTTAACGTCAGATTTCAAGTATCACGAGTTTTTTGATGCTGAAAATCAAATAGTTATTGCAGATATTGGACACTATGAAAGTGAACAGTACACAAGTACGTTAATAGCTGATTTTCTTACACAAAAATTTTCTACATTTGCAGTCCGAGTTTCGGAAATAAATACCAATCCGGTTAATTATTTATAAAGTATGGCTAAAGCAGTGAAAGAACCTAGACTGATGACAGTTGAGGAAAAACTAAGATCACTTTACAGGTTGCAATTAATCGATTCTCAAATCGATAGGATTAGAACCATTAGAGGGGAGCTTCCTATTCAAATTCAAGATTTAGAAGATGATATTGCGGGTTTAGAAACGCGTATCGCAAAAATGAATGAAGAGAAAGCCGAATTAGAGCATTCTATACAGGAAAAAGGAATACATATCAAAGAATCGGAAGCAGCTATTTTAAAATATAAAGAGCAGCAAAACGATGTGAGAAATAATCGTGAGTATGATTCACTTTCAAAAGAAATTGAGTTCCAAGAGTTAGAAATTCAACTTTCTGAAAAAAGAATTCGCGAAGCGAAAGCTAGAATAGCGAGTAAGGAAGAAGTTTTAGAAACGGCAACTGCTGAGTTGACGGAAAGCAAAAAAGAACTTCAACATAAAAAAGATGAATTGGGCGGTATTGTTGGAGAAACTGAAACTGAAGAAGTTCAGCTTCGTGCAATGTCGGTTGAGGCAGAAAAAAGTATTGAAGAACGTTTATTAAAAGCGTATCAAAGAATTCGTGGGAAAGTTAGAAATGGTTTAGCGGTAGTTGCAATTGATAGAGCTTCTGCAGGTGGATCTTTTATTCAAATACCACCACAAAGAATTTTGGATGTTGGGGCCCGTAAGAAAATTATCGTGGATGAGCATTCAGGAAGAATTTTGGTTGACCAAGATTTGGCTTTTGAAGAACAAGAAAAATTTCAAAAATTAATAGGTTAAATACCTTATATATTTAAAAAGCCTCTGATTACTCAGAGGCTTTTTTTTCGCCTATTTTTTTGGGGTTGCAGCGCCAGAAGACGCATTATTTTGTTTGGGCGTATACCCAGAACCACTGGAAGACCCACCATTTGCATTTCCGCTACTTTTTGGAGGGGAGTATCCAGAAGTGCTTGAATTATAGCTGGGTTTAGGTGCGTATTTATTTGACTGCCAATTAGAACGAGGAGCGCCAGAATTGCTTGGATACGCATATACTGCGGGAGCTGATTTAGGAGATCTATAGTACCCATTTTGATTAATCGATTTTTCTTTTGACGTGTAGTTATACACCTCGTTATAATTAAAATTGATTCGAACCTTGGTCGATTTTTTAGATTTTTCAACCGGCTTGGCATATATGATTTTGTTGGGGTTGGTCCAACTTTGGTTTGTTTCCTGTTGACTAATTCCCATTTGTTGAAAAGGATCAATATTTGAGAAATTTTGTTTGGGATAGTTAAAATCTTGGGTTCCGTCTCCTGTTCCTGTTGGAAAAGTTCCCCAGTACCATCCATGAGAATATTGCGAATAATAATAACCGTTGTAGAAGCCAGAAGATAAACTAGGATACAAATAATTATTATTTACGCCTATATAATTCGGGTTTAAGTAACAGAAATTAGAATATTCATTAAAATAATTACCGTAGGTAAGGCTCAATGAAAATGCTGGAACAAGGTATTGGCTAATTTTTAATTTATTTGTGGTTGAACCAGAAGAAGGAATAGTATTGTTGAGAGCTTTTAATGAATTATAACCTTCATAATAAAAATCCGTGAATTCTTTGTTGTTAAAACTAGGTTTATCCGGTAATCCATTCACCGCCAAAAATGAAGGCTGGTATATGATATGTTGTGTTTGAGAGCAAGAAAATAATAGAAAGCTCACAATTACACTTAGGAAGAATACTTGTTTTTTCATATTCTGAAATTTGTTTATTCATTGC
>JBFFMY010000008.1:0-70109 GCA_041563475.1 Salibacteraceae bacterium
GAAAAGGTTAAAACTAAATTATCGTTTAACGAACAACGTGAATTTAAGATGTTGGAGAAAGAACTTCCAGCATTGGAAAAAAGAAAAGTGGAACTTACCGAAGAGCTGAGTTCTGCGGTGGATGATCATGAAAAAATTATGAAAATTTCTGCTGAACTTACCCAAATAGTGCACGATTTAGACCATAAAGAAATGCGGTGGTTAGAGCTTTCTGAATTTGTGTAAGAAAGGGATAGACGTATGTAAATTCCGCTTTTATTTTTCAGTACTATAATCTATTTTGCCAATATATTAGGGGCAATGGAACAACTTAAAGGATATGTTAACCAAGCTTACGATGAGCTGAATCAGGATGTGTGGGATTTGGTCACCCCCATGTTAGAATTAGTAAACCTTCCGAAGAAAACCCCGCTGGTTAAATTTGGTGAAGTAGAGAAAAACATCTATTTCATAAAATCAGGAAGTATACGTTTTTTCATTCCAAAAGAAGAAGGGGATTTAACTTTTGGGTTTGCATTTGCGGATGAATTTGTAAGTGCGTATGATTCATTTCTTACCGAGGAGCCCTGTGAATATCAGTTGGAGGCCATAACAGATACCACCGTTTTAATTCTTTCAAAAGAAAATCTTAAAATTTTGTATGCGCAAAATCCTCTAGGGAATTACATCGGAAGATTAATTGCCGAGAACTTGTTTATGAAAAAGAAGGACCGTGAAATGTCTTTGCTTACCCGATCTGCGGAGCAACGTTACGATGATTTGTTTGCCAACCATCCGCAAATAATTAAAGAAATACCTTTGAAATACATATCATCTTTTATCGGAATTACCCCACAAGCCTTGAGTAGAATACGCGCAAGAGTTTCTTAAATTGGGTTTCTTATGGGAAGAAAAAACCAATCATTTATCACTATACTTTAAAAGGAAAAATAGCGAGTATTATCAGTTATTAAAGCCCCTCTATTTAGAATCATTCTAAATTAAAACGTGAGGTTTTTATGACTTTTTCTAAAGGGTCAAAATAGCTTAATTGACTACATTTGCTGTCTATATTTTTAAACTAAAATGTATTCAAAATGAGTCCTCTTAAAGGTTTTTTTAATTCGTCAGTGGCACGAAAGTTTTGGATGGCAATAACCGGTGTATTTCTGGTTACTTTCTTGGTTGTCCATCTAACCATCAATCTATTTTTATTTGTTAGTCCAGAGTTGTTCAATGAAGCCTCTCATTTTATGGCTACCAATCCCTTAATTCAGGTAATGCAGTATGTTTTAGCTGCGGGTTTCTTGGTGCATATTGTAATGGGAATTAAGTTAACCCTGCAAAATAAAGCGGCACGTCCAGTGAGTTACGCATATGAAAATGCAGCTACCAGTTCCACTTGGGCCTCTCGTAACATGATTTACACAGGAGCATTGGTTCTTGTGTTTTTGATTTTACACATGCGTCATTTCTTTTATGAAATAAAATTCACAGATAATGTTACTGATGATTACGTTTTGGTAACATCGTTATTTACCATTTGGTATTATGCTTTAGGATATGTTTTAGCCTTTATAGGACTTGGAATACACTTAAATCATGGATTCCAATCCGCTTTTCAATCCATCGGATGGAAAAACAGTGAATGGAAAGGTTTATTGCAAATCCTTGGAACCATTTACAGCGCAGTAATTACGGTAGGATTTTCCGCTATCGCTATTTATTTTTTCTTAAATCCAGCTCAATAATTAGTTATGTCAAAGTTAGATGCTAAAATTCCTGAAGGTCCAATTAAGGATAAATGGACCAATCATAAAAACCATATAAACTTGGTTAATCCAGCTAACAAGAGATTAATTGATGTAATCGTTGTTGGTACTGGACTTGCTGGTGGAGCTGCTTCAGCTTCGTTAGCGGAAATGGGCTATAATGTAAAAGCTTTTGCTTATCAAGATTCTCCAAGGCGTGCGCATTCAATTGCGGCTCAAGGGGGTATAAACGCAGCGAAAAATTATCAAAATGATGGCGATTCGGTTTACCGATTATTTTACGATACCGTAAAAGGTGGTGATTACCGCGCACGAGAAGCTAACGTGTATCGTTTAGCGGAAGTGTCGGGTGCTATTATTGACCAATGTGTGGCGCAAGGGGTTCCATTTGCACGTGATTATGGTGGGTTGCTTGACAACCGTTCGTTTGGTGGTGTATTGGTATCCCGTACCTTTTATGCCAAAGGGCAAACAGGTCAACAACTTTTACTTGGAGCATATTCGGCTATGAATCGTCAAATTGCAAAAGGTAAAATTGAAATGTTCAACCGTCATGAAATGTTGGATGTAGTTGTAATAGATGGGAAGGCACGTGGCATCATTGCCCGTGATTTAATTACTGGAAAAATTGAACGTCATTCTGCCCACGCAGTGGTTATTGCTACAGGTGGCTATGGAAATGTATTCTTTTTATCTACCAATGCCATGGGTTCAAATGCTACAGCAGCATGGAAAATTCATAAAAAAGGCGCGTATTTCGCCAACCCATGTTACACGCAAATTCACCCTACGTGTATTCCACGTTCTGGAGATCATCAATCGAAATTAACCTTGATGTCAGAGTCGTTACGTAATGACGGTAGAATTTGGGTTCCTAAACATTTAAAAGATGTAGAAGCAATTCGTAAAGGAACGTTAAAGCCAACGCAATTAGCGGAAGAAGACCGAGATTATTATTTAGAAAGAAGATATCCTGCATTTGGAAACTTGGTTCCTCGTGATGTGGCTTCAAGAGCCGCTAAAGAGCGCTGTGACGCAGGTTACGGTGTGAACGCAACCGGAGAAGCTGTTTATTTAGATTTCAAAGCTTCATTTGAACGTTACGGGCAAGAAAAAGCCCATGTTCTAGGGATACATAATCCATCAAAAGAGCAAATTCTTGAGTTAGGTCAAGCAGTTATCGAATCTAAGTATGGTAATCTTTTCCAAATGTATGAGAAGATTGTAGATGAGAATCCATACGAAACTCCAATGATGATATATCCAGCCGTTCATTATACCATGGGGGGTATTTGGGTAGATTATAACTTGCAAACTACCATTCCTGGTTGCTATGCGGCAGGAGAAGCGAATTTTTCTGATCACGGTGCGAATCGATTAGGAGCTTCGGCTCTAATGCAAGGTTTGGCTGATGGTTATTTCGTTTTGCCATACACTATTGGTGATTATTTGGCACATGAAATACGTACCGGTAAAATCTCAACAGACTTACCAGAATTTATTGATGCCGAGAAAGAAGTTACGGATCGTATCAATACCTTGATGAACATTAAAGGAACGAAATCAGTAGATTATTTCCATAAGCGTTTAGGTAAAGTAATGTGGGACAAAGCAGGTATGGCGCGTAATGTTCAAGGCCTACAAGAAGCAATGGATGAAATCAAACAAATTCGAGAAGAATTCTGGAAAGATGTTAAAATTCCAGGATCAGCTAACAGCATGAATACGGAACTTGAAAAAGCCGGTCGTGTGGCTGATTTCTTGGAGTTAGGTGAATTATTTGCTAAAGATGCATTAGATCGTAGAGAATCATGTGGTGGTCACTTCCGTGAGGACTCACAAACGGAGGAAGGTGAAGCACTACGAAACGATAAAGATTTCGCCTATGTTTCTGCTTGGGAATATACGGGAGATCCACGAGAAGCTATTCTTCATAAGGAAGAGTTAATCTTCAACGATATTGAGTTAAAACAAAGAAGTTACAAATAAACCTCTCTAGAGGAAAAAATTATAGATTATGTCAGAGAATAAAGATATGAACTTATTACTTAAGATTTGGCGTCAAACAGATGCTCAATCAGAAGGGAAGCTAGTGGATTACAATGTTACTGGTATTTCACCTGATTCTTCTTTTCTAGAGATGTTAGATGTTTTAAACGAACAATTAGTAAACAAAGGAGAAGAGCCGGTTGTTTTTGATCACGATTGTCGTGAGGGAATTTGCGGAATGTGTTCTTTGTTTATTAATGGAGAAGCTCATGGACCAGATAATACCATCACTACGTGTCAATTGCACATGCGTATGTTTAATGATGGGGATACTATTTACATTGAGCCATTTAGAGCTTCCGCAATGCCAGTAATTAAAGATTTAGTGATAGATCGTTCTGGAATGGAAAAAATTCAACAAGCAGGTGGATATGTTTCTGTAAATACTTCCGGAAACACGCAAGATGCTAACGCTCTTCCAATTCCTAAAGCAGATGCAGATATGGCATTTGATGCGGCAACGTGTATTGGATGTGGTGCGTGTATCGCAACATGTAAAAATGCATCAGCTATGTTGTTCCTTTCTGCAAAGGTTTCGCAATTCGCGCTATTGCCACAAGGTAAAATTGAGGCGGCCGATCGGGTTAAAAATATGGTTCGAGTAATGGATGAAGAAGGTTTTGGAAACTGCACCAATACCGGAGCTTGCGAAGTTCAGTGTCCAAAAGGAATTTCATTAGATAATATTGCCCGAATGAATAGAGAATATTTATCTGCTTCTTTGGTAGATTAACTATGGAATATCACAAAAAATTGAATCCCCAATAACCGCGGTTATTGGGGATTTTTTTATTACTCCAATAAATAGCTTAATACTTTCCTTTTCCATGTAGAATATGGAGCATATTTCACAGAAGGTTCAATAAGCGTAGATTTTTCTAAAATTGATTTAAAATGAGAAAAGGTGTCAAAGCCAAATTTACCATGATAGTTTCCCATACCTGAATTTCCTACGCCACCAAAGGGTAGTTTGGAGTTGGCTAAATGAACAATAGCATCATTAATAACACCACCTCCGAATGATATCTCATCCAGTATTTGATTTTTGTTTTGTGGTGTAAAGGTGAACAGATAAAGGGCTAAAGGTTTCGGTAATTTTTTAATAAACCGAATAGCCCAATTCAAGTCTTCAAATTCAATTATGGGTAATATTGGACCGAAAATTTCTTCCTGCATCACTTTGTCCTCCATAGTTACATTATCGAGTATGGTAGGAGAAATAAACAAAGAATTCGCATCTGATTCTCCTCCGTAAATCACCTTTTTAGGGTCGATGAGGTTCACCAATCTATCAAAGTGACGTTGGTTAATTATTCGAACAAATGCCTCACTGTTTTCTGGATGTTCCCCATAATTAGAACGAATTTGTTTTATTATTTCTTCAATGAGTTGTTGTTTAATGCCTTTTTCCACCAACAAATAATCAGGGGCTACACACGTTTGGCCACCATTTATGAATTTAGCCCAAACGATTCGTTTTGCGGTAATTGTAATTTTTGCGTCATTACATACAATTGCTGGACTTTTCCCACCGAGCTCTAAGGTTACTGGAGTTAGATGTTCGGAGGCTGCTTTCATTACAATTTTTCCTACAAGTGAACTCCCTGTATAAAAGATTTTGTCAAATTTTTGTTTCAACAAAGCTGTAGTTTCTTCTACTCCTCCTTCAATAACATGTAGAAATCTAGGGTCAAAATTTTCATTAATAAGTTTCGCCATCGCATTAGACGAATTCCATGCAAGTTCAGAGGGGTTAATCACAACAGTATTACCTGCGCTAATGGCTGAAATTACGGGTTGAAGCGATTCTAAATAGGGATAATTCCACGCGCCTATTACCAATGAAACACCCAAAGGTTCTGGAATGATGTAACTACTTCCGGGTTGATTTACCAAGTTTGTGTCTACATTGATTTTTCTACTCCAATCCCGAATATTTGTGAGACTTACATTTATTTCATGGTAAATTTGAGATAACTCCGTAGTGTAGGTTTCAAAACTCGATTTTTTAAAATCTGCATAAATGGCCTCATTTAATACCGATTCGTTCGATTTTAATAGGGATTTAAGTTTTTTGAGTGCTGAAATTCTAAAATCAATGTTCTTGGTCACATTGGAGTAAAAGTAATCCCCTTGATTTTGGATTATTTTTTGATATTTTTCTTCTAACATTTTTCCAGTAATTTATTAAAATCCCATGGCGCATCCATCTTTTCGTGACTCTGAAGCACCATAATACACGCCTTGTTTTTCATCCCACATTATGGCTTGATATCCACCGTACACCCCAACGGTATACCCCACTTTATGTCCCATCAAAATCAATTCTCGAATGACTTCATAATCAAAACCACTTTCTAAATGAACTTCCCCTTTTCCATCTGCAATTTCACCTGTGGGTTGTGAGGAACCTGAATGATCAAACCGAGGAGCATCTCCGGCTTCTTGCAAACCCATTTTAAAATCAATTAAATTCATAATTATTTGGACGTGCCCTTGCGGTTGAAAGTCGCCTCCCATTACACCGAAAGAAAGATATGGCTTTCCATTTTTGGTTACAAAGGCTGGGATAATAGTATGAAAAGGGCGTTTTCCAGGCGCGTATGTATTTGCTTGGCCTTCAATTAAACTGAATAATTCACCTCGATCCTGTAACATGAAACCAAGGGTTGGTGGCACCATTCCGGAACCCATTCCGCGGTAATTACTCTGGATTAAGGAAACTATATTACCCTCTTTATCGGCAACAGTTAAATACACCGTTTCTCCTGCACTTATTTCACCCGCTAAGTATTCGCCTGCTTTATTTTCATTGATTAAATTTTTTCTATTTGCACCATACGCATCGGAGAGTAATTCGTTTAAAGGAACAGAAACAAAGTGTTGATCCGCATAATACTTCGCACGATCCTCAAAGGCTAATTTTTTGGCCTCCGTTACTAAGTGAAGATGTCTTGTTGAACCATATTCATTTTCACCGAAATCATATCCTTTCAAAATACTGAGCATTTGTAATGCAGTAATGCCTTGCCCATTGGGTGGTAATTCCCAAACATCATACCCGCGGTAATTTACAGATACGGGCTCAACCCACTCACTTTGAAAATTTTCCAAATCAGAAATGCTTAGAAATCCCCCTTGACCTTGAATGAAATCAGCCATTTCTTTGGCGATATCACCGGAATAAAATCCTTTGCGGCCCTTTTCTCCAATAATTTTATAGGTGTTTGCCAATTTAGGGTTTTTGAAAACATCCCCCTTTTCGGGAACTTTTCCATTGGTAGTATAGGTTTCATTGATATTTGGATATTTGGAAGCAAAGTAGGGGACGCTTCGATCAAAATAGTACGCAATTAATTCGGTCATGGGGAACCCATTTTCCGCGTATTGAATGGTGGGAGCTAAAATTTGCTTCATGGGGAGGGAGCCAAATTTGTCGAGTAAAGCAAACCAACCACTCACACACCCTGGGACAGTTACGGGTAATGGTCCGTGAGCCGGAATCTGAGTCAAACCCTCTTTTCTAAAATAGTCTAATGTTAGGTTTTGTGGGGAAGGTCCACTGGAATTAACACCATATAATTTTTGTGTTTTTGAATCCCATACAATTGCAAACAAGTCACCTCCCATGCCAGCTCCGGTTGGTTCCATTAATCCCAATGCGGCATTAACGGCAATGGCCGCATCAATGGCGTTTCCGCCTTTTTTAAGAATGTCAATTCCAATCTGAGTGGCTAGTGGGTGACTTGAAGCCACCATTCCATTTTGGGAAATTACTTCCGAACGCGTTGCAAATGTTTTTCCAGTAACTCTATCTTGTGAAATCCCAATTGAAAACTGGAATAAAATCAGGATACAAATTAGCCCGTGAGAGATTATTTTCATGGTAATTCTTTATAGGACTAAGGTAAAGATTATTAGGCTATTCAAATGATCTTTCTTACTTAGAATATTTTTCAGAGTACTTTCTATACAATTGTTTTTGGGTATCATCCAAAACAATGGGGCACCCATCAATCCATCCGAATACCACATTGTTTGTGCGCATGTCTAACGCATCTCCCGTGGAAATAAAAAGCGTGGCTTGTTTTCCAGCTTCTAAACTTCCAAGAAGCGAATCGATCCCTAAAATTTTTGCTGCATTTAAGGTAATACTTTGAAGAGCCTCCTCTTTTGAAAGTCCAAAACCGGAAGCTTCTCCCGCCCAAAAAGGGAGGTTTCTGGAATTCATCGCCTCCATGTCTCCCGCAGAACCTAAACAAAATAGGATACCATTTTTCTGTAGAATTGCAGGTAATTTATAGGAATAATACGGGTCGTCATCTGGTCTTACAGGTAAGGTATGAACTTTTCTTAAAATTACCGAGATGTTGTTTTCTTTCAGTTGTACGGGAAGTAAACCGCTATCATATCCACCCACGATGACTACGTTTTTTATGCCCAATTCTTTTTTGAAATTGATTACTTGAAGAATTTCTTTGGACATATTGCAATGAACATACAGGTTTGTGGAGCCTTCAAATACGGATTTTAGACTCTCATATTTCAGATTTATTTTCGGGTTATCGGTTAAATAATACGCTTTTGCAGATTTGAAATAATCAACAATACTTTGAATTCTCTCATCCGTATTATGAGATTTCTTGATGGGTTGCGCATTGTACCAAGCCCCGCTTTGGGTAAATCGTGCGGGCCAATTCAAATGAAAGCCATCTACCATTTTAATAACTGCGTCTTCATAATTCCAAGCATCTAAACGCATAATACTGGAGGCACCAGAAACTACTCCACCTCTGGGTGTAACCTGAGCGGTTAAAACACCATTGTTTCGCACCGTATAAATAATTTTTGATCCTGGATTATAGGCAACAGCCGTTCGTAAATTGGGGTTGAATTGCCCTACGTCATCAAAATCACGTGTTTGTCTAAGCGCATCGATTTCCGTTATCCCAAGTGTGTTATCCGTCAAAATAAAGCCAGGGTAAATGTGTTCATTCGTTAACCGAATTACGGTGTCATAAATATCCTCTGCAATTCTTTTGTTAGATTTTGATTTTACGAATACAAATTTCCCATCCTGTATTGAAATGGCTGAATTTTCAATAACTTCTCCATTGCCGACATGGGCAGTTCCCCCCAAAATTAAAACGGAACTCGGGTAGTTTTTAACTGGAGAAGGCACTTGAGCCCACACAGAGAGAGAAAAACTCCACGTAAGAATCCACAAAATAGATTTGAGGAGTTGTATAGTATTAGTATTCCATTTCATCTTCATAGCTATCGCAATGGTATTGACGTTCCTCTTTTGGGTTTATATTTTCTGTTTCTTGTCCAGTATCTTTAGCTTTAATCATTGCATTAATAAGACGGAGTTTTTCCTTTTTATTTTCTTCCAAAAGAACCTCGTTTCTTTCTTCACTGAAATAAATTTTCCCATCAATCCATACCATCTTTGGATGCGCATAAATGGATAAGGGATGATCAGACCACAATACTAAATCCGCGTCTTTTCCCATGGAAATACTTCCCGTTAAATGATCAATTTTGAGCATTTGGGCTGGATTTATTGTAATCATTTTCATAGCTTCGATTTCAGATACTCCACCATACTTTACCGTTTTTGCCGCTTCTTGATTGAGTCGACTCCCCATCTCCGCATCATCTGAATTAATAGCGGTGAGAACACCCATTTTGTTTAGTATGGCTGCGTTGTAAGGTATCGCATCATTTACTTCAAATTTATACGCCCACCAATCAGAAAAGGTAGATGCATTTGCACCATGTGCCTTCATTTTATCCGCTACTTTATAGCCTTCCAGAATATGAGTAAATGTATTTATGCGAAATCCCATACTATCAGCAACGTTCATTAACATGGTGATTTCCGATTGAATATACGAATGACAAGTGATATTTCTCTCATTTCTCAAAATCTCCACTAGCGCATCTAATTCTAAATCTCTTCTTGGAGCTAGAACACCTGATTTTCTTTCTTTTTTGGTTGCACCAGAAAATGAAGACCATTCTTTTTCATACGCTTTTGCACGATTAAAGGCATCAAAATAAACTTGTTCAACCCCCATCCGTGTTTGCGGAAACCGAATTGAATTTCTTCGATCGGAATTTGCCTGTGTTACGTTTTCCCCTAATGCAAATTTGATAGATTTAGATGGGCTGACGAACTTTAATTCTTCGGGGCCAGCTCCCCATCGTAATTTAATAATTTGGGCTTGTCCTCCAATTGGGTTTGCTGATCCGTGGAGCAGCTGAGCCGTTGTTACTCCACCCGCCAACTGGCGATAAATATTTATATCCTCTGGGTGGAGTACATCTCCAATACGCACCTCTGCAGAATTATTTTGCCCTCCCTCATTCACACCATTTTTAACCGCAATATGCGAATGCTCATCAATTATACCAGGGGTTAAATGGAGGTTAGCTCCATCAATTACTTTATATTCCTCGAGGTTGGTGATGTTTTTACCCAGTGCTTTTATTTTACCATTTTCTATTACAACCGAACCCTTAAAATTACCTACTGAATCACATGACCAGATGGTTACATTCGCAATAAAGTAATTGTTCGTTTGCGGTAAAGCCGTATCTCCAAACGCCATATTTGGATAGCTCACTTTACTAGAAACTGGGGAGACTTGGAGTTCTTTGGGATCTAGGCTAGCCACCTTTTCTTGCTGTTTAATTGCCGACCAATTCACCCATACACCTAACGAGTCTTGGGCCTTTCCGTCTAAAATTTTTCCCTGGAAGTTTGATTTTCCAATAAAGCGAATTGGGCCAGGAATATCATTAGTTCCAGAAGTAAACACGAGGTTAATTAGGTTATTTTCAATAGCGATGCTACCTTTTTGTGGGCCTTCTTTTGTTGCGCCTAGGGAAGAATAAACAACATACCCTTTTGGCGTTGGCTTTATCGATAGCTCGAACATTTTCCCATCTACATTCATGTTGTAAACACCAATGGGGTCAATGGCAAATGCATCAGAAATGACGTTTCTACGCCCTTGAATCCAGTGCTCGAAAATCTTACCCCGCTTCACGAATACATCGTTATCACTTATGAAGAAATTAGCCATTTTTCCGGATTCAAGAGTTCCCAAAATAGTTTCTTTATTCAGGAATTTTGCAGGTGTATATGTTAATGCCTTTAAGGCCTGATGGGGGTCTAAACCAAATTGGATGGACTTGCGCAGGTTGCTCCAAAATTCTTTTTGATTTGCAGAGGCTGTTAAAGCAAAGGGAATTCCATTTTGACTAATTATGGCTGGGTTTGTTGGAGCCATTTCCCAATGCTTTAAGTCTTCTAAGGTCACGTACTCGGCATCCAGAGGGTCGGATACATCAATGGCTTTAGGGAAATCTAAGGGGACGATTAAGGGGGTCATGGCCCCTTTAATTTCATTGATTCTTTTATACTCATCTCCTCCAGCTACGGCAATAAATGGAATATTAAATTCCCGTCCTATTTTGGAAACGCGTAGGACAGATTGGTAATTTCGTGCATCAAATATTTGGGGTAAATTTTTATTGGCGGTAATAGCTCTCAATGATTCGTTGGATGCGGGTTGTTTTGTGCTTTCATACCATTGTGCATCATACATCGTTTGTCTAAATAGGGCAATGGAACCCATTAGCGAACTTGGGTATGATTGGGAGGAGTTTCCTTTGCCAAAGCTGTAACATGCAGCAGCTTTTTTATCGATAATATCCTCTCCTTTGGCATTATCACCAAGAGAAACTAAAACCGCGCCTCCACGCATAATTCCATTAAATGGATAGCTCAACACAACCCCAAACCCTAAAGAATAGAGTTCTGCCGCTTTTTTAGAATCCGGTTGGAATTGTTCAAATGCACTCAGTTGGGGATGAATTGCGTCATTCCAATGTGTGGTTCCGTTGTTTGGTGAAACAAATTCTGGTCTTGGTGTTGGTTTCCTTTTGGCAACAGGAGGGAGGCCATAATCACTACGTAATTCAATAAAGGAGGGATAAATGTATTTACCTTGGAGATTGTAAACGATAGCATTTTCTGGAATGGTTATGCCTAAACCGCTACTTAAAATTAACCCATCTTGAATGAGCAACGTACCATTTTCAACTTCTAATTCTGATGAAATTACGAGATGACAATTTGTAAATGCATAAATAGAATGGGTGTTGTCGGCTACCCCATTGATTGGTATTTGTTGGGACCATAATGGGCTTACAAAAAGACCTAAAAGAAGAGGTAGAAAATTTCTAATGTGCATAAATTCAAATGTATGAAAAGGAACTTCTATTCAAATAGCGCAAAAGAGGAGTTTTTAACATGTATTTGTATGTGATATTTGAAAATACAGAAAGGGAATTCCACGAATTACTAGACACAAAAGCTATTTTTGTGAATATGAACGAATACTTAGATGCGGATCCGGATCACTTATCAGGTACGGATAGGGACATAGAAAAAGTGTTGCGGCCAAAATCCTTTGGTGATTTTACGGGCCAAGAAGCTGTTGTGGAGAATTTGAAAGTATTTGTTGAAGCAGCCAAACTCCGTGAAGAAGCATTGGATCATGTTTTACTGCACGGACCACCGGGCCTAGGTAAAACTACCTTAGCAAATATCATTGCGAATGAGTTAGGCGTAGACATTAAAATCACTTCTGGACCTGTATTGGATAAACCGGGAGATTTAGCGGGCTTACTTACCAATTTAAGCGCGAACGATGTTCTTTTTATTGATGAAATTCATCGATTAAAACCTATCGTTGAAGAGTTTTTGTATTCGGCAATGGAGGATTACAAAATTGACATCATGATTGATACGGGGCCGAACGCCCGTTCTGTGCAAATTGAATTGGAGCCGTTCACTCTAGTTGGAGCAACCACTAGGTCCGGTTCGTTGACATCTCCGTTACGTGCACGTTTTGGAATTAACTCCCGACTTGCATATTACAATGCAGATTTACTAGCCACAATCGTTACCCGTTCGGCCAATATTTTGAATGTGGGAATTGATAATGAAGCGGCACATGAAATTGCCTCTAGAAGTAGGGGAACTCCTCGAATTACCAATGCGCTTTTGCGCAGAGTTAGAGATTTTGCGCAAATTAAAGGGAATGGAAAAGTGGATTTAAAAATCACCCATTACTCTTTGGATGCATTGAATGTAGATAAGCATGGTTTGGATGAAATGGATAATAGAATTTTAACAACTATCATTGATAAATTCAAAGGAGGTCCAGTTGGGTTAACTACTATTTCTACTGCCGTTGGTGAAGATGCAGGAACGATTGAGGAGGTGTATGAACCATTTTTAATCCAAGAAGGGTTTATGCAAAGGACTTCTAGAGGGAGGGAAGTGACTGAACTAGCCTACAAACATTTGGGAAGAATTAGGCCCTCCAGCCAATCTACTTTGTTTTGATTCTTAACACTATAGACAAAGATGCAATACAGCTTCGTGCATCCGAACTAGGGTTTTCCTTGTTTGGTGTCTCAAAAGCACAGTTTTTAGAGAAGGAATCCCGCTTTTTGGAGGGCTGGTTAAATCAAAATTCTCATGGAGAAATGGATTGGATGGCCAACCATTTTGACAAGCGAACGGACCCGAGATTATTGGTTCCTGATGCCAAAACTGTTATTTCTTTAGGATTCGAATACCTTCCCGAAATGCCTCTTCCGGTAGACACAACCTTTAAAATTTCTAAATATGCTTACGGGAAGGATTATCATAAAGTCATAAAAAAGAAACTTATCGAATTACTCCAATTCATCCAAAACCGAATAGGGGATGTACATGGAAGAGCTTTTGTGGATTCTGCTCCTGTAATGGAAAAAGCTTGGGCCGCTAAAAGTGGTTTAGGTTGGATAGGTAAAAACACGCTGATTCTGAACCGGAAAAAGAGCTCCTATTTCTTTTTAGCGGAGCTAATATTGGATGTAGAAATAGAAGAGACACCAGCCGTAAAGGATTTATGTAAAACATGTAATTTATGTGTAGAAGCATGTCCAACAGAAGCCTTAAACACACCCTACCAATTGGATGCAAAAAAGTGTATTTCTTATTTAACCATTGAATTAAAGTCTCAAATTCCAAATGAATTTAAACACCAAATGGAGGATTGGATATTTGGTTGTGATATATGTCAGGATGTATGTCCTTGGACAAAAAATGCCCTGCCCACCTTAGAACAAAGTTTCAATAGGTTTGTAGGTTGGAAGGATTATTCTAAAAGAGACTGGAGAGAAATAACGGAAGAAGTTTTTGAGAAAGTATTTGCGGGAACACCTGTTATGCGCACAAAATATAAAGGCCTGAAACGAAATATAGATTTCATAACAGGCCTTAAATAATACCGAGTTTAAGTATTTAAATCATGGGGAAATAATCTCTCTAATTAATGCATGATGTTCTGTTGCAAACTGTACAAGCCCCCAGGTGTACAATAACATTAAATCTTCTTTCTTAAGCGCCTTAGTGGCTTTGATAAGTTCCTTTTTAAATAGAGTTTTATCAAAGCTTACTTTCTTTAAGACATACTTCGTCAATTCTAACATAAGCTCTAATTTTTGTGTGTACCAAATTACGGTTAATTATCCTTTTTATTGTGTTAAAAATGGGTCGATTTTTTTAATTATTGTTAAAAGGGACGCAAAGGGTTGAGGCCCTTTTTCTTACCGGAAAATAGAAAACAAAAAAAGAGGAGGCTAATGCCCCCTCTTTAACAAAGTAAGATTTTTTGAAATAATTATAATTTCAATTTAATAACTTCATTTCCAACTTGCAAAATGTAAACACCTTCGTTTAAATCAGAAACATCAAACGATTCAAATTGGTTGTTTAAATTAATTTGTTTTACTGTTCTTCCAGTAATGTTATACAATGTTCCTTCCCCAAATCCATTGATGATATTCAATTTTCCGTTTGCGAAATATGCATTAAAGCTATTAGCCGAAAGATCATTCACGCTATTAGGCGCAGCAGCTAACAACGTTTGAGATTCAGAAATTACACATGTTGGATTACTCCACATAGTGATGGAATCATTCATAACAATATTGTGGTTAACGGTTTCATCAACAAACGTAATGGTAGTATCACCAGTGGAGGCATTCGAAAAAGAAGAACCTCCATTCACAGAATAGAAAGTAGTTGATCTGCTAATGAATCCATCAATCGACCAAATTGGGTGACCTTGAACAGAATAAGGAACGTGTGTGAAATCAATATCCTCATTAGGTCCTGATAATTGAGAAGCACTCATCATAAAACTTCCGTTTTGTATAAATGTAACCACAGGATAAAAATGAGGTAATCTTGCTCCGAAAGAACCACCTTGGTCTCTGAAATATGCTCCGTTTGCAATACTGTCTGCTTGATAAACTGCAGGGAATCCATCTGCAACACCTGAACCAGTAAATCCTCTAATGATTTCAATTGAATCACCAAGAGCAGTTGAATTTTCAATAGATAAAACAAACGAATTAGAAACAATTGCAGGACTTGTAAACAAAACTTTTTGTTCCCATTCACTTAAAAAGTTAGATGTTGTAGTATCCAACGATAACGTAAATGTTTTTAAGGCAGCCCCTGTTGGTAATGAATCAGCTCCAGCAGCATAAATAGTGGCAACAACATTTACTGACCCACCATCAGGCCGTATTGAACGGGCGTAAAGATTAAAACCTGAAACTGTAATGGTAGTGTTGCTTGGCACATTCACATAGGTTCCATATGAATTAGGTACAAATGCTTCTTTGTGTAAAAATGCAGTAAAGTAGGTAGGTTGACCGCCATTGATTGACCTTCCCCACGCCCAAAGGTTTGTATCGAAACAAACGCCTACAGCTCTTTGTTGAAATGATTCATCATAAGAAGCATCAAATGATGTTTTTTCAGAAATAAAATTTTCTTTAGCATCAAATTGGGGTTTTAAATTATTCTGTGCAATGGATACACTGGCTAGCCCGATTAAACCTAAAGATAAAAGGTAAATTTTGTTCATTGTTGTATGTATTAAATTGGTTAATTATTAATTAAGTGCAAGAATGAGACATTAAATTGAACAAGTCAAGTTTATTAGTGTAAATGGTCAAGAATAAAACAAAAAAAGCCTCAATATTTGAAGCCTTTTTCACATCCGAATCATATGTGTTAATTCGTCAAATGCGTTTTTTCTACGTGAAGAATCTCACCTGTGTCTGAATTGTAGAGAAATACAATTACTTCTATATTTTCGGGCTTCCACTCATCACTCAAGGCAACAGAAATCTCATCATTTTCAGAAACTACTTCCTTTACATCTCCAATTGTGGGGTTTGTAAAAAGTGTTTTACCATCGCCATTACCTGGAAATCCCACACGAAGAACATGATTGTGTTCGTAGTCAGGTACGTATGAGTCTGTTAGTCTGTTATCCGTTTGGGGAGCTATTATTTTATTTTCGGTAACGTAACCCACAATAGCAATATTTCCCGTAAGGTTTTGAAGACAAGTAGCCTTGTATCTCACGCGAATAGAACGATCTTCAGGTTTACTGTTGTAAATATTTTCTAAGTTGAGCTTAAATCGCGGAACCATGTATGCCGTATTGGCAATTAGTGTGTTGAGTTCTTGTGCCCATTTTGTATAACTTACTTTAACGGAGCCATTAATTTCTGTTCGATTTAACATTCCTCCAGGAAAAGCAGAATACTGATATTTAATTCGAAGTTTCTCACCTGTTTCTGTTTCAAATACACTGGGATAAGGGTGATCTGGACTGCTTAAATCAGGCTTTGAAAATGCCCCCGAATTGTGAATGGCAACAGAAAGAAAATCATCAGGATGATCTAATTTCATTTGTTCGGCAATATCTGCTCCTTCAGGGCAATTTGGACACTTATGGCCGGTGAACTCTTCGAGTAAAATTCGCCTTTTGTTTACCGTGGTATCATTATAAACCGTGTCATTAAAAGTTTCCTCTCCAGGACCAGCCCCACTGTTATCGTAAGGATTTTCAACTATGTCACATCCAACAAAACCAATGGAAATGGCCATAAAAAGTGCTAAAATCTTATTCATTTCGTTTGTTTTAAAAGGTACTAGAAAGCGTTAATTTAATACCATTTGAGGCGGGTACAACTCTACAGATTCCACCAACGCAAAAGAGACCTTCTCTTTGACGTCCATAACTTAACATAATTCTACTAGCTTTTTTGGTATATCCAACTGCAGTTGTAAAGTAATGAATTTGTTTTTCTGGCACCTTATTTCCATAATTGTATTGATCTAATATAGAAAACGACCAATGGGGAGAGATTGTATATTCTGCTACGAATGCTAACCAATCTCCATCATGTTGTTCCGTAAGTAAAATTTGAGCTTCGGCACGAATGGTCTGCGTTTTGGTTACTCTATACTTACCTTCAAGAACAGCCACATTAGCTTTAATGTTCTGCCCACGGTATTCGGGTTTACCTTGTAATATATCAATATTATAATACAAATTTTGATAGGTAAGTTTCAAAGAAAATTCTTTGCTAAACTTATGGGTAATAGTAACATTAAAATCATGCCATAAACCAGAACTATCACCTGGGCTAAACAAACTAGCAGACGGTTTAAACATATTTACGGTATAGCCTTGGCGAGTTGGGTCATTTTCTGGATCTAAATTTGTGGTATCTAAACCTTGTGCCCAGGAGAAATTGGCAAAAACTGTTGTTCCATATTTCCCTCCAAGAAGTGAGTTTCTTTTAAATTTATAAACCGCATCCACTTGAAAGGCCATTTCATTTTGAAGTTGGGTAGCGTATGGGTATAATGTACTCATTAATAGGTAACTATGGGGTTTTGTTAAGGCAGGCACATAACTAATGTATTCTTCCACAAATTGACTCCCATTGTTTCTATCCGCTCGATAGGCCATATTAACTAAAGTATGTGCCGTAAAATTAATTCCAAACCCACGTTGTGCATATCCAACTCCGGCTTCTAATGCTTGTCCATTTCCATAGAGATATCCGTTGTCTGCAGAAGGATCGTTGTATTTATAGGCATATTCACTATAGATGGAAAAACCCTTTCTAGAAATTTTAAAACGACCATCCAAAACCATCACATTTTCAGGTAGTATTAAATCAGGATTTTTATCTTCTTGATAACGGCTAGTTACCGCACCTCCAAATTGGATTTTGGTTGGGTTGTCTGCCAAGCTTTTAACCATATCGTTGAGCTGAAAATTCATGTCTGCTCCCCTAACAATTCCTTCACTTTGCGTAAAGTAATTTCTCATGGTACCAATTAAGGTTTTGATAGTAATTCCATGATCAGAATACGTTGCTCTAAATCCATCAATAGAATTATCTACTCCTAGGGTAGGTTCGAAATATGTTCTTAAGGCAAATCCATTTCCAAATTGTTCGTAAAAATTTCCTGCTGTAAAATCAAAAGCACCAATTTTATAACCAGCATATCTATAAGGAATACCGTTTCCTTTGTATTCTGGACTATAACCAAGCATGGCATTTTGATAACTTTCATAACGAAGACCAGCTCTGAAATTACCTCTTGTATAATTTAAGTTTAAGAATCCATTAAATAAAACTTGCTCTGGTACATCAGGAGCTCCAATTAGAGAATCTTTTCGGTAATACTGGGCATTCATATCAAAATTTCCATGAATACTTCCAAGATCAACGTTGCTTAAATCTACATTTTGAGCGTTTAATACGGGAAATGTGGATGCTAGACAAACTAAAGCAACCAAACCTTTGAAAAACTGCATACTAAATAATTGAAGTGCTTATTTTATAGATTCGCCAGCGGCTAATTTTTTAACTAATTCCAAAAGCTCTTCTTCGTCTCCAGGATTGTACGCGGTGTGTTGGTTTACCAAATTCCCTTCTCCATCAAACAAAAATACATGAGGAACATTGTTTACATTCATTGCTCTTCTGAATTCTGAGTTCACATCTAAAAGAACCTCAAAAGGCCAATCTTGACCATACACGTAGGGCTGAACGCTATTTACAGATCTTGAATTATCAATAGATACGGCATAAATTTTCACGCCAGTTTCTTCCCAATCAGGCCACTCATCGTTAATTGCATTTAATTCAGCCTTGCAAGGCGCACACCATGTAGCCCAAAAATTAATTATGAAAGGTTTCCCATCATTATTGATTTCACTGGTCTTAAATGTAGCAAAATCAATGGTTTGAATTTGGATATCTGGAATTGAAGTTTGAGCATTTAAGCCCACTGCAAATGCCAAAGCAGTCAAAAGTGTAAAAGTGTATTTCATAATCAAATGGAATTAGTATGTATGCGAAAAGGCCAAATATAATGTTATTAAAGACTATAAAAAACCATTATATATCATTAACAAAAGATTTAGCGGGGTATGTAGTTCAAAATCTAGGCCAACCTTTATTTTACTAGGTAAAAGGTGGGTTGCGGCAATAAAAAAAGCCGATAGTCATTAACTATCGGCTTTTAAAATTTATACTAAATCAGATATTATTTTTGAATAACTAATTTACGTGTTGAAGTTTTTGAATCAGAAGAAACCTCAATGAAATACATACCGTTAGTGAAATCCTTAGTATCTAAAGAAATTACATTACTACCAGTTGTAAGTGTTTTATTAAACAATTGAATTGTTCTTCCAGTCATGTCATAAATACGGATATCAACATTTTGAACGTCTTCAACAGTCAATTCTAAAGCAGCAGTGTTAACCGCTGGGTTTGGGTAAATAGAGATGTTGTTTTCAGAGAACAACTCTTCCACGCTAACAGCCCATCCACTTGCACTAATATTATCTAAGTACATACAGTTTCCATTTCCACTACCTGTTACAACGAATTTAATCATTACCTCTGAAGTTCCTTCGTATTGAGAAAGACTCACAGATTCACTAGCCCACTGTGTTGGAGAAGGATAAAATGTATTTTGATTATCTGCTGGTCCAGTAGCCAAATCAGAACCTGATTTAGCAAAAAGGCTTGACCAAGTTGTACCACAATCAGTAGATCCGAAAACCTCTAATTTATCCGTGAACGTGCTTGTTAAACCCGCAACAGCATAATCAAAAGTTACTTGACCGTTTGTCACAGAACTGAAATCAATTTTGTATGTAATGATTTCATTTTGTTGTCCCGCATTCATGTTATATAAACGATGTCTAAAACTTTTTGCAGAAGTAGCATATGCTCCTAGAGCATTTGGGATTCCAGAAAAAGAAGTTTGTGAAATAACAAAAAAGTCAGGATTAGCATACATTGCTGTATTTTCCCATACCTCATCAAAATCTGCATTATCTTCAAAATCTTCCGTATATGATGTTCCAATTGAGGAATTATCAATGGTTAAGAATGTTGGAGAATCAGATGCGTTGTTTCCAGTAACAATTTCCATTTCAGTAGAACTTGTAGGAGAAACATCATAACTAATGCTATGTGAACCACCAGAAATTGAAGCTGCTGGGAAAGTATGAGAAACAGAAGCTCCACCCGCTAAAGGAGTAGTAATAGTTTGAGAAACCGGTGCACCACCATCGATAGAATAGCTTATTTCATATCCAGAACATGCGTTGGTTTCGTTATTTGTTACATACACTTTGGGTGTAATGCTAGAAACACAAAGATCAGACGGAGCTGAAGTTTGGTTTGCTGTTTCTAAATCAACCAATACTGTTCCAGCAGGAACTGTAAAAGAAACAGGGCCTTCTGCACCTGTAATGATTTCTTGTTGACCTTCAACAATAAATCCAATAACCTGTAAATCGCCAATTTCAACTGGAATACCATTGATGTTTGTTGGGATAGTCCAAGTGTATTGTTTTGTAACGGTAGTACCAGAAGTAGTTGTAGTTACTACATCACCCCATTGACCTGTAATTAAATGACGTAACATGTGTCCGTGGTTATAATTTCCATTAGGAAGAATTTGACCTGGATTGTATGTTGCACCACCCGTTTGAGGACCTTCAATATTATTTTGAGTTACAGCCACATTAATGTTTACTGCACTTGCTCCGTTAGCTGTAAAATAAGCTTCCAAATCCACTGTCATAACACGTGTAGCTACATCAATATCTGCTTCTAATGCAACATTTACATAAGATGATTGTGTTAATATTTGTCCACCCGCGGTAGTCCAATCTCCCCTACTCATTGCAGTTCCAGAACCTTGTTGCATTCCAGGAAATAAATGACGATTGATAGTTCCAGCAGGATATCCAGTAAGACCTGATTGACCAGCGATAGCTGAACCGAAAGGAGTTCTAAAGTCTGGATCGCCAGCTCCCGGGGCAGCATAACTTCCAGTATGTACATTAATAAGGAACACATCGTTTGGATTTGCAGATCGTAATTGTTCTGCACGAAGGTGTCCATCTGGGCAATAAACACAGTAAATTCCTGTGAATTCCTCCAAAACAACATTTTTGTTTGATGGAGTGGTACTAACAGGCAATTGAGCCATTGCGCCAAGACTTAATAGAATGGACGCGGATGCAAGTAAAGTTCTTTTCATTTGTTTGAATTTAAATTTAGAACCGCAATATAGCATTTTAATATAATCAAACCAAAAGGCCTGATTTTGAATTAATAGAACAAAAAAAGCGGTTATGTACACCGTACATAACCGCTTCAGTAAATTGTAAAAGATTAGTGTTGTACCACGATTCTTTTAGTTGTGCTTAATCCGTTTTCAGAAATAGTAACAAAATAAACCCCAGACTCTAAATTAGTCGTTGAGATGTTAATTTGATTTTCTCCTTTATTGATTGCAGTATTTTGTTGCGCGAAAACAACTTTTCCAACTACATCAATTACTGAAATAGTAACGTTAGCAGCTTTCACAGATTCAATAGCAACAGTTACGTTGTTATTTGCTGGATTTGGGAAAGTTCTAACTAAGTCAGAAGAGAATAATTCTTCAACTCCAGTAGTAACACCACTAATGTTAATGTTATCCACGTATAAACAATCACCGAAATCACTTGTTCCAGTAAATTTCACCATAATCTCTTTTCCAACATAGTTATCAAGATTGACAGTGTTTGCAACCCAATCATCATTACCTGGAATGAAAAAAGAATTATTTTGATTGATTTCTGGAGCAGTTTTTAAATCTGCGCCAGTTTTAACCCAAACTGATGTCCAAGAAGAACCACAATCCTCAGAAACAAAAATCTCTAATTTATCATTTGTTCCTTGCCATGTTGTAAATGCATGATCAAATGTAATGGAGGCAGATTCTTTACCAACTAAATCAATTTTGTCAAAAAATACAGAGCCGACTTTTCCAGCAGAATTATTCCAAAAGTAAAACCATAATGAGTTAGCCGATTGCCCAAAACCACCTACAGGTTGAGTTGAAGAAGTAGATAGGTAACTGATATCAACGGTGAAAAAGTTAGATAAATCACCATCGGTATAAGCTCCTGTTGGCATTTCAGTAGATCCAACTGATTCAAAATCTTCTGATTTAGGGGTTGCAGAAACAGAAGAAGAGATAGTTAAAAAACTAGGTGAATCAGATGTATTATTCCCTGTCACTAGTTCTAGTTCAGTTGAACTTGTTGGAGAAATGTCATAACTAATACTGTGTGTCCCGCCAGAAATTGCAGCTGCAGGGAATGTATGAGAAACAGATGCCCCACCCGCTAAAGGAGTAGTAATAGTTTGAGAAACTGGTGCACCACCATCGATAGAATAACTAACTTCATATCCTGAACATGCGTTGGTTTCGTTATTTGTTACATACACTTTAGGGGTAATGGTAGAAACACAATAATCAGCAGGAGTAGAAGTTTGGTTTTGTGTTTGTAAATCAACCAATACTGTTCCAGCAGGAACAGTATATGTAACAGGGCCTTCAGCACCTGTAATTATTTCTTGTTGACCCTCAACAATAAATCCAATAACTTGTAATTCACCAATTTCAACTGGAATACCATTGATATCCGTTGGGATAGTCCAAGTATATTGTTTTGTTACAGTTGTTCCAGAAGTAGTGGTAGTTACCACATCACCCCATTGACCTGTAATCATATGACGTAACATGTGACCATGGTTGTAATTACCATTTGGTAATACTTGACCTGGATTGTATGAAGAACCACCTGTTTGAGGACCTTCAATATTATTTTGCGTCACAGCAACATTAATGTTCATTGAGCTTGCTCCGTTAGCTGTAAAATAAGCTTCCAAATCAACAGTCATAACACGTGTAGCTACATCAATATCTGCTTCTAATGCAACATTTACATAAGATGCTTCCGTTAATATTTGTCCACCCGCAGTAGCCCAATCTCCTCTGCTCATTGCAGTTCCAGAACCTTGTTGCATTCCAGGGAATAAATGACGGTTGATAGTTCCAGCAGGATATCCAGTAAGACCTGATTGACCAGCGATAGCAGCACCAAAAGTTGTTCTGAAATCTGGGTCACCGGCTCCAGGAGCGGCATAACTACCCGTATGGATATTAACAAGGAACACATCGTTTGGATTTGCAGCTCGTAATTGTTCTGCACGAAGGTGTCCATCTGGACAGTAAACACAGTAAATTCCTGTGAATTCCTCCAAAACAACATTTTTGTTTGATGGAGTAGTACTAACAGGCAATTGAGCCATTGCACCAAGACTTAATAGAATGGATGCGGATGCAAGTAAAGTTCTTTTCATTTGTTTTTATTTAAAATTTAGACCCGCAATATATAACATAATGTGTTTTCAAAGAAATTCTTTTTCCCCCCCTTTTCTTTTTTAAATATTGAAGTTTTAGGGAGCAAAAAAGGTGATTGACATATATTAATATTTAGGTTAATTTCGCGGCTACCTTATAATTAATGGAATCACTAAAAAATCAAGTTTATGTTTAAAAAATTACTTTCAATTATTGTATTTGTGGGGGCGTCAGTAACATCCTTCTCTCAATTATCTTTCAGTAGCGATTCGTCCTATTCGCAAATGGTTCCTGGGGTATTTACAAAGTGTTCAATTACTGTTTCCAATACGGGCAACCATGATGTAATGGTTTCATGGAGAATGATAAACTCAACTTTAAAGGATTTCGGAAATCCGGATGGATCATGGGCTATAGGATATTGTGACTGTGTGCAATGTTACTTTAATGATTTCAATTTATTAATTCAACAAGATTCTTGTCCGGACGCAATGGCTCCAGGTGAATCCGTTGATTGGTATATTACCATTGATCCAGGAACAGTGGCCATGGCTAATGCAGAATGGATTGTAGAAGTGCATAATTATACGGATGATATTAAAGATACCATTTCCTATTTTTTATTAGATCATCCAAATTCTGTAAAAAAGATAAATTATAATGCAGAGGTGAAATCCTATCCAAATCCTGCGAATAATGAATTAGTTGTGGATTATACATTAACGAATGTAAACAATCCTGTGCTTTCTGTATATAGTTTATTGGGTTCTAAATTAGAATCATTTCCAGTAAATAAGGCAAATGGCCGTTTGAACGTAAATACATCCAACTATGAAAATGGGATGTATTTTTATACTATCGAAGAAAATGGACAACGTGTTTTTATTCAAAAATTTAATGTAGTTCACTAAACTTTATTTTCTAATAAGATTTTAACTAAAGCCGGGACAGCAGTTCCGGCTTTTTCTTTGACTACAATTACATTTTCGGTGGTTGAAATTTCGTTTGCTTTTGGATCAATCAAAAAAACTTCACAATGTGCAGGTACAGAATGAATTAATCCTGCCGCAGGATACACATTTAAACTTGTTCCAATTACGATGAAAATGTCTGCTTGATAACAAATGTCTGCTGCGATTAAAATATTTGGAACATCCTCACCAAACCAAACAATATGTGGACGTAGTTGCTCTCCGTTTGGGTGTAAATCTCCTTGTAGAATGGTTTGGTAACCGATGTCAATTATAGAATCTTCAGAAAACTCTCCTCGAGCTTGGGTTAATTGTCCGTGAAGATGCAATACTTGATTAGATCCGCCACGATCATTTAAATTATCAACTATTTGAGTAATAACGTGAACATTAAAATTTTCCTCAAGCTCGGCCACTGCTTTATGGGCATTATTCGGTTCAGCATGTTCCAGTTCCGTTCTTCTGAAATTATAAAAATCTAAAACCAATTGTTTATTTGCAAGCCAAGCCTCAGGAGTAGCCACCTCATAAATGCTGTGATTATTCCATAGACCGTCAGAATCTCTAAAAGTCTTCAAGCCACTTTCAGCGCTAATTCCTGCGCCCGTTAAAACAACAATATTTTTCATTTCATAAAATTAAAACATTGCATTTAATTGGTGAAAATACATTACGAAAAGCCAATAAATATTGGTTTTTCGCGGTAGGGATTGTGTAAATTTGCGCATCCATTTTTGGATAAACATCTTAAGCATTTGAGATTATGATTATCAAGAAAGAAGACGCATTAAATTACCATTCTGAAGGAAGGCCAGGTAAGATTGCCGTTGTACCCACAAAACCATATAGCACGCAACGTGATTTATCTTTGGCTTACTCCCCTGGGGTAGCTGAACCTTGTAAAGAAATAGCAGAAAATAAGCAAGACGTATACAAATACACAGCTAAGGGAAACTTGGTAGCCGTAATATCTAACGGAACGGCTGTTTTAGGCTTAGGAGATATTGGCCCCGAAGCATCCAAACCAGTAATGGAGGGAAAAGGACTACTTTTTAAAATATTCTCCGATATTGATGTTTTTGATATTGAGGTGGATGCTAAGGATGTAGATGAGTTTGTGAGAACTGTAAAAAACATTGCGCCAACCTTTGGAGGAATTAACTTGGAAGATATTAAAGCTCCCGAGGCATTTGAAATTGAAAGTCGACTAAAAGAAGAATTGGATATTCCAGTAATGCACGATGACCAACATGGAACTGCAATTATTTCATCCGCTGCCCTATTAAATGCCCTCGAACTGGCTAAAAAGCGCATTGAAAAGGTCAAAATTGTAGTTAACGGTGCTGGAGCTGCTGCTATTATGTGCGCGCGTTTGTATGTAAAACTTGGAGCAAAACTGGAAAATATTTTGATGCTCGATAGTAAAGGTGTAATTAACACGAGTAGGGGAGTTTTACCAGAAACTAAAGAGAGTTTTAGACGAAAAACAAATATCTCAACTCTGGAAGAAGCCATAAAAGGCGCAGATGTATTTTTAGGATTATCCAAAGGGAACGTTTTGTCGCAAGACATGGTGAGAAGTATGGCCAAAAACCCAATTGTTTTTGCATTGGCAAATCCAGTTGCCGAAATTTCGTATGAAGATGGAATAGCCTCACGAAAAGATATCATTATGGCTACGGGTCGAAGTGATGCGCCAAACCAAGTAAATAATGTATTGGGATTCCCGTACATTTTTAGAGGTGCCTTGGATGTTCGTGCAACAACCATTAATGAAGAAATGAAATTGGCGGCTGTTTATGCTTTGGCTGATTTAACCAAATTACCTGTACCGGAAGAAGTTGTGGAAGCCTACAACGAAGTAAATTTAACCTTTTCACGAGATTATATTATTCCTAAACCCTTAGATCATAGACTAATCACAACAGTTTCACCAGCCGTGGCCATGGCTGCTGTTAAAAGTGGTGTAGCATTGAAGCCAATAACCGACTGGGAGGAATATAAAAGGTCTTTACAAAAACGATTAGGTTTAGAAAATACCTTGATGAAAGGGTTAGAAAGACGTGCGAAAAGATATCCACAGCGAATTGTATTTGCAGAAGCGCATGATTTAAAAACACTTAAAGCTGCGCAAACTGTTTCCGAGCAAAAAATTGCAAAACCAATTTTATTGGGTTTGGAAAGCAAAATTAAAAGAATTGCTGATGAGTATGGTTTAGATTTATCGGGGTGTCAAATTATGGATGCACGAGGAGAATCTTCGGAAGAAATGCGGAATTCCTTTGGTCAAATGTTTTTCGAAAAACGTAAACGAAAAGGACTAACTCTTTCAGAAGCAAAAAAATTAATGCGTGAAAGAAATTATTTTGCTGCCGGTATGTTAGAAGCCGGTTTGGCTGATGCGGCTATTTCTGGAATTACTAGAAACTACCCCGATACTATTCGTCCTGCGCTACAGGTTTTAGGAAAAAATGAAGAGGCGTTGAGGATTGTTGGAATGTATGTGGTTATTACCAAAAGAGGTCCGTTATTTTTTGCCGACACTACGATTAATTACGATCCATCAGCCGAGGAGTTAGTAGATATTACATTGCAAGTAAATGAGGCCGTAAAACGAATGAAAGTGAAGCCTGTTATTTCCATGTTATCGTATTCGAACTTTGGATCTTCTCAAAGTCCAGGCGCCATAAAAGTATCAAAAGCAGTTGAAATTTTACATCGTCAACACCCGGATGTTTTAGTGGATGGGGAAATGCAAGCGAATTTTGCAATGGATACTGAATTATTAGAAGAAATTTTCCCATTTTCGCAGCTTGTGAATGAAAAGGTGAATACGCTCATTTTCCCGAACTTAGGTGCAGGAAATATTGCGTATAAATTAACGCAACAATTAGCGTCTACGGACGCAATTGGGCCAATTTTGTTAGGAATTAATAAACCATTCCATGTACTTCAATTGGGAAGTACAGTACGTGAAATTATAAATATGGTACAAGTCGCTTCAATGGATGCGCAGGCCAAAAAGAACGAATGATAGAATTTTTAAAGGGGCGGCTTGCCGAAAAAAACCCAAGCTACGTAGTAATTGATTGTAACGGAGTGGGATATTTTTTAAATATCTCACTTCATACTTTTAGTCAAATTGGTTCAAATGAATCTATTCAATTATTCACTCATTTGTCCATTCGTGAAGATGCGCATGTTTTGTTTGGGTTTTCGGATAAAGAAGAGCGCGCATTTTTTCGACAATTAATTTCAGTTTCAGGTGTTGGGGCTGCAACCGCCCAGTTGGTTTTATCCTCGCTTTCTCCTGCCGAAGCAATGTCGGCAATAATAAATGAAGATGTGAGAACGCTTCAAGGTGTAAAAGGAATTGGAGGAAAAACAGCGCAAAGAATAATTATTGATTTAAAGGATAAAATCAATAAAATTGAAACTAATTCAGATATTTCTTTAAGCCCACACAATACCAATCGTCAAGAGGCGTTATCTGCATTGTTTGCTTTAGGATTTGATAAGTTGAAATCAACAAAAATGGTAGATAATTTATTGAAAACCAATGCGGATGTTCCGGTTGAAGAACTGGTTAAATCAGCGTTAAAAAAGCTGTAATTACAGGATTACATTTTCGATTTGGAAAATAATTACGGTAAATTAAAATTCTGTTTAGTTGCTGCTTTCATTTTATTGGGCAACTTTTCTGTAAAAGCCCTTGATGGTGCTTATTATACCCACTTTGTCCGAATTTTAGCTGATACCAACGATACCAATACTACAAATTTACCCTTTCCTTATGATGACAATAGCGTAACTCCATTTAATCCCGTAAATGTCCCGTTTGATTTATCAGACCCAGATAATATTAGCCAAGAGATACAATACGATCCCATTTCAGGCAATTATTATGTGGTATCAAAAGTGGGTGATTCTTTAGATTATCGGCCAGTAAATTACATGACTTTTGATGAATATTCGGAGTATAACTTGGATCAAGCTATCGCGAATTACTGGAAGGAGAAAACGGCAACTGAAAGTGAGTTCTCCAAAGATGAAAAAGGGAACACGAATCTTATTCCTTCTTTGAATGTGGATAGCGAGGGGTTTGATAATATTTTTGGAGGTAATACGATTGATATTCGACCCAGTGGTTCTGCCCAAGTGAAGTTTGGTCTGAAGAACTCAAAAACGGAAAACCCAGCTCTTTCTGAGCGTCAACGAAGCATTACAACGTTTGATTTTGATCAACAAATCCAAGTAAATCTAATTGGTAATATTGGAGATAAACTGAAGCTTTCTATTAATTATAATACCGAAGCAACGTTTGATTTTGAAAATCAGGTAAAAATTGATTTTACTGGATACGATGATGATATTATTCAGAAAATTGAGGCAGGAAACGTTTCTCTTCCTCTACAAGGTTCTTTGATAACAGGCTCGCAGAGTTTATTCGGACTCAAAACAAAACTAAAGTTCGGGAAATTAGAGGTGACCACCGTTTTCTCCCAACAAAAGGGAAAGAAGCAAGAAATTGAAGTGAAAGGCGGGGCTCAAGTCAAAGAGTTTGAACTGAAAGCAGATGAGTATGATGATAACCGCCATTATTTTATATCGCAATTTTTTAGGGATATTTACGAGGAAGCGATGTCAAGACCGCCTTATGTTTCGTCTCCAGTAAATATTACGCGAATTGAAGTGTGGGTAACGAATAATAACAACACTACCACAAATACGCGAAACCTAATTGCATTCCAAGATTTAGGTGAAACCGATCCGGATAAAGTTTTTAATCAGAATGGAACAGGAAACCTAACGTTTTTATCCACAGGCCCTTTTCCAGATAATAATCACAATAGTTTATACTCTTCTGTAAATACGCCTATTGTAAAGGATTATACCCAAGCAACACCTGCCCTTGGAGCTGTAGGGTATATTGACCAAGAAGATTTTCAAAAAGTAGGCTTGGCCCGTTTACTTAACGAAACCGATTATGAATTCAACCCACTATTAGGAATCATTTCTTTGAACATGGAAATGCAGCCTAACCAAGTGTTATCTGTTGCATTCCAGTACACGTATCAAAATGATGTATTTCAAGTAGGGGAATTTTCTACAGATGTAGTGAATGATAAGGCCATTTTCACTAAAATGCTGAAAAGTTCAAAAATCAATACTACAAGCCCAATGTGGGATTTGATGATGAAAAACGTATATTCAATTGGTGCATATCAATTGCAAAAGGATAATTTCAAGTTTGATATTTGGTATTTGGATAGAAGAACAGGAGTTCCAACAAATTTTATCCCTTCCGGGCCAGATAGTGTTAGTGGTATTCCTTTAATTCAAGTAATGAATTTAGATGAAATGGACCGTAATTTTAATAAAGGCCCAGATGGGGTTTTTGATTTTATTTCTGCGCCAACATATATACCTAATATAAACCCAAGAAACGGTAAAGTATTTTTCCCGATTCTAGAGCCATTTGGTAGCCATATCCATAAAATTTCAGGAGGGGATTTGGAATTCGTTGAAAAGTATGCCTTTGATTCCCTATATACCAATACCCAACCAAATGCGAAAGCCAAATTCCCGAATAAAAATAGGTTTTATTTTAAAGGGAAATATGAATCTTCTATAACAGATGATATTTCGTTAGGTGCTATGCAGATCCCAGAAGGTGCCGTGAAGGTAACTGCAGGGGGTAGAGAATTGGTAGAGGGCCAAGATTACCAAGTAGATTATAATTTAGGTCGTGTTAAAATATTAAATCAAGGACTTTTAGAATCTGGCATTCCCATTAAAGTAGCGATTGAAAGTAACTCGTTATTCAACATTCAAACTAAAACCATGTTAGCCGCACGGTTTGATTATAAAATCTCGAAGGATTTCATGTTGGGTGGTACGATTATGAATTTATCCGAACGTCCTCTTACTCAAAAAACGAGTTACGGTGATGAGCCAATTTCAAATACCGTTTGGGGAGTAGATGGGACCTATAGAAAGGAATCCCCATTTTTGACCCGTTTAGTTGACAATATTCCGGGAATTGATACCAAAGAGAAATCTAATTTTCAAATTACTGGGGAATTTGCGCAATTTTTACCAGGTCATTCAAAAGCCATTGGAGAGGCAGGAACATCTTATATTGATGATTTTGAAGGAAGCCAATCTACTATCGATTTACGTTCAAGAATATCATGGTCTATGGCTAGTATTCCACAAAATCAACCCAACTTATTTCCAGAGGCTTCTTTAATTGATAATGTTGCCTTAGGGTTTAATAGGGCATTGTTAACGTGGTATACTATCGACCCCTTATTTTTTAGAAATGACTCTAGAACTCCTGATCACATTAAAAATGATCCAGCCATGCAAAGTGATCATTTTATGCGTGAGGTAACCGTTACAGAAGTTTTTGAAAAACAACAAGTAAGTAGCGTTCAAAATCAAAATATCCCTACCCTAGATATTGCATTTTACCCCGAAGAAAAAGGGTCATATAACTACGATAATTTTACAGGAACGGATTCGATCGGTGATGTGTATAGTTCAGGTATTAACGCAGATGGAACCTTAATTGATCCAGAAACCCGCTGGGGAGGGATTCAAAGAAAAATTGATCAACAAAATTTTGACGCTTTAAATATTGAGTACATTCAAATTTGGGTAATGGATCCCTTTAATGAAGATTATCCATTTCCAGATGGAGATGACGGTACAATGTATATCAATTTAGGGTCTGTTTCTGAAGACGTTCAACGTGATGGACAGAACTTTTTTGAAAATGGTTTAGCTACCCCCCCAACTGTTTTGGCTAACGACCCTTACAAATCTGCATGGGGAAGGTATACTCCAGGAAATCAAATTGTGGATGGGTTTGATAATGATCCTGACGCGCGTCAATATCAAGATGTAGGTCTTGATGGTCTGCGTGAGTTTGAAGAAAAGGAATTTTTCGGAACTTATGCCAATCAAGTACAAAGCATACCGAATTTGTTTAACGATATTTCTCAAGACAATTTCGTTTATTTTAGAAATGACACCTATGATGCACAAGAAGCCGACATCCTAACCCGGTACAAAAAGTTTAATAATTATGATGGAAATTCTCCATTGTCGACCTCCGATGGAGGAGCTGCGGTAGGTTCAACAAGACCAAATCAGGAGGATATTAATAAGGATAAGAATGTGGATGAAACAGAATCATATTGGCAGTATAAAATAAAGGTGAATAAAAATACTTTTAACAGAAATAATGTGGGTAATGATCAAATCACGGATGTTAGAACTGCCACAATTACAACCAAAGATGGAAGAACAAGAGATATTGATTGGTACCAATTAAAAATTCCAATCCGCAGAGGGGAACCAGTTGGAGGAATTAGAGACTTTAGTTCTATTAGATTTATGCGTGTGTTTATGCGTGGGTTTTCTCATCCTGCAGTTTTGCGATTTGCTAGATTTGAATTGGTAAGAGGAGAATGGAGAAAATTTGATGGAACGTTAGAAGATCCAGGAGATTATATTTTAGGTGATGACTTTACCAATTTTGATGTTTCGGCCGTAAACATTGAAGTAAACTCATCAAAGCAACCTGTAAATTATGTCCTTCCCCCGTTCATTCAGCGAGAAATTAATGTGGGATCTACCAATTTAAATCAGTTAAATGAACAATCATTAGCCCTTAATATTTGTGAGCTTCCTGACGGACAGGGCCGAGCTGTTTATAGATCATTTGATTTGGACGTTTTGTCTTACAATACGGTAAAAATGTATATTCATGCGGAGTCGTATGAAAAGGAAAATGCAGTAAATGATAACGATTTAGTTGCTTTTATGCGGGTTGGAACTGATTTTGAAAATAACTATTACGAATATGAAATCCCCTTAAAAGTAACCTTGCCTGGACAGTATAATGGAGAAGATGATCAGCAAAGATTATTTGTGTGGCCGGAAGCAAATAATATGGAAATCAGTATGGATGATTTTAAAGAACTTAAAATCCGGAGAAATAAAGAAGCTATTTCAAGTGGTGCTGTTGTTGAATTTAATACGCCATATACCATTAAAAATGGAAAGGCAAAATTATCTATTGTTGGTAACCCTTCACTAAATGGCGTGAAGACCATTATGCTTGGGGTTCGGAATCCACGAAAAGATCCGGGAGATGAAACGGATGATGGGGAAGGAAAATGTGCTGAAATTTGGTTTAATGAACTGCGATTAACAGATTTTGATGATCAAAGTGGTTGGGCTTCTGTGGTACGCGCAAGCACTAAATTAGCCGATTTTGCAAATGTTTCGGTATCGGGGAGCATGAGTACACCCGGATGGGGAAGTATTGAAAAGAAAATTAGTGAGCGTCAACGTGAAACGCGTCAAGATATGGATATCCAAGCGAATTTAGAGCTGGGTAAATTTTTCGGTAAAAAATCCGGAATTAAAATACCTACATATGTTGGGTATACCGTTGGGGTGGTTAAACCACAATTCGCTCCACTAGCACCTGACATTAAGTTTGATAGATATATAAATGAAGCTTTTCCAGCTGGGCCTGAACAAGACTCTGTTCGAAGTGTTCAACAAACAGTAGTGACCCGGAAAAGTTTGAATTTTACAAATGTCCGGAAAGAAAAAACCGACCTTACCCAAAAGAAAAAAGTGTATGATATTTCAAATTTTGCAGTGAATTACTCGTATAGCTCTATTGAAAAGCATGACTTTGAAACAGAGTTTGACAACTTAAAAACGTATCGTGGGGGATTATCTTACAACTATTCAACTGCGCCAAAGAATATTAAACCATTTAATAGTAGTAAGTTTCTGAATAAAACAAAATGGTTCGATTTAATAAAGGATGTGAATTTCTACCTGTTACCAAAATCGTTTAGTTTTTCAACCGACTTAACACGTCAATATCAAGAATCTAGAACACGGAATAATAATCCAGAGCTCTTAAATACGATTCCTGTGTATGTCAATAAAACGTTTGATTGGAATAGAAACTACGCATTTAGATGGGATATATCACGTGCATTAAAACTAGATTTCACTGCGCGAAATAAATCGTTGATTGTTGAAACCCCAGGGCAAACAGAAACCAATAGGGAAGCTTGGAGTGAAACGGTTCGAACAAGTGTTTTGGCTGGAGGTACGAATATGAATTACAATCATGGTTTAAACTTAGCTTGGACCGTTCCAATTAATAAAATTCCAATTTTAGACTGGACCTCTACATCCTTTAAGTATGGAACTACGTATAGCTGGATGCGTGCACCGTTCATTGTAGAAGAAACTGCTGGAAACACCATTCAAAACACCCAAACCATGCAATTGAATGGAACGTTGAATTTTGTGAATTTGTACAATAAATCAGATTATTTAAAACGGGTGAATTCGAAACGTCCAGGACAGAAAAAAACGAAGGATAAAAAATCTAGGGAGACAGCTAAGGACGATTCAGGAGAGTCGCCAGAATCACCAGCGGAGGAAAAAGAGAAAGCTAAAAAAGAAAAGTCGGGTAACGGAAGTGCTGTTTTAGATGGCCTTGCCCGGGTTTTAATGATGATTAGAAAAGGAAATGTGAGTTACGCAGTAACCGATGGAATTATGCTTCCAGGGTATAATTCACAAACCAATATTATGGGGATGGACCCATCTTTTTCTGCCCCTGGATTAGGTTTCATTTTTGGCCAGCAAACAGCTTTTGGAAATAATAGTACGGATTTCCTAGATTACGCACAGGGAAAAGATTGGCTCATAAAAAATGAATTGTTTAATAATCAATATCGTGAAACAGCAGGTGAGAAACTTAATTTGAAATTAACTGTTGAGCCTGTGAATGATTTGCGGGTGGAACTAAATACTGCTTGGAGCACTACTTCTAGTTATTCTACATATAACAGGTATTACTTGGATTATGTTAATCCTGATGGGTCAATTGAATCAAAATTTAATCGAGACAGTGAAATCGAGCAAGGTAATTTCTCTACCTCATTTGGATCTATTCGAACGGCATTTGCGAAAGATGGAACGAACTATACCAGTGCAGCTTTCGAACAATTTGATAAGAACAGAGCAACAATTTCAGCAAGGTTAGGTCAAGACCCAAATAGCTATTCTAATGGCCCATCAGACAGTGGTTACTATGATGGTTTCGGGCCAAATCATTCGGATGTTTTGATTCCTGCATTTTTAGCTGCGTATAGCGGAAAAAGTGCAGAAACACAAAGCACAAATATTTTTCAAAAGTTCTATATTCCAGATGTACGCCTTACATATACTGGTTTAAGTAAAGTTCCTTCTTTGAAGAAAATTTTCCGAAACATTAGTATTTCTTCCGGGTACAAATCCACCTATTTGGTTAGTGGATATACCTCTAATATTTTATTTGATGATGTCAATGGTTCAGGTTTTACTCCTGCACGAGACACGAGTTCATTGTATAATAACTTTGTTGCCCAAAACAATTTCCAAGGGGTTACAATTAGAGAAGCTTTTAGTCCATTAATTAATGTAGACGTAACGCTAAAAAACACCGTGCAAGTGCGCTTTGAAATCAAAAAGGATCGTACCATAAATTTAAGTACGCGGAGCTTACAAGTCATGGAAATTCGGGGTCAAGAACTCACTATAGGATTAGGTTACACGTTCAAACAAATCCGAGCACCATTTCAGCCGAAAACAAAGAGGAATGCAATCAAGAGTGATTTTAAGGTCAGAGCAGACTTTTCTTTGCGAAAAAGCATAAGTATTACCCGTGAATTGGATGCTGAAATTAATAGAAATGTACCCACAAATGGGCAAGATGCATTATCCATAAAACTTACTGGAGATTACCAACTAAGCAGGAAATTAACGCTTCGTTTATTCCTTGATTACATAAAGAATACTCCGGTAATTTCATTGTCATATCCTAACTCAACAACGAATGGAGGATTTAGTATAAGGTTCAATCTAAATGGATAAAAATTATACCTTTGAAATCCAAATTTGATAAAGTTTAATTTTTAAGAAATATAACATGGCAGTACCTGCAGAATTAAAATACACCAAGGACCACGAATGGATCAAAATTGATGGAGATGTGGCAACAATTGGAATTACGGACTATGCGCAAGGCGAATTAGGTGATATTGTTTACGTTGAGGTGGATACGGAAGGAGATTCTTTAGATCGAGAAGAAACCTTTGGTACGGTTGAAGCGGTAAAAACGGTTTCCGATTTATTTATGCCTGTTTCTGGGGAAGTAATTGAAGTAAATGGAGATTTAGAAGATTCTCCAGAAACTGTAAACAAAGATGCTTACGGAGCAGGTTGGATGGTTAAAGTAAAAATGAGTAATCTGTCTGAAGTAGATGACTTATTAGATGCTGCTGCATATGAAGGCTTAATAGCTGTTTAAAATTACTTTGCTTTGTATATATCTAATAACAAAGCGACTATTTTTTGGGCACTGCTTGTAGCGGTGCTCAGTTTTTTACCTAGTAGCCAATTCCCCAAAGTTGGAATTTCAGGACTTGACCTCGTTGTCCATTTTTTCTTTTATTGCATTTTTTCTTTCCTTTTAATACGCGGTAATACAACACAAATTCAAATTGGTTTCGCCTATAAACACCCCGTTTTATTGGCGCTTATAGTTTCTTTTTTTTATGGTTTATTAATTGAAATACTTCAAGGCACGGTATTTGTTTCAAGAGGAGCAGAGCTATCCGATGTTATAGCCAATACAATTGGCAGTTTTGTAGGATGGTTCCTGTATCTAATTATTTATGGATCTCTAAAACATTACATGCCATGGAAATCAAAAAAGACCCGCGTAAAGACTACCGAAAAAGATCATCTCAATTCTTCCTTATTGGATTAGTAATCGCACTTAGTTTAACTTTAGTAGCCTTTGAGTGGAAAACATTTGATGAAATTATTTATAATTTACCAAGTCCTGTAGATTATTTGAATCTTGAAGATGAAGAGCCACCTATTCGAATCGTAGAAAAAGCAACTCCCCCTGCGCCAAAACCTCCAATAAAGATGCCAGTACCACCACAGCCTGATCCTGTTCCAGATCCGATTGCTCCAATAACTCCAATTCCAGATCCTGGAGTAAAACCAGATCCAAAAAACGTGGCTTTTGAGCCTGAGCCTTATGTTTCAGAGGTTGTTCCTTTGGTGAAATTCGCAGAACAAATGCCAGAGTTTATAGGAGGAGAACCTGCATTGCAAGAGTATTTAGGAAAAAACTTAAAATATCCAAAAATAGCTTTAGAATATAATGAAGAAGCCAAACTATATGTGCAATTTATCGTTAATACTGATGGATCTATAAGTGATGTTGAGGTTTTACGCCATGAAGGTTTTGGTTTTGATGAAGAAGCAATACGCGTAATTAGTCAAATGCCAAACTGGAATCCTGGAATGCAAGGAGGACGTATGGTCCGTGTTATTTATGTAATTCCAATAAATTTCGCCATTAAGTAAAATCAAATATTCATAATTGTAAAATAGTTGCTATTTTAGCACACTCAAAAATGAACTTATAATGGAACTGAAAAAAAATCCAGAAGTTGATGTGAAAAAGAAGTCTGGCATGTATTTCATGATCGGATTGGTAATTGCACTTTCTGTGCTATTGGTTTCTTTTGAATGGAAACAATACGAGGTGCGGCTCACCCAACTTGGAACTCTTGTATTAGATGCTGAGGAGGATGAGTTGATACCCATTACTCAGCAAGAAATGCCACCACCACCTCCGCCACCACCGCAGACTACAATCATTGAAATTGTAGAGGATGATGAGGAGATTGAAGAAGAACTTGAAATTGACGATTCTGAATCTGATGAAGATGAAATGATTGAAATTGTTGCCGTTGAGGAAGAAGAAGAGGTAGCCGAAGAGGAAATTTTTACCATTGTAGAAACGAATCCTGGTTTCCCTGGAGGTGAGGCAGCAATGTATCAATATCTTGGAAATAACATGAAATACCCGCCAATTGCTAGAGATAACAATATTCAAGGTAGAGTATATGTTTCTTTTGTTGTGGAAAAGGATGGCTCAATTACAGACGTTAAAGTTCTGAGAGGAATTGGGGGCGGTTGTGATGAAGAAGCAATACGTGTAGTTAAAAGTATGCCAAGTTGGAGTCCAGGTAAGCAACGTGGAAAACCAGTTAGGGTTCGTTTCAACTTACCAATTTTATTTAAACTTCAATAAACGTTGTGAATAAATTTAAAGCCTGTTTTACATCCGTAAGACAGGCTTTTTTATTTTTACAGTTCACGGTTTACCTATGACAAACAACGAATTATCCGCTTGGGTGGAAACCCAACGTAACGAGAATCAAAATTTTAAATTTGATTATTCTTCTTCAGATTTACGCGATGTAATTTCATGCCTTGATTTAACCACCCTTAACGCTACAGACAGTAACGAATCTGTTAAGGGTTTTGTACGTAATGGAATGGAAAAATTAAAGAAAAATGATTTACCAAATGTTGCTGCATTTTGCGTTTTTTCAAATTTCACGGATGTTGTGAAAAAAGAATTGAAGGGCACTTTAATTCATACAGCAGTTGTTGCAGCTGCTTTTCCACACGGACAAGCAAGTCTTGGAACAAAAGTAACCGAGGTTACAGATGCGGCTATCAATGGGGCTGATGATATTGATATTGTAATTAACCGAGGAATGGTCATAGAAGGTGATTTTGATAAAATGGAATCAGAAATTTTGGCTTTTAAAGCGGCTTCTATGAATGCGAAATTAAAAGTAATCTTAGAGGTTTGCGAATTGGATCTTTCACACGTTTACGAAGCCTCGAAACGGGCCATTAATGTGGGTGCAGACTTTATTAAAACCTCTACGGGAAAGGGTAGTTCGGGCGCAAATATTTCATCTAGTTTGGTCATGTGCAAAGCCATAAAAGAGCATTATAATTCCACAGGATTAATGGTGGGCTTTAAAGCTGCAGGAGGGATCTCTACCTCGGAAGAAGCCATGCAATACTTTCATATGGTTAAATCGTTTTTAGGGGAAGAATGGGCGAATCAAAAGTATTTCCGCATTGGGGCAAGCAGCCTTTTGAATAATTTAATTCATGACCTGAACTAAACGTTGTATTTTTATCCTATGAAGCAATTTACTGGTTTATGTTTTGTTTTCATCCTTTATTTTTTAGGGTCAAATATTGGGCATGCGCAAAAAATTGCACTTCCTTTTGATAGAATAACAACCCAAGATTCAGAAAGGCAATTATTTGAAATGGACTCCATAATTCACCTTTCCTACAAACCCCTTTTACTCAATAAATCAGAATATGACACCCTGATTTCCAATACACATAATAGATTCAGTGGTAAAACCTATAAAAAATGGTTTGGCCGTAAACTATTTAGAGAAAATTTAGCCATTATTAAGGCTACTGATTTGTACATAACTATAGATCCGGTAATGAATTTTGAAGTTGGGAAAGACTTTTCGGGGTCAGAGGATCAAACGTTAACAACAAATACGCGAGGCATTTTGGTGCAAGGAAACATTACCAAGAAGGTGTATTTCCGAACAGACTTTTATGAATGTCAATCCTATTTTCCAATTTATGTGGATAGCATGATTAAATCAAGTGGCGCAATTCCTGGACAAGGGAAAGCAAAAAGATTTAAAACAGGTGGGTATGATTACTCGTTGGTGACTGGGATAGTCAATTTTCAAGCCTCAAAAAATGTAAACCTCCAATTTGGTCAGGATAAAATGTTTATAGGAAATGGATATCGATCTCTTCTGTTGAGTGATAATTCAGCTCCTTATCTGTTTTTGCAATTGGGGCTTAACTTTTTTGAGAATAAATTAAACTATCATGCAAATTGGGCATCCCTTCAAACGTTGAATAAAGTGCATAGCGGGAATGCTACAGGCGATGATTTGTTCGCTAAGAAGCAATCTAACTTTAATTATGTTTCGTTTAAACCAAATTCAAAAATTGAAGTTGGGGCATTTGAAGGCGTTATGTGGGAACGATGGAATGCATATTCCTTAAACCAACCATTTGACCCCGTATTTTTGAATCCAATACCTTTTTTGACCACGGCTTTAAAAAGTAGTGACACATTAGTTAGCTCTATTTTGGGTGCTAATGTATTTATTAAACCATGGAGTCACACGGGATTTTATGGACAAGTTTCGTATGGAGTTAAAAATAAAGGGGTTGGATTTCAACTTGGAACAAAGTTGTTTGATGTATTTAATGTTGAGGGATTGAATTTTCAAGCGGAATATAATGTTGTGGGAAAAGGTATTTATGGAACGGAGAATAATTACACGGATTATTTTCAATACAATCAACCTCTTGCAGTGCAACAAATGGAGGATTTTACCGAGTTAATTTTCATTGGGAATTACAGATATAAACGGATATTAGTTAGCTTAAAAGCAACCATTGCACACGTTAACAAATCCATTCTTGACGGTCAAACTGTTGACAATTACGATGCGAATGTTGCCTATATTTTTAATCCTCTAACGAACTTAATGCTTAATGTCGGCATTCGATATAGAGATGACGAAGTTACAGGGAGAACATCCTGGGTGTATTTTGGCTTAAAAACAAATTTGCGTAACCTATATTATGATTTCTAATGAGAGCTAAATTCACATACCGAATAGTGTTGGTTGGGCTTGTACTTCTCATTGGAGGCTCAGTATACTCTCAAAACAGATTGTATATGCCATTTCAAAGGCAATCAAATTTGCCCTTACAACATGATTTGGACACTTTGGGTTCAGAGTTCCACCCAGATATCTTCCCATACCAATCACAAGATGTAGATAGCTCGGATTGGTTCCAAGAAGTGTATCAAGGAGAGTATTTTACAGACAAATTTTTACTTAGCTTATCTCTAAACAAGAAATCTGATAAATTTCCTATCAAAATGTCGGTAATGCCGATTGGAGAAATCTTAACAGGATTTGAATCTGGACTGGATAATAAAACCTTTGTTCAAACAGGTATAGGTTTAAATTTCTCAGCAATGGTTGGCAATAGCCTGGATGTAAATATAAATTTTATGGGAAGCAATTCAAGTTTTCCAGGTTTTGTAGAATCGTTCATCTTTAATAATACGGTGGTTCCTGGGCAAGGATTTGGTTATCGTTCCGATATCGGATACTATTACAATAACAGCAATGGATACATAAGTTACGCTCCTGGCAAGTATTTTAATTTTACTCTTGGTAGAGGAAAAAATAAATTTGGTGAAGGTTACCGTTCTCTTTTGGTAAGTGACGCAGGGGATAATTACAATTATTTTAGAATTGTAACAAATATCTGGAAGTTCAAATACGTAAATCTCTATGCCCAAATGGATGATATATATCAACTTCCTGGTGCTCCTGATGAGCGTATTAAAAAGTATTCTACCATGCATTACCTTTCTATTAATATTAAACGAAGGTGGAGTGTTGGTTTGTTTGAAAGCGTGCAATGGCTTGGGCAAGATAGCGTGTATGACAGAGGGTTTGATCCGTATTATATGAATCCTATTATTTTCCTTCGACCGGTTGAATTTAGTATGGGCTCTTCTGATAATGTATTAATGGGTTTAAATGTGAGCTTTAAGGCTTCTAACCAGGTGAAATTTTATGGACAATTGGTATTGGATGAATTTAAACTAAGCGAAATTAAAGCTGGAAATGGCTGGTGGGGAAACAAGTATGGAACCCAAATAGGCGTAAAATATTACGATGCATTTAATGTGAAGAGATTAACTCTTCAAGGAGAATACAATCGAGTTAGACCATATACGTATAGCCATAGTTCTTCTTCCAACGTCTATGGATATTTTAACCAGCCAATAGCGCATCCAAGTGGGGCGAATTTTAATGAGGGTGTTTTTATTGCGAATTATTATGTAAATAAATTTTATGTGGAACTAAAATCCACTTTCCTAGTCCAGGGAGTCGACTCCGATAGCATAAGTTATGGAGGGGATATTTTTAAATCCTATAACGATCGAGTAAGTGATTACGGGAATGAAATTGGGCAAGGAACAAAAAGAAATCTCACTACTTTTAATCTAAAAGCATCGTATCTATTAAGTTCAAAAGCAAATATCCGGGCAGAAATTAATTTGTCTGGGTATAATGAATCCATTGAAGGGCAACTAGGGAAAAATGTTTTTTGGGCACGTATTGGAATCCGTACTGGAATTTTCAATGAAGATTGGGATTTTTAACTCTCCCAATATGTAAATAAGACAGTCCGTATGAAAATTTGTCTTCATTTTTTTACTTAAACAGGTCATTTTGACTTATTTATGAAATTGGTTTGTGATTTGAAAATAGCTATTCAAATTAAAAACTTAAAAATAGAAGTCATGTTAGTAAAAAGAGAAAGCACGCAACCAGTGTATTCAAAATTGTTCTCCGACTTTTTCGATAAAGAATTTGGCAATTGGAGTAACTATAATTTTTCAAAAACGGAAACAACCTTACCTGCGGTAAATATTGTAGAAAATGAAGGCGATTTTGTTGTGGAAGTGGCAGCCCCTGGCCTGAAAAAGGAGGATTTTGAAATACAAATTCAGGATGATGTTTTGACGATTTCGTCTGAAAAAAATGAAGAAAATATGGAGGCCCAAAAAAACTATTCTCGTAGAGAATACAAGTATTTGGCATTTAAAAGAAGTTTCACATTGCCCAAAGATCTAATAGATGATCAAAAAGTGGAGGCGAGGTACGAAAATGGAGAATTGTTTATTACTATTCCAAAAAAGGAAGAAGCGAAGCCTAAGGGGCCATTAAAAATTTCGGTTAACTAAATAAAGGAATTTACAAAACTGAAAAGCCCAGTGGCCAAAAGGTATCTGGGCTTTTCTAATAAAGGGAGTATTTAACTTTCGTTATTTTAATTTGTTTGGTGTGCATATTTTTTTCCAATATTGCCTCCAATAATTGGTTTTCATAGAGGTATTCGGTATGTGATAAATGGGCACCATCTTGGTACTCGTCCATTTCCAATAAAGTGGCGTTTTCATCATAAATCAATTTGTACTTTTCTTCTTTTCTTGTTGATTCTCGCGTATTAGAAATATATTCTGTAAGTAATTGATTGGTGTAAATATACTGTTTTGCGTGTTTATTCGTTCCGCGTATATAACGGCCTTCCTCTTTAATAATCCTGTTTTGGTCATCCAAAGAAATAATAGCGTATCGAAAAGTTAATCCCTCATTATTGATCCAATATTTTTTATACTGGTTGTAGGTTTCATATACGTATTTAAAGTTTTGTTGTTCAATGACAACGCCTGTTCTAACGTCCGTTTCTTTGATTTCTACGAGATTGGTTTTTTTATCAAAAAAATATTTTATTCGAATTTCACGCGAACGGTTTTTGAAATATATTTCATCTATTTCACCCTGGATATCAAAAGAGTATTTCGAATTTGAGGTGTCTCCTAGGGTATTTATTTTTTGATAAGTTGAAATAAGCCCGTTGGAATTAAATGTAAAGCTATCGCGTTCCAAAGAGTGTTCAATTGGTTTGGAAGGTACTTTAAACAGGACTTCCGTGTAAACACTTTTGATTTTATTCTGTTTTATGTACTCGGAATTTAAATAAGGAAATTTTTTTAGATCCTCTGGCGTATTTGAAATGGGGACTTGACTAATTCCGGGAAGATGAACAATTAAGATGAAAAAAAGAAGAATTCGGTGTTTATTACGAATTAAAAAACCTTGCGTCATTCCGTTATTTTATTTGTTGTAACGCTTCGTTCAAATCCTCAGTGGGTAATTGACAAGACTTATTTACGCATACATAATACCGTGTTTCGTTTGGAACATATTTCCCTTCCAATAAGGGCAAGGTGCTTTTCATAGAACTACCTAAAACCACTTTATTTGGAATATAGTATTTACAGATTTGATTTCTTTTTTCGTTCGCATTCTTACCCGTTATGGCCACTTCATAAAATGGATATACGTTGCGTAAAAAAAGGTTTCCCCAATGGGAGTACCCTGATCCATAACTCGAAATTTGATTTTGAATGTTGTTTAACATTACCTCACTTTTTTTCAAATAATCCGAATTATTCAGTAATGTTCCAACCATGAAAAGCGCATTTGCCATACTGGAATTCGAACCTGGAATAACGTTATCCGTTAATTCCATCTTTCGAGCTACTAACGCGGGGTCAAGATTTGAAGTAAAATAGAACATTCCACTATTCGAATCATAAAAATGATTAATAGCATAATCGGTTAATTTTTTTGCTTCATTTAACCAATGCTCATCAAATGTTGCCTCGTATAATTTCACAAGGGCTTCGATGGAAAGACTATAATCTTCAAGGTATCCATTGATATTAGATGTGCCATTTTTATAATTATGATTTAGTCCGCCATCTTCCTTACGTTGAGTTTTAGTAATAAATTCAGCCGTTTCAATAGCCACGTCTAAAAATCGTTTTTCACCAAAAGAAATGTACGCTTCAGCTAAGCCGTTTAACATTAATGCGTTCCAAGAGGTAAGACTTTTATCATCCAGTCCTGGTTGAATTCTTTTCGCTCTAGACGCTAAGAGTTTTTCGTTTGACCTTTTGACTATTTCATTTAATTCACTTACGGAAATCCCAAGTTTTTCAGCAACAGTTTCGTCACTTTCATTTCGAAGCGGAATGTTGTTTCCGTGTTCCCAATCTGCTTTACCATTAATATTGTAATAGGATTTCATTGTAGTGAAATCATCCCCTAAAACCTCTTGGAGTTCTGCCGTTTTCCAAACATAAAATTTTCCTTCTTCACCTTCACTATCTGCATCTAATGCGGAGTAGAATATACCATTCCCAGCATATAATTCGCGGGTACAAAAATCAATAGTTTGGTAAACAATTTCTTTGTAAAGTGGATTCTTGTACCGTGTAAAAGCTTCAGAATACAACGCAATTAATTGACCGTTGTCGTAGAGCATTTTCTCAAAATGCGGAACTTTCCACAATTTATCTGTGGAATAACGTGTAAACCCACCCCCAATTTGATCGTAAATACCTCCAAACGCCATTTTGTCTAATGACAGTTTCACTTGATCATCTACAAAATTATGATGACCAAGAGCCGCGTAACGCATTAGGAAAATGTAATTGTTGGGTAATGGAAATTTAGGCGCGCGATTTGCCCCCCCTTCAATAGTATCAAACTGATGCTTCCATTTAACAACTGCTTCGTCTAAGGTTTCAACGGTGAATAGTGGCGCTTCCGTATTCAATACCATCATTTCACTTTCCTGCACCCCCTTGGTTAGTCGTTCAGCATATTCAATAACCTTTTTAGGGTTATTGGTGTACTCGTTATTGAGTTGGGTTAGGACATCCATCCACTTTTCTTTTGGGAAATATGTTCCACCGTAAAATGGTCTGCCATCGGGTAAGGCAAAACAATTCAAAGGCCAACCGCCACTTCCTGTCATTAGTTGGACAGCGCTCATGTATATTTGATCAATATCTGGCCTTTCTTCTCGATCTACTTTGATGCAAATAAAATGGTCGTTCATTAATTTGGCTACTTCCTCATTTTCAAAACTTTCATGTTCCATAACGTGACACCAATGACAAGCGGAATAACCTACACTGATAAGCAACAATTTATTTTCTTTTTGGGCTTTTGCTAATGCCTCTTCCCCCCAAGGAAACCAATCTACGGGATTATGGGCATGTTGCAATAGGTACGGACTAGTTTCGTTAATTAATTTGTTTGTATGTTTCGGGGTATTCATATGTTTATCATTAGTTTGACACGAGCCGTTTTGTAAAATTAGTAGCGTGAAAAATGCAATATAAATGAATCTAAACCTGAGGTTTTTGGATTTTTTTAGCATTTTTATGATTGATTATTTAAGATTCGAAATTAACTTTATAAAAGACAATATTTAAAATTATGTCAGAAATTTCACCCACCAAATCTAAACCTATTGGTTTTACTATCTCAGAGAAAAAGGAAGTTGAAATACCCAAATGGTTAAATCTAACTATGGCTGCATTCTGGTTTATTGGATTGTTTTTGATGTATTGGATGTATCAAATAACGGATATTTCTTTGGGGGAGCTATTTAAGTGGTTTCTATTTTTCGCGGTAATTCTTACTCTGGTACCTTTTAAATACGTGAGAAAGAAATTCGAAATTGATAAATCACAACTCATTGCGCTCAATGTTATTGGATTTGGTCCAATTTTCACGAGTTTATTTTTAATCTGTAATTTGGTTTTTTCGACAAGTAAAGTGACAACAGAGTATGAAATTTGGCATTTCGAACGAAGTAAAGTTCCCTTCGAAAATAACTTTCTGGTAGTAGATCTCAAAGAGAATGCCCTAATCGATCAGCCCAAATTCAGAAGGTTTGATTATACGCAGCATATTGAAAATGTGATGACTTATGACTCAATAAGGATGACTATTAGCCATGGGGCATTTGGATTTGATGTCATGACGGATTTTACATTTCACTGATTGGAACACCACCTTTCCTTGAAACCGATAGGGGTTAAAATTTGTCAAAAACCTACTTTTGTTTGTTACAGTAAAGTACTGAACGTTTTCATTCAAAATTTAAAAAATGTCGAAAGCAATAAAGGGGTTTTCCAAACTTAGTAAGGAAGAAAAAATTGATTGGGTTGTAGAGAATTACTTTAGAAATAAGGTCACTGGAAAAGAGATTCTTAAGCAATATTGGAATCCTGATCCTGATGTTCAACAAATTCATGATGAGTTTATTGAAAACACTTTGACGAATTACTATTTGCCATTTGGTGTGGCACCAAATTTCATGATTAACGGGGAGATATTTGCTATTCCAATGGCCATTGAAGAAAGCTCTGTAGTTGCAGCGGCATCCAAAGCAGCAAGTTTTTGGATGGATCGTGGAGGCTTTAAAGCGGAGGTGATTTCCACAAAAAAAATTGGACATGTACATTTTGTCTATTATGGCGATTATGATAAACTCCTGAAATTTTTCAATTCAATTAAGGACAAATTCTACCAAGACACGGATAGCATAACTAAAAATATGCGTAAAAGGGGAGGCGGAATTCAGGAAATAATGCTGATTAATAAAAATTTCGAGGAACCGAATTATTACCAAATCAAAGCAAATTTTGAAACGGTGGATTCCATGGGAGCCAATTTTATTAATACGTGTTTAGAGCAATTTGCCCAAACCCTTCAGCGAGAAATGGAGGCTTCAAATGTATTCACAGACGAAGAAAAAAATATTCAGGTAATTATGTGTATTTTAAGTAATTACACTCCAGAATGTTTGGTTCGTGCGGAGGTAAGTTGTCCTATTTCTGAATTAGCTACAGAGGATATGTCGGGGGAGGATTTTGCCTTGAAATTTGAACGTGCTATTCATGTGGCTAGAATAGAGCCTTATAGAGCAACAACCCACAATAAAGGCATAATGAATGGAATTGATGCCGTGGTTATTGCCACCGGAAATGATTTTAGGGCTATTGAAGCTGCAGTTCATACCTATGCATCAAGGTCTGGGCAATATAGGTCCTTGACAGATTGTGAAATAAAAGATGGTCAATTTAAATTTTGGTTGGAAATTCCTATGGCCCTAGGAACTGTTGGAGGCTTAACTACTTTGCACCCTATGGTAAAGTTTGCATACGAGTTATTAGGAAACCCAAATGCCAAGAAATTAATGATGATAATAGCGGCTTCAGGGCTTGCACAGAACTTTGGCGCTTTAAAAGCGTTAACCACCACTGGAATTCAACAAGGGCACATGAAAATGCATTTGTTAAATGTGTTGAATAATTTAGGCGCAACGAATGAGGAGAAAGATTTTTTCAAAATTTATTTTAGAGATAAAGTTCCACATCACAACGATATTGTGTCTAAATTCAATGAAATTAGAGCAAACAAGGCCAATAGCTAATGGCGAATTCTAAAAAATATTATGCCCATGGAAAACTGCTTCTTACTGGGGAGTACGCAGTTTTAGATGGTGCCATTGCTTTAGCATTTCCCACCAGAAAGGGGCAGTGGCTAAAGGCTAGTCAAGGATCACCGGATATTATTCAGTGGATAAGCAAAGATGAAAATCAAAATGTTTGGTTTAACGCCTCATTTTCATCCTCCTTAAAAATCGTTTCTACTTCTGATGAAGAAATAGCAGAAAGACTTCAAAAAATTTTAGCTCAGGCTATTGAGTTAAATTCAGAATTTGCTATTGAATTAATTGGCAAATATGTTACAACAACTCTAGAATTTAATATGAATTGGGGTTTGGGGTCAAGTTCTACATTGATAAATTTGATTTCTCAATGGGCAGAAGTAGATCAGTATTCTCTGCTAAAAAAATCGTTTGGAGGTTCAGGTTATGATTTAGCATGTGCCCAAGCAGTTGGGCCTATTTTATTTCAAAATAGAAATGGGGGACCAAAAGTTGTTCCCATTAGATTTAATCCGAATTGGCAGGATAAATTGTATTTTGTTTACCTCGGTAAAAAGCAAATTAGTCGAACTGAAATCACCAAATTTAATACGTTGGAAATTGATCGAGATTGGTTGGTAAACGAGGTGGATTCCTTAACTAAAAAGGTAGCTGAATCAACCACTGTGGAAAATTTCTCAGACGCATTAATGGATCATGAAAAGTTACTTTCGGCAACTTTGGGTTATCCAACAATTAAATCTCAATTGTTTTCTAACATTGATGGAGTTTTTAAATCACTTGGAGCGTGGGGCGGAGATTTTGTTCTTTTTGTGGGAAAAAAAACAGAATTAGAAAAAGTTAGAAAAATGGGTTTTAAGACCATTATTCCATGGAAAGAAATGGTTAATCCAATTCTATATTAGGAAGTGTAATTGTTACTTCGGTTCCCACATTTTCTTCACTATCTATTGTGATAGTGCCATGATGTAGATCCATTATTTTTTTTGCAATTACTAAACCTAAACCGTTTCCTGGAATATTTAGATTTACAATATTATTTGCTCTGAAAAAAGAGGTGAATAAGAGTGGCATCTCGTCTTTAGGAATTCCTAAGCCTTTATCTTTTATGGTAATTATTATATTTTCTGAGGCAAATTCCAATAGGAGTTTAGGAGGCCCATTTTCAGAATATAACAACGCATTTTTTAATACATTTAAAAGCATAAGATCAAACAATGCTGGGTCAAAAATGACTGTTCGAGGATTACCTTTTATTTTTAAATCAACTGTTCGATTCTCAAATTCTTTGACAATTTGTTCATTTACAATAGGCGTAATAAATTCTAAAATATTTTGATTTACTGGGTTAAAAGGCATCTCCAGTGCTTCAATTTTCCCTAAAGTATCAATATTATTTAATAGGTTGTTGATTCTACTTACCTGTGAAGTTATTTTATCAAAATGTCGATGAAAAGGTTTCATGAATCTATCACCTAAATCCTCGGCATACATTTCCAGTAACTCAACACTGGATTTTATGGAAGATAGCGGTGTTCTGAATTCATGAGATGTCATCGTAATGAAACGAGACTTGAGTTCATTTAGGTCTTTCTCCTTTTGCAGAGAAGCTTGTATTTCTTCTTGTATTTTTCTTCGTGCTGAAATATCCCGAGAAGCAGCAATAAATGTTCTTTGCCCAGAAACGGAAATAAGGGGTTGAACAACGGTTTCAATCCAGCGGTAGGAATTATCTCCTGTTTTGACTCTGTATTGCTCTACCACCCATTGTGCACCATTCAAAAGTTGATCAAATAGGTTGGTTTTCACAAGCCTCCTGTCCTCTGGATGAACATCGAAAAAGGAGTTTTTGTTTTTAAAAGATTCGGGATTTCTGCCCAACATATTTCGCACCCCGTTTGAGATAAAAATATAATTCCCTTTTTCATCAATTTCACAAATAATATCGGAAATGTTATCGGAAATACGTGCAATTTTATTTTCATTCGAAATTTGCTCTAATTGAATTTTTTTCTTGTCATCGATGTTCACCAGTGTCCCACTAATCCCAATAATGTTTTGATTGCGATCAAATTTTATGGTATTGTGAGCCTCCATCCAAACTGACTTTCCATTGGCGGCAATAAACTTTAATTCGGCTGTTTTGTGGGAAGCCGAATTTCCAGTATAATGGGAATTGAGAATAGATTCACCTATTGACCGATGATCTGGGTGAATATAATTTAAACAAAATGTACCGAGACTTTTCTCCACTTTAAGAAGCAAATGTTTTTCCCAAGCTTTGTTTAAAAAAATGAAATTCCCGTTTCGGTCTATCTCAAAAATAATCTCGTCAATAGAACCAACTAATTTTTCATACTTGGCTTCACTTTGGGCAATTTTATTTTTGTAATCAATTCTAGTGGTGATATCTGTGTTGGTGGCCACAAATTGTTGCGGCACGCCATTATCTGAATAATTTACATGAGCGCGCGTGAGTACCCAAATGTATTTACCCGATTTATTTTTAATCCTATATTCACATTCGTAAGAGCCTACTCCAATTTTAAAATAGGGATCTAATACTTGTAAAACAACATCTTTATCATCGGGGTGAATCAGGTTTTCAAAAGTCTCAAAGGAGTCTTCAAGTTCATCTACGTTAAACCCCAACATCCTTTTCCATTGACGAGAAAAGTGCATGTGGTTATTCACTAAATCGATATGCCAATACCCGTCATTTGAACTTTCAATAGCTTTTTGAAGAACAGTTTCTTGGGCGGAATTTACTTCTTGCAAAATCTCCCCATGTAAAAAGGAGGTGTAAATTTGACCGAGTAATAACAATAAATCAGAATCTTCTTTAGACCATAATCTAGGAACGGTTTCCTCGTATAAAGCAAAGTATCCAATGGGTTGCGTATTCACCACCAAAGAGATTATCAAGAACGAGGATATGTTAAGACTTTGAAGTTTTCTTAGGAGTTCTTCGTTTTCAATTTCTTTAGTTAGACCAACAGTTAAACCTTCAGAATAAGTGGCAAGCGAACGTGTGATCGTAATTATTTCGCTTGTATCAGGTATCGTCTCAGCGTCTTCCGAGCCATACTTTACTTGTATAGGTGGAAATATATTTTTTAACCTTGGGCTTACTCTTGGGATTAAAAAGCACCGGGTAGGGTAAAAATTATCAGATAGTAATCGTACAAACCTATTTGTTTTTTGGTTCGTTTGCCTGCTTGAATTAAGAAGCCTTACGGCTTGCTCAAGTAGTTTAGATTTATCTATTGACAATGTATTACTCATAATTTGCTAGAAATCATATCTGTTCTATTGTCAAAAATAACTCCAATTGGTTACATTTGTGACAATATCCATTCAAATCGTTTAGTTCTATGTCTAATATTTTAGTTATTGAAGATGACGCCACGGTGCGTGAAAACCTCGAAGAGCTTTTAAAATTCAAGGGTTATACTGTTTTTAGCTCTTCCGATGGAAAGGAAGGATTAGATATGGCATTTAAAAAAGAGCCAGATTTAATTATTTCGGATATTATGATGCCTGAAATGGATGGATATGAATTATTGAAACATGTTCGTGAAACTCCTGCGTTAACGAACACCCCAGTGATTCTGCTTACGGCAAAAACCATGTCGGAATCTAAAATCAAAGGATTAGAATATGGTGCGGATGATTACATCACCAAACCATTTAATACCAAGGAGCTAGTAGCACGAATTGCCAATCTTATTGAAATTCGCAGAAAGTTAAAAGCAAAGGCTTATCTAGAGACGAATAAAACAGAAGTTGAGTCAACCGAGGACATCTTTATGCGCGAGTTGATTGTTTTATTTGCAAATAACCTTGAAAAATCTTCTTTTGCTATTGAAGATGTGGTGGTAGAAATGGGACTAAGTAAATCAACGGTTCAAAGACGTGTAAAGGCCATTACGAGTAAAACCTTCAACCAGTTTTTACGTGAGTTTAGATTGGAGCAAGCCAAACAAATAATTGAGCAAAGGGGCGGTAATATTTCAGAAGTGGCTTTCGCTACCGGATTTAATAGTGTTTCTTACTTCTCTTTTTCGTTTAAAAATTATTTTGGATTTCCTCCAACTGAAATCGTCCCTAAAGACGCTAAGTTTATTTAGAAACTTAGGTCATGGATACGTTTGATTAAAATAGAATGACTTACTGATATTTTATACGTTTCAATTAAGTACGTTCTTATTTCTTCTACACTAGAAATCCCCTTCTTTTTTAATTCGATTATGGTTTTTTCCAAAAGCCCTAATCTATTGATTCTTAAATTTTTCATTCCCTTAGTTTTACGTTTTATTATAATTAACGTCTTAAAGGTAATCTTTGTTACTTCTAATATAAAAGGTTTAACATTTTTTTGAACTTAAATCTGGGAAGTTTCCTTATAAAACAAGGCGTGGTGAGATATATATAATTTATCCACATTTCTTTAACATTGAAATTAACAATTCTCCACTGCTGTTTACTCAAGGTTTAAAATGCATTATTTTCGTTGCCATGTTTAGGTTCATATTTCTAATTCTGATTGGTGTATTGGGTTTTAGTTTCAATTTGATTGCGCAAGGATTTCCCAATGATAATTCTATGATGGATGAAATAATTGACGCTGAAATGAAACAAGTTTTTTTTAAGACTATTCAAGAAAACCCGAATACCACTACTTATGATGTGAAGTATTATAGGCTTCAATTAAACATTAACCCAGCCCAGCGATTTATTAGAGGAGTCGTAACAATTTATTTTGTACCAAACATTGATTTGACTGAAATAGTATTCGATTTATCGAATGAATTAACGGTAGATTCATTAGTTTCCAATAATTCCGGTATTTATTCTCATATTGGAAATGTAATTAAACTTAATCACTCGTTTTCTGCCGGTGTTTTAGATTCTCTGTCTATTTTTTATCAGGGGATTCCCCCTCAGGGTAGTGGTTCATTTGTGCAATCAACTCATGGCAACCAGCCTATTATTTGGACCCTTTCTGAACCGTATGGTGCAATGGAGTGGTGGCCGTGCAAGCAAAGTTTAACGGATAAAGCTGACTCATTAGATCTAATAATTACTGTTCCGGAGGGAAATAGAGTTGCAGGCAATGGTATATTAACCTCCACGGAAGTGGCAAATGGATTCGCAACGGTTACATGGAAGAGTAGGTACCCAATTGTTCCTTATTTGGTTGCATTTGCGGTAACTCCGTATGCGGAAATTTCATTTTTGAGTAATTTACAAGAAGGAGATTTGAACGTTCAAAATTATGTGTACAAAGAAGACAGTTCAGCTGTAATCAATGAATTGTTAGCCACGGATACCTTACTTCGATTATTTGATTCTATTGTGGGGCCCTACCCTTTCATGAATGAAAAATATGGTCATGCTCAATTTGGTCGTGGTGGGGGTATGGAGCATCAAACGATGAGCTTCATGAATCATTTTCGTTTTGAATTAAATGCTCACGAACTTGCTCATCAGTGGTTTGGAGATAAAATTACGTGTGGATCATGGCAGGACTTGTGGCTTAACGAAGGGTTTGCAACCTACTTTACGGGTATAGCCTATGAAAATTTACGAAGCGATTCCCTTTGGCAGGGTTGGAAAAGGTCGGTGTTAGATAAAATAGTTTCAGAACCTGGCGGTAGTGTTTTTGTACTAGATACCCTCAACGTACCTAGGTTATTCGATTCCAGATTGACGTATCGTAAAGGGGCATATGTACTGCATATGCTTCGTCATCAAATAGGAGATGATGCTTTTTTCTCTGGAATACAATCGTATATTCAAGACCCTAATTTGGCGTATAAAACAGCCCTTACAGATGATTTTTTTAATCACATGTCGCAAAATGCGGGTTGGGATTTATCCTATTATAAAAGCGAATGGATTTATGGGGAAGGATATCCGAGTTTTAATGTGCAATGGGACCAAGTAAATAATGATGTAGACATAATATTATCTCAAACAACTTCGCACCTTTCTGTTGATTTTTTCCACTTATTTGTTCCGATTCTATTTACCAATTCTAGTGGGGATTCATTAATTCAAACTGTATGGCACGCCTCAAATAGCCAGGAGCATAGGATTCCTGTAGGATTTAAGGTAGAGCAAGTAATAATTGATCCTAATTTAGATTTAATTTCAAAAGGAAATTTTTCGCTGAATACTGACTTGATTACTGGTTTTTCCTTGTATCCAAATCCTACCAGCTCCATTTTTACGGTAAAACCAGGAAATGATTTTGGGAGATTGGAGAGTTATACCATTTATTCTTTAGATGGAAAGGTAGTGCGGAATGAACTAAACTTTGATCCGTATCAGAACTCCAAAATTGATGTTTCGAAATTACCTTCGGGTATATATATTATTTCATTTAAGAGTTCAAGTCAAGAGATAATTCAGAAATTTGTAGTGAATCACTAAATGTATCCAAAAATACTTTTAAGCTTTAGAGTAATTACTCCGAAAAATGCTTCTTTGAATATTCCTCCCGACATTTTTGAAGTTCCCTCTTGACGATCTGTAAAAATAATCGGCTCCTCTTTTACTTTGAATCCTTTTTTCCAGGTGCGAAATTTCATTTCAATTTGGAATGCGTATCCTTTAAATTGAATTTCATCAATACCAATGTTTTCTAATACCTTTCTGCGGTAACACTTAAATCCTGCGGTTGTATCACGAATGGGCATTCCAGTAATAATTCGCACATAAGCAGAGGCATAATAGGACATGAGAATTCTACCCATCGGCCAATTCACTACGTTCACTCCTTTGATATATCGGGACCCGATGACCAAATCAGCATTGTTTTTTTGAGCGGAATTATACAAAACAAGCAAGTCATCTGGATTATGGGAAAAGTCGCAATCCATTTCGAAAATGAAATCGTAATGCCGATCAATACACCAATGAAATCCATGAATATATGCTGTTCCAAGTCCTAATTTTCCAGTACGTTGCTCTAGGAATAGTTGATTAGGAAATTCACTTTGGAGTTTTTTAACAACTGCAGCAGTCCCATCGGGAGAACCGTCATCAATAATCAATAAGTCAAACGCTTTCTCCAAAGAGAAAACCTTTCGAACCATTTTTTCGATGTTTTCAATTTCGTTGTACGTAGGTATGATTACAATGCTGTCGTTCACAATTATGTGTATTTGTGGCGAAGATAATGTTTGGAATTAATTACACGGAAGGCGTCTCAAACAAAAAACTTAAATTTTATAAAATTTCATAGAGTTAATTCAATTGATGGGTCCCAAAACACCTCTGAAAAATGAACTATTTGATCATTTTCAACAGTAATTCCTTCAGATTCAAGGCGTTCTTGCATTAATGTGGGTGTGGCGAAGTGGTTCTTTCCAGTTAAAAGGCCCAATCTATTTACTACTCTATGCGCAGGGATATCCATATTCGATTTCAAACAACCATTCATAGCCCATCCGACCATTCGTGCAGACCGCGCGGAACCTAAATATTTACCGATTGCCCCATAATTGGTAACTCTTCCATAAGGGATTAAACGTACAACTTGATAAACGTTCTCAAAGAAATCTTTGTTTTTTTCGGATAACTTTATGCTGCTCATGAATTATGAAATTCTGAAACTTAAATATTTAATCACGTGACCAATTTCAGAAAATTTAGCTTCATAATACGTTTTTACCTGAAGGATTTCTCTCAATTTTGGGTCAGTAACACGATCTAAATCGGCATAAATATCATGGGAGGCGAATTCTAATTTGTATCCATGCTCATCAATTTGCTCAAGTGTATAATTAAAGAAGAAATCGTTGTCATGTTTCAAATGAATCAATCCTCCCGGTTTTAAGAATTGTTTGTATCGATCCATAAATAACGGAGCCGTTAAACGTTTCCGGGCACGATTTTTTTGGGGTTGCGGGTCAGGAAATGTAATCCAAATTTCATCCACTTCATTTATTTCAAAAAAAGAGGTAATAAAATCAATTCTTGTGCGCAAAAAACCAGCATTACCTAAACCCTCTGCTAAGGCTATTTTCGCACCTTTCCATAATCTAGCCCCTTTTATATCCACTCCTAAAAAGTTCTTTTCTGGATTTTGTCGAGCTAATGCCACGGTATATTCTCCACCTCCACAGGCTAATTCTAAAACTAAAGGTTTGTTATTCGGAAAAAATTCAGTTTTCCATTTACCTTTTATCGGATGAGGGAGAATTGCACCACCATTTTCACCATCAATTACATCCACCAAAGAAGGCTCTAAAACATTTTTGAATTCTGCTACATCTGCAAATCGTTTTAGTTTATTTTTATTAGACATCCCCTATAATTTTTGGCAAAAATAACTCCATTAAAATCAAATAATGCGGGGTTTGGTTTTAATTTGTTATTCCAATGAATAAGACCAAAACCATATTAGTAGCGCCATTAAATTGGGGAATTGGTCATGCCACTCGTTGTATTCCAATAATTCACGCTTTACTGGAACAAAATCACAAAGTAGTTATTGCTTCTGATGGAAGTGCCTTAGAGGTTCTTGCACAAAAATTTCCACTTTTAATTCGCGAAGAATTACCTAGTTATAATATTTCCTATCCCGAATCTGGAAAGCTTATTAATCATGTTGCAAAGTTAATCCCAGGTATTCTTCAAGCCATTAAGCAAGAAAGAAAGGTATTGGAGGCCTTACAGATTAAGTACAATTTTGATGTTGTTATTTCTGATAATAGATATGGATTGCATATCCCTGAAGCAAAAACGATTTTTATTTCGCATCAAATAAAAATAAATGTGCCTTTTGGTGCTGATTTTTTAGCCCTGTTACAATTGCGGTTTATAGGGAGGTTTAGTGAAGTTTGGATACCAGATACTCCTGGAAAAAATAATCTTTCGGGTAATTTATCCCATAACTGTAGGTTGCCTAAAAACACAAAATTTATTGGACCTTTAAGCCAATTCAGTTTGCATGAAGTGGGCGAAATCCCAAAACATTTTACGCACGATAAACCTTTTTCATTAATTGTAATTTCAGGACCTGAACCTCAAAGAACAATTTTTGAGAGGATGATTTTAGAACAAATTCAGAAGTTTGATGAAAAGGTGGTGGTGGTTGGTGGTAGCCCTAGGGATACTGGTGAGGTTAATCTCCCATTGTATTACCCATTTCTTACAGCTCCTAATTTACGATGGTTGTTGCAAAATGCACGTTCTATAATTGTTCGTGCAGGATACTCTACGGTAATGGATTTATCTATTCTTCAACGACCTGCAATTTTAGTTCCCACACCAGGGCAAATAGAACAAGAGTATTTGGCTAGTCATTTATCACGAAACGGCATGTTTGCCGAGATGAGTCAAGATGATTTTAATCTATCGAAAGCCATTGAACGGTATGCGAAACTCCGAGTTAATTCACAAATTATTTCTGCAGATTATTCGGAAGAATTTCAATTGGCGATTAACAACATTTAACCTTTAAAAACGTTAACATCTTCGGGTGAAAAAAACAATATTTGTTGCGGATTAACGTTATAAAAATTGGCTTTATTTGTGGCCATCCACTAAGTACTAATAAATTAATTTAATTTCGAATGATAGGAAAGTTTTTCATTCTTCCATTGGTTGCCTTGTGTAGTTTTTCTGTAATTGGATTTTCTCAATCTAATGGTCAGGATACCGCCTCCATTGAATCTTTAGAGATAGACGCTGGGGATGAGGTAGTTTTTACTTTGGATCATTTAGCGAGAATTCCATATCTCGAAATGCATCAGGTGGATACGAGTATTGCGTCATTAAATACCTTTGGTTTTGCACCGGATAGTGTTCCGGTTTATGATAGTGCGTATTATGCAGCTTTCTTAGACTCTTTGGATAAACGTTCTCCTTTTGATTTGGTGTATAACGCTAGAACAGATGCCTTTATAAAGCTATATGCAGTAAAAAGAAGAAAATCTACAGAAAAATTGTTGGGCCTTCAACACCAATATTTTCCGATGATGGAGGAGCTTTTGGCTAAATACGAAATGCCTTTTGAATTAAAGTATCTAGCGGTTATTGAATCGGGCTTAAATCCTAAAGCGAGATCAAAAGCAGGAGCTGTTGGACTATGGCAATTTATGTACACTACGGGTAAAATGTTTGATTTGCACCAAAACTCATACATGGATGAACGTATGGACCCTATTAAATCTACGGAAGCTGCCTTGCAATATTTAAAATATCTGTATGGAATTTATCACAAATGGGATTTAGCTCTTGCCGCGTATAATTGTGGACCAGGCAATGTGAATAGGGCGATGAGAAGAGCGGGGAATTCAGATGGAAATTATTGGGACTTGTACGCGTTTCTCCCGCGCGAAACAAGAGGCTATGTGCCGGCTTTTATCGCAGTAAATTATGTAATGAATAACCCATCTGCCCATAACTTATATCCAGTAATGCCGAAATCCACGTATTTTGAAATGGATACTGTTCATGTAAATAAACCTATTGGATTTGATGAAATTGCGAAGGCTTTGGATATGCAAGTGGCAGATATTGCATATTTTAATCCTACGTACAAATTGAATTATATTCCAGCGTATAACAATAAGACTGCGATTTTGTATTTGCCACATGAAAAAGCAGAACTTTTTGTGCAAAACGAGGATAAAATGTACGCGTTGGCCAAAGTAGAAAAACCAAATCAAGGCCAGGAAATAAAAAAGTTTACCGAGGAAAGAGTTGTATATACTGTAAGATCAGGCGATTATTTAGGTAAAATTTCTAATAAATATAACGTAAGTATTTCCAATATTAAAACCTGGAATGGTCTTCGAAGTAATAGTTTACGGGTGGGTCAGAAGTTGATTATATATCCAAAAGGTTCCTATGCATCGGCAGCACCTTCTAGTAATGCATCCGTGAAGAAAGCAGTAGTTACAACCTCGGGAAATTATACCTATTATGAAATTCAATCGGGGGATACATTATGGGATATTGCAAACGCCCGAGGGGTAAGCGTAGATCAACTTAAGGAATGGAATTCTAGTTTACGAGATAAGGGATTGAAAGTTGGCACGAAAATTATTGTAGGTGCATCGTAAATAATACCTTTTCACCATGAACGATTTCATAAAATCACTTTTTGTATTTACCCTTTTTCTAGCCGTGTTTACTTCCTGTAAGGATGAGAACCCGGCCAATACGTTGCTAAGCGTCTCCGGAAACCCAGGTGATGTAATTGTGGTAACAACCACCAATCAATGGGAAGGACTAACAGGTGAAACCATACGTGAACATTTTGAAAAAAAGGTATATGGAATGCCTCAAGATGAGCCTATATTTAATGTGATTAGAACCAATAAAAGTGATTTTGAAAGAATTTTCAAAACCTTTAGAAATGTAGTTTTTATAACTATTGATACTAGTCGATTTAGCGAAGGTGAAGTTACGTTTCATAAAGATGCTTGGGCGAAAGGTCAGCTTATTATCAATGTAACAGCAAGTAGTAGAGATGAGTTAATAGAGCTTTTTAATGCACGTGCGGATCAAATGGTTTATGCCATTCAAACGAAAGAATTTAATAGGTTATACGCGCAGTATCGAAAACACCCAAACAAAGGAATTCGGAATAAGTTAGAGAAATTATTGAAAATTAGAGTAATGGTCCCAAAAGAAACCGTTTTGGCTTCTTCCGACTCTAACCACGCATGGATTAGACTAGAAAGACAACGACTTAAAGGAGGGTATCAACATGAAGTGAGTCAAGGAGTTTTAATTTATAAGTATCCATATACCGCGAAACAACAATTTTTAGATTCAAATTTATTTGCAAAGAGAGATTCCATTCTACAGGCTTATATTCCTGGACCAAGTGAAGGAAGCTACATGACTACCGAATACAGGTATCAACCTCCTTTGACCCAAGACATTGATTTCGATGGGCATTTCGCAAAGGAAATTCATGGTTTATGGCGTGTGGAGAACGATTTTATGGGAGGACCTATGGCTTCAATATTTGTTCTAAACGAGGATGAAGGAATGATATATTCTATTTCAGGATATGCATTTGCACCGCAGTTTGATAAACGCGAGTATTACCGAGAAGTGGAAGCGATGGTGCGATCCGTAAGATTTGTAAAATAATGGTTAGAATTGCTGAAAATAGTCCCAAACTATTTTCGCCTTTGCTTCCCCAATAAAAACTGATAATTCGTCTAAAGTAGATTCTTTTATACGTTTTACAGAACCTATTTTAGAGAGAAGTTCTTCCGCTGTTTTAGGGCCAATTCCTTTAATATCATGAAGCTCACTTTTAGTAATTGATTTACCTCTTTGTTTTCGGTGATGCGTTATTCCAAATCTATGGGCTTCATTTCGTAAAAACTGGATAATACGTAAACTTTCAGATCGTTTGTCTAGGTACAATGGAATTGAATCTCCGGGAAAATATATTTCCTCCAACCTTTTGGCTATTCCAATAACGGCAATCTTTCCCATCAAACCTAGGCGTTCTAAACTATTAACCGCGGAGTGCAATTGGCCTTTACCACCATCAATTACAATAAGTTGCGGAAGTGACTCACCTTCCTTAATTAGCCTACTGTAACGCCTGTATACCACTTCTTCCATAGAGGCGAAATCATCGGGACCAACTACTGTTTTAATGTTGAAATGGCGGTAATCTTTCTTAGATGGTTTAGCATTTTTAAAGACCACACAAGCGGCTACAGGAAACTCTCCTTGAATGTTTGAATTATCAAAACACTCAATATGTACAGGAAGATCTTTTAATCGCAGGTCTTTTTGAACCTGGTTCATCACTCTGTTGGAATGACTTTCTGGATCCACTTTTTCCATTGCCTTATATCTATCCATCATAAAATACTTGGCATTCCGTTGCGACATGTCAATGAGTTTTTTCTTATCGCCTATTTTGGGAATAGTCAATTGAACGTCTTCAATTTTCAGATCAATGGGCTGGGATAGATACAGTTCTTTCGATTGACTGTTAAACTTTTGACGAATTTCGGCTATACCAATTGCGAGTAATTCTGTATCCGATTCATCTAATTTTTTTCTAATTTCTAAGGTGTGCAATTGAACAACTGCCCCACTATTAATTTTTAAAAAATTCACGTATCCCGCATAAGAATCCGATATAATACTGAATACATCAACATCGTGAATTTTATAATTTACAACAGTTGATTTTGCCTGATAGTTTTCTAAAAGAATTATGCGTTCTTTTAGTTCGTGGGCCTTTTCAAATTCCAATTTATCCGCGTAATGCGTCATTGTGGTTTTCAAATCACGTGTTAAATCACCCAAATTACCCTTTAAAATATGCCGAATTTCAGCAATGCTTTGTTGGTAATGAGTTTCTTGTTCTTTACCTTCACATCCTCCCAAACAATTTCCAATGTGGTATTCTAAACACACTCTAAATTTTTTGTTTGCAATGTTAGATGGAGATAAGTTGTAGGAACATGTACGCAATTTGTAAAGTTTTGAAATGATGTTTAGCACAGTATGCATCATACGAACTGAAGCATATGGGCCATAATATTCCGAGCCATCTTTTATGAGGTTACGGGTGGCAAAAACCCGTGGGAAAGGTTCTTTTTTAATGCAAATCCACGGGTAAGTTTTGTCGTCTCTTAAGGCCACATTGTAATGTGGCTGGTGTTTTTTTATTAATGAATTTTCTAGTAACAGCGCCTCATACTCTGTCTCCACCACAATATATTCTATATGGTCAATTTTTCTTACTAAAAGCTTTGTCTTATGGTTTTCGTATTTGATTTTATTGAAATACGAAGAGACTCTATTCTTTAAATATTTAGCTTTTCCAACATAAAGAATTTTCCCGTTTCTGTCGTAAAAACGGTATACTCCGGGTTTTTTGGGCAAATGCCGTACAATTTCTTTGATGTGTTCAGGAGTCTCCATGTGGGATACAATATTAACGTATCAGAATTATGGAAGCCACAATGCACCGCACTTTTTAAGCAAATGCCTAGTTTAATTTCGCGAGTGGGTGACTAATTCTTTTCGCTGAGGTCAGTTCTAACTTAACAGAACCCACAATTACCTTCGCTTCAATCAGTATTGGAATTTTGTTTTTATCGTCAGAAATGTATGCAGTAACATCAGAAGGATCATTGAATACCCTGCCTTTTTGGACTAAAGGTTGGAATTTGTAACAACGATACTTTCCGGATTTGATGGTTATTTTTTCTTTACCTAAATAACGAATTCTAATGGGTTCAACTTTCCCGTCAACAAAAGCTTTAAATGAAATTACATCACCAATTTTGTATTGGTCAAAATCAACACTTCTCGCATAGTAATAGGCACTTACCAAATCTTGAATTCCATCAGGAACATCTACCGTATCGTTTTTTTCAGTAATCACATATTTATCAGAATGATTGAAATTATATTCTTGGTCAAATACAAAACCACCTTCATCTACATGCCGCACAAAACGATAAGGCTCCAATGTTTTTGTATTCATATACGTGATATAGGAATCTCGTACTTTAAAAAACCAATCAAAGGCGCCAATGCTTTTTCCAATTCCCGTAACTTTTGTAGCAGGCTGCCCGTTAATGGTATAGGTTTCTTTATCTATTTCTACAGAGGCGGTTCCTGCGTTAATAATACCGTAGTGGACCAAATATTCCAGTTTTTCACCCTTATTAAAAACAGTGTAGGCTACAAATTTTAAACTCTCAGATTGATTATTTTGATTGGGGTTCACAAAAGCAAATTCAATAAAGCTTAGGCAAACTAAGACGAGAACAATTTGTTTTTTCATGATTTCCGATTTTATATGTAAAACTTAAAAATATAACTTTTAGTGTGAAGGTTTCAAATGTCGTGCCGTTTTTTCATGCGCATAAAAGAACGGATTCCTTCTGCAGAATTGGGTAATAAATTACGGAATGGGAAAAGTGCATTGCAAAAGATAAAAATTTTTATTCTAAAACCGCACTGACTTTTATCATGCTAAATTCTGATATAAGGTTGTCTTTATTAGCCTGTTGAGTTTGTAGTTTTATAGTTCAAAAAAAAAGAAATTGGAGGGGTGGAAACGCCTGTAGATTATAAACTAAAAACAAGATGTTATGAAAGTATTCGATGAAAAACACATTAAGAATTTGGTGTTGCTTGGAAGCTCGAAATCAGGCAAGACAACTCTTGCCGAAACTATGCTTTTTGAAGCAGGTTTAATTAGCCGAAGAGGTACGGTAGAAACAAAAAATACGGTTTCTGATTACCATGAAATAGAAAAAGAAAGACAAAGTTCTGTTTTTGCAACTCCCTTACACACGGAGTGGAGAAACTATAAAATAAATATTATTGACACTCCTGGACTGGATGATTTCATTGGCGAGGTGGTGTCGTCCTTACGTGTAGCAAATACGAGTTTAATGCTTATTAATGCGCAATATGGCGTGGAGGTTGGAACAGATTTAATCTGGCAACATGTAGAGCATTATAAAAAACCATTAATTTTTGCGATAAATCAAGTGGACCATGAAAAGTCTGATTTTGAAATGTCTTTGACCTCTTTAAGAGACCATTATGGTAGTGCTGTAACACAAATGCAATATCCAATAAATGAAGGGGAAGGCTTTAACCAAATTGTGGATTTGTTAAAAATGAAACTGTATAAATTTGGTCCAAATGGAGGTAAACCGGAGAAATTGGATATTCCTGCATCTGAGTTAGAAAAAGCAAACAGATTGCATAATGAGTTAGTTGAAAAGGCTGCAGAAAATGATGAGGCCTTAATGGAGCTGTATTTTGAAAAAGGTAATTTATCGGAAGATGAACTAAGAATGGGATTGAAACTGGGAATGAGAAATCAAGAGATTTTCCCAGTATTCTGTTTATCGGCTAAAAATGATATGGGTTCAGGACGTTTAATGGGCTTCATTGATAATGTTGCTCCTTCTGCCATTGATATGCATCCGGAAAAAACGGATGACGGCCATGAAATAGCGTATAAACTAGACGGCCCACCTGTGCTTTTTGTTTTCAAAACCTTAATTGAGCCCAATTTAGGGAAATTGTCTTTTTTTAAGGTGATTTCTGGCTCAGTGAAAACAGGGGATACTTTGATAAATCATACTACCAATGAAGTAGAACATATTAATCAATTGTTCATTATGGATGGGCATGAGCGCAACCCTGTGGATCAATTGGTAGTTGGGGATATTGGTGCTACCTTGAAACTTAAGAATACGGACACCAATCATACCTTGAGTTCTAAAAATGATAATGTTGGGATTAAACCAATTGTATTTCCAGAATCAAGAATTCGTACGGCTATTGTAGCAAATACGCGTAAGGATGATGAGAAAATTGGTGAGGTTTTGAAAAAAATATGTCAGGAGGATCCAACCGTTTGGTATGAGCACTCTAAGGAACTAAAACAGTTAATTATTCATTGTCAGGGTGAATTGCATTTATCGGTTATTAAATGGACAATGGAAAACCTATTTGGAATGGATATTAGTTTTGAAGATCCAAAAATCCCATATAGAGAAACTATTCAAAAACCTGCAAACGCCTATTACAAGCACAAAAAACAATCAGGTGGTTCTGGTCAGTTTGCCGAAGTGTATATGGATATCGAACCGTGGAGTGAAGATTTACCAATGCCAGTAAAACGACCTGTGAGAGGTCAGGAATTAATTGATCTTCCTTGGGGAGGAAAATTGCATTACATCAACTCCGTAGTGGGTGGGGTAATTGATTCACGTTTTTTACCTGCGATTCTAAAAGGTGTAATGGAAAAAATGGAAGAAGGTCCAATTACCGGTTCTTACGTACGGGATGTTAGAGTGGTAGTTTATGATGGAAAAATGCATGCGGTAGACTCCAACGAAATCTCGTTTAAATTGGCAGGCGCACACGCATTTAAAGATGCGTTTAAAGATGCCTCACCGAAAATTTTGGAGCCAATTTATGTTGTGGAAGTTCAGGCTCCAGAGGATGTTGTTGGGGAAGTAATGACTGATTTACAAAGTCGAAGAGCAATTATTATGGGTATTGATTCTAAAGGGAAAAACCAAGTGATAATAGCTCATGTTCCTTTAGCTGAATTGAATAAGTATAGCACAACTTTACGTTCATTGACCCATGGGTTAGCTAGTTTTACAAGTAAATTTCACGATTACGCTCCTGTTCCAGGTGATGAACAAAACAGATTAGCGTCAAAGTTCGCTGAGCAAGAATAAACGCAAATTTTTAGATTTACAGAAGCCTTCTTTATGCAAATAAAGAGGGCTTTTTAATTCGGGGAAATCCGTTTATCAGATTTTTCATAATAGATATCCATCGCTACGATAATAGCGACAAAAGCCCAAAATGGAACAGCTGCTTTATCGGTATCCAAAAAGTTATTTAGGGTGCCATGAACAAGGTAAGTTGTTAGACCAAGTATTGCACCCATTATTAAGGCTTTGTTTTTGGAGTCCTCTAATCGGTAATATGTAATAATACCTCTATAGTACAAAAAGAATATTAGGGTAATCCAAATAGCCAGCCCAGGAATTCCTTGCTCCGCAAGAGGTCCAAAATATTCTGAATGTGCATTACCTAAATTTCCGAAGTTTGTGGAAATCACCGTTAAATCAGCGCTTGCTTGGTAGGGAGCATATAAAAAGGCATAAGTTCCAGGGCCAGTACCAACAATAGGACTTTCACCAAACATTTTAAAAGCGGCATTCCATCTGTTAAGTCGTTCCAAGTTACTTGCATCCGTTGCCACATTACTCATGGATACCACATGCTCAGCTAAATCACCAGAAGAATCTTGTCGGTTTTTTTCAAGCTTATGCATTACGGGAACCCAAAACATAACAATTATTGAAATGAGGGTTAAACCAGATAAGCTTACAATCCACCATCGAACTTTAATTTTAATTAGAACGTATAAACCTGCAGCAACAACCAAACTTACCCATGCAGCGCGTGTGTATGACAGTATTGTTCCAGCAACAAAAATCACCAATAAAACAGAGCCTAAAATTTTGGTGTTTATTTCCCATTTTAAACTATTTATTTGAGAAATCATCATAGGAATAAAAAATGCCATCATGGCACCATAAGAAGTGTGATCTCTAAAAAATGGTTGCATAACCCAATGAGCTGCTTGAATATCAAACCCGCGGACCGATTGTCGGATAATAGTATAAACAATTACCCCGGCCATGGGCACTACAAAAAGCCAAGTGGCACGTATAATGTTTTTTTTGTTTTTGAAGAGTAAAATTCCAGCAAAATAGAATGGAACCACAAACCACAGTTTTGCCAATAAAAACTTAAAGGAAATCAACGGCAAACGACTAAATAGCGAAGACATAAACAACCACAATAACATACTAATAACAGCTAAAGTTATGGGATGTTTTAAAATTTTTAAATCGTAACCTCCCGTGAAAAGTGATTTTAGAACAAAAACTACCAAAGCTCCAAAAAGTAGGGGGTCGGTCGGTATGGTTAATCCCATTCCTCCGCCCACATCATCAACAGTTAAGGAGGCAGGAACAAGAAAAATAATTAAGAGTAATAGCCAGTCCAGTTTAAAAAGAGCCAAAGCCACAATGACTAAAGCCACTGGAATAGCCATGAAGTAAAACATCTCCAAGTAGATGAAAATTACGTTTAAAAGAGCAAATAAACCGACACCTAAATAAAGGGTTTGGTAGGAATTTTTCCTAGACTCGTTTTCATGATTTATTTTGGCGTATACCCCTAACGATAAAAACAAAATAATTACTGGGATAGGGATGAGGTAGAATGTTTCAAAATAGATAAACAACCCATTAAGAAGTAGGAAAATTCCTACTGCAAAATACAAGATGTTATATGAATCCTTTTGAATCAACTTGACGAGAATTATTGTCCTTTAAGTTGATCAGCATATTTGTTGTAATTTTCTATTCCAATGATAATTAACACCGCTAAAAGGGCAGAAGCTAATGTGGAAACCACAACAATTAACCATCTAACTGGATACGCTTTTTTCTCCGCTGCCATGGCCTCATTAACGGTAAATTTCCACGTAAGGTCTTTTGTAGCATCTACTTTTATTTCATCGTATTTACCACGTAACAAGACCAAACGTTCTCTTAAAAACTCTAGGTTTTCGGTCATCGATTTTGATGCAGATCCATACTTGGCTAATGTATCTAACTTCATTTGTAGCTGATTGACTGCGCGTGTATTATTTTGAGCCAAAGCCTGGTAATACACGCCCGTGATCATTTCGATTTGTTTCTCGTAATCTTGCACCCCTTTTTTTCTTAAAACGGTCAAAGAATCGTCTAACTCACTCATATAAGCTACTAAGCTATTGTATTCCTCATCCATGATTTCATAGGCGGCTTTTGCCCGTTCTTGAATCATTTCGTTTCGCATAGTATCTACAAGTGCGGCAATTTCGTTTGCTAATAGAGCGGCAGTATCTGGGCTAATATCCATAACATCAATGCGAATAGAATTGAATTCTGTACGTCTAAAACTTACATTATCATCCCACGTTTTTGCTAGTTCAGTTTGCGCATATTTAGCACTTGGTTTGATGTCATAATGCTCCATCATGTTGTATTTACTCCACAAGCGCCATCTAATTTTGTCACTATTCAAAATTTGAAGCATGGCTTCGGCTTGTTCTTCCTCTCCAAATTTTGACAAGTCATTTTTTCCTTGTGCATCCTCCGTCATCAAACCCTTTGATAAGGAAGAGTTATTTGCGGGAAAGAAAATAGCAGTAGACAAATATTTAGGTGTAATCATTAACGAAACGGCAGCCGAAGTTACAGCGGTAAGTGCCATTACAATAAGCAAAGGTTTTCGCCATTTTAAAATAAAAAACAGCAAACTTGCAGATGAAAAATCACTTGATTGAGAAGAATTGTTTTCAGACATGTATGAGTATTTGAATTCCTTTTAAAGAGGTGCCAAATTTATATAAAACCGCTTAACGAAATGTAGGTTGTTTTATTTTGATTTTGTGGATAAATTCCAAAGGGTTGAAGAAAAAATATGCATAAAAACAAAGCAGGATTTACAATTGTAAATCCTGCTTCGATCGGAGTCTATATATATTAGGGATATATAGAAATTGTTTGGCTTTTAGCCAATATTATAAAGTAGTAGTCCAACCTGCTGTCCAATCATCACCCGCTTGAACTGCGCCAATATAGTTTGCAGAATTGAAGAATGAACCTAAAGTTGAAGGGTCTGTACTTTCAGAACCAGTATACGTCCCAACGTACCCAATTAAGAATGAAGCATCAGAATTTAAATTTTTAGCGTCACTTTGAAAAGGTGGGCAATCTTTCCATGCAATGGCACCAGGTCCAATTGAGTTGATGGTAGAAGTGACTAATAATGAACCATCCATCATGTTATCATACGTTTGAGTTGCTGGTGCTTCATCCGAAACTCTTACACCTGAGGCTTGGGCATTTTTTACTATTAAATTGTAAAATTTACCTTTTGTACCCGCTCTTAAACGTAATCCTGTATTTGATTGATCCCCATCATCAACAATTAATACAGTGATGTTTGACAAGGTAGGGTTTGAAAAAGGCTCTGCTGCATTATCGTCACCGTTATTGTCACACTCAAATCCTCTGTCACCTTTATCAGAATTTTGGTTAACTACTAAAAACTGCGCGTTTCCAGACCATCCTTGCGTCCAGTCAAAAGAATCATCATGGTTTCCTGTAGAAATACAATAGCGAACATTTACGGACCCGCCAAAGAATTCAAATCCATCATCTGCACCTCTATAAGCTTGTAAGTATGAAAAATCAGATCCAGAACCCACCCCATTAAATGAAAATCCATTTAATTCGTTATCCGTGCCTAAAATTCTACCGGCATACTCTACAACAACATATTTCATTGTTCCAGAATTGTCCGTATTATCGTTTCCGCCATAAGTTCCGGTTCCGCCTTCGCCTTCAGCTGAACCTCCAGCTACGTTAATTTTTCCGTATCCGTTAATGATAATTCCACCCCAATCTCCAGGTAATGGGTTTGATTTTACAGTAGTAAATTTAATCGGATCTTGAGCGGTACCCACAGCGTTAATTTTACCTCCTTGAGCAACAGCTAAGAATGCAGTTGCGCCATCGTCAGCAGCTTTTATTATAGTTCCTGCTTCGATAGTTAATGTACTTCCTTTTTTTACAAATACACCTCCAGAAAGCAACCAATTTGTGTTAGCTGTAAATGTGTAGTTGTTATTTAATGTACCTTGAATTTGGGTGTAATCAACACCACCAACAGTTACTGATTTTACAGTGTATTCTTTGGTGTTTTCCTCGGGTGTATCATCTTTTTTACATGAAGATAAACCTACTAATGTAGCTAAGGTTAAAATTCCGATTGATTTGGTAAAAAGTTTCATTTTTTCTGTTTTTGGTTTGTTTGTTTTATTTCTGCAAATAACCGATATGGTTATTACTTTCGCCTTAAGTAAGCATTAACTAATGTTTAATTTACCCTGCCTAATGTTAACTAAATGTTTAGTTGCAAATGGTTTATTTTTTTGTAAATATTTTATAACCAACGGTTAATCCAATGTTCATTCCTCGTTTATATTGGTTTAACATGGTTGGAGCGTTTCCTTTGGTTGATTCTTGTTCAACCCGAATAAGAGGATTTAGAAGATTACTTGCGGAAAGATCAATTTGCCAGTGTTGGCCAATTTCATTTTTCCAGGTAAGATTTAACGTTTGAACAGAAAGCTCATAGGCATCACCAATGTTTTGACGACCTACAGAATACAGTCTTTTGCTCACGAAATTGTATGAAACCGTTGCAGAAGTTTTATACGTTTCAGAGAACTTTTTTTCGTAAGAAATATCTGCGTTTAACAATATCGGAGAAGCCCCTTGAAGTGGTCTATTTGGGTTATTAATTGTCGCACTGGGTCCTGAATTACTTGAAGTGTCAATTAAAACTTTTGAAAGAATGTACGAGAAGTTTACACCCACAGAAAAATCACGTAAAAAAGATTCTTCCGCAACCAGGTTCCGTAACTTTTTGATGTATTCTAATTCAATTCCATATGCGGTTGCATAATCCGCGTTTTGGTAGGTCAATAATATACCTGAAGCTGATCCAATAGTTACTTGTTCAATTGGGGAGTTAATATATCTTCCGAACACCGTTGCGGAATATAGATCGCCAGATTTCGGATAGATTTCATAACGCAAATCGGCATTGTAGTTTATTGAATTTTTAAGAAGTGGATTTCCTTGTCTTACTTGACCACCAAAGAACTCTCTATATTGGAAAGGCGCTAATTCTTTGAAGTTTGGTCTGGTCATTGTTTGTGAACCCACAAAACGATAAGATGATTTTTTGTTAGGAGAAAATTTAATAGATGTCATTGGTAAAAAGCTAATAGTATCAATTACTTGACTTTCCACAAACTCCGGGTCTAGAGGACTAGATTGAAGTCTATATTTTATTTCTTGATAGCTTTTTTCTACACGTAATCCGGCAATTAGATACCATTTTGGATTGAAATGAATATCGTAATTAACAAATCCAGAATGAATTGTTAAATACCCTTCAGTAGCTGATTCTGGCCGGGATTCTTCCCTTTGCCAATAGGCTCCATTTGCATTGTTCGCATCTGTAATATAGGCATCTGGATTATCGGCATCCACACTTTCTGCCTCTGTAATCGCATTAAAA
>JBFFMY010000009.1:0-70093 GCA_041563475.1 Salibacteraceae bacterium
CCCTAAAACTTAAACCCACATGAATCCCGATTTAAAATACCTCGTTGGACTACTCCAATTGAAAGGAGTTGGTAGTACATCTATAATTAAGCTTTTAAAACATTATGGTTCCGCAAAAAATATTTTTGAACACCTGCCAAACGACTTCTCAAAAAACATGAAGGGGATTTCAATTCCAATCAAAGAAGCCATTTGTAGCGGCCCGAACTGGATAGAAGTTGAAAAAGAACTTAACTTTATAGAGAGAAATGAAATTCAATGTATCCCCTACGATGATGAAAAATACCCTCGCAGATTAAAATTTTGTGCAGATGCTCCGGTTTTATTGTTTACAAAAGGAGTAGTAAATTTTAATCACTCAAAGATTTTGGCAGTTGTAGGAACTCGAAGAGCAACACCTCAGGGAAAAAAAATAACTGCCAAAATAATTACCGAACTTGCCAATCAAAATGTTCTCATTTTAAGTGGTTTAGCATTCGGAATAGATATCATAGCCCACGATTCTGCCATTAAAAACAACCTTCCAACCATAGGCGTTTTAGCGCATGGACTAGATAGGATTTACCCTTCAGAACATAAAAAGTATATCCAAAAAATGCAAAATAACGGGGCGCTATTAACGGAGTTTATGAGTGGAACTAAGCCAGACAGAGAAAATTTCCCTAAGAGAAATAGGATTGTTGCAGGTATGGCAGACGCTGTTTTGGTTGTTGAATCTCAACGAACTGGGGGCTCAATGATTACTGCCGATTTAGGATTTGGTTATGGTAGAGATGTTTTTGCCATTCCGGGTCGACCTGGAGATAAACAAAGTGAGGGGTGTAATTTCTTAATCCGTAGTAACAAAGCTTCACTTGTAGAATCGGCAACGGATATTAAATATTTAATGAATTGGAGAGAACAGCCTGCACCCAAAGCGATTCAAAAACAACTATTTGTTCCCCTTACTAAAATCGAAGAAAAGCTAATTCTCATCCTTTCCGATCACAGAAAACTACCCATGGATGAGTTATGCTTGTCGGCAGGTATTTCTGTTAGTCAATCCTCCATACCATTGTTAAATTTAGAGCTGAATGGAATGATTAGAACACTACCTGGGAAAGTGGTGGAACTGATTTAATTTCAAGACTTTTATCATAAAAAATTATCAATACATTTGAAAAATTTATGAAATTAATTTGATTAATTTTGCGCCCTAAATTTTTAACAAAACAAAATGTCAGCAAATAAATACCAAGCTCAGATTGATGCGTTCATGAGCACAGTTGCCGTTAAAAACGGACACGAAAAAGAGTTTCTTCAAGCGGTTGAGGAAGTGATGGAATCAGTTATTCCATTTGTTGAGGAAAATCCTAAATATCAGGGGAAAAAATTATTAGAAAGAATGGTTGAGCCTGAGCGCGCAATTCAATTCAGAATTCCTTGGCTAGATGACGCAGGCAATATTCAAGTTAACCGCGGGTACAGAGTTCAATTTAACTCTGCAATTGGACCATACAAAGGTGGTATGCGCTTTCACCCTTCGGTAACTTTATCCATCCTAAAATTCTTAGGATTTGAGCAAGTATTTAAAAACTCATTGACTACCCTTCCTATGGGAGGTGGTAAAGGTGGTTCTGATTTTGACCCAAAAGGGAAATCAGACAATGAAGTAATGCGTTTTTGCCAATCATTAATGACAGAATTATCTAAACATATTGGTGCAGATACCGATGTACCTGCTGGTGATATTGGTGTTGGTGGTCGTGAAATTGGTTTTATGTTTGGTCAATACAAAAGACTTCGTAACGAATTTACCGGTATTTTAACGGGTAAAGGATTAGAATACGGAGGTTCATTAATTCGTCCAGAAGCCACGGGTTACGGAGCTGTATATTTCTTAAACGAAATGTTATTGAGAAAAGGTGATTCAATGGAAGGAAAAGTTGTTGCCGTTTCTGGTTCTGGAAACGTAGCGCAATATGCTATTGAAAAATTAACTCAATTAGGTGGAAAAGCTGTTACTGCTTCGGATTCTTCAGGTTGTATTTATGACCCTGCAGGAATTGACGCAGAGAAATTAGCTTTCTTAATGGAATTGAAAAACGTAAAACGTGGCCGTATTAAAGAATACGCTAACAAATACGGAGTTGATTTCTTTGAAGGTAAACGTCCTTGGGAAGTAGTAAACAAAGTAGATTTAGCAATGCCATGTGCGACTCAAAATGAGTTAGACGCTGCGAATGCAAAAGTATTAATCAATGCGGGTGTAATTGGAGTTGCAGAAGGTGCTAACATGCCTTCAACTCCAGAAGCTGTTCATGCTTTCACCGCTGCAAATATTATGTTTGCTCCAGGAAAAGCTTCAAATGCAGGTGGTGTTGCCACTTCTGGTTTAGAAATGTCTCAAAACTCATTACGTTTGGCATGGTCAGCTGAAGAAGTTGATACACGTTTACACGACATTATGAAAGCAATTCATTCTTCGTGTGTAAAATATGGAACAAATGCAGACGGAACTGTAGATTACGTTAAAGGAGCAAATATTGCTGGTTTCGTAAAGGTTGCTGACGCTATGATCGCTCAAGGTTTGGTATAAAAAAGACGGTGGACGGAAGTTCTAAGTTTAGAATATAATTTAAAAAGAGGAATCGAAAGGTTCCTCTTTTTTGTTTAAAGACCTAATCTAAACACTATTTTCATCGTTTCAAAACCCATATATTTGGCAACCTTAAAAACAATATTATGTACGGAAAACTGAAAGATTCTTTAGTCAAAGAATTAGCAGAAATAAAAGCTGCTGGACTATATAAAAGCGAACGAATTATAACCACCCCTCAAGGAGCAGAGATAAAAGTAAGCACAGGAGAAGAAGTATTGAATTTTTGTTCAAACAACTATTTAGGTTTATCATCTCATCCTCGCGTTATTGCAGCCGCTCACAAAACACTAGATTCTCATGGTTATGGTCTTTCCTCTGTTCGGTTTATTTGTGGAACCCAAGATATTCATAAAGAATTAGAAGCCAAAATTGCAACGTTTTTAGGAACAGAAGACACCATCTTATATGCGGCAGCCTTTGACGCAAATGGAGGTGTTTTCGAGCCGTTGTTTGGGGCCGAAGACGCGATTATTTCCGATGCTTTAAACCATGCCTCTATTATTGATGGCGTTCGTTTATGTAAAGCACAACGATTCAGATATGCCAATAACGATATGGCGGATTTGGAGAAACAACTTATTGAAGCTTCAAAAACTGCTAAAAATAAAATTATCGTAACCGATGGTGTTTTCTCTATGGATGGCTATGTGGCTCAAATTGACAAAATTTGTGACTTAGCCGATAAGTATGATGCGTTAGTCATGGTAGACGAATGTCACTCTACAGGATTTATTGGAAAAACAGGCCGTGGAACTCACGAGTTAGCTAACGCTATGGGGCGTGTGGATATCATTACTGGTACTCTAGGCAAAGGTCTTGGTGGTGCAATGGGTGGGTTTACCACAGGACGTAAAGAAATTATCGAAATGTTGCGTCAAAGATCTCGCCCGTATTTATTCTCTAATTCCTTAGCTCCAGCCATTGTAGGAGCTTCAATTGAGGTATTGAACATGCTGAGTGAAACAACGGAGCTAAGAGATAAATTACACGCTAACGTAGCTCAATTTAAAGCCGGAGTTAAGGCAGCAGGTTTTGATATAAAAGATGGTGACTCTGCAATTGTTCCAATTATGTTATATGACGCGCCACTAGCCCAAGAATTCGCAAACAAACTGCTTGCAGAGGGAATTTATGTTATTGGGTTCTTTTATCCAGTAGTGCCGAAAGGGCAAGCTAGAATACGTGTTCAACTTTCTGCAGGGCATGAACCAAAACATGTAGATAAAGCTATTGCTGCATTTACTAAAATAGGTAAAGAGTTAGGTGTTATAAAATAACAGCAAACAAGACGCCAGTAAAGAAAATTTGAAATCCTCGCTCCTTAAAAAGAGTGAGGATTTTTCCTTATTGTATTAAATGTCACCTATTTCGATTAGTTATAATAGTATTCTCGTAGTTCAATCAATTTAATGAGTTATGACTATCAATAACGCTATTCGCGCCATCGCAGGAACTTTCATTATTATCTCTGTGTTATTAGGCCATTATGTAAACGAGCTATGGTTCCTTTTCACGCTGTTTGTTGGAGCGAATTTACTGCAGTCAAGCTTTACCAAATGGTGTATGATGGAAAAAATACTTGCAAAATTAGGGGTGAAAGCATCTGAAGGAGATAGCTGTTCTATTTAATTAGATCTTTCAATTTATCAAGAGATAATTCTTGGGTTTCATCTACCGAAATTTTGTGGGAGATTAAATTCATTGACCCTTTTACTTCTCCATTCACCCGAACCTTTGAGGTGCTAAATATTGAGGAAATGCCCACCTTAGTGGCTAACATTGCCAAAGGTTCTTCAGAACGTATAGTCAAAGGTATCTCAATTTGATTCTTACCCGATGGAGGGATAGTCACCTTTTCCGACAAAATTGCCTTTCCAATAAATCTCTCGTTTAACAAGAGGTCCAAATCCGCCCTTTTTACAACTACTTTGGATGAATTCTCATTAGTAACCGTAACTACTACTATGATTTCCGCACGATTAGATTCCAATTCAGATACACTCACACTATCAATAGAAGAAATACTTACCTCCTTAAACCCACATGATGTTGTGAAAATGATTAATAAAACTACAGCGAAAGTTCCATTCACAAAACTTTTAAGTTTCTTCATCCCACAAGATTATAGAATAAGCGCCTATTCAAGAACTATATCTGTTAAAAAATCACAACACTATAAGTTTCTGTAATTTACTCCAAAGAAAAATGACGATTGTAGTACCTGAAATGAAACAAAAATCACTTTAGAATCATTCTAAATACCGTATTTTCGTTTCATAATATTTGACACAAACATGATCACAGAAGATAAAGTAAGAAAAGGCCTTTCGTATGTAATAGAGCCGGATTTGAAAAAGGACCTAATTTCAGCTAACTTGGTTTCTAGCATGCAAATTCAAGGAAACAAAGTTGCGTTTGATTTAAAAATTAGCAACCCTGCTATGCACAGCAAGCAAAGAATGGAAGAGGCTGTTTTACATTACCTTCAATTACATGTTGCTGAAGATGTTGAGGTTCAAATTAACTTTATTCCACTTGAAAAGCATCAAAATAAACGCGAACCTAGTCAACGAAAAACATTGCAAGGTGTAAAACACATTATTGCTGTTGCTTCTGGCAAAGGCGGTGTTGGAAAATCTACTATAACGGCCAATATTGCTGCTGGTTTGGCTAAAAATGGGCATACAGTAGGACTTATTGATGCCGATATTTATGGTCCATCCATGCCAATGATGTTTGATGAAGTTCAATCCGTACCAGGAAGTATGGAAATTGAAGGGAAACAAAAAATGACTCCCGTGGATAGTGCTTGGGGAGTTAAAATCATGTCGATTGGTTTTTTTGCACAAGCAAACCAGGCGATTGTTTGGAGAGGTCCAATGGTAGATAGCGCGTTAAAACAAATGGCAAACGACACCCATTGGGGAGATTTAGATTATTTACTTATTGATCTTCCTCCCGGCACAGGTGACATTCATTTATCCTTAGTACAAAATATTCCTCTAACTGGAATTATAGTTGTTACAACTCCTCAACCTGTTGCTTTAGCAGATGCCAGAAAGGCTGTAGGAATGTTCAAAATGGATGGAGTTACCATTCCAATACTCGGGATTGTAGAGAATATGAGCTATTTCGTTCCGGAAGATATGCCAGAAAAGAAATACTATATTTTTGGGCAAGATGGAGCGAAAGGACTCGCGGAAGAATTAAATATTCCTTTAATTGCCCAAATCCCTTTAGTTACTAGCATTAGAGAATCTGGAGATGTAGGAAGACCTGCGGTTTTACAAAATGGCACACCTCAATCTGAAGCATTCAAAGAACTCGTGACTACTATCGAACACAAAATGAAAGAATTGGCTTAAAAATTATGTCCATTAATCAAGAAATAGAAAATAAAATTTTAGCAGTATTAGAACAAATAAGACCCTATTTGTTAGAAGATGGCGGTGACTTAGAGCTTGTAGAACTCACAAAAGATTACGTTGCAAGAGTTGAGCTTAAAGGAACGTGTATTAGTTGTAATTTAAATAGTATGACTTTTAAAACGGGAATTGAAGAATCTATTTTACGCGCTGTTCCGGAAGTAACTCGAGTTGAAGCTATTAATTTCACTATAATCCCACCAAATAAATAGTATTAAATCACACCTTGTTAAGCCTCCATTTTTGGGGGCCTTTTTATGCACAAAAAAAGCCCCCATCAACAGATGAGAGCTTAACCCTTTTACGAAAAGTCTATGTTATGCTTGCATAGCCATTTCAACGTTAATATTCTTTTGAGCGGCATAGCGATCAATCCAATTGGGTTGACCTTGAAGAGGGATTTCACGTGCCTCTTCAAATTTAATTTCCAACAAGATCGGATAATCTTCATTTTCATAATCCGATAAATTGAAATTTGTATAATTAACACCTGTTTGGCGTTCTACATTAACCACCTCAAAATCCCTGTGCTCCGAATAAAGAACAGAATCTTCAGTTAGCACCATTAACTTAGGTGAGTTGGTAAAAATAGGTGCGGCATAAAAAAATCTAGCATCCATGATTAGTGATTGTTAAATAGTTAGTAAATAATTTCCCAAAATCTCCTCCTTTTATATTACTCCAGGATTCGACATAACAATTATAGATATTAATATCTAGCTGATTCCATTTTGATACATATGTTTAAAGCAATTGACCAATTGTTGGAAATCAATACGTTGAGACATAAAAATAGAGTCAATACGTTTAATTTGATGTTCAATTTTCAACAATCAAATTATTTATTTATCACCCTTATAAATGGATACATTACTAAAACGCCCAATACAACGCTTACAAAAATATTTCCAATAGCATACATCCAATGGTGACCTTTTAGCAATAATACCGTTTCAAAACTAAATGTAGAAAACGTACTCAATCCACCACAAAACCCAATAACAACAAATGCACGTATCCAGGGGTAAGTTTCAAATTTTGATTCTGAGTAATACAGAGTAAGCCCCATAATTAATATGGCCAATAAATTAGCTCCTAGCGTTGCAATAGGCAGAAAACTTTTTAAGTGATTAACTACAATTAAGCTAAAAGCAAACCGTACCATAGCACCTAAACCACCTCCAACAAAAACTGGTAACATTAGTTTTAATTCACCCATCTCTTTTCTAAATAAAGATATACTTGCGCGGAAACATACCCAGATAAAACACCGATAACCGCCCCACCTAAAATGTCTCCAGGATAATGTACGCCCAAATATATTCTAGAATAGGATACCATTGATGCCCAAAAAATCATCCATATCCACACCATTTTTGATTTAAGAATTGACGACACAAATACAGCTATAGCAAATGAATTCGCGGCATGTGAAGATACAAATCCATACAAACCACCCCTATAAATTTCACCATTTGGTTGGTGAAGTAAATGTATTTGACTCATTAATTCCGGGGTATGTGAAGGTCGTAATCGGGTAAAAAACGGTTTAAAAAATCCAGAAGAAATTTGATCGGCTAATAAAATTGCCAACCCAATAGACCCCAAAAGAATCAACCATTGAGATAAATTTTGCTTAGGCCAATTTTGATTTCTTGATTTAAGAAGCACGAAGATCAATATTAAATATAATGGAATCCATAAAGAAGTGGAGGAAACCCACCACATCAACGAATCCAAAGCCGAATGATGCCAACCATTTAGCCACAAAAAGATTTCCTTATCAAAAGCATCAATTCGTTCGATCATAATTAAATTATTGAGAACAAATCTATTATAAAATAGAATTTGTCCCTCCAATTTATGAGTTAAGGATTAAAAGTTTGCCTTGCTTAAATCTCCGCTTATTTGAAGTAAGAACAACTCGGCAATCTTTGCGCTATATTTCGCTTGATTCAAAGCCAGATTTGCGTTTAGCAGATTGATTTGCGCTTGACGGAAAACAATATTTGAAATTTGGCCTAATTTATATTGCTCCACACTTCTATCAAAATTAGACTGTGCAGTTTGTAAATTTTTATGTTGTGCATCCTTAACAAATAAAGATGTTTGGTAGGCTGTCCAAGCATTTGTTAAATTCCGCTCGATATTCAACTTTTCCTTCTCCAAAGTAATAGATTGGTTTTCCAAAGCAATTTGCGAGTTTTGTTTTCTAACACGTGTGAAACCGCCATCATAAATATTCCAGCTCAAAGTAGCCCCAACATTCGGACCTATTGAACTTGCCTTATCAATAAAAGATGTTGCCCCCAAATTATTTTCATTCCATCCATAATTCGCATTTACACTCAATTTAGGAATCGCGTTTGAATTGGTGTTTTTCACTTCATAATTCGCATTTTCTAATAACCTTTCTTGTTGCAAAAGCGTAACGTTGTTTTCTTTAGAGTGCAACAAGAGTAGTTCTAAAGTCAGTCGATCGTCATACACTAAAGAGGTATCCACAGCGAAGTCAATATTGACATCCCTTCCCAACAAAAGGTTTAAGTTCCTTTTTTGATTCGCAAGCAATTGGGTATTGGTCAGGTATGTAATACTATCATTATTATAATCTACCTCGGCATTTAGAATGTCTAACTGTGACCCTTGACCATAATCAGCCGCATATCCTGCGCGTTGCAAACGAACGCGAGAAGCATTCATCGTTTCCTTTTGATTTCCCACATCTTGGGTTAATCGCGCCACTTCATAATACGAATTGAAAATATTAAGAATTGTGGTTTCTATCATAAATCGTGCTTGCAGTTCGGATATTTGATAATTAGACTGCAAAATTTTGTATGCATTACTTCTACCAAATCCATCAAAAATGGTGTATTGAATCCCAATGTTTGCATTTAAACCACGCGTTTCATTGTTAGTGAATTCATTTTCAATACCCGTTTTTGGGGTTACTGTTCCATCCGTATTGGAATAGTTCGCTCCTGCATTTCCTGAAACAGAAGGCAAGTACCTGCTATTTTGAAAGCTAGCATTGTTTTCGGCAACACTAATGTTATTGTTCGCTATTCGTATATCGAAATTGTTTTCCATGGCTATGGTCACTGCCTCTACCTTTTGAAGGGTATCTTGACCATTAGCAATTCCAAAAAATGAAAAAGCCAGTGTGGCTACTATCCAAATATTATATTTCATTTCTCTCTGATTTTAGTTCAATTACTGCCCCTTCCACCTCTTCAGGTGTTGGTTTAATACCGGTAACATACCATTTCCACAAAACTTTAATATCATTACTTAACTTTAACATTAAAGGCAACATCACTAAAGTTAAAACGGTAGATAATCCAATTCCATAAGCAATTGAAATAGCCATAGGAATTAAAAACTGTGCTTGTCTACTTGTTTCAAATATTAACGGAGAAAGCCCCGCAATGGTGGTAATCGTTGTCAAAAAAATGGGTCTAAATCTAGATTTACCAGCTGCTATTATTGCATCATTGTATTTCATACCATCCTTTAGATATATGTTGAACTTACTTATTAAAACAAGCCCATCATTCACAATAATTCCAATCAAAGCTATAATTCCTAAAAAGCTCAACATGTTTATTGGGAAATTATGAATCCAATGGCCCCAGCCAACACCAATCATGGAAAACGGAACCATTAATAGGAGTGCGATAGGCTGATCGAATGACCTAAATGTAAAAGCTATGATGACGAATATGAGAAAAAGAATTACGGGTAATACTGCTTTTGCCGATTTTTGAGTCATTTCTGCCTCCCTATTTTGACCCTCAAAAACAGGTTGAACATCCGGGTACCGTTCTTTTAGAATTGGTAACAAATCTTCCTGGATTTCAGCCATCATATCGGTCGCACTCGTGCTTGGGTCTTTTAAATCTGCATCCACTCTTATTTCTCTTTTCCCATTTAAATGGTTAATAGAAATTTCTCCTCTTTCGATAGAATAATTTACAACCTCTCTTAGTGGAACTCTTTCACCAGCTGGATTCACCAAACGCATATTATCCAAATCTAAGAGAGAGCTTCTTTCTTGCAATTCATACCGTACCCACACCTTGATCTCATCTTGACCTCTTTGAAACCGCTGAACTTGATTACCGAAAAAACCATTTCTAATTTGACCTATAACATTATTCAAAGTAAAGCCCATGGCATAGGCGTTATCTTTTAGGCTAATATCTATTTCCTTTATCCCCTCTGGATCATTATCCGTTACATTATTTAAAAGGGCATTTTTACGAAATTCTCCTTTGATAAAGTCTTTGGCTGATTTCAAATTAGCCGTATTACTCCCCATCAAAGCCAACGAAATCGGTTTACCACCAAAGTTGCTTCCTGCACCATATTCAACCGCCTCTGCAGCATCAATTGACCCAACCAAATCATCAAGTTTAGATGATGCTACAATGGAAGGAAAATTACGATCCTCACCCGGTAGTAAATTAATTTTCAATGAAGCGGTAGAAGTTCCGGGTCCAATTGTTTTTACAATGTTTTCAATTGGATTGTCCAGCTGGTATTCTTCCGCTAATTGATCATTCAAAATCCACGCCTTTTGTTCAATATTGCTTATAATAGAGTCGGTGACGGTTTCGTTCGTTCCTTGCGGCATTTTTAACGTTACAATTACTTGGTCACTGGCGATTTGAGGGAAGAAAGTAAACTTGATAATTCCAGCTTGAATCGCCCCTATAGTTAGAATAAAAATAGCGATTGGAATCATAAAGCCGAGCAACCTATTTTTCATGAAGTAGGTAATATACGGACCGTACATTTTGTCGCGCATGAACAACATTACATTATCAGCCCACCTATTAAAGCTATATGTTTTTTGTGCTGCTGTTAAAGCTTTTGAATGTGCTACGTGCGAAGGCAAGATAATAAGCGCCTCAACCAATGAAACAGTTAAAGTAAGTATTACAATAATGGCTACCTCACCAAAGAACTCACCAATTCTACCATCTAAGAAAAAGAAAGTGGAAAAAGCAACCAAGGTGGTTAAGATAGCGGATGTAATAGCGGGTAAAACCTCCATCGTACCATCAATAGCAGATTGAATGGCATCTTTACCTTTTTCATGATGATGGTAAATATTTTCAGCAATTACAATCCCATCATCTACCAGAATACCAATTACGATAATCATTCCGAAAAGAGATAAAACATTGATGGTAACACCAAAATATCCGGCAAAAATGAACATTCCTAAAAATGATACAGGTAAACCAAAAGCTACCCAAGCCGCCAATCTTGGTTTAAGAAACAATGCCAAAAAAAACAAAACCAAAACCATACCTTGAATGGCATTTTTTGTTAATAGCTCGGTACGTTGTTTAATGGTTTCGGAGGCATCTCTGGTTATATCAATATGTAAATTGTTGTGTAACTTATTAAACGCATCAATATACGCTAAGGTTTTATCTGCAACTGAGATTAAATCCTCACTATTGGTAGTATTTACCTGAAAATTTATCGAAGGTTTTCCATTAAAATAGGATCTATTAGGGCTTTCAGACCATTTGTCGTTAATTACAGCGACATCCTTTAGGTAAATTTTATTTCCATTCTCTAGCGCTTTTACCACTACAAAATCTAGTTCCTTACCATAATAGGAGCGATTTTTTACGCGAATTAAAAACTCTTCTTGGGGCGTTTTTATAGACCCACCAGAAGTAAGGATATTACTTGCCGAAACAGCATTAGCCACCTCTTGAAAAGTTAAATTGTAGGCTCTTAAATTATCTTCATTAACCGCGATTTCTATTTCTTCCAAGGGGAACCCAGACATTTCAATTTGAGAAATACCATCTGTTCCACGAATATCCGATTCAATTTTTCTTCCTCTTTCTTTAAGCGCACGTAAAGAGATATTCTCTCCACTTAATACGAAGGACACGGCCTGCGTTCTGAAAATTTCTTTAGAAATAATAGGAGGCTCCATCCCTACCGGAAAAGAGGGCACTTTATCTACGGCATTTTTGATGTCGTCTAAAACAACCGAAACGTCATAGCCTTTGAGAACCTCTACCTTAACATTCGCAGAATTTTCTTTTGAGGTAGAAGTAAATCTATCCACACCAACTAGACCCTTTAAATTATCTTCAATTTTTAACACAATCCCCTCCTCCATTTCAGCGGGGGAAGCACCTGGGTAATTGATGTCTATATTAATATTTCTGGATTCATTTAGCGGGAAAAAGGAAGATTTTAAAGACGAAGCTCCCATCAATCCCAGTAAAAAGATCCCCACGATCACTACCGAAACTACGATAGGATACTTTATAAAATGTAATATGATTTTTCTCATTCCTTAGTTTTCCTCTTTAACCAAAACCTTCATCCCCACATACGCTCCTGAAATTGGCCTGTCTACAACCCAAACACCATCCTCAACACCTTGAATAACAGCTTTATATCTGGATTTATGTACGACATTAATACTGGTTAAGTTCAATGACGAATCGCTACTAACCACGTAGATTTGGTTCCCATCAATAAGCAAATTACGCGAAATTTCAATCGCATTTAACTTTGCTTTACCATCTAATTCCGCTTGTAAATACATCCCTTCTTTCAAATCATCACCTTTAATATCCACATAAATCTGAACGGTTTGCGTTGATGAATTTACCTTACCATTAATTCGAGAAACTTTTCCTATCCACGTTTGATCAGGGTTTTCCGGGTTTGAAACGGTGACTTCTGTACCCACAGAAACAGAATTCAAAAGCGCCCTACTAATAGACATTTCCATTTCGTATTCTCCGATATTAATAAACTCTCCCAGTTTTTGACCGTTTCGAACTAAGGCTCCTGGAGTAACCAAAGCTTCTGTTAATATTCCATCAAATGGCGCTGTTATCGTGTATTTTTTATAGACGATTTCAAGGTTTTTAGTTGTGTAATAGGTGGTATAAATATTTTTTCCCGTAAGAAAAAACTTCTCCTTATCAGACCCTGGCTTAGGTAATTCGGCAATTGATTTATCCATATCAAACAATTTCAAGTAGGCGTTCCATTTTTCATACGCCTCTGGATAATCTAACTTAATATCCGGCATAATTCCAGTTATTAAATTTTGAAACAAACTCTTTTGAGCTTGAAGATTGGCATAAAAATCATCACTTCTAATTTTTAATAATAATTCCCCCTTTTTATATGAAGATCCGGGTTTAAACTCTTTAGATGAAGTTTCCATAACCCCTTGAACTTCCGTAAAAAGATCAATTTTATCTTTCGCTGAAATTCTTCCACTTTCCATAATACTTACCGGAACCGATTCATTTTTTACCTCAGATACATAAGCCGTTGGAATAACAACAACAGAAACAGGCTTGTTCTTTACCTTACTTTCTTTTAAAAGAATAAACCCATAAATGGAACCAACCAATAATAGCACGGCAAAAAGTTTTGAAATATGTTCTCTCATTCTGTAATTTTTAATAATTGACTGTCGGATAAATTACCCAGTTTTAATTTTATTTTATTTAGGATATGGATAAATTGTTCCTTTTCTTTAGTAGAAATATCAGACTCAAAATCCTTGAAAATTTTGGTCATTATCGGCTTAGCTAATTCCAAATAATCTCTACCCGCTTCCGTAATAGAAACATTTTTTGCACGTTTATCATCAATACACATGGTCCGTTCTACTAATTTTTTCCTTTCTAGAGTACTAATATTACGTGTAAATGTGGTTTTATCTTTCCCCACCAAAGTGGCTAAACAACCTTGGTGTTGACCCCCATGTTTGTTTATTACCATAAGAATAATAAACTGAATTTTTGTCAATGGAATCCCCGCATCATTCAATTGACTTTCCAAATAGTGATCTATCAATTTTGCTGTTTTGCCCAGCTGCGGAATTATACTTGATTTTGTATCCATAAATTTCAGGCCGCGAATATACGAGTTAGTTGCATATGCAACTAACTAAAAAAATAAAATTTAATTGTCTTTTTTAGGTGAGTCTAATTATATTTATTTGCATCATCAAAAAATTTATAGATTTTGACCAAAATAACACCTTCTTTAGAGGACTTAAATAAGTCGATTGACGCCAGAAACAAAAAAGGCTTCTTTCGTAAAATGTTCGCTTTCATGGGCCCAGCCTATCTAATTAGTGTAGGTTATATGGATCCAGGAAACTGGGCAACCGACATTGCTGGTGGTGCGCAATTTGGATACAAATTGATATGGGTTTTGGTCATGTCAAACCTCATCGCATTATTACTACAAAGTTTAAGTGCGCGATTAGGTATTGTTCGGGGATTAGATTTAGCACAAGCCTCTCGGCAAGAATTTCCAAAACCTGTAAATTTTTCTCTATACATTTTAGCAGAAATCGCGATTGCCTCAACCGATTTAGCAGAAGTACTCGGAATGGCTATAGGGTTAAACTTACTTTTTGATATTCCACTAATTTACGGTGTTATCTTAACCCTGTTTGATACGTTTTTGTTACTCTTCCTAATTAACAAAGGAATGCGAAGAATGGAAGCCTTTATTTTAGCGCTTATCGGGGTTATTGGCGCTTCATTTTTTACGGAAATGATATTTGCCCAACCGCATATTCCTTCGGTAATGGAAGGGTTTATTCCATCTATACCGAACACGGCAGCCCTGTTTATTGCTATTGGAATAATTGGCGCCACAGTAATGCCTCACAACCTCTATTTACACTCCTCATTAGTTCAAACAAGGAACTATGACAAAAGCGACAAAGGCATGCGTCAGGCTATTCGTTTTAACGTTTTTGATACTACAATAGCATTAAATTTAGCCTTCTTCGTGAATGCAGCAATATTGATTTTAGCCGCGGCAACTTTTTATCAATCTGGGATGTATGACGTTTCCGACATTGAGGACGCCTATAAATTCTTAGAGCCCATGCTTGGCACAAAATGGGCTCCAATTCTATTTGCGGTTGCATTAATAGCGGCAGGACAAAGTTCAACTTTGACAGGAACCTTAGCGGGTCAAATAGTTATGGAAGGGTATTTAAATTTACGTTTTCAACCTTGGGTAAGAAGAATCATTACACGTGTAATAGCCATCGTGCCTGCGGTAATTGTTATCCTAATATTTGGTGAAGGTTCTACTGGAACTCTACTCATATTGAGTCAAGTTATTTTGAGCCTTCAATTAGGTTTCGCAGTCATTCCATTAATTCACCACGTGAGCGATAAAAAAACAATGGGGACCTTCGCTATCGGTCCGATAACAAAAATAGGTGCATGGCTTTCCGCTTCCATAATTGTAGCCTTAAATATTTGGCTGGTAATAGAAGAAACAAGGAACTTTTTGATGATTTCTTCTAGTCCGATACTCTGGGGTATTTTGATATTTATGATCGCTGGATTGGCTCTAGCTCTATTGATTTACGTAACTTTCGTTCCATTATTTCATCAAAGAAAAATTGATAAGCCAGCAGGAATGCACCAAGAACAATTACTTATTGATATTCATGCCGAAAGGAAGTACAATAGAATAGCCGTTGCGGTTGACTTTAGTGATATTGATAATAAAGTAATACAGCACGTTTTAACCGTTTCAAATAAAGACACTGAAATACTCCTTATACACATTGTTGAAAGTGTCGTAGCCCGTGTTTTTGGAAAAGAAGTTGCGGATAATGAGTTTCATGCAGATGAGGCTTTCCTTGAACGGTATAAAACTCAAATAACGGAACTTGGGTATAATGTTAAAACAAAACTAGGGTATGGAAATCCTAAAAAAACCATCCCTGAAATCACCAAAAACTTCCAATCCGATTTACTCGTGCTAGGATCACATGGGCACGGAATGTGGGCAGATATGTTATTCGGAACTACAATTGATTCGGTTAGACACAAAGTAGATATTCCCGTATTTATTGTGAGAGACTAAGCCTACACCATTTAATAGAGAAATTAAACCCCGCCTAAAACCTTTTTTAAGGCCTCGGCTTTTAATTCACATTCAACATATTCTTCTTCAGGATCCGAATTATGTGTGATTGCACCCCCCACCATATAGGATAAGTATCGATTTTCTGCATTATACTGCAGGCTTCGAATAACGACATTAAAATCGAAATCTCCCTCGGGAGTAATATAACCTACTGATCCAGAATATAACCCCCGTTTAGTATGTTCAAATTGATCTATAAGCTCTGTGGCCATAATTTTTGGCGCACCCGTCATACTCCCCATAGGAAAGGCGTTTTTTATTGCCTCTGTAAAATGATGTTTGGAATCCAACTCGCTCAAAATAGTAGAGATCATTTGATGCACATTTGAGAACGAGTATACCCCAAACAATTCTTCTACCTTCACCGATTCTCTTTTTGCGGTTCTGGATAAATCATTCCGAACCAAATCTACGATCATCACATTTTCGGTACGGTCTTTTTTACTATGAAATAAGTCTAATTTGTGCTGTGCATCTTCCTCCACGTTTGGACTTCGCTTTGCGGTACCTTTAATTGGTTGAGAAATAATTTTGGTTCCCGTTTTATTCATGAATCGTTCTGGACTCGCGCACATTAAATACTTTGAGCCAAAATGACAATAAGCTGAAAAGGGAGTTGGAGAGGTCTGCATTAATTTCTGATACAAACCAAACGGTTCAATTTCCGCATTTTCAACATAAAATTCTTGGCAAAAATTGGCTTCGTAAATATCACCGATTTGAATATGGTGAAGTAACGATTTTACTCCTCGAATATACTCTGCGTGGTGCATTCGTGGTTTCATATCTACAAAATCATTGGTAGAATCCGAATGAATCTGGATAGTAGAAATTTCATTCCAAACATCTTTTGGAGATTGGGTCAAGCATTCAATACTAATCTCATTATTTGAAACCGTAATTACCGTTTCAGGAACAAAAAAGTACAAATTGGGTAGGTTATGATGATCCTCATTTTTCGAACTTACCAATTCAAGTTCATTTTTTAAATCATAGCTAAAATACCCTAACAACCAATCCCTTTCGTGAGAATGAAATTCTTTCAATTTTTCAAATGAATCCTCATTGGAGGAAAGTTCATCATACTTCCCAACTCCCAAAACTAACTCGTATTTAAACCCGAGCGGGTAATCCCTATTTTCAGTTGAATGACTATCCAATATAACACACGGATCGTACTGGGAAGCCCAATAAATAAGTTTGGCTTTTACGTCTGTTGAATACGAAAATTTACGAATATTTCTTTTCATTCAAGGCAAATATAATTCTAGTTGTGACAGGTGTTCGAAAAAATTAAACGCATAAAAAAAGGGAAGCCTAAACTTCCCTTTTTAAAAAATTAATTTTTCAGATTTCTAATCCAATAAAATAATAACCTTGTTTTGAAAAATTTCAGCAATGCCACCTTTCACATCCATTGTAAAACGCTTTTTCTCCACATCAACTAAAAATTTTTCAATGGAATCGGTAATGTTCATTGGTTTTTCCTGCTCCACGGTAATTTTACCCTCCTTTAAAGCCGAAATCATAGCTGCATGATTGTCTAAAACCCCAAAGTAACCATCGATACCTGGCATTTCAACGTAAATCACCTTACCACTATAAACCTTCTTTTCTGGTGTTAGAATATCTAATTGCATATTCTTAATTTTATGCTTTAGCTAACTGCTTTTCACCGTCAGCGATTACTTCTTCAATATTTCCTTTCAGGTTAAATGCGGATTCTGGATATTGATCTAACTCCCCATCCATAATCATATTAAAACCTTTAATCGTTTCTTCAATTGGCACTAACACACCCTGTAATCCAGTAAATTGCTCCGCAACATGGAAAGGTTGAGATAAGAAACGTTGTACTCTTCGTGCACGGTGAACAACCGCTTTGTCTTCTTCAGAAAGTTCATCCATACCTAAAATGGCGATGATATCCTGAAGCTCTTTATAACGTTGCAAAATTTCTTTCACTTTTTGAGCCGTATCGTAATGTGAGTCACCCACGATGTCTGGGGTCAAAATACGAGAAGTAGAATCTAATGGATCAACCGCTGGATAAATTCCTAACTCTGCAATTTTACGCGACAATACTGTAGTTGCATCCAAGTGAGCAAATGTTGTTGCTGGCGCTGGATCCGTTAAATCATCCGCAGGTACGTATACCGCTTGTACAGATGTAATAGAACCATTTTTTGTAGATGTAATACGTTCTTGCATCGCACCCATCTCTGTTGCTAATGTTGGTTGGTAACCTACCGCTGAAGGCATACGCCCTAATAAGGCTGAAACCTCAGAACCCGCCTGGGTAAAACGGAAAATATTATCAATAAAGAAAAGAATGTCCTTTCCACCTTCGTTACTTCCAGCATCTCCATCACGGTAGTACTCAGCCAATGTTAAACCAGATAAGGCAACACGCGCACGTGCACCAGGAGGTTCGTTCATTTGACCAAAAACAAATGCTGCTTTAGACTCTTTCAATTTAGCAGGATCAACAAGACTTAAATCCCATTTACCTTTTTCCATAGACTCCATAAAGGCTTCTCCGTAATTGATAATGCCAGATTCAAGCATCTCTCTTAAAAGGTCATTACCTTCACGCGTACGCTCACCAACACCGGCAAATACAGAAAGACCATCGTGTCCTTTCGCGATATTATTAATCAACTCTTGAATCAATACTGTTTTACCTACACCGGCACCACCGAATAAACCAATTTTTCCCCCTTTTACGTAAGGTTCAATGAGGTCAATTACCTTAATTCCAGTAAACAAAACTTCTGAAGAAGTTGAAAGGTCCTGAAATCTTGGCGCATCCCTGTGGATTGGCATTTCATGGGTTCTGTCCAAATTTGGCATTCCATCAATGCTATCTCCGATAACATTAAATAAACGGCCGTTAATAGCCTCACCAACTGGCATTGAAATAGCCGAGCCTAATGGGGTCACCACCATTCCACGACTAAAACCATCCGAAGAATCCATCGCAATGGTTCTTACAGTATCTTCACCGATGTGTTGTTGTACTTCTAATATAATTTCAGTACCATCATTTCTTTTTACAGAAAGTGCATCGTATAATCTTGGTAATTTTTGATCACCTTCGAAGGTAACGTCAATTACCGCTCCAATTACTTGGGAAATTTTTCCTATTGATTCAGACATATCTAGTATGCGTTTTGTTAAAACTCAGTTTCAATTTAAGGCGGCAAAAGTATGTAATTTTTAATGTCTATTATAATCAAAAATCACTTTTTTTTATAAATCCGTAACCTCATTATTAATGAGTTAAATACATCCAAATTGCAATCTGTAAATCCCACATACAAAGGCACAAAAAAAGCCATGCTTTAATCTTTAAAACATGGCTTTTAAAATTTCTATATTGGTTTAGTAAATATTCACAAAGGCAATACCAATTGTAAATGGATACACCTGAGGTCCAAAATCTTTATTAAATAGACTTTGCATTGAATACGTTGCATATAAATTTACAGAACCATAACCTACTACTGCGCGCATATCAAGTAAAAAGGGATTAGCATTATATCCGCCATTATATTTCTCACGGGTTTTATGTCCATTATCCCAATGTTTCAATCGGTAAGCTTCAAAAATCTTCACGCCAGCAACTACCCCCGCACCAATTCTAAATGCTTTAGACGGGTCTTTATCTGTGTTAAAAAACAACATCGCTGGTACGGTAATATATCCAGTCCTAAATCTATTTCTCGTTAACGTTCGTGTTGAGTCTTGGTAACCTGAAGTCACTCCATCAGAACCTTTTGTAAGCAAATAATTATTTGCAAGAGAAAAGTTCTTAGCGGTATATCCTAATCCGGTGGAGAATTTAACATACTCATTTGCAATACGGACATCCAATTCAAATGGGTTAATTGACCAATTAATCGAATTAGATTCAATAGGGTCGAAAAATTGCATACCTGGAGGGATATCTGTATTGAATGATTCAAAATAACTTACCCCGGTAAATCCAATTTCAAAACCCTGCCAAACTCTATTTCTACCACTTGAAAAAACAGATACTACTCGCGTATTGGTTTCTACTTTATCCCCTTTAGTAGATTGATCTGTAATAATGATGATTTTTTTTCCGTTCATCGTCACTTCAGACGTGTCTTTTTTAGTTGTAACTGGCTCAGGGATTTCAGGGATTTTTTTCTCTTCTTGAGCAAAACTTGGAGCCCAAATTAGTAGGGCTAAAATGAAAGTAAAAAAATGTTTCATAGCAATTATGTTAAATTGATTTCAAAATATTATTCGTATAGTTTCTGATACCAAATGTACCAACTTGTAATTAAAGACCGAAACTAGTTTTGAAAAGTTGCATCAATTTAGGGAAAATGCTCAATTAATTAAAAAAATCAAACAAAATCAAACATAAATATCACATAAACAGTAATTTATAATGAAACGAATTATTTTACATTCACTTAAATAAACCCTACTTTCGCGGCAAAACTTAAAACAAATCACACAAATGAAAGTTGCAGTTGTTGGAGCTACCGGTATGGTAGGTAGAGTTATGCTTCAGTTATTAGAGGAGCGGAAAATGAGAATCGATACCCTTTTACCCGTTGCTTCACTTAAATCGGTAGGTAAAGAAATCTCTTTCAACGGCAAAAAAGTGAAAATTGTATCCATGGAAGATGCTATTGCTGCTAAACCAGAAATTGCTCTTTTCTCGGCTGGTGGTGAAACTTCATTGGAATGGGCTCCAAAATTTGCAGCTGCAGGCACAACAGTAATTGATAATTCATCTGCCTGGAGAATGCATCCAGATCACAAATTAATTGTCCCAGAAATTAATGCAGAAATCTTAACAAAAGAAGATAAAATTATTGCGAACCCAAATTGTTCTACAATTCAAATGGTAATGGCATTGGCTCCATTAAAGGTTAAATATGGCATTAAAAGAATAGTCGTTTCTACGTATCAATCCATTTCTGGCACAGGAAAAGCAGCTGTTGAACAAATGGAAAACGAACGAAATGGAGTTACTGGTGAAATGGTTTATCCCTACACGATCGATAAAAACTGTCTGCCCCATTGCGATGTTTTTTTGGAAAACGATTACACCAAAGAGGAAATGAAATTAGTAATGGAGCCGCGTAAAATTTTAGGAGACGACACCTTGGCAATTACTGCAACGGCAGTAAGAATTCCGTTAGAAGGGGGACATTCAGAATCTATTAACGTAGAGTTTAAACAAGATTTTGATATTAATGATGTGCGTAAAATTATTCACGAAACGGAAGGGTTGATTTTACAAGACAACCCCACAACAAATACCTACCCAATGCCAAAATATGCACATCATCGAGATGAAGTTTTTGTAGGACGTTTACGCAGAGATGAAAGTCAACCCAACACTTTAAATATGTGGGTAGTTGCCGATAACCTCAGAAAAGGTGCCGCTACAAATACCATTCAAATTGCAGAATATTTAATTGAAAAAGGGTTAGTATAATCTTTGTCTAATTTATTATAAAAGCCCTCTAAAGCCAATGCATTAGAGGGCTTTTAACTTTATGACCCTTTCTCCAATTCAAACTTACTAATCGCCTTCAAGGTTTTCAAAACCGAATCAGGGGTGACCGAAATAGTATCGATACCCTCATTAACCAAAAACTCTGCGAAGTCAGGATAATCTGAGGGACCTTGACCACAAATACCCACTTTCACGCCCAATGGTTTTACGGTTTCAATCAGTTTACTTATCATCCTTTTTACTGCTGGGTTTCGCTCATCGTATAGATGTGCTACCAAACTAGAATCTCTATCTAAACCCAATGTTAATTGCGTTAAATCGTTCGATCCAATGGAAAACCCATCAATATGTGCGGCAAATTCTTCAGCCATCATAATATTTGATGGCAACTCAGCCATTAAGAATACTTTTAGTCCATTTTCACCACGTTTCAAACCAAACTCTTCCATGGTTTCCAATACACGTTGCATTTCTTCCGGAGTTCTGCAAAATGGAATCATAACGGTAACATTATCCAATCCCATTTCATCACGTACCTTTTTTATGGCTCTACATTCTAAACCAAATGCTTCTTTGTATTCTGGAGCATAATAACGCGATGCGCCTCTCCACCCAATCATTGGGTTTTCTTCTTTTGGCTCAAAATGGTTTCCTCCAAGTAAATTGAAATACTCATTTGATTTAAAATCAGAAAAGCGCACAATTACTTGATTTGGATAAAACGCGGCCGCAATTCGACCTACACCATAGGATAATTTTCGGATAAAGAAATCCTCTTCATTTTCGAAACCACTTATCAAAGCGTTAATTTGAGATGTTAAATTTGGGTCACCCAATTCTTTGTGTTTTAATAAAGCCATGGGGTGCACTTTAATGTAGTTGTTGATTATAAATTCCTCACGAGCTAAACCAACGCCTGCATTTGGTATTTTGGCAAATTTAAAAGCCAATTCAGGTGAAGCCACGTTCATCATTATAGGTGTTTTTGTAACCGGCAATTCCGAAATATTGGTTTCCGTTTTTTCAAACGGAATAATACCTGAATATACTTTAGCAACATCTCCTTCTGCACAAGATGCCGTTACTTCCTGACCATCTAATAAAAGAGTAGACCCATTTCCAGTACCCACAATTGCAGGAACGCCCATTTCACGAGCTACGATTGCTGCATGACATGTTCTACCCCCTTTGTCTGTAATAATTGCCGAAGCCTTTTTCATTATCGGCTCCCAATCTGGGTCAGTCATTTCAGTCACTAAAATTTCTCCTTCCTGAAAATCTTGCTCATCCATAGAGCCATCACGACCATCCAATGAAAACATCTTCCGAACCTTCCCTGCGCCTATTTTATCCCCAACAGCAATCCCCGTCATGAGCAATTTATCCGCTGTCGGTTTTTCTGGCATAGAATACTCAATTATCGTATCCCCCAATAATTGGGAATGAATCGTTTCTGGTCGAGCTTGTACAATAAAAAGTTCTTTAGTCAGGCCATCCACCGCCCACTCCACGTCCATTGGAGTCCAAGCACCCCGCTTTTCGGTATAATAATCTTCAATTTTACATACCCAAGAAGCCAACTGCAGAATTTGAGTTTCATCAATACAAAACTCTTTTTTTAAGGCATCATGTACAGGAACTTTTTTTACGAGTTCAGAAACCGTTGTTCCATACACCATTTTATGATGCTTTAATCCTAACTTTTTTTCCAAAATAGGCGTTTTCGCTCCATTTTTTAAAGCGGGTTTATGAACAATGAATTCATCTGGAGAAATTTCACCTTGAACCACCAATTCACCTAGACCATAGGCACCATTAATAACAACCACATCTTTAAACCCACTTTCTGTATCAATTGAAAATGCAACCCCAGAAGATCCTAAATCAGAACGTACCATTTTTTGCACGCCCACAGAAAGCATTACTTCATTATGGTTAAAGCCCCTTTGGGCGCGATAAGAAATTGCCCGATCGGTAAACAAAGACGCAAAGCAGCTTTTTACTGTACTCATTAATGCAGTTGTTCCACGAACATTCAAAAATGTTTCTTGCTGACCAGCGAATGAGGCGTCAGGTAAATCTTCCGCTGTTGCGGAAGAACGCACGGCAACATCGGTTGATTCGTTTCCATGTTTTAATGAAAGGGTTTTATATCGCTTTTTTATTTGCTGTTCCAATTCATCTGGAAAGTCGCCATCTACCATTAAACTTCTAATCTGAGCCCCAGCTTGTCGCAATTGCACAATATTATTGGGGTCTAATTTTTTTAAAATGGCATTTATTCTTTCTTCAACATCATTATGTTCGATGAATTTTTTATAAGCTTCCACCGTAATTACAAAACCACCAGGTACATTTATTCCTCTACCATCAAGGTTTTGAATCATTTCTCCGAGCGAAGCATTTTTCCCACCAACGGAATCAATCATTTCTAGATTTACTTCGGATAAATCTAAAATCAAAGGTGCTGAGTTTACCATGATATTGTTGTTTAATTATTTAAATCAGGTTATAAAAGTACAATTATCACTTCCGCTGAAATGTGACTTTAAACACTACATTTTACACTAAATATATGTGCCGTTTATTTCTTAATCTAAGGGTATTGGATAGACGAAATAGTCCGTAATTAATAAAAAGTTGTTGTATTTGGCGTTTATGGTAAGAACTAAAAATCATACATTGCAATCGGTTTAAAACCAAACTATGTTTCAATCAAAACAAACAGTTCATTTCCTTTTTTCTGCGTGTATTGCACTCGCAAGTAGCTTTCTCTTTTTTCAAACATTAGATGTAGCATTAGTGAAGCCAAATGCCTTCATAGGAATTGCCAGTTTTACGGGGGTTGATGTAGGGCAAAGAATCCAAAATTTTTATACCCTCCTTTTTGTTGCAGGAATTTCCTTTTTACTACTATTTCTTTTAGTAAAAAAATTACCTAAAATTATATCTCATGAATGGATATTACCTCTTTCCGTGGCGGGAATTTTTTGCGCGGTTCAAAGTTTCATAAACCCTGAAAACTTCATTTCTGTTTGGATGATTTTAGGCATACTGTTTTTAACTCTATTGCCATTTCCAAAGAATCAATCCAGAGTTTTATCACTAATGCTATTGGTTAGCATTAGCCTTTTCATTCACACAATTTTTGTTTTTTCGGGGATTGAATTATCGCTTCCTTGGATGGGCTTGATTTGGATCATTCTAATTTCCATTTTGTCTCTTTTATTTCAAAATAATCAAATTCAAAACTATGAGAGCGCTTTGTTTCCCTTAGTTAGTTTGCCCTTGTTAAGTGTTTTAGCCAACGAAAGTTTTTTGATTTTTAACCAACGCTCTTTGTATTTTGCCCCTCCCATCGGCTGGTTACTGATTTACCTATTGATTATTGTTTCATGGGTTATTCTTCGAAAGAAAAAAATGAATAAGCAAGCCCCAATTTCAGAAAGCTGGTTCGGGTATTTGTTTGTTTTCAGTATCGCATCTTTCGCATTTTATTCCCCTTACTTTGCGTATTCAGGAGACCTATTTGAAATGGCTAACCCAGCAAACGCCATGATGCGACACTTTGTTTTTGATGAATTACCCTTTATTGATTATTTCAGTAGTCATGTGTTGTATGAACAAATCACACAATGGCTGTATGTGGTTATGAATGGCTATCATGCGGATCTTAGTTTTATGATTTATACCTTTCTGATTAAATCTGTTGGAGTGGTTATTGGTTTTTGGTTTTTAAAAACAATTTTATCCTTTAACTGGGCTTTGCTTATCCTTTTTGCCTTTCCATATATTGATGTTTTACTTCCGCCAACATTCATTTTTGGGTTACTTTCTGTGAAATTTATTTACGCCTATTTCACTAATCGAAACACTAAAAACCTCTATTTTTTATTGCTATGGGTTTTAGGCATCACTTTATGGCGAATTGATTTTGGAGCAGCTATTATTCCGGCTATTTATGTTCTTTTTATACTAGATTGGCTCCAAGTAAAAGACTGTAAAGAGCTGAAAAATATTGTGATTCATGTGAGTATTTTTCTTTTTGTTTTGTTCGGAATCGCATGGGTAACGAACATCCTAAATGACGGAAAACTATTTGAAAATTTACCGCTTGCATTAGATTATTTAGGCGCTTCTCAAGCACATGGATACACGGAAATTACGAAGCAATACAGTTCAGATTTTTACGTCCATTATTATGCTTTTCCACTATTAGCTACATTAATCCTCATTGGGTTTATTGCCTCCCATTGGAGAAAACATAAAAGTTTAGATTTTCTTTCCATCGCTGTTTTATATTTAGGTCTGATTTACCTTTTCAATGCGCAAAGAGGACTCGTCAGACACGGTTTCAATGAAGAATACGACCTTTACATTAGTTCTGTATTTTTCTTGTTTATTGCCACATGGATTACCACATTTTTTCAAAACAAAAAAGGCCTTGTGTTTCTATTTTCCGGGTTTTTTATCATTCTAGGCTTTCACTTTCCTAATGTAAATAACGAAAAAAGCTTGATAACTCAAATCATCGGAAAGGCACAATCCCAAACAGGAGTCAAAAACACCAATTCTAAGATTAACCGGGTAATTTATATGGAAGAATTTGAACAAAAAAGGATAGGGGAATTAACAACTTACCTAAATCAAAATCTTGACTCAAGTGAAACTTTCATCGACTTTTCACATAGCCCTATGCTTTACTTCTTTGCCCAGCGTAGAGTTCCTAGCTATTTTAATCAATACGTTCAAAACACTGTCACCCCCAAATTGCTGCATCAAAATGTGAGTCAACTGAAAAATATCGGGTTGGTAGTTTTTGGACATAGCCCCAGAAACTTAATTGATATTCTTGACGGGGTACCGAATGAGTTACGTTATTTACCCCTTACGGAATATATCTATGGTAATTTTTCTCCCCATAAAATAGTTGCAAATTATAGAATTTGGATGCCTAAAAGAGATGGTCTTCCTTTGGGAAACATAAAAAGCATAACTCCAATAATGAAGGATAATTTAATGCAATGGCCAAAATATTTGGGGAGTAATACCTCTTTTTCCAATTCAGAAGAAGTTATTATTTCCGGAAACGATATTCTTTTGTTTGATCATACTTCAGATGTTAGTGACGCATTTTTAGTGAGATTTAAGTCTATTCCAGAGAATGCATTTCATCAAGGTTGGATTCAATATATGGATGAAGATGGTACTGTTTTAGGACAAGTACAATTTGACATATTTAATAGCCAGAAAAAAACCGAGTTCGTTATTCCTATTGGTTATCAATACAATTGGTCAAACCCCAACGTAACAAATATTCAGTTTTTTTACCCTGAATATTTGATGTTAGACTCTTTAAAACTAGTTCATCATGAATCTTAAAAGTCAACTGGTAATCGATAAAACCATTGTGAAATTTTCGGTTCAAGTATTAAACATTTTTGTTAGAATTTTAGGAAAAATCTTAAAAATAAATCATTCACTTGATCAAGATTTTAAAGTTTTTGCCATTTGTAAATTCAAAGGGCTTGGCAGTATCATCCAAGCTACTCCACTTATCCAAACCATTAAAAAAAACTACCCGCAAGCCAGAATCATATTTATTACTACGGAGTCTAATCGAATTTTGGTTCAACCCTACCCTGAAATCGATGAGGTTATAACCCTAAACGATTCCAGTTCAATCGATTTAATTTTAGGTTTTTTCCCGTTCGTTTATCGACTTCTTAAAGGCAAAATCGACAACTATTTTGATTTAGAAATTTACTCCAATTTTAGCACCTTAGTCACCACTCTCTCCATGGCTACGAATAGATTTGGCTATTATTTGCGTTCGAGTCACTACCGACTTGGTGTGTATACTCATATGATGTACTATAACATTGACAGTCCAATTTCACAAACCTACCTCCAGCTCATTCGAGCGTTCCCAATAAAAGGGGTGACTACCGACTTAAAAAAACCAACCTATACTGCCTCTGATTGGTTAAAAACATTTGAAATTGAAAATGATAACTACATCCTGATTAATCCCAACGCCAGTGATTTGCGACTAGAAAGGAGATGGGAAACTGAAAAATTTGTATCGCTTATCGGAATGATACAATCGAAATTTCCAACTCAAAAAATTGTATTGGTTGGGTCGCAAACTGAGGAGAATTATGTGAATAAATTGGTTTCAAAAATTTCAATTCCTGTGGTTAATACTGCAGGTAAAACAAGTATAACAGGACTATTCCAACTCATTGAAAATGCTAAACTTGTTATTACAAATGATAGCGGACCAATGCACATTGCTTTCGCATTTCAAAAAACAACGATTAGTTTATTTGGTCCCTGTTCACCTGAGCAATATGGGTATCATCATTTCTCTATTCCGGTATATAAAAAAATATACTGTAGTCCGTGTGTTCATGAATTTGATATTTCACCGTGTAATGGCAATAACCAATGCATGAAACTCATTGAGGTAACAGAGGTGTTTGCACATGTGGAAAATATTTTGAACGGACATTTCAAGCCTGCATCACACAGTTCCAGAATTATTTTTGAAGGAAAAGATCATTGGGTTCCTGGTTTTGTTAACAGATGATAAATAATCATTTCCGTTTAAACCTATTCAAAATATACGTGTCAAACCCTCGAACAAAAACAATTAATTATGAGAAAGAAAATAATGTCGATAGTAGCAATTGCCTTTTTATCCATAGGTTTTACCGTAGCGCAATCGGGATCTTCAAAATTTGAGAATAAAAACCCGGAAGAAATTGCAAAAATGAAAACCCAGAAGATGGTCTCCAACCTAGATTTATCAGGTGAACAAGCCCAATCTGTAAATGGGATCATTATAGAATCAGAAACAAGAAAGGCGGATATTCAAAGAAAATACCCACAAATAGAAGAGGCTAAAAAAGAAATGAAAGAGTTTAGAAAATCTCAGCAGGCTGAGGTTCAAGGAATTCTAACTCCTGATCAACAAGAAAAGCTTAAAACACTAAAAAAACCAAAGAGATCTAAAAATGGAGAAGAACCTAAGGAAGAGAAACTTAAAAAAATGCAATCGGAGTTGGGTTTGTCAGATCAACAAACCAAAGAATTAAAGGTTGTATTTGATAAATCAAATACACAACGGGAAGAATTAAAAGCAAAATATCCAGAATTAGAACAGGCCAAAATAGAAATGAAGGCTAACAAAGAAGAGACAGACAAACAACTTAAAGCCGTTTTAACAGCCGAACAATACAGTAAATTGCAAGAACGGGGACCTAAGATGGGCCACCGCAAAGGATGTGAAGACTGTAATTAAAATACAATTCACCTCAATAAAAAAGCCGATTCAAAATTTTTGAATCGGCTTTTTTTAATAATTTAATTTAGACTTTGAAATTCTTCTACCTTCTAACCAACTTTCATATGACTTTTTATCTAATTGGTACCAGGCTTTAACAATATTTGACTTAATAAGGTTTTTAAATTGGTCCTTATTATCTCGCAATTCTGAACTCATAATTTGGTAGGTTATTACATTAAACAATTCACTTATTAGGTGAAGTAAATGTAATGAACTTTTTGAATTAACCAAGAAATCAGTTAGGAACTTTACAACACTACATTGATAATTTTCTTGTTCACATAAATTATTTTTTTGGGTTTTTTACCCTCTAACCATTTCTGTGATTGCTCATGTTCTAATATTATTTTTTCCACCTCAATAGCTTTCATATCAACGGGTAGGTCAATTTTGAATCGCATTTTTCCATTGAAAGAAACAGGGTAACTATGCGATGACTCTAGTAATAATTCTGGTTTAAAAACTGGAAATTTAGTGAAAGAGATTGACTCTTTATTGCCTAATTTTTTCCATAATTCTTCCGAAATATGAGGTGCATGGCAAGAAGCTAACACTACTAAATCGGATAAAACATCCTTATTTGTACATTTCAAAGTGGTTAATTCATTCACACATATCATTAAATGACTCACTATGGTATTGAATGAATACCGATCCATATCATCTTGAATAACCTGGATAGTTTTTTGAATAACCTTAACTTCTGCATCAGAAGGTTTTCCATTGGTTACGATCCAATTATCTTGTTCATCGTGAAATAAAGCCCAAAATCTTCTCAAAAATCTAGATACCCCATCAATACCTTTAGTATTCCATGGCTTGTGCATTTCAATTGGACCTAAAAACATTTCATGTAAACGCAATGCATCGGCTCCGTATCGTTCGATGAGTTCATCGGGGTTCACCACATTGTATTTAGATTTCGACATTTTTTCCACCTCGCTTCCGCAGATATATTGATCATTTTCCGAAATGAATTCAGCGGTTTTGTATTCTTCTCTCCAGTTTTTGAAAGCTTCAGTATCCAATACATCTCCGTCAACAAAACTTACATCTACGTGAGTGGGTACTCCAAAATCAGTGAACAGTAAATTCAAATCACCCTTAAGGCCAGGGTATTTCTTTTTTTGAATAGAATTATATTTGCTTCTGATTTTTTCAATTTTTGATTTCTTAAGTTCTAAATTTGGGTTATCAGACCTCAAAGAATGGGACAGGAAAACTGGAGGTAAGCCATTTGTTGGCAATAGACCTTCGTCATCCTTTAAAACATCGCTACCAAATAATCCACCAGAGGTCCATGTTAATCGATATACAAATTTGGAAACCCCTTGAATCATTCCTTGATTAATCAACTTTTTAGCCGGTTCATCAAATGGAATTAAACCCATATCATGCAGGAATTTTGTCCAAAAACGCACATACAATAAATGGCCTGTTGCGTGCTCCGCACCACCCAAATACAAATCAACCTGCCCCCAATAATTAACTGCAGCTTTCGAAAATAAGGCATGGGTATTTGTTGGGTCCATATAACGTAAATAATACCATGATGAACCTGCCCACCCTGGCATAGTGTTGGTTTCTAAAGGGAAACCTTCTTTCGTTTCCCAGTTTTTTGCTCTTGCTAGTGGTGGCTCACCATCCTTTGTAGGAAGGTATTTATCTACTTCGGGTAACATCAATGGAAGTTCCTTTTGATCCAATACATACGGAACATCACCTTTAAAATAAACAGGGATTGGTTCCCCCCAATAACGCTGACGGCTAAATCCTGCGTCACGTAATTTAAAGTTAATTTTTCTGGTCCCAGCACCCAATTTTTCTAATTCATGAATGGCTAATCCAATCGCTTTTGAAGCTTTTAATCCGTTCAAGAACTCAGAATGCGAAAGAATAGCATTTTTATCTTCAATGGCTCCTTGACTTAAATCGGCACCTTCAATAATATTTGGAATTGGCAAGCCGAAATGATTTGCAAAACTCCAATCACGTTGGTCACCAGACGGCACTGCCATAATTGCCCCAGTACCATAATGCGCTAAAACATAATCTCCAATCCAAATTGGAATGTCTTGTCCCGTAAACGGGTGAATAGCATACGCGCCAGTGAATGCACCCGAAATGTGCTTTACATCAGCCATTCGATCACGCTCCGAACGTTTGCTTGTCTTCTCAATGTATGATTCTACTTCCGCAAGATGTTGTTTATTTGTAATTTCTTTAACCAACTCATGTTCAGGCGCTAAAACCATAAATGACACTCCAAAAATGGTGTCAGGACGTGTAGTAAAAACTTCAATTTCTTCTGAATGGCCATTGATTTTAAAATTAACCGTTGCCCCTTCCGAACGTCCAATCCAATTTCGCTGAATTTCTTTTATAGATTCTGGCCAATCAATAGAATCCAATCCAGATAATAATCTTTCCGCATAGGCTGTTATTCTCAAACTCCATTGCTTCATTTTTTTCTGTTCCACAGGGAATCCACCACGTTCAGAAACGCCATTTTTCACCTCATCATTAGCCAATACAGTACCTAACTCAGGACACCAATTCACAACGGATTCACTTAAATAGGCCATTCGGAAATTTAAGAGCATTTTGTATTGCTCTTCATCCGACATGTTTTTCCATTCGTCAGCAGTAAAACTTACATCCTCTGTATGCGCAGCGTCTACACTGTTGCTCCCGGAAACTTCAAAAATGTTTATCAAACTTTCAATGGGAAGAGCTTTACAAATATCAAAGTCATACCACGAGTTAAATAATTTAATGAAAATACGTTGAGTAAACCCGTAATAAGAAGCATCAGAAGTACGAATTTCTCTATCCCAATCAAAAGAAAACCCAATTCTATCCAATTGTTCACGATATCGGGCTATATTTTCTTTCGTAGTTACATCGGGATGTTGGCCCGTTTGAATAGCATATTGCTCAGCAGGTAACCCAAAAGAATCATATCCCATTGGGTGCAAAACTTCGTGCCCTTGGATGCGTTTATATCGAGAAAAAATATCAGAGGCAATATATCCCAATGGATGTCCAACGTGTAATCCAGCACCAGATGGATATGGAAACATATCTAACGAATAAAACTTTGGTTTATCTGGGTTAATTTGGCTTTTGAAGGTTTTGTTTTCCGCCCAAAATTTTTGCCATTTCTGTTCTACTTCAAAAAATTTATACGCCATTGGATATGCTTTTTTCGCTTGAAATTTGATGCGCAAAAGTAAGAATGATTAACCCAATAGCTATGGGAAATAACTCTAAAATTAACCCTTTGACTATGGTGTTCTCGTCAAATTAGCCGCATTGGTGATTTTCTATTTGAAATCAAAAGTTAAGAATTGTTAGTGCATTGAAAACAATTGAATTATCAACGCGTTATTTGTTCAAAACTATTGCACCTTTCCACCTATAATGCTGAATAGAAAACAAAATTTGCACTGTTTAGATTTCATTAAAATAATTTCTATGATAAAGAATTTCTCAAAATTAATTAGCCCTCTATTGGTGGTTGCTTTTATTGGATGTGTTCCAGCAAAAAAAGTAAATGAAATTACCGACAATTATGAAAAATGTGAGGCCAACAGAAGTGAGTTAGCGACTGAAAACGCCCAATTGGAGAAATCGAATACGGAGTTTAATGCCGTTCAAAAACGCATGGAATCAAAGTTAGAACAACTTGCAAAGGATACTGCGCGTAGTAGAGAGCAACACCGACAATTACGTTATCAATATGATCAACTTTTAAAAACCAATGCTGCTTTGGTTGAAAAACAAGATGTACTTGCGTCTGGTTCTCAAAAAGAAAACAAACGACTATTAGCAGAATTATTAAAGGTTCAAGAGGACTTGCAATCTAAAGAAGATAGCCTAAAACTGTTGGCTTACGATTTAAATGTACGCAAAGGAGAGTTGTCAAAATTGAACTCTGATTTACAATCTCGTGAGGCAAGGGTAAACGAGTTAGAGGAACTTTTAGCGCAAAAAGATGCGGCCGTAACCCAACTAAAAAACTCCATAAAGGAAGCGTTAATTGGATTTGAGGACAAAGGAATAACGGTAGAACAAAAAAATGGACGCGTGTATGTTTCCATGGAAGCGCAATTGCTTTTTGCTAGCGGAAGCACGGCTGTTGGCACGGAAGGAGAACAAGCTGTAATTCAATTAGCTAAGGCGTTACAAGGTCAAAAAGATCTAACCGTTTTGGTTGAAGGCCATACAGATTCGGATAAAATGAGTGGTAAAGGAGCCATTAAGGATAACTGGGAATTGTCTGCCGAACGTGCAACTTCTGTGGTAAGAATAATGCTTGCAAATAGTAATCTAGACCCCAATATGTTGACTGCAGCAGGGAGAGGAGAATATTCTCCAATTGCAGATAATGCAACAGAAGAAGGAAAAGCAAAAAACAGACGAATTGAAGTGATTCTTACACCGGATTTAGATAAGCTTTTTGAAATTTTGGATGGTTCAGGAAATTAAGAGGTATTCCTAAAATTTACTTGAGCTCATTACCCAAATAGCGCTTCAAAAACGTCATCCACTTTTTTGACTAATTTGATTTCAATTTTTGGTTTTAAATTCTCGCTTAATTTATTAAACGTTGAAATAAATATTCTTTTAAACCCCAGTTTTTCTGCTTCTGAAATTCTTTGTTCAATGCGCGCTACGGGTCTTATTTCACCTGATAGACCTACTTCACCAGCGAAACAATCTTTCCCATCAATTGACATGTTTTCGCTTGAAGATAAAATAGCGCATACCACAGCTAAATCTACCGAAGGATCATCTACCTTTATCCCACCAGCCATATTTAAAAACACATCTTGCGTTCCCAATCGGAAACCACAGCGTTTTTCTAATACCGCTAACAACATATTCAATCTGCGTAAGTCATATCCTGTCGCAGAGCGTTGAGGAGTACCGTAAACTGCTGTACTCACTAATGCTTGCGCTTCTATTAACATAGGTCGCAAACCCTCGGTAATGGCTCCAATGGCAATTCCACTTAAATGTTGATCATGTGTAGATATAAGTATTTCTGAAGGGTTCGACACTTGTCGTAACCCATTCCCTCGCATTTCATAAATACCCAATTCATTCGTTGAACCGAAACGGTTTTTAATAGATCGAACCAAACGGAATAAATGATTTCTATCTCCTTCAAACTGTAAAACCGTATCTACCATGTGTTCCAGAACTTTTGGTCCTGCAATGTTTCCATCTTTTGTAATATGACCAATGATGAATATTGGCACTCCCGTTTCTTTGGCGTATTTAATCAATTGGCTTGTACATTCTCTAATCTGACTTACACTACCAGCCGAAGCCTCAATTAATGGCGAATGAAGGGTTTGAATAGAATCGATAATAACCATATCGGGTAACACCTCATTAAAATGATTAAAGAGAATGTCTAATGAATTATCGTTTACGATAAAACACTCTTGGTTAGTTATTCCTGTTCTATCTGCACGCATTTTTATCTGTGAGGCGCTTTCTTCCCCTGAAACATACAATACCTTAAGGTTTACAGATAGTGCGATTTGAAGCATCAGTGTAGATTTTCCAATACCTGGTTCTCCACCAATTAAAGTCACAGAACCCCGAACTACACCCCCGCCCAAAACTCTATTTAACTCTTCATCCATTAGCGTAAATCGAGGTAAATTTTCAAATTGCACATTTTGGATTGCAACGGGCTTGGTCGTTTTTTTCTGGGTTAGCTTTTCGGCAAAACTTTTTTTATCGGGTGCTGAAATAATCTCTTCTACAAACGTATTCCACTCGCCACATGAATTGCACTTTCCTACCCATTGAGGAGATTGAGTCCCGCAGTTTTGACAGATATACGCCTTCTTGATTTTCGCCATGGTAATTATATTAAGTCAAAGATATTCTTCCATTCAATTACAGATTAAAATCCGAAGAAAAGAAAACCATTTTGCTAAAATACTTGACATAAAAAATCCCGACACCTTTCGGTATCGGGATTTTGAATAATTAGCAAACTAATCTTACGATTTCATTGCTTCGGCACCCGAAACAATTTCCAAAATTTCGTTTGTAATCGAAGCTTGACGCGCTTTATTGTAAGTTAATTTCAATTCTTTTAATAAATCACCTGCATTATCGGTCGCTTTATGCATCGCGGTCATACGTGCACCTTGCTCACCTGCAAATGAATCAAGAACAGCTTTAAAGATTTGTGTCTTTAAAGATTTTGGTACAATAACGTCCAAAATATCCAATTTATTCGGCTCGAAAATATAATCCACCGTAGCTGAAGAGTCGTTTTCAGGAGCTACAACTGGAAGAAATTGTTCTTTCACCACTATTTGCGTTGCTGCATTTTTGAAAGTGTTATAAATCAATACAATTTCATCATACTGACCATCCACGTATGAATCCATAACTTGCTGCGCTACTTTTTCCACCGTTTCATAGGTCAATTCATCAAATACATGATTTGCATGCTCTGGTAAAGAACCATCTTTAATAGAATAACCAGCCTTGCCCAATACATCAGAAGCTTTTTTCCCAATAGCCATAACTTTTACGTTCTTATCAGAATATTTATTCTTAATAAGTTCGTTAGTTGCTTTAATTATTTGAGAATTGAAACCCCCACACAAACCACGGTTTGAAGTAACTGGAATTAACAACACATTATTTACTTCGCTATGAGAACCATAAATCCCTTCTGAAGAATCTAAGCTAGAAGTTAAATTTGACAAAACTTCGGTCAATTTTTCAGAAAATGGTCTAATTCGGGTTACAGCATCTTGCGCCCTTTTAAGCTTTGCCGCTGAAACCATTTTCATAGCAGAAGTAATTTGCATCGTTGAATTTACCGATGTAATTCTACTTCTAACTTCTTTTAAATTTGCCATTCTTTACGTATTAACGGTTTCCTTAATTTTAGTAAGAAGCCACCATGTCAGCAGCCACCTTTTCTAGAACTGAAGTTTCAGCATCTGTATATTTTCCACTTGCTAAAGCCACTAAAACATCATTATGTGCAGCTCTCATTGTTTCTAAGAAATCTGCTTCAAATTTTCTAATTCCTTTTACTGGAACTTTTTGCAACAATCCTTTTGAACCTAAGTAAATAATAGCTACTTGTTCTCCTACTGGCATTGGAGAGTTTTGCGCTTGTTTCAAAATTTCCACGTTACGTGCACCTTTATCCAATACCGCTTTTGTAGCCGCATCTAAATCTGATCCAAATTTTGAGAAAGCTTCAAGCTCACGATATTGTGCTTGATCTAACTTAAGCGTACCCGCAACTTTCTTCATTGATTTCACTTGAGCGTTACCACCTACACGGGATACCGAGATACCCACGTTAATAGCTGGACGAACACCCGCTAAAAATAAGTTGGACTCCAAGAAAATCTGACCATCGGTAATGGAAATTACGTTAGTCGGAATATATGCAGATACATCACCCGCTTGAGTTTCAATAATTGGTAAAGCAGTTAATGAACCTCCACCTTTTACTCTACCTTTTAAAGATTCAGGTAAATCATTCATGTTTCTTGCTACGTTATCATCTGCGATAACCTTTGCAGCACGTTCCAATAATCTTGAGTGTAGGTAAAATACATCACCTGGATATGCCTCACGACCTGGTGGACGTCTTAATAACAAAGAAACCTCACGGTAAGCTACCGCTTGTTTAGATAAATCATCATAAACAATTAATGCTGGACGCCCCGTATCACGGAAATACTCACCGATAGATGCACCGGCAAATGGAGCGTAAACTTGCATTGGAGCTGGGTCAGCAGCTGAAGCCGAAACTACAGTTGTGTACGCCATTGCACCTGCATCGGTTAACGTTTTAACGATTTGTGCAACCGTTGAGGCTTTTTGCCCAATAGCTACATAAATACAGTAAACAGGTTCTCCTTTATCAAAAAATTCCTTTTGATTGATAATCGCATCAATAGTAACCGTTGTTTTACCCGTTTGACGGTCACCAATAACCAACTCACGTTGACCACGACCTACAGGAATCATTGCATCAATAGACTTAATACCGGTTTGAAGCGGTTCGTTTACCGGTTGACGGAAAATTACTCCAGGAGCTTTACGCTCTAATGGCATTTCCAATAATTCACCTTGAATTGGTCCTTTTCCATCAATTGGGTTTCCCAAAGTATCCACTACACGACCTACCATTCCTTCACCTACTTTAATAGATGCAATACGGTTGGTACGTTTTGCAGTTGATCCTTCTTTTAACTCCCCTTCAGGACCTAAAAGTACGGCACCTACGTTATCTTCCTCTAAGTTCAACGCCATACCAATTAAACCGTTTTCGAACTCAATAAGTTCACCGTATTGGATGTTTGTTAAACCATAAATTCTTGCAGTACCATCACCTATTTCTAGAATGGTTCCTACTTCTTCTAATTCTGCTTCTGAATTGAATCCAGAAAGCTCTTGTCTTAATATTGCTGTTATTTCAGCTGGATTTATATCTGCCATCTCTGTAAGTTCAGATTATAATTTGCTTGTGTATGTTGTATTAATTAAGTCTCGTTTCAAGGTCTTCAAGCGAGTTGCCACGCTTGCATCAATTTGATGCGTATCTGTACGGAATATAAATCCGCCAATCAAATCTTTGTCTACTACCTCGTTTACATCGATTGAGCTTTCTGGATAATCTTTTTTCAAAAAAGCTACTAAATCGGTTTTCAATTCCTCATCCATTTTGCTGGCAGTAGAAATTCTTACTGTAACAATTTTATTATACTCCTTATATTGAGAAATAAAAGCATTTAAAATATGAGGAATGATAGATGAACGGCTATTTTTAGCCAAAAGAATCATGAAGTTCAAGGTTGTGGCAGAAATTTTACCTCCGAAAATGGTTTTATAAATTGCCACTTTCTTTACCTCTTGAATCACAGCACTGTTCATCATTATAGCCAACTCCTTGCTTCCAGTAATAGCTTCTTGCATAGCTACAACATCGGCATGTACCGCTTCTAGCTCATCGCGCTCTACCGCAAAGGTCAGCAATGCTTTCGCATAACGTTTGGCTGCTTTGTTCAAATTCATCTTAGTTCAAATTCAGGTCTTTCACATATTTTTCAGCCAATGCCTTTTGGCTTGCGTCTGTAGAAAGATTTTCTTTTAAAATTAATGACGCCACTTCAATTGAAAGTTCTGCCACTTGATTTTTAATATCTACTAATGCCTTTTGTTTTGCAGCTTCGATAGCTAATTTTGCATTCGTAGCAATTTTGTCTGCTTCCTCATTTGCTTCATGTGCGGCATCTGTGATTATTTTCTCACGAATGTCACGTGCTTCCTTAAACATAGCATCTCTCTCAATTCTAGCTTCCTTTAAAAGCTCTTCATTGCTAGATTTCAATTGCGCCATTTCTTCCTTAGCCGCTTTCGCTTCATCAATAGCTGTACGAATACCTTCCTCACGTTCTTCAACAGAGTTAAGAATAGGTCCCCAAGCGTATTTCTTAAGAATAACTAAAAGAACGACAAATAAAATTGTTTGCCAGAAAAACAAACCAATCGAAAAATCGTTAATTAAACTTTCCATTTTTTTCTTTTTATCAAATTTTAATAGAAAAACAAGTTGCAACCAACCGTTACAACTTGTTTAGATTTTTGGTTTAATTACTCTGAAACTGCGAATAATGCAGCAAAACCAATACCTTCAATCAAAGCTGCTGCAATAAGCATTGCAGTTTGAATTTTTGATGTAGCGTCTGGCTGACGAGCGATAGCGTCCATTGCTGAACCACCAATTCTACCAATACCGATACCTGCACCGATAACAATCAACCCTGCTCCTACAATTCTTGGAATAGTCATAATCTATAAAATTTAATTATTAATATATACGTATTTAGTGATCTCCGTGTTCTTCAACCGCCATACCGAAATAAAGCGCTGAAAGCACGGTGAAAATATATGCCTGTAACGCAGCTACCAAAAGCTCAATTAAAGACAAGAAAACAGTTAATCCGAAAAATGCAGTTCCTGCGAAATAGTTATGGAACGTAAACATTAATCCAATTATACTCATCAATACAATGTGACCTGCAGAAATATTCGCGTACAAACGAATCATTAATGCAAAAGGTTTTATAAAAACACCCAGTAACTCAATTGGAGCTAAAACTACTTTCATTAAGGTAGGCACACCTGGCATCCAGAAAATATGCATCCAGTAATCTTTCTTGCCATTTATTTGTGTCAAAATGAACGTCATAATGGCTAAAGAAAATGTAATGGCAATATTTCCAGTAATGTTAAACCCTAGTGGGGTTAACCCAGCTAAGTTTAAAAACCAGATAAAAAAGAATATAGTTAACAAAAAGCCCATGAATTTTTTATAATCCTTTTCTCCAATATTTGGAATGGCAATTTCGTCACGAACAAAAATTACAATGGGTTCCATAAAACGACCAAAGCCATTTGGAAGTCCGTTTTTATACGAGTTAGCCATGCCTCTAAATAAGAAAAACAACGTCAAAATCGTTAATATAATAGTGAACACATTTTTAGTAATCGAAAAATCTAAAGGATGAACATGATGTCCGTGACCATCATCCATAAAATTACCTTCTGCGTCTGTAGTGTAAATTTTTCCATGTGCTTCCATGAAATAATCTCCATTACTTTCTACCACACCATGGTGCAGTTCAGAGGAGCTGAAAATATGTACTCCATTATCATTATATAATATTACTGGTAAAGGAAAACCTACTCCATGAAGGATGTAAAAACCATATGAATCTATCATGTGATGATCAATGGTTTCTTTTACGGATTCGCTAGTAATTCCTGCCTCTTGAGTTGTGGCGTGATCTTCGGTTGAAGTTTCGCCATGTTGTGCGTTCACTTTAAATGAGAACATTATCAAGACAGCAATTAGAACTTTGGTATACACTTTTTTCGTCATTTCAATCAACAAAACGGTTCCTAAAATTAGGCTGCGAAATTAAATATTCGATTTTATATATGATAGCAAAAAAGTCGTTTTTATTTGTGTTGATTTACTCGTCCACCGCAATTACAATATATACTTGATTTATAGCTCTATATCTATTCTTTAATTGCAACCGAACTGGATTAAATTACGTATAGAATTACCTTGAATTAATCCATCCGGTTTAATATTTTAACCATAAAAACGGTTTCGACAGTTAGTGAAACCGCATAGGGCACAAAAAACTGCGCAAATTCGAAATGGCTCACATCGTTATCAAAATTGTAAATCGGGTAAAACCAAATAAAGAAAACGGCAAATTTCACCAAACTACTACCCATGAAAATGAATCCCAAATTTGCCGTTTGTTTATTTCGTAACATATACAGTATAAGGGTTATACCAAAGGCTAAAATGAAATTAACCGTATACGGCCAAATCAATTCTGAATTTGAAATGAAATGCGAAGAATTTTGGGTTAAAATAAGCTGCAAGAAAAATGTAGCCCCTAAAACAAGCAGTAATGAAACAGTAAATGAAATAAACGGAAGGTTCTTTTTCATTTACTTGTTAAGTCTGTTTACTTGTTGAATAAGATTGTATAAGGAAATAACTACGGCAAAAAGAGTGAAGCCAATGGTAAACCAGTTTTTGTCTAACGGGTATTTTTCATCTAACCATTTACCCAATTGCGCACCCAAAAAAATGGTGACACCCATTTGGGCACCCACACCAGTTAATTGAATAGCGGTATTAAGCGGACTTTTCTTGTCTTCTTTCTTCTTGTTGCTTTCCACTACCGGAAATATCTTTAACCTTTCCCTTAATTGTTAACTTCCCTTCTAATTCAGCACCTGGTTCAACAGTTAATTTTGCATAACTCGTTTCCCCATTGATTTTTCCTGTAGCTTGAACCGTCAACATTTCTGATACCGATATAATACCTTCTAATTTTCCGGATATATGTGCCGTAACACAATTAATAGTACCTAAAATATGCCCGCTATTTCCAACAACTAACTTGCCTTTAGAAGTAACAGAGCCTTCAATTTTACCATCAATTCTGATATCGCCTTGAGTAACGATGTCACCTTTTACTTCCGTACCTGCTGCGAGATGATTGCGCATTACGCCATCTGCTTCATTTGATTTTGCCATTTTCGGTTTTGAATTAAACATATCTGTTTTATTTCGGTGTGCAAATATACAAAAACTAGTTACCCTAGGATTAAATCAAGAATGATTTAACTCGCTTATTTAACAGTTGTTAAAGGTTACAAACCTTTGTATTTTACTTCTGCCCAAACTTTATATTTTTCGTGATCCTTATCTTTAAAAAACAATGCGTAGTTGGTAAATGAAACAATAAAATAATTGGGGTTGTCTGCAACAATTGTGGCTAGCGACCCCGAGTTCTCAAACATTTTTTGGTAGTTCATGGCTGTTTGAGCACTGTTAAATGATTTTATAGATATCATTTGCACTCCTTTTTGATACACAACGGCCGACATTTTCAGGCCTTCAGACCCGAAATTTTTTCGATTAAAATCTACAATAGTGGATTTAATTTCACTTAGTGCCTTTCCTGAAGCTTTTACCAATATCACAAAGTTGTGTTTTGATTCAGGGTCGTATTCATAGTTCATTTCACTCGCCTCGGCTTGCATTTTTTGTTCTTCCGCTGCTTTTTGTGCCTGGGCTTTCGCTTCTTCGTCTTTAATATCCAATCCAGCTAAAATTTCTGTAGCTTTATCTGCATATTCTGAATCTGGAAATTGGTTAATAATCGCTTTAAGTTCTTGACGCAACGCGGACTCTCCATTATTATGGCCGATGGCCAATGCACGTAAAAAAGTGGCTTTGGGTTTGATTGCCGTATGCGAATAATCCTTTAAAATTTGATTACAAGACTCAATAGTTTGTGTGTAATAGCCTCTTTGAAAGTATTTAATATACGCTTGTTGATACAATGCAGTTGCACGTTGAAATTCTTCGTTTTCTCTCTCTAAATAATTCGGGTCTTTAATAATTTTAGCATATTGTGATTCCGGGAATTCATTCAATATTTTATTTCTGTAATAGGTGGCTCGATCATTTTCCTCTAGGTCAAGATTCATTCTATACAATCGGTAATAGGAATCTGCCGTATGAACATTCGGGTTAAATCGATTATTCAATTCCTCAAGAGTTTCAATTGACATTGGAACATCATCCATTTGTTCCTTGTATATAATTGATAAGTTGTAATAGGCTTCAATTATTCTTCCATTAGAGGCTAAAATTTGCTCCTCGGTAATTGGTAAGTCCTTTAAATAATAATTTGGGTTTTGCCAATCGCCTGAAACTTTCATTGTATCCCCGTTGTCATCAACAAAAAATCCGGCTCCTTCATTCTGACTTGCTGCTTCTTCTACATCATCAAAAGTTTGTTCTTTGGAACTTCTTCGCCAATTATCTTCATTTTTTCGTCTGCCCCATTTACGCGCAAATTCACTGGCACCTGCATCACGTGTGGTTAGGTTATAAAAATACCATTTAGTTGTTGCTCCAGGAACGCCTCCGAAACCTCCCGGACCTGCCCCAGGTGAGGTGCCATCCGTAGTGCTTTGTAAAGCTTGTGCTTCTGCCTGAAGTTGTTGTTGCAGCTTCTTTTGCTCCTCTTCGTGTTGACGTTCTTTAATAATATCTTCGATCAATGCTTGACGTTGACTTGGTGACATTTTTGCTACCATTTGCAAACTATCTTCATTTTCAATAATGAGAATTTGAGCCACCAAATCCTTCAGGTTATTGGATAGATTTCTAATTTCGTCCGCATTCGGGAAATCTTCCGGCATATAGCTCACACAGCTATCATAATTAGCTTGAGCCAATTGATATTTCGGTTCTTTAAAATAAATCTGACCCAAACGTAGAAAGGAAGTAGCTTTTTGGTTGTCATTTCCTGAACTCACTTTAGTCGATAAATGCAAATACTCCAACGTTTTAGGGATATCGCGCTCACTATAAGCCATTTCTGCTAACGCGTAATAAATTTGATCTTGAAACTCAATATACTTTTCATCCTTAAGCATTTTATTCAATTCCTTTCGAACCGATTCCGCATCACCTGAACCTACACTATAGGCCATAGCCATTTGAATCCGTGTGTAGAATTCCATTTTGTACTCCGGGTGCATTTTTAAAACCAACGCAAAAACTTTCATTGACTCCATGCGCTCATCTTGTTCTTTTAAAATTTGACCATGTAAATAGGTCAATCGAAGTCTGTCATTTTTCCTTTTAGCCAATGAAATAGCTCTCTGCAATTCAGGAATAGCACTTTCCATATTATTTTCACTGATAAAAATAGATGCATACATTTTGTGAATGTCCATTTTTAAATACTCTGGTGTTTCTTGATCACTTTCCAGTAAGGACAAAATAGTAAGTGCCTTCTCATTATTTTCTTGTTGGGAATATAAACGCGCCAACCATAATTTGGCTTCAAAACGTGCATTTTCATTTGGATACCGTTTAGCCGCTTGATTTAGTGCGACAAGCGATTTGCTGTAATCCTTTTTATAGTAATAGGCCTTACCCATCAAAAGGTAACAGTCATCAATCCAATGTGTATATTCCTTTCCTCGTTTTTTAATGGAATTTTTTCGGATAACCTTGGCGCATTTCTCAATTACAATGTCCATATCCGATGCGACTAAATCAACCTGTGTATCCGGAATCTCCTTATACACCGGTAGCCTTTTCATATATTCGTCTGGGAGGCTTTGATCAATTTTCATTTCCGCCTCCAACATTATTTCTTTGGCATTAAAATATCCATTGAATCGGGTTAAAATACTGTGGTACGTAGCATGCGCCCAGCCGGTTTTTTCGGTGGAACATCCATTAAAAATAAATAGTCCTATAATGAAAAGGACTACCGCTACATACTTTTGAATTCTATTTGTCAAGATAACCTTGAGTTATTTAACTGATAACTGAATGGCGCCAAAAATATTTTAAATTATCATAATAAATTGATTAATCTTTTCTATTAATGGAAAGAATAGTGATTTTTGCTATTCATATGCAAGATCAACCAGAAAAGAAACGAAAAAAGGTAATAAGTAAGCTCCGATATAAATTTCGGTTCATTGTTATTAATGACGAAACCTTTGAAGAACACTTTTCCTTTAGACTCAGTTCTTTAAACATAATTACTTCGTTAGGGTTATTAATGCTTTTTGTTGCCATTTTTGTTGGCAGCATTATCTCTTTTACCCCTCTAAGAGAGTATATTCCTGGGTATTCTGATATTACCACTAGAAAAAATGCGGCTTATGCGGTTTTAAAGGTGGATTCTTTAAGTCATGAAATTGAGGTTCGAGATAATTACCTAAACAATATTCGTTTAGTGCTATCGGGTGAAATTAGTGCCGATTCCATTGAAGATGTTTCTTTAGAAGATGTGCGTATTGAAAGTATTAAGGATGTGCGTTCCCAAGAAGATTCAATTATGCGTCTATCTGTTGAGGAGCAGGAAAAATATGCCCTTCTTAATTCGGACAATCAAATGGAAGGAAAAGTTTCATTTTTCTTTACTCCTGTAAAAGGAACCATTGTAGAAACTTTTGACAGTAAAAAACGCCATTTTGGGGTAGATGTGGTGACAAAAGAAGATGAGCCCATTAAATCTGTAATGAATGGAACCATTGTAATGGCCGATTACACCACGAAATCAGGATACGTTGTTCAAATTCAACACCGCAACAACTTAGTTTCCGTATACAAACATTGCTCTGCCGTTTTAAAGCGGGTGGGTGATAACGTAGTAGCGGGCGACCCAATTGCCGTTGTTGGAAATACGGGAGAGTTTACTACTGGACCTCATCTTCATTTTGAACTGTGGGAGAATGGAGTGCCTATTGACCCTCAAAAGAACATTATATTTTAATGGCTCATATTGTAATTTATACAGATGGAGCGGCTAGAGGTAATCCGGGTCCTGGTGGCTATGGAGTTGTTATGCTTTCGGGCAAACACCGAAAAGAAATTTCTGATGGGTTTAAAAATACGACCAATAATAGAATGGAGCTTCTGGCTGTAATTATTGCGCTAGAAAGTGTGAAAGATTCGGGACATGAGATTACCGTATATTCTGACTCTAAATATGTGGTAGATGCCGTAAATAAAGGCTGGGTTTTTGGATGGCAAAATAAATATTTCAAAGGCAAAAAAAATGTGGATCTATGGCAACGTTTTTTGCGTATTTACCCCAAAAACAAAGTCACATTTGTGTGGGTAAAGGGCCATGCCGAAATTCCTGAAAATGAACGTTGCGATGTACTGGCTGTTGAAGCATCCAAAGCCCCTGCATTACAACCTGATGTAGGTTACGAAGAGATTTTAAAATCGGGTGGACTTTTTTAAATGCGTTGGAAGACAGAAGATCGAAGTCCGACTTTGATGTTTTTGTTTCAAAAAAGGTCTTCCATCCGGGTTTCGTCCTTTTCTTTTTTTCATCAATTCTTAAACAAGGTTAAAATGGTATAATCTTAACAGCTGCATATCGTTTGTGGGCTTTCAAATAATTTTAGTTTTGTCAAACAAATCAAACGCATGCAATTACCAAAATCAGTTAAAGTTAGTGATATCACAATTCGTGATGGCTTTCAACATGAAGAACGTTTTATTCCCACCGAGTCCAAAATATGGTTAGGAAAACGCTTAATAGATTGTGGTTTTACAGCCATTGAAGTTACCAATTTTGGCAACCCAAAAGGGATGCCGCAGTTTCGAGATGCGGATGAGGTTATTAAAGGCATCCGAAAAACAAAAAATGGATATGACGGTGCAAATAACACACAACTAACAGCCGTTACCATTCGTGAAAGAGCCGTTGAAAGAGCCATTGAAGCACGATTAGAAGGGTATGGCCCAGATCGAATTTTGTTAATGGTCTCCACTAGTGAGGTTCATCATCAACGCAATTCTGGCTTGACGCTTGACGAATATTGGAAAATGAGCGAGAAATACATTCTCAAAGCCAAAGATGCAGGATTAAAAGTATGCGGAACCGTAAGCACCATTTGGGGATGTCCTATTACTGGCCCAACGGATATGAAATTGGCTGTGGATTATACGCAACGCTGGTTAGATATTGGTGCGGATGATATTGAACATGCCGATCACGATGGTTCAGGAGTACCCACCAATGTTTACGACTATTTTTCCATGCTTTTAGATAGAATACCCGATCCAGAAAAACACATTGTTCACTTGCATTCTACGCGTGGAAGAGGGCTTGCCAATGCGTATGCGGCTCTTCAGGCGGGCATGACTCATTTTGAATCTACCATGGGAGGTATTGGCGGGCAACCGGCCAATTTTGTGGACGGTGTTCCGGTATCTGGAACTGGGAAATATTACATTCAAGACCCTAATATTTCTGGTTTAATTAGTACTGAAGATTTAGTGGTAATGATAGATGAAATGGGAATTGATACGGGTTTAGATATTGACAAAATATTAGATACGGGTAAAATGGTTGAACGAATTGTTGGGCGTACACTAAGAAGTGAAACCATAAAAAGTGGTAGAATTCCAGCAAATTTGAAAACAAAATTCTAACCTAAAAACAAAATTATAGAGCATAAAAAAACCTTTCAGTTTTCAATGAAAGGTTTTTTTGGTATTTACTTAACTATTTTTTGGCCATCTGATTTGTAGTATAAGAAATTCTATTTACAACCTCTCCATTGCTATAGGTTATCCAAGTTCCCGTTTTTTTGTCTCGAATAAAAAACCCTACAGCTTGCAATTCAGAATTGACAGTATAGGTCGTCCATTTACCCGTTTTTTTATCTTCCGAATATAACCCCGTTTCATAAATGGCTCCGGACTCAAAAAAATATGTTGCTTCAATTAGATTTTTAGTGAGCGATACAAATTTCGCTTTCAAATTTCCATTGGCATAAAATTCTTCTCTAACAACTTTACTTTCTTGGGAAAATAAGGCTGAACCTAAGATGACGAAAACACTTATTAAAACTAAATTTTTCATGCGGTTTTACAATTATCAATACCCAAAAATAGAAAATCATTGCAACATTAAGACAGTGTTATGCTAATGTTACCCAAATGTTAAAATTAGAGTTGGCTAGTCACCCTAAATTCTAGATTGTTTCAAACTTTTAAAAACTAATAAATTCAGATAAAATTGGCGTATTTTCGCGCGCAATGACAACAATAAAGAACATACGTAATTTTTGCATTATTGCACATATAGACCATGGTAAAAGCACCTTGGCCGATAGATTATTACAACAAACAAACACCATTACCGAACGGGAAGCCCAAAATCAACTTTTAGATGATATGGACCTAGAACGTGAACGTGGAATTACCATTAAATCACATGCCATTCAAATGGCTTATTCACAAGATGGTGTAGATTATACATTGAATCTCATTGATACTCCTGGGCACGTTGATTTTTCTTACGAAGTTTCTAGATCCATTGCGGCCTGCGAAGGAGCATTACTAATTGTGGATGCTACACAAGGAATTCAGGCACAAACCATTTCTAACTTATACTTAGCATTAGATAGTAATTTGGAGATTATTCCCATTTTAAATAAAATGGATTTGCCTAGCGCAATGCCAGAAGAAGTCTCTGATCAAATTGTGGATTTAATTGGATGTGAGTATGAAGATATTATTCCTGCAAGTGGAAAAACTGGCGAAGGAGTGGATAAAATATTAGAAGCGATTATTTCGAAAGTGCCACATCCAAAAGGTGATCCAGAGGCTCCTTTACAAGCCATGATTTTTGATTCTGTTTTTAATTCTTTTCGTGGAATCATTGCTTACATACGCGTTTTCAATGGCACCTTAAAGAAACGTGATTTAGTAAAATTCTTAAATACAAATCAGGAGTATTACGCAGATGAAATTGGTGTTTTAGGTCTTACTCAAAAGCCCCAATTAGAACTTAAAGCGGGTAATGTTGGATACATTATTTCGGGCATCAAAGTAGCCAGAGAGGTGAAAGTGGGTGATACTATTACAAAAGTAGATAACCCGTGTAAACCTGTAAAAGGATATGAAGATGTAAAACCAATGGTTTTTGCCGGTGTGTATCCAGTGGAGAATGATGATTACGAAGAACTTCGTGATGCGATGGAAAAGCTTCAACTTAATGATGCTTCACTTACTTATGAACCAGAAACTTCGGTAGCTTTAGGTTTTGGGTTTCGTTGTGGATTCCTGGGTATGTTGCACATGGAAATTATTCAAGAACGTTTAGAACGGGAGTTCAACATGACGGTTATTACAACGGTTCCAAACGTATCGTATATTATTCACACCAGAAAGGGCGAATCATTTACCATTCGAAATCCTTCTGAATTTCCAGACCCAGCTATTTTAGAGCACGTAGAAGAGCCCTATATTTCTGCACAAATCATAACCAAATCTGAGTTTATTGGCGCAATTATGACCTTGTGTATTGAAAAGCGTGGGCTTTTACAAACACAGAATTATTTAACTACCGATCGTGTTGAAATTATTTTCCATATGCCTTTAGGGGAGATTGTGTTTGACTTTTACGACCGATTAAAAACGGTTTCTAAAGGTTATGCATCGTTTGATTATCACCCAATTGAATACAAACGTTCACAGCTTGTTAAGCTTGATATTTTATTGAATGGAGATAACGTAGATGCCTTATCCGCTTTAATTCACAGAGATAATGCATACAATTTGGGTAAAAAGATTTGCTCGAAATTGAGAGAGTTAATTCCGCGTCAACAATTTGATATTGCCATTCAATCTGCCATTGGCGCAAAAATTATTTCCAGAGAAACCGTTAAAGCGGTTCGTAAGGATGTTACCGCTAAATGTTATGGGGGGGATATTTCCCGTAAGCGTAAACTTTTGGAAAAACAGAAAAAAGGAAAAAAACGAATGCGCCAAGTGGGTAACGTAGAAATACCTCAATCTGCTTTCATGGCTGTATTGAAATTAGATTAATAAAAAAAGGCTTCAATTACTTGAAGCCTTTTTTATCTTTTTACATTTAATTTATTCAGAAGCTTGCCCCCTAAACATCTTTGTGCACTTTATTGTATTCTGCATTTAGGTCATCCAGATTAAAATCTGCAAAACCTGGGATTACCAACTTTGCATTTCGCAAAACATGGCTATCTCCAACTCCGATAGACATAAACCCACCCCGGTTTGCCGCTTCAATCCCAGCCACTGCATCTTCAAAAACAACTGTTTCATTCGGTTGAGCTCCAACGGCATTCGCTCCTTTAATAAATACTTCCGGGCTAGGCTCACCTTTTCCCACTTGATTGCCATCAATAATTGCATCAAAGTAATGGGTTAATCCTATTTTTTCAAGAATTAATGGTGCGTTTTTACTTGCCGAGCATAATACCATTTTCATATGGCTTTGTTGTAACGACCGTAAAAAAGCCTCAACGCCAGGTAAAACATCCTCACTTTTCATTTGATCTACTAGGGTCAGATATTCCTCATTCTTCTTAAGGAGATAAGATTCAAATTGGGTGTCAGAAATAGAAATACCACCCTTTTTTAAAATTTGAGAAAGTGAATCTACACGGCTCACCCCTTTTAAAGCCTCATTGTCTATTAGATTAAATTCAATCCCTAAACTTTCAGCGATATGTTTCCAAGCAATGAAATGATACTTGGCAGTATCGCAAATTACACCGTCTAAATCAAAAATACATGCTGCTATCATGATGGATTATTTTCTTTAAGAATATAATTTTTGTGATAATTTACTAAATCATCAATCGGTCGTTGAATAATTTTTCCAATGGTAAGTCCCAGTTCTTCAGCTGCACTTTCAATAGCTTGATTAAAATAAAAGGCAACGGAACCCACAAAATTTATTTTGAGGGATTTAGCATTGGGGTAACACAATACATGAATACGTAAAAATTCCTTCATGCCATTATGCAACATTTCCTCAAAAAACGGCAAATTTTTATACCCGGAAATAAACCGAACAAAACTCGCCAAATACACATTTGCATGGGGCTTAACGTACACATTGGTAACGATTTCTTGCATGGTTAGGCCATAAATTCTATTGAATTCTAATTCTACTTCTTTAGGTAATTGACCATATAAATAAGCTGCAATAAGTTTTTTACCAAAATAAGAGCCACTCCCTTCATCTCCTAAAATGAACCCTAATGCTGGAACAGATTCATGCAACTTTTTGCCATCAAAAAGACAAGAGTTGGATCCCGTTCCTAAAATGCATGTGATATTCGGTTCTCCTTGGTATGCAGAATAAGCTGCGCCAAGTAAGTCATGGTTAACTTGAATTTCAGCATTTGGGAAACTAATTCGCAATGCCACTTCCACTATATGATTTAGCTCTTTGGAAGAGCACCCCGCTCCATAATAATAAATAGCCTCTACTTCTTCACTAAGCTTAAGCAATTGCTCATTTTGTTTAATAGCTGTGGATATGGTTGCTTGAGAATGAAAATAAGGATTAAAACCCATGGTAAGGGTTCGTAAAGCCTCCTCTCCGCTATTTTTAATAGCTATCCAGTCGCATTTTGTTGAGCCGCTATCTGCAATTAAAATCATAATATTCGTATCAATTATTCAGTATTAGGTAGCAGAAATATTTGCTACTCTTAAAAGTTCAGGATTCAAACTCGGATGTTGCTTTATGGCATCTTTAAACGAAGTGGAAACCATATGATCGTTTTTCATGCCAATCATAACACCACTCCTTCCTAACATCAGCATTTCCACTGCCTTTACACCCATTCTTGTGGCTAGAACCCGATCAAAATACGATGGTGAACCTCCGCGTTGAACATGTCCTAAAACGGTAACCTTCACATCAAATTCTGGGAAAATCTCCCGGGTTTTCTGTGCAATTTTATAGGCTCCCCCTTCTTGATCACCTTCGGCAACAATAACAATATTTGAAGTCTTCTTCCTTTTTCGTCCCGCTTTAAGCGTTTCAATCAACGACTCAAACTCCCCTTCCAGCTCCGGTATTAATATTTTTTCTGCCCCACACGCAATACCAGAATACATGGCTATATACCCTGAGTCTCTTCCCATTACTTCAATGAAGAAAAACCTATTGTGCGAAGAGGCCGTATCTCTAATTTTATCTACAGCCGATACAACCGTATTTACAGCAGTATCAAATCCAATGGTATAATCGGTTCCATTAATATCATTATCAATAGTGCCTGGAATTCCAATACACGGAACCTTGAATTCCTGTTCAAAAATTTTGGCTCCGGTAAATGATCCATCCCCTCCAATAATTACTAGGGCATCAATTTTATGTTTTTGAATATTTGCATATGCTTTATCTCTTCCCTCTTTCGTTCTAAACTCTTGTGAACGAGCCGTTTTTAAGATCGTTCCACCTCGATTAATGATATTACTAACGGAACGAGAATTCATGGGTCTAATATCTCCATTTATCAACCCTTGGTATCCCTGAAAAATTCCAACAGCCTCAAATTCATATTGAATAGCAGCACGAATTACAGCACGAATTGCGGCATTCATTCCAGGAGCATCTCCTCCAGAAGTAAGGACTCCTATTTTCTTAATTTTACCCATATTTGTAAATATTCTTGCAAATTAGTGTATTTTTAACACTTATTAAAAAGTTTACATGCAAGATTTTTTACGTTCATCACTTTCAAATTACGCATTTATTTGTATTTCAACTAATTAACGTTTAATATGGCTGCCAAAATTCAAATGTCTGATGTATCCGTTGATTGTGTCGTATTCGGATTTGATGATAGTCAATTGAAGGTTTTGTTAATTGAACAAAAAAAAGCTCTAGGCTCAACCAGCGCAGAAAAAAGGTATGCTTTACCCGGTGATTTAGTTTTTGTTGATGAAGGATTAGACGAAGCCGCCAGACGGGTTTTATATGAACTCACAAGTCTTGACAATGTGTTTTTAGAACAGTTCCACACTTTTGGTGACCCCGACAGAGTGAAAGGTTTAAAAGATGTAGAGTGGTTAAGAAGTTTTAGAAAAAATCCAGATACTCGGGTTATAACCACAGGCTATTACTCTTTGGTGAAAATGGAAGACTACAACCCTAGAGCCGCTAGTTTTGCGAGTGATATTGCCTGGTGGGAAGTCAACGACTTGCCTGAATTAGCCTTCGACCACAATTATATTTTAACCAAGGCATTAAATGCGTTGAGAGATAAGTTCAGACACCATCATATAGGGTTCGAATTGCTTCCAAAGAAATTTACTTTGAGTCAACTGCAAGAACTGAATGAGATTGTTTTAGGAGAAAAACTAGATAAGCGGAATTTCCGAAGAAAAATTACCAAACTCAAAGAAATAGTTCCCTTAGACGAAAAACAAATTGGCGTGTTACATAAACCTGCTCAACTCTTTGAGTACGCTAAAGAAAACAAAGTGTAATTGCCCATTTGATTAGTAAACCTTAAAAAAATATTGACGCCTAACTAGATAATTACACAGTTCCAGTAATTGAATTTAAGAACAAACCTGTATATTTGGATGCATGCTTAACCAAATATTTACCTCCATATGTAGCCTTTGTATGCTTTGGTCTTTCCTAGCATCGGCTCAATTTACAGATGATTTTTCTGATAGTAATTTTATTGCAAACCCCAACTGGATGGGAAATACAAGCGATTTCGATATTAATTCTTCTTTGGAATTACAGCTAAATGCAACACCTTTAAATTCAGAGTCCAGCCTAGTCACACCAAGTTCAGCCATAGGTAATTCCCAATTCGAATTTTATTGTCGATTGGATTTTGATCCCTCTACTGCAAATTTCGCGCGGGTGTATCTTACTTCTACTAATTCTAATTTAAGTGGCCCATTATCCGGATATTTTGTTCAAATTGGCGGTGCTTCTGGAGCCGTTGATGATGTAAGTCTGTATTATCAAAATAGCAGCAGCATAACAAAAATAATTGATGGCGTAGATGGAACTGTTGCCATTAGTCCAGAGCTATATGTGTTGGTTACCCGCGACATGATGGGTAATTGGGAGTTGAAGATTGACACTAATTTGTCTGGAAATTACATTTCCCAAGGAACCGTAACACATTCCCAAGCAAGCACTTCCTCCTACTTTGGCATTTTCTGCAAGTATTCTTCTACGCGAAGTGATAAGTTTTTCTTTGATGATTTTAGTGTTTCCGGAGGCCCTGTCGTTGATATTTTTCCACCGGTTTTGGATAGTCTGGTTGTTGTTTCCAGTACAGAAATAGATCTATACTTCAATGAACCACTTGAACACACTTTATCGGAAATCGAAGGGAATTATTTTGTGAATTCGGCTATAGGAAATCCAAATTCTGCTTTAGCAAATAGTTCAAGTCCTAACCTAATTCATCTTCAATTCAGCTCTCCACTTCAAAACAATACTACCTATGTACTTTCGGTAATGAACATCCAAGACACCATTGGTAATGTTATGGCAACCCAAAACATCTCATTTTTGATGAGCTATCCTCAGCCATATGGGTATGGCTCTGTGGTAATAAATGAAATTTTTGCCGACCCCACACCCACTAATGGCTTGCCAGAAGTGGAGTATATTGAGCTTTATAACACTACAAATTCTACCATCCATTTAGGTGATTGGGAATATTCCGATGCCTCTTCAAGTGTCACTCTTCCAGATTTTCTTCTAGAAAGTTCTACGTATGTGGTTTTATGCAAAGAATCTGATACGCTTGAATATTCAAGTTATGGACCTGTTTTGGGCTTGGCGAATTGGCCTACTTTAAATAATAGCGGAGATAATTTAGGGTTACGAGACGGCACTCATTTTTTAATCGACACGGTAAATTATACTTCAGGATGGTATTCTGATTCAGAGAAAGAAGCGGGAGGGTTTTCTTTGGAAAGAAAAAATCCCCGTTCAGTTTGTGAGGGCACAACTAATTGGGGGGCTTCAATAGCTTCCAACGGAGGAACTCCTGGAATGGTCAATAGTATTTTTGATAGTGTAATTACTCCTTTTGAAATACGCTTAGGTTCGATTATTCACACCAATCAAATTCAACTCATATTTAGCAAGCCAATTGAACCCAACTCAATTTCGCCCAGTAATTTCACCATTGAACCCTACCTGCAAATCACTGATATACTATCAACTTCTAATGAATACAATAACCTAATTCTTACCATATTTCCTGAAATGGAAACCGGAAAATTATACAAAATTCTACTTTCCGGTCTCCAAGATTGTGAAGGAAAAGGGTTAGCTAACGATTCTTTTGCTATGGCCTATTACCCAAAGTATCAGGACCTCCTTCTCAATGAAGTTCTATTTAATCCAAAACCGGGTGGGAGTGATTTCATTGAACTATATAACACCACCGAATTTGAGATTGATGTGCGAAATTGGACGTTGATGTACTTGAATAATTCGGGCGACTCTGCTCATAAATTAATATCTAATACCTCAAAAATTATTCAACCAAATAGCTTTTTGGTTCTTTCAGAAGACTCCCTAAACATTCAATACAATTACCCTAACTATCAAAATGGAGTATTTCTAGAAATGGATTTACCCACCTACTCGAATACGGAAGGAACAATTACTGTTTTAAACCAGTTAGATGAACTAAACGATCAATTTCTCTATAATGAAGAAATGCACCTAGAAATAATTACCGACCCTAAAGGTGTTTCGTTAGAACGGACAAATTATTTCCCAGGCCCAAATTCTTCAAATAACTGGCATTCGGCAGCATCCAGTATTGGATATGCCACCCCTGGATATACCAATTCTCAATTTGTTTCAATCCAAAACACGCAAAACAATTTAACCTTAAACCCTAAAACTTTTAGTCCGAATAACGATGGGTACCATGATATTCTTTCCATACAGGTGGCCTTTAATCAGACAGATTTTATAGGTACATTAAGTATTCATACGTCCAATGGAATACTCGTTAACACCTTAATAAACAACCAAAGTATAGGCACAATCAACACATTTTTCTGGGATGGAACAAATGCGCATGGAGAGCTAATGCCAACGGGAATGTACATTGTAATGCTGCGAGTGTACGATTTAGATAATAATCAACAGATTTTCAAGGATGTAACAATCCTAGCCCTGCCATAAATTTATACCCATCTGTTCACAATTTATTGATGTTAAAACTCGGTTTGCATAACAGTTGAATGTATTAGTTCGCTAAATTTGCACCTTTAAATACCTAAAAATAAACGTATGAATAAAAAATTTACACTTTTAACATTAATGGTTTTGAGTATTTTCGGGTTATCCCTGAATTCACAGGCTCAAACTACAGACTTGATTATTTCGGAGTATGCTGAGGGGTCAAGTAACAATAAGTACATTGAGTTGTATAATGGAACTGGAGCAACCATCGACCTTTCTAATTATGAAATGTGGAGAATCTCAAATGGAGGCGCATGGCCAGAAAGCACAGTAGCTTTATCAGGTATGTTATTAGATGGTGAAGTAATAGTTCTTGCAAACTCATCAGCCGATACCGCAATTACTAATTTATCAAACGCAACCACTCTTTTTTCATCTGCTACCTTTTTTAATGGTAACGATGCTGTTGGTCTTGCAAAAGATGATGGTACCGGAACGTTTTTTTTAATTGATGCCGTTGGAACTCATGGTCCAGATCCAGGTTCGGGTTGGAATGTTGGTGATACTATCAACGGAACTGCAGAACACACATTAGTAAGAAAAGACACTGTTTGCTCTCCTGATACTACTTGGACAGTAACTGCTGGTACTAATAATGCCAATTCTCAATGGATTGTTTACCCGCAAAATACGTGGACGTATGCTGGTTCTCATACCGCATCTTGTTCTTCAGGCCCAACATCAAGTGATACGACCAAGCCAGAAATTATTACTGGACAATTTAATTCCACTACAAGCGTAACATTAGTGTTCTCAGAACCGGTTACTTCTGCTACTGCACAAAACACAGCTAACTACATTTTTGCACCTGGGATTACAGTAACTAACGCAGTTTTAAGTTCCTCTGAGGATACGGTTAACTTAACCGTTTCTCCTAGTTTTGTTAATGGCACACAATACGGTGTTTCAATCACTAGTATTGTTGATACCTCTGCAAACGCCAATATGATGGACCCTTTTACAGGGGCATTTTATTTCAATTCGTATACCGGAACTGATTTAATGATAACTGAAATCTATTACGGTCAAAACAGTTCTGGTATACAAGATTTAGATTATTTCGAAGTATATAACGCTGGTTCGTCTTCAATTAGCTTAGCGGGAATGGAAATTTCAAGTGGAATGCCATTCGAAATTCAAACGAACGTTGTTTTGGCAGCTGGATCCTATATGATTTTTGCTGAAAATCTTGATTCCTTCAACTTAGCTTTCCCAACCGTTACCAATGTGGTAGGCATTAATAACGGTGGCTCTTTATCTGGTGGTGGTGAAACTATCGAATTATCCAATACTCTTGGTGATGTGGTTGCATCTGTTTCATACATGTCATCGGCTCCTTGGCCAGGGTATACGGCTATTGAATCTATAGAGCTTTGTGATTTAACAACTGATTATACCGATGCTGCCAATTGGTATGTTGCAGGTACTGTTTCATCAACCGTTGGTGATATGTTATATGGAACTCCAGGTTCAGCTAATTCTTGTGCTGCTCCTCCCGTAATTCCTACGTATGATATTGCTACCGTTAGAACTGTTGATGCCAATGGCGAGCCTGATTCATTAGGTGTGTATTGCGCTGTAGAAGGTATTGTATATGGCGTTGATTTAGATGGAAACAATGGCATTTCTTTTACCGTAATTGATGAAACTAGAGGTATTAACATATTCAATTTCAATGATGTTGATGCGTATGTAGTTACTGAAGGTGATGAAATTAGAGTAGTGGGTGAGATTGATTTCTATAACGGATTAATTGAACTTTTCGCTGACTCTATTACTGTTCTTTCTACCGGAAACTGTATTCCTTTCCCAACTATTGTAGATGCTTTGGGCGAAGAAACAGAATCAGAATACATTGAAATGAAAAATGTGACCTTAGCTGATCCTTCGCAATGGCCAACACCAGGAAATAATGCCAACATAGATGTGGTTACTTCAAATGGTGATACGGTAACAATGCGTTTAGACAGAGATACACATATTCAAGATTCAATTTTAAGTGCGCCTTCAGGAACATTTAACTTAATTGGAATTGGTGGTCAATTTGATAATTCTTCTCCTTATTTGGATGGATATCAAATTTTCCCAATGTTTGTAACCGATGTTGATTCTAATGCATATTTAGCCCCAGCAAACGTTCAAATTAACGAATTAGCAGTAACCAACGTGAGTACGTTTGATGCCGGCTTAGGAAATTACTACCAATGGGCTGAGTTTTTCAATAACTCTGGAGCTGATTTAGATGTTTCTGGTTATTTCCTATCGAATGATTCGACCAATGTTTTTATGGAACGTGTACGAAGATGTTTTGATAACAATCCAGCTTCTGCTGTAATTAGTGATGGTGATTATGCTATTGGATTTTTAGGTACAGATGGTACCGAAGGATTTCAGTATTTTGAAACGGAATTAGATGTAAATATGCCATTCATTGGTTTATATACTCCAAACGGAACTTTGGTGAGCGGAGTAGTATTCACTGCAGATGCAGCTGTTGAAGGGTATACTTTCGGAGCTAAAAACGATGATTATGCTCAAGGTGCGGTAACCTTCGAAGCAGGTACTCCTGAAGCCACAAACGCCACTGGAACAATCTTATCTGTTCTTTCTATTTTACCAGAAAACGGATTATCCATTTATCCAAACCCTGTTGTTTCGGATAATGTAACATTTAACAAAACAGTTTCTGTAACAGTATATAGTATTACTGGTCAAGTAATTCTTGTGCAACAAAACATTAATACATTAAACGTTTCTTCTTTTGAAAGTGGAATGTATTTAATTGAAACTACAGAAGGCGAGATTGTAAAAATGATTGTGAAGTAATTCACTCATTAACTACTTTATTTAAAACTCCCGGTGCTTTTCATCGGGAGTTTTTTATGCCTACTTGTATGGAAAAACTATATTCCTATAGATATTTCATTTTCAAAGTATCCTTCATCTACACCCATAATTTAATACCCCATGAGTAATTATCCAAATCTAAAGAAACCCTGCAAACGGCCGACAATTAGATTAAATATAGCCAAGTTACACAACACATCTTAAAGCAATTCCTTCGCCTTAAAACCCTTCTCAATCCTTTCCTTATTAACGGGTCTTCCATTTTGCGTGAGGTTACGTAACATGATTAGATTAAATAGACATCTCTTGTTTATATATCCAAAAGGTTTAAGGACATAAAAAAATCAAACTAAGAAGTGGACTATAAAAATCAGTGAAAATATTGTCCCACAAAAAAGCCCCAACAAACTGTCGAGGCTTTCAGTATTTTAAACCAATTTGTTAATGCTCTCCATCCACTTCTCCTTCCTCTAAAGGAACAGTTTGCGGAACAAAATCTTGCGGTTTACCTGGCTTACTGTAATCGTAAGGCCATCTGTGAACTACAGGTAGATCTCCAGGCCAGTTTCCGTGGATATGCTCCACTGGAGTTGTCCATTCTAACGTATTTGAATCCCATGGGTTTTGAGGCGCCTTAGGCCCTCTTCTCATGGAATAAAAGAAGTTAAAGAAAAAGATGAACTGTCCGAAAAATGCAATTATGGCGAAAACCGTCATCAATACGTTCATATCAATGAAAGAATCAAATAATGGAAATTCTGAATTTGTATAATAACGTCTTGGCACACCTGCCAATCCTAAAAAGTGCATTGGGAAGAAAACTCCATATCCAGAAATAAACGTCACCCAGAAATGTAGAATACCTAATTTTTGGTTCATCATTCTACCATACATTTTTGGGAACCAGTGGTACACTCCAGCAAACATCGCATTTACCGCAGAGAATCCCATTACAATATGGAAGTGAGCTACTACGAAATACGTGTCATGTACGGTAATATCTAAAGCTGCATCCGCTAATATAATTCCAGTTAATCCACCAGAAATAAAGGTCGAAACCATACCTACAGAGAACATCATTGCTGGAGTAAAACGAATATTCGCTTTATACATCGTAGTTAAGTAGTTAAATACCTTCACAGCCGATGGAATTGCAATCAACAAGGTTGTAAATGTAAATACACTACCTAAGAAAGGATCCATACCCGTTAAGAACATGTGGTGACCCCAAACAATAAAAGATAAAAATGCAATAGCCAAAATAGAACCAATCATGGCTTTATACCCAAAAATTGGTTTTCTAGAGTTGGTTGCAATAACCTCAGAAGAAATACCCAATGCTGGCAATAAAATAATGTATACTTCTGGGTGACCTAAGAACCAGAATAAGTGTTCAAATAAAATTGGAGAACCACCACTGTAATCTAAAGCTTCACCCGCAATGAAGATATCAGAAAGGTAGAATGAAGTGCCGAAGCTTCTGTCAAATAATAACAACAATGCTGCTGATAATAATACTGGAAAGGATAGTAAGCCTAAAATTGCAGTAACCAATAACGCCCAAACCGTTAATGGTAAACGCGTCATGCTCATACCTTTAGTACGCAGGTTTACTATAGTAACAATGTAGTTCAAACCACCAATCATAGAAGAAGCAATGAATAATGTCATACTTACCAACCAAAGGGTCATACCTAAACCGGAACCTGGCATGGCTTGAGGTAGCGCGCTTAAAGGTGGGTAAACTGTCCAACCCGCAGCTGCAGGTCCTGATTCAACAAATAACGAAGCAAGCATGATTACCGAAGACGCGGCAAAAAACCAATACGATAACATATTCATAAAACCAGAGGCCATATCACGTGCGCCAATTTGCAATGGAATAAGTAAGTTGGCAAAAGTTCCACTCAAACCAGCGGTAAGTAGAAAGAATACCATAATTGTTCCGTGAATTGTACCCAAAGCCAAATACATGTTAGGGTCCATCACTCCGTCTGGAGCCCACTTATCTCCTAAAAAGAAGTTTACAATTGCGAACCCTTCTCCTGGCCAAGCAATTTGAATTCTAAATAAAGTTGACATCAACATTCCAATAGATGCCATGAACATTCCTGTTACCAAGAATTGTTTCCCGATCATCTTGTGATCTTGACTAAATAAATATTTACTTATAAAAGTCTCGTGATGATGATCTGATGCGTGTGCTGTGCTGCTCATAGTTTGAATGATTATTGGTTGTTTTGAGCTAATTTATTATCCGTTTCCGTAATTCCTAAAGCGGCTGAAAGCTTTGAACTAAATGTGACTTGTTCTGCTAACCACTTTTCATAGTCTTCTGGAGTATCTACCACAATATCCATTTGCATATTGTAATGCGCTGCGCCACAAATTTTGTTACATAATAAAATGTAATTAAATTCTGGGTTTCCAGTTTTTGTACGCATTTCAGCGGTAGTAATTGTAGGTATAAAACGCATTCTAGTTAACATTCCAGGAACACAGTTCATTTGTGCTCTAAAATGCGGCATGAAGGCACTGTGAATTACATCTTGTGAACGCATTTGAAAATTCACTTGACGCCCCACAGGAATGTGAAATTCAACTTTTACAAGTTTATCATCATTACCTGCGTTTTGGGTTAGCTCATTGTTTCTTCTAAAAGCGTGAATCTTTGCTAATTGAGACTCTTTGTGATGAATCGCTGCTAAGATTTCCTCTTCCTTTAAACCATCTTTTGGTACATTCGCTCTTTCCTCGTTTAGCTCCGCAATTTGCGCATTTAACTCGTCAATTCGAATTTGAATAGTTGTAGCTGTAACTATACCAAGTGGGTTTTCTGTGTTAATAAAGTTGAAGTTTGCTTTACCTAATTGCTCATCAGCACCGCTATAGCGTGCGGTCCAATCAAATTGCTTTGCGTATAACTCAATGTTAATTGCATCTTCTGCAACCTCACCATTATACTCGCCCCAAGTTTTTAAACCATAAATAATAATTACGGCTAGAACTGCTGCTGGTACAACGGTCCAAACCATTTCCAATTTGTTATTATGCGTAATGAATTGGGCTCTTGATCCTGGACGTGCAAAATACATAGAGGTAAATACTGCTAATACAATGTGTGTAATAACAAAAGCGATAATGATAATAATCCAGTTTAAATTGAATAAGAAATCAATGCTTTCCCCATGCAGTGAAGCAGATTCTGGTAATACATGAGGACCCCAACGTAAAACTACCCAAATAAATAAAGCGAATAATCCAACCACAAAAAGTGGCCATGAAAGCGCCCTAGAACGGTTAGCTTTCCAACTAACTTTCGATTGATCGTCTTCCTTAAGTTTTGACGTTAGTTCAAATATTCTAATAATTTGAACAATAAGAAACAATCCTAAAAGAATTGCCAAGCCCATTAATAAGCCCATATTGATTGATTTGATTTAATACTAATACCTTAATCGCTTTCTCAGCCTAAAATAACGAAGTGGAATACGAAACTCATTTCCGTATTCCACCTCCTTCCTAATTGATGTGGTGATGTGTACTTTCACTCAGCAACGGATGGTTTTTCACAACCAGTGGTGCTTTGGCAAGTTCTCTAAACACAACAAATAAGAATAATCCTAAATAACCTAATAACATTCCAATTTCAATAACTCCAATTTGCCCTTCTGCTTTCATCGTGCCAGGAGTAATTAAAAAATAAACATCCATCCAGTGGCCAAAGAAAATAATTACAGATACAACGGCAAGAATATTTCTATTTCTTTTAGTCGTTTTCGACATTAAAAATAACATTGGTACTAAGAAGTTTACGAATATCATTATCCAGAACGACCAAGTGTAATCGTTAATCCTTGGGATATAATACGTTACTTCCTCTGGTATATCCGCATACCATATCAACATAAATTGACTAAAGAACAAGTACGTCCATAGGAAAGAAACACCGAAAATGAATTTACCTAAATCATGGATATGGGAAGCGTTAACTTCTTTCAAATAACCATTAGACATTAAATAATTGGTAATTAAAAATACCACAATCATTCCGCCAATCCACATCCCGGAAAATACATACCATCCATAAAGTGTAGAAAACCAGTGTGCATCAATTGACATTAACCAATCCCAAGAAGCAACTACAGAAGAATACCCAAAGAACACTAAATAAATAGCGGCTAAAACCATGTTTTTCTTATATCCTGTAACGCCAGCAGCAGCAGAGTCTTGTGCTAAAGATTTTCTTCTAAAGATATATGTGAAGGCAATCCATACGCCCATCATTACAATAATTCTTCCCCACCAAAATGGCAAGTTCAAATAGGCTTCCTTGTGTGCTATTAAGGCATCATAATGTGGACTTGCTGGATCAGTAATTCCTTCAGCCATCCAATGGTACAGGTGATTCCATCCCATACTAGACCCAAGGAAAACGATAATTAATGTCAATGCTCCAATAGGTAAGTACATACTTACGGCTTCAAAAACACGTAATAAAACGACTACCCAAGCAGATTGAGATGCGTTATTAATGGCAATAAAAGTAGTGCCCATCAAGGCAATACTAAAGAAGAACCATCCATTAATTAAAGCACTTGTCCAAACACGTTGCCCATGGTCTTCGCCTGTGAAAATTCCATACGCCATGGTTACGATACCAATTAGTATCAATGCGAAAAAGATTTTCTTAGCTTTATCTGTAAAAGTAAACTGGTCCATCTATCTTAAGTTTCTTTTGTTATTATTTTTCAATACTGTATTAATGCGCTGCCTCAACTACTACTTCTTCAGCAACTACTTCGGCTGGTGCTTCTATTACTTCTTCCTCTGAAACTACTGTTTGAGAATACAAAGCTTTTACATCGTGTCCTTGTAATTTCTGTACGTAAAACACCAATTTCCAACGATCTTCCTGGGAAATTTGAGAGGCATGAGAACCCATTAAGTTTTTTCCATACGTAATGGAATAAAAAATCTTACCTGCAGGTAAATCCTTAATCAACCCATCGTAAGCTGGAGGTGGCGGAAATTCAGAGTTATTGATAACCCCTCCGTCACCTTTACCTGTTTTACCATGGCAATGAGAACACATTTTTCCGTAAATTACTTTCCCCTCATTTAGTGTTTCATCACTATATGGTAAAGGGTTTTTCAAGCTAGCAGCCAGTTCATATCCTTCATTCGACTCTGGAATAGTAAAAGGCATAAAACCACGAGGAATAGATCCTTCGGCTGGTAATCTAACTTCCGCACTATCTGCCGCATATTCATCTGTTTGTTGCATATTCGGCTCCAATGCAGGTGAACGATACATGTCGGGCATGTATTCAACACCCGGTGAATTTGGGTCAGAAGTACATGAATGTAAACTCAATCCTAATAGACCAATAAAAAAGGCCCCAGAAAGGTGCTTAACCAATTTTGAGATATTTAAATTGTTTCTTTTCATTTTCGTCTATTATAAAAATTTAACGATTCTCTCTTTTTCAAAAACCTTTACCGTTCCTGACTCAGCAATCATAGTTTCGATTTGCTCTTTTGAGAATTTAGTATTTTCATTTTCAGCAATTTCAATTGCAAAATGATCATCAGTGGTTCGTGGGTGTGGATTTCTTGCCGGAAGTCCAGGTAAAGTCATGTTACGGAAAAAATACGTAATTGCCATACCGTGCGCTGCACACAATACCGTGAATTCAAACATAATTGGAACGAACGCAGGAACATTTTGATAGAAAGTAAAATTTGGTTTACCTCCAATATTCAATGGCCAATCCATAATCATCATGTAATTAATGGTAAGGATTGCCAAAGCCAAACCTGTAATTCCAAAAATAAATGCCGCAATTGCAATTCTTGTCCATTTCATTCCAAGAACATCTTCTAATCCGTGAATTGGAAAAGGAGAATACGCATCACGTACATGAATACCTTTAGACTGTAAATTCTTGATGCCCGCAATCATTACGTCATCGTCATTGTACAGTCCATATATAAATTTCTCTTTAGTCATTTTTCTTGCTTTTTGCTATCAAATATTAATGATGCCCTGTATCTTTATCTCTGTATGCTTCCCCAGAAGATTTCAAAATTGATTTCAACTCGTTTAATGCTAAAACTGGGAATACACGGGTAAAACCAAAGAACAATACGAAGAAAATTCCGATGGTTCCTAAATATACCCCTATATCTACGAAAGTTGGGTGGAACATTGACCAGTTAGATGGAATGTAATCTCTATGTAATGAAGTTACAATAATTACAAAACGCTCAAACCACATACCGATATTCACAACAATAGATAGGAAGAATGAGAATACTAAACTTGTTCTCAATTTCTTAAACCAGAATAATTGTGGAGAAATCACGTTTGCACTCATCATAATAGCGTACGACCACCAATAAGGTCCAGTTGCTCTGTTTAGGAATGCATATCCTTCATACTCAACACCTGAATACCAAGAGATAAACAACTCAGACAAATATGCTACACCAACAATAGAACCCGTAACCGTAATAATACGGTTCATTAATTCAATGTGTTGAATGGTGATATACTTTTCATAATGCAACACCTTTCTAACTACAAGTAATAAGGTTTGAACCATGGCAAAACCAGAGAAAATCGCACCTGCCACAAAATAGGGAGGGAAGATAGTGGTATGCCAACCTGGAATTACTGAAGTAGCAAAATCCATAGATACAATAGAGTGTACCGAGAATACAAGTGGCGTAGCTAAACCAGCTAAAACCAATGAAACTTCTTCAAAACGAATCCATGCCATCGCGTTACCTGTCCAACCAAAACTTAAAAGGCTATATACTTTTTTAGCCATTGGTCCTTTTGCTCTATCTCTAATTGTAGCGAAATCAGGAATCAAACCGATATACCAGAATGCAAGGGATACAGAAAAATACGTTGAAATGGCAAACACATCCCATAAAAGTGGAGAGTTAAAGTTTACCCATAAAGACCCAAACTGGTTAGGTACTGGAAAAACAAAATATGCCAACCAAATTCTACCCATGTGAATACCTGGGAACAGAGCCGCCATGATTACCGCAAAGATGGTCATCGCCTCTGCCGAACGGTTAATTGCCATTCTCCATTTTTGACGGAATAACAACAATACGGCAGAAATTAAAGTTCCTGCGTGACCAATACCAACCCACCATACGAAGTTGGTAATATCCCAAGCCCAATCAACTGTATTGTTTAGACCCCATACTCCAATTCCTCTTCCTATGGTGTACAAAATCATTCCGGTACCCCATATTGCTAGAACAATGGAGATGCTAAATACAAGCCACCACAATTTACCCGCTTTACTCTCTATTGGACGACAAACGTCTTCAGTAATGCTGTGGTAAGTTGTGTCCTTACCAAGAATTAACGGATCTCTAATTTCTGATTCCTTAACCATTAGGTTTATTTTTAATCTTAATACTTCTTATTAATGTGAAGAATGTTCTTCGGCATTTGACTCAGATCCATGTGCTTCCGCTTCATGTGCTTCCGCACCATGACCGGCAGGTACACCATGTCCTATTCCCGCTGGGATACGCTCTTCATCAATATTTCTAACCTTCGTTAAATAAAATACGTTTGGTTGTGTTCCAACTTCTTCCAATAAATGGTAGCTTCTATCCTTAACAGACTCAATTTTGATTGCGGTGTGCGAATCATTTAAATCTCCAAATTGAATAGCATGTGTTGGACATACAGATGAACATGCGCTTACGATATCACCATCAGCAACCGTTCTTCCTTCTTTCTTCGCATCCAATTTACCTGTTTGAATACGTTGAACACAAAAACTACATTTTTCCATAACCCCACGAGCTCTAACCACAACATCTGGGTTAAGAACCATACGACCTAAATCGTTTTGAGCTGGATTTACATCTGTGAATTTGAAATCACCTACATAATTAAACCAGTTAAATCTTCTTACTTTATACGGACAGTTATTCGCACAATATCTAGTACCAATACATCTGTTATACGTCATTTGATTTAACCCTTCGTTACTGTGTGTTGTTGCCGCAACTGGACAAACCGTTTCACAAGGGGCGTGGTTACATTGTTGACACATTACCGGTTGGTGAACTGCTTCTGGGTAAAATGAAGGTAACTCCATTTTATCATACATCGCTTTTGTTCCTATACCACCTTCCACACTTTCAGCAGCAACCTTGCTCATATCGGATGAGAAATAACGATCTATTCTCAACCATGACATAATACGATTTCTTCTTACCTCATCTTTCCCAACAACAGGAACGTTGTTTTCAGAATGACAAGAAGTAACACATGCATTACATCCAATACATTTACTTAAATCAATGGTCATACCCCAACGGTGACCTAATGCGATATCTTGAACAGCCCACAAATCAAGTTTTTCAACCTTTTGAGCTACTCCATACGCATCCACAACCGTATTATCTGGGTTGTAAACATCTTTTCCTTTTACAAAAGTTGCCAAAGAAGTTTCGTTTACAATTTTACGATCCATTTCCGTGAAGTGGGTTTGAGCTAATCCAATTGGATACTCTACCTCTTCCGCTAATTCTATTTTAACATCATCAACATAATAGTTGAATTTGCCATCTTTAACCGTTACTGAAGAAAATAAATTTGCACCAATAGTTTTAGAACCATCAGCTGCAGTCATATCTCCTTGCTCAACTACTTTACCGGCTTTGGTACGTCCATAACCTAAAGCAATAGAAACTGTACCAATTCTTTGACCTGGCAATGCAATAACTGGAAGTTTCATGGTTGATCCGCCAATAGTTACATTCACTAAAGAAGCAGGAGATTGTTGTCCGTATCTAGTCGTATAACCAGCATCAGCACAATCACTTGGGTTCATTGCAACGTAATTGTCCCAAGTCACTTTTGTTAATGGATTTGGAAGCTCTTGTAACCAAGGATTATTTGCTTGATTACCAATTCCCATAGCTGTTTCTGTATATAATTCAGCAACAACACCTGTAGCCTTTGAGTTTTTTACAACTTTAGAAGCAGCAACATTAATATCTGCAGGAACATGCATTTCCAAAGTCATTGGCTTTGGAGCTGGGGTGTAATGGATAAATCCATCATGAACGGAATTGTTCCATAAATCCTCAAACATGGTGTATTTAGTTTGAAGTGGATAAATAGCCGTTTCCCAATTTGATTTCATGAAATCGTAAAAAGAAGTATTCACTTTCACGAAACGTAACATACTTTCCTGTGCTTGGCGCGTTCCCTGGTGTTCTTTTGTTTTTGAAAACAATGGACGAATTACGGGTTGCGCAATAAAAGCTACTCCATCGTATGGAGAATAATCATTCCAATTTTCAAAGTAATGATTATCAGGGGCTAAAATTGTAGTAGCAGATCCAGTTTCATCAGCTACACCAGAAAAGGAAACCGAAGTTTTAACTTTAGCTAATGCTTCTGCAAAACCTAATGAGGCCGGTGCGGAATACGCGGGGTTTACTCCGTAAATCAATAAGGTGTCAACGCTACCTGATTTCATTTCTTTTACAAGATCAATAAAATCAGTATCGTTAGATTGACGAATATTTAAAGGCTTATCGATATTAATAGTGTGTCCGTAAGAACCAATCATTTGATTAATTCCGTTTACAACCTCTTGAGTAGCCACATCATTTGAACCACATACTACGAGTGATTTACCTTTATTCGCTAATAAATCTTTCGCAGCATTTTTAATTTTATTAGAAATATCATTGTCATCATCCAAATTCGCTCCTTTTATAGCCGCGTTACCCGTAGATGATGCAATGGCATTATATAAATCAATGACAGCTAATCCAATTTCATTCGGTTTAACCGCACCTCTAATATCTGCATTTGTTCCCGTAAGAGAGTAATTTGCCTCAAATTGGTAATGACGAGACATTTCTCCTTCTTCCGGAGCTCTATGTTGCCCATATGCAGTAGCATATTGCGAAGAGCTCAACCAAGTGGAAAGAAAATCTGCGCCAAAGCTTACAATAACATTCGCTTTATTAAAAGAGTAGTTTGGCACTACTGCTTTCCCGAAAGAGTTTTTGTTTGCGCCAATTATACCGGCAGCTGAATACTCATCGTAAGTAACATGTTTAAAGTTGACAGGAGATTCTTCACTACCTAACTTACTTTCAAATGCACCAATTGCAGCGCGTGTAGAAGGTGAAATAATAGAGTTTGTAAGAATACGAACATTTTTAGCCGCAGCTAAACTGTCTTTAACGGTTTTGTCCACTTTTGACCATTTCGCATCTTCTCCATTTATTCTTGGATTTCTAACGCGGGCCAAATCGTATAAACTCAATAAAGAGGAATTTACGCGTGTGTTCACCCCACCTTTTGTAAGGTCACACATTTTATTTCCTTCAATATGGATTGGACGACCTTCACGGGTTTTCACTAAAATTGGCGCGAAATCGAATCCATCATAATATGCAGAAGCATAATAGTTGGCTACACCAGGAGTAATTTCTTCCGGTTTAACCACGTATGGAATAGATTTCATTACAGGAGCCTCACATGCCGCTAAAGTAGCAGCAGTAACGCTAAACCCAACAAACTTCAAGAAGTCTCTTCTTGAAGTTGAAGTAGCGTTCAATTCTTCTTTCCCTAGAAACTCATCCAAAGGAAGGTCTTCGGAAAATTCATTGCTATTTTTCGCAACAAACTCTTCGTTGTTTTCTAGTTGCTCAACACTTTGCCAGTATTGTCTTGAATTACTCATAATCTGTTTTTTCTTATTATGCTTAATTGATTAATAGTGGCATTTTGCACATTCAATACCTCCAGCCTGATTCACTGTAAATGTTTCTAGGCCTTCATGCTTGTATTTTTCCACTAACTGATCGTGAATTTTATTGTAATATGGGTTACCTTCCATTTTGATCTCTTTGGTACGGTGACACTCTATACACCAGCCCATTGTTAACTCAGACTCTTGATGCATAGGGTAATCGAAAGTAGCTACATCACCATGACATTCAATACAATCAACACCTCCAACCACAACGTGTTGAGAGTGATTGAAATAAACGTGATCTGGTAAATTATGGATTTTCACCCATTCAATTGGGTCTTGGTCTCTTGGTATATATTTTTGATCATCCACGTTCCAACCAGCAGCTGCGTAGATTTTTGAAATCTCTTCTGTGCCCCAACGTTTTCCAGTTGTAATCCCTTTATGACAGTTCATACATACATTAACCGGTGGGATACCTGCTGCTTTTCCTTTTTCAGCTCCAAAGTGACAGTATACACAATCAATACCATCATCACCTGCGTGAATTTGATGCGAAAATTTAATGGGTTGCTCTGGCGCGTAGCCTTGATAAATTCCAATAGTCCAAATAGAAGACCATAAAACGTAAAGAATTCCAATAAAAATCACTACCGATACAAAAATCATAGCCTTTTTATTGTTGCTCATCCACATGTTTAGTTTACCTGCGCTTGAAAGACCAATATCATTTACCTCGCCAATAGCAGCCAAGCCTTCTTCTCCTTTAAGATCTAGAAGTAACTTTTTTAATGATTCATTTACATTTAAAAGAACGCTAATCACGATTAAGAAAACAGCTGTAAATGCCAATAACCAATACGTGCTATAATCGGCAGATGGGGCCGCTTCTGGAGCAGCTGCCATTGGCGCAGCAACAGGCTCAGCTGGAGGAGCAGCAATAAAAGCCAAAATAGCTTCAATTTCTGCAGTACTCAGAGGAACCGCTGGCATTGCAGTTTTGTTATATGTTTTAAATAATTCTTGCGCGTAAGAATCGCCTGGATTGTTTTTTAGGTATTCGCCAGAATTTGATATCCATGACACTAAATTGTCGTGATTTTCCCATCGATCTTCTACACCTGCCAAGGCTGGACCAACCAGCTTTTTATCCACTTTATGACAAGCAGCACAATTGGCTTTAAATAATTTTTGACCGTCCTGAGAAAACCCGGATAGGGCTAAAACTAGAAACAAAGAAAGCACACCGAGATGTACTTTTAACGTATTAATCGAAACTTTAAGACTCATATGGAGCATATTTCAAAATAATTTGGTTGTCTCGAACCGAGATTTATTAGGCGGCAAATATAGAAGAATGACAATATATGTGTTAATTAATGTCAAA
>JBFFMY010000010.1:0-65324 GCA_041563475.1 Salibacteraceae bacterium
TATCCTGTTCAGTAATATTTGTTTTCCCAAAAACCGCGAAATAATACGCACGGGTTATTCTATCTCCATGTAGTATTCCATTATTTACTTGATATGTTTGAAAAATGTTAAGACCAACAAAACTGATTAAAAGGAAAATCCCAAAAACCCGTATCATTTTTTTTTGTTGAAATAATCCCAATAAAAAATACCCCAAAACAATAGCCATTATAGGATAGGAAGAAACCATTGCTCGCTGACTAAAAGATTGCGCATACCACCAGTTAGACCAACTTGACACTAAATACAGATTAAAAACAAAGTAGGAAAACAGCGCAAAAAATATGGACTTATTTTGTTTATACATAAAATAAAACCCTAAACTAGCAATCAACATAACAGGCGTATAAATAAACCACCCTTTTCGGAAACTGAATAAGAAATTCCATGTATGCGGTCTCAATAAATCTAAACCCTCACCTGCATTGGCTCCGTAACTATTAAATAGAAAGGAACCAGTAAATATTTTCCAGTACATGAATTGGAAGGAGCCCAAAACGGCTACAATTCCAATAAATAGGAGAACATGTAATTTATATGAAAGTAATAATTGAGCTTTTGTTTTTAGCTCATCTATTGAAGTGACCCCCCACAGCACCGGAATCAAAAACACTACAATTTCAGTTGGTCGGCTCAAAACCATTAATCCAGAGATTAAACCCAATAAAACCATGGTTTTCAATTGATGCCTTTCATGCCATTTTATGGTTAACCACAAAACCAAAGCATAGCCCGTTAACAAATAGTTTTGCGACATAGCGTTTTGTCCATACATGGTTACATGCACCAAATAATTGGTTGCAAAAATCACCAAAAACAGAGAAACCATAGTAATTACAGGGGTAAAGAAATGATTCAAAACTTTGGCCGTAAACCACAAGCCAACAAGCGAGTAAATAATACCTCCAATAAATATGGCATATTGGAAAGGAGCCGAAAAACCGTCAATAGGTTGATTCGTGATTTCCGCGAAAATCCATCCTAAAAAGAAAAAAGGTGCATATAAAAACGACATGCCCATAGAGTATTTCATTACCCACGTGCCATCTTCCATTTTTAGCCCTTGGTAAAAGGTGGCGGTATTGTTGTATTCAGTAATAATGTGTTCAATAACTTGCTCATTTCCTAAACCCAGATCATGGTAAATAAAAGTTAAGGGTAAATACAAATAATACCCAAAAACATCCCAAGATAAAATATTTGCTGGAGCAAATACAATGTTCATGCTCACAATAAATATGGCCAATACAATCAACGCTATTCTAATGTTTTTAGGCATTTGCTTTAATGTGCTTTTTTCCAAGGCCGCAAGGTAAAATATAAAATGAGTTTGTTAAACTTCCTTTTTTCATGATTGACTCATAATATTCATTATAGTCTATTAGTTTCGTAGAGTTGTATTGCCAAAATAACGTTTTGCTAAATTTAATTTTACTTTAGCTTTTCTATAAAAAGGGTAATTACTTTCTAGTTCACATGATTCAAGAAAAAAGAAAATATTCGTTTAATCCTTCCAGTTTCTGGTCAAGTAAAATTATTCTCCTTATTTTTCTTTTTGTTGTTTTACTCCCTTTCTCTTTAGCATATGCTAGCGAGAACCCTCAACAAATTACAGTTTCTATTAAATATGGCGAGCAATATATCTCTTCAGATTTAAATCAAGAAGGCCAACTCATTGCGAATAGAGCAAGTATTGATATATGGGAGAAATTTACTCTGATTTCAATAAAAGATAATCAATATTATATAAAAGGAAGTGATGAAAACTACGTCAATATAAACCCTCAAACCGGGATTTTATTGACTGGACAAAACCAAAAGCCGAATGCGTATTTTATCATTAATTTTATAGACGACTCCTCCAATTGCGAACTATTTAGTGATAAGGGATTGCCTATAGTTATTAATGAAAATAAATTTCTTTTCGCATCAAAAGACGCTACTGCATCAAAGCTTTTTCAAATAAAAGAAATACCAGAAGAAACCCATACGTATTTTAACAAAACCCAAATCTCATTTTTATCAGCAGGTATTTTGTTAGCTATAGTAGCAGTCATTCTTTTTCATTTTTTTCCTCAACATACGAAAATGAATTGGGCTCTTATTTTCCTTATTTTATCTGGACTACTCATTCGAGTTTTTGCCATTTTATTGGATAATCATTTAAACCTTTGGGATGAACAATTTCATGCACTTGTGGCAAAAAATTTAATGAACCATCTGCTAAAACCTACCTTAATTGATAATCCTATTTTAGATTATCCGTATCAAATGTAGGTTAACAATCATGTTTGGTTGCACAAACAACCCCTGTTTCTATGGCAAATGGCTCTCTTTATGAAGGTGTTTGGCGTTAATCTAATTGCGCTAAGATTACATCTTGTATTGATGTCAGGTATTTTAGTTGCCGTTATTTACAGAATGGGAAAACTACTCGTATCGAAGGAAGTCGGCTTTTACGCTGCACTTTTATTCGTGTTTTTTTTTTTAAACTTTGCCATTGAGCAAGCTTCTGGATATTATCATACAGATCACAATGACGTTACTTTTCTATTTTATGTCACTCTTAGTATTTGGTCGTGGTTAGAGTATGAAAATAGCCATGGAAAAAGGAAACTACTATTTCTGATATTAATTGGTCTCTTCTCAGGTTTTGCAATTTTAACGAAGTGGCTAGTAGGCCTGTTAGTCTTTGGAGCTTGGGGTGTATCCGTATTATTTGATTCAGAAAAAAGAAAACAACCTAAAGCATACTTACAAATGCTTATTTCATTAGGGATTAAGATACTTGTTGCTTTACCCTGGCAGCTTTATATTATATATAAATATCCCTTAAAAAGTGCATTTGAGTATAGCTTAAATAGCAAACATTTTTTTGAAGCCATTGAAAAACATCATGGAACATGGACCTTTCACTTTGACAATTCAGAATTACTTTACGGATTTCCATTTATCATAATCGCACTATCCGTATTTCTATTATGGAAATCTATTCCCAACAAATCAATTAGAGCGGGTATTATTTCAATTATCGGTGTCGTTTACATTTTCTTTTCTGTTGCAAGTACCAAGATGCCAAGATTCGTTTTTATTCTCGCTCCCTTAGTTCTAATTTCAATTGCAGTTTTAGTAACGTATTTATTTCGCTTACTAATTATAAACCCTTCGGTGAAAAAAGCATCTCTACTTACCGCTATTTATCATTCGGTAGTGATTTTGTTGCTTTCATTTTTCACACTAAATATTGAAGAAATTCAAGCAGTTCATACCTCCTAGGGCAAACAAGCCAATCACTATTGGCATGATCAAAACAAAGATCAAAAATTGATTCTATCCTTAAACGACAAAATACCTCACATCGAAGATTATGTGATTTTTAATCTAGACAACTACAAAAATATTAGCGCAATGTTTTTTACGGATGTTCAGGCAGTATACCAACACATTCCAAGTCCAGATGATTTAGAACGCATTAAAAGTTCTGGTTATAAAATTGCTATTTATGATAATGGAGAATTACCTGATTATCTAAAAAATGATTCTGACCTTTTGTTATTTCATTAAGGCTAAAGAAAAAAGTTTCATTGAGTCTCGATACAATTTTCTTCGAAAACCACTCGACCTGACATAATTACACCTCACAAAAAAAGCCATCCGTCAAATGACGGATGGCTTTTGAAAATTATTTAAAATTGAATTTATTGTTTAATCAAATCTTGAACATCCAATAAACCAACAACTTTACCTTGAGAAACAACCACTAAAGAATCTACTTTAGTATCAGCAAAAACTTTTTGTGCTTTGTAAAGTAACTCTTCAGCATCAATGGTTTTTGGAGCAGTTAACCCCAAATCACTCATTTTTTTACTCACCGCTGAAGCGCCATTTTTTTCTACTAATCTACGTAAATCACCATCGGTAAAAATACCTGCAGCAACGCCATTTGAGTCCACAACAGTTACCGCACCGTATCCACCAGCAGTCATTTGCACTAAACAATCCGTTACAGACGCATCCATACCCACATGTGGGTTTTTAGCTCCAACAACATCTTTCACCTTAGCGGTCATAATGTGAGTATCCTGTGTGAATTGATCTGTACCCATAGTTGTAAAATGATTTTGCGTTAATTGTTTAATCAATTTCCAAGGTACTGTTACGGTGTGTGCTCCTGCGGTAATTGCATTTCGCACGTGCTCAATGTTTCTAACCGATGAGAACATGATTTTTGTATCATATCCGTAATATTCAACTGCAGTTACACATTGCTCAATTAAAGCAATGGCATCACTACCTTGATCTTGTAAACGACCAACGAGCGGACATACATAGGTTGCTCCAGCTTCCATAGCCATATACGCTTGTTGAATAGTGTAAACTAAATGAATGTTAACCATGAAACCTTCATCTGTCAATTTTTTACACGCTTTTACACCTTCCAAACTCATTGGTATTTTGTAAACCGTTTTGTTACGGTCTAAACCCAATGCTTCTTGACGATAAGCCTCAGCTATAACTTCTTCAGCAGTTTCACCCAATGCTTCAATTTGTAGAATATCAACAATTTTTGACAACTCTACTATTGTTCCATCAATATCTGTAATTCCATGACGGTGCATGAAAGTTGGGGTAGTCGTTAAACCAGTTAAAAAACCAATTTCCATTGCTTCTTTAATCTCTGCCAAATCGGCTGAATCTAAATATAATTCCATTTTTTTACGTTTTCTATTTTAATATTAGCAACAAACTATTTTCGGTATTTCACCTCAAGGTTGTGCATTTCAATTAAGGGTTTTAAATATTCTTTTAATTGGGTCATATCCATTTGCGATGCTGCATCACAAAGTGCTTCATTCGGACAAGGATGTGCTTCAACGAAAATTCCATCTACACCTGCAGCCATACCAGCTCTACCCAGAACATCTAGGTACTGACGAGCACCACCGCTTGGATCAGCACTTGGAATACCATACTTACGAATAGAATGAGTTACATCAAAAATAGTTGGATATCCTGTTTCACGCATGTGATAAAATGCACGCGGATCAACCACTAAGTCATTATATCCAAAAGCGTACCCACGTTCCGTCAACAAAATGTTATGATTCCCGGTAGACTCAACTTTAGCTACTGGCTTACTCATGTTTTCGGGAGCTAAAAATTGAGCGTGTTTTAAGTTGATTACTTTACCCGTGTTAGCTGCAGCCACTGCTAGTGTGGTTTGCATAACCAAATAAGCCGGAATTTGAAGTACATCAACTACCTCAGCAGCAGCTTCCACTTGGTCTGGATAATGAATATCTGTCAACAACGGAAATCCGAAATCTTCCTTAACACGTTGCAAAATTTTCAGTCCTTCATCCATACCCGGGCCCATGTAGTAATCTACAGAGCTACGGTTATCTTTTTGGAAAGATGATTTGTAAATTAAAGGGATGTCCAATTCTTCGCTAACTCGTTTCAAAGTCTCTGCGGTGTCCATCATTATTTTTTCTGATTCAATCACACAAGGCCCTGAAATCAAGAAAAGTTTGTCGGCTCCGCATTCCACATTGCCAACCATTACTTTTTTAATACTCATTTAAAAAAATTTTGGCAAAAGTATAATTTTAAAGATGAATTTCAGTGTTTGTGAATGAATACGTTAAGCTTGTTAATATATTGGCGATAACACGTTTAGAAAAAGGCAGTTTGATTCAAAATGTACTATTCAAAAAGACCTATTTTGTGGCTTCAATTTTTTAGAAGAATCTCAAAATTATGAACGATTTCAATATTTCTTTTCCTTCTGTAATTCAAGGTCTTGGAGGATTAGTTTTTATGGTTGGGCTATTATGGATATTTAGTTCGAACAAAAAATCTATAAGCTGGCCATTGGTTGTCAAAGGTTTGGTACTTCAAATAATTTTTGCTGTAGCCATTTTAAAAATATCATTTATTGAAAAAGGATTCATTTTGGTGAGTAGCGCTTTTGTGAAAATCATTTCATTTACAAATTTTGGTAGCGAGTTCTTATTTGGTCAGTTCGGCAGCGGAACTATTCATCCTGCCCTTGGGAATTTTGCTTTTGTAGTACTGCCCACTATTATTTTCTTTTCTGCTTTAACAAGTTTACTGTACTACTTGGGTATTTTACAAAAAGTGGTGTACGCAATGGCGTGGGTGATGAAACGCGTTATGAAACTTTCTGGCGCAGAGAGTTTATCGGCTGCAGGAAATATATTTTTGGGTCAAACGGAAGCACCACTTTTGATTAAACCGTATTTGAATCAAATGACCAAGTCGGAAATAATGACCCTTATGACGGGTGGGATGGCCACTATTGCAGGAGGAGTATTAGCCGCATATATTGGATTTTTAGGCGGAGAGAGTGTTATTGAGCAAACGCTTTTCGCCAAGCATTTGTTAGCGGCTTCCATAATGTCGGCTCCTGCTGCAGTAGTAGCCGCAAAAATTTTGGTACCAGAAACTGAAAAGTTTGATAACACCATGCAACTAAACAAAGAAAAGTTGGGTTCGAATGCTTTAGAGGCTATTTCAAATGGAACTACTGATGGACTAAAATTGGCCATAAATGTAGCCGCGATGTTATTGGTCTTTACCGCCTTGATTTATATGTTCAATTATTTTCTATTAAAGACGGGCGACTTAACACATATCAACACTTGGATTGCATCTAATACCACTTATGACAACCTAAGTTTTCAATTTATTTTAGGATATGTTTTCGCGCCCATTACTTGGCTTATTGGTGTTCCTTACGCAGACATTGTAACCGTAGGCCAACTTTTAGGTGAGAAAACCATATTAAATGAATTCTACGCCTATGCGACCATGGGAAATATGAAATTAGATGGTGTTTTTCATTCTGAAAAAGCGGTAATCATGTCTACGTACATTTTATGTGGTTTTTCGAATGTGGCGAGTATTGGAATTCAAATTGGTGGAATTGGTGCTCTAGTTCCTAATCGTAGAGGGCTCCTTTCAAAACTTGGAGTTCAGGCGCTTATTGGCGGAACCGTAGCTTCTCTTTTTACTGCCGCTGTGGTAGGTATGTTCTTTTAACAACCTAGGAAAATGAAAAGAAAACTCATTCTTACTTTTTGCGTAACCTTCCTTTTTGGATGCAATGATTCTGTACAAGAAATGGAAAATACAACCAATTCCATTACGGTAACGGAAGCCCGATACAATACAATTGATTCAGAGAACCAATATGAAATAGATTTAGTGTATCCGGTAATTGATGGGAATTTAAATTGGGATATTCTCAATAAAATTAACAATACCATTGCCGAAGAGTTTAATACTTTTAGTAATCAAAAAGAATTTATTGAGGCGCATCAAGATTTACCGCTTCACTTCAATTCTAAAAATCCAGATTGGAGAGGGACGTTGCAAAATTCATATGGAATTTCTCAATGTGATTCAATTCTACATATTTGGTTCTCCTTTAACCAATATTTTCTTGGAGCTGCACATGGCTTTTCAAATAATTATTCCTTGCGATTTAATTTGAATACGGGAGGAAAACTAAATGTGTCTGACTTTTTCATTACCAATCCTCCATCTAGGGCGAAAATAAAATCAATAATAAACACTCACCTGCCGGATAATGAATGTTGGGGAATTGAATCCGATTCAAATATCTTACCCATTTTAGAAAATTTCATTTTCACTCCAGACAGCATTTATCTTCTCATTGACGATTATGCTTTGTGCCCATACGCTTTTGGAGTCAACCTATTATCCTTTCCCAAAGAGAAATTTAACGGTTTATTAAAAAATCCAAACTTGGATAATTGCAGGGAAATTTCGGCTATCCATGCTGAAGCAGAAATTGCAACGCATTAAATATTCATGGTTTTAATGACTACTTAATTTCACATTTATTCTTGCAACTTTATTTTACCTTTGCGCCTCGAATTTTTAAATTTAAATTATGGCAGGAGCAGAATTTTTTGGCGCTGATGAACGCAAAGAAGTTAATGAGGTTTTAGAAACCGGGATTCTTTTTAGATATGGATTTGACGAAGCCCGAAAAGGCATGTTTAAAGCCAAAGAATTGGAAGCAGAAGGACGTTCCTTTACCGGAGCAAAATACGCTCATGCAGTTTCAAGTGGGTCTACTGCAGTAACCGCTGCATTAGTTGCAGCTGGAATTGGTTTAGGTGATGAAGTTATTGTAACTCCTTTTACATATGTGGCTACAATTGAGTCGGTACTTTTAGTTGGCGCTCTTCCAGTATTTGCTGAAATTGACGAAACTTTATGCCTAAGCGCTGAAGGAATAAAAGCCGCACTTACCTCTAAAACCAAAGGGATTGCATTAGTTCATATGTGTGGTGCTGCTGCAGATATGGATGCCATTATGCCAATTGTAAACGAACACAACCTGATTTTAGTAGAAGATGCCGGTCAGGCGTTAGGTGCTTTTTACAAAGGCACATCTGTTGGGCTATTTGGAAAAGCAGGATGTTTTTCATTCGACTTCTTTAAAATCACTACGGCTGGTGAAGGTGGACTTTGCATTACCAACGAGGAATCGGTTTACAACCACATGGCTGAATATTCTGACCACGGACATACCCATTTAGGAAGTAATCGTGGAATGGAAGAACACCATATCATTGGCACTAACTTCCGATTAAGTGAAACCAATGCCGCGATTGGTAAAGCGCAATTACAAAGAATTGGTATCGTTCTTGAAAAGAACATTAAACACAAAGCCATACTTAAAGAAGCTTTGACTGAGGTTGACGGTGTTTCATTTCGGTACATGCCAGACCCAGAAGGTGACTCGGCTACATTCTTAAACTTCTTTTTACCTTCTGCAGATTTAGCACAGAAAGTAATGGCGCAATTTGCCAAAGATGGAATTGGTGGTTTTAATTATTGGTACACAAACATGTATCACTTCATTAACCAATGGAACCATATTAAAGATTTGAAATCACCAAATAAATTAGGGATTCATCATTTTGGGGCTCCTCAAGATTATAACAAACTTCAATTGCCGAAATCAAACGAAGTTGTAGGTCGTTTAATTTCTTTAGGAATTAAAGCCAATTGGCCATCTGAAGAATTGGAAGCGTTCAAAATTCAAATGGTTTCTTCGATTAAAAAGGTTTTACCATAAATAAAACGAGTAATGAGCGTGAAAACTTCGGTCTTCCGTCTTCCAACTCCTAACTTTAAAAATTATGTTTAATAATTTCAAAAACGTAGATAAAGTGGTTTATGGCCGTGGTGCCTTTGACCAACTTGATGATATACTAAATGCTCAACGTCATCAAAACGATGGCTTCATGGTTTTTGTAGTAGACGACTACTTTAACGGTAACAAAGAGTTTACGAACAGAATACCCCTTCATCAAGGAGATGTTATTCGATTTATTGATGTAGACCCAAAAGAGCCAACTACCGAACAAATCGATGAATTGCGCGATACCGTTTTGGCAGAAAATGGTATGCCTGCAGGAATTATCGGGATCGGTGGTGGTTCTATCATGGATATTGCCAAAGCAACCTCATTAATGTTTAACAGTAAAGGATCATCTCAATTATACCAAGGGTTGAACTTGATTAAAAATCCTGGAATCTATCATTGTGGTGTTCCAACTATTTCGGGAACCGGAGCGGAATGTTCTATGACAGCCGTTTTATCTGGACCAGAAAAAAAATTAGGTCTGAAATGCGATTGGACAGTTTTTAATCAAATAGTTTTAGATCCAGATTTAACTGCAACCGTTGAACGTAATCAGTGGTTTTACACCGGTATGGATACCTATATTCACTGTATTGAAGCAGAGTCAGGCCAATATTTTAATACGTATAGCCAAGTTTATGGCGACCAGTCTTTAAAATTATGTAGAGAAGTATTTTTAGGCAAAAATGCCGGTCAAACACCCATCAATAATGAAAAATTAATGATGGCTTCTCTTTTCGGTGGCCTGAGCTTAACTTATTCTGAAGTAGGCGCTTGTCATGCTTTAAGTTACGGCTTGTCGTTTGTTTTCGGGACCAGGCATGGTTACGCAAATTGTTTGGCTTTTAACCATTTAGAGGACTTTTATGGGGATGCCGTTGCGGAGTTTAAAGCTATGGTAAAACAAAACAATATTGATTTACCACAAAATTTAGCAAAAGGTTGGACGGATGAAGAAATCTCTCAAATGGCCGAAATCGCATACAACCTACCCCATATGTGGCGACATGCAATTGGAGATGATTGGCAAGATAAATGGACCCGTAAAGATATAGAAGCACTTTACAGAAGATTATAATCAAAAAGGGGAATGAAAATTCCCCTTTCTATTTTTACTAGATTTTCAAATTATGAACACATTTAATTTTTACAACTTTCATCACAAAGCCATACGAAATCTTTTAGGTCAGTTGAACGTGAAGTTTGGAAAAACTGATTTTGAAAATCAAAATGAAATCGATTCACTGAAGATGTCATTGCTAAAATTAATGTCTCTTCTTGCTTCACACTCTTATATTGAAGACAATGTAATCCTAACGGCCGTAACGTCCAAGGGAGTGTCCATTCCTGAAAATTTAAACCATGACCATAATCGGCTTGATTCTATTATTTTTAAAATAATTAGTGCCTTTCAAACCCTTTCATCTACAACACCCGAAGTAAAAGAGAAAGGGTCCCAATTGTATTTATTATTCAATCAATTTCATGGCGAATTTTTGTTGCATATGCATCTGGAAGAAGTAGATATGCTTCCCATTCTTCAAGAACATTTAAACGTGGAAGAAACAGAAATTGTTAAACAGCAAATGGTAAATAAAACACCTCATAAGCTAATACTTGACTGGTTTTTATATGGTTTACCGGCATTGAGTTATCAAAATCAAATTGAATTATTGCAACCTGTAATTTCCAATTATTCAGCCGAAATGATGTCTGGAGTTTTGTCTGTAGCAAAAAAATCCTTACCCGAAATTGAATTCAACAAACTAATTGCAGGACTTAATTTAAAGGTTGTCTAGTTAGTACATCAGTCTGTTTTGGTTCCTTACCTAATGATAATTATCATATTTTAATTTGACCTACCTCTATTGATTCATTTGCTTTACGTAAGTAAATTTGTAAGAATTCAAAATTTTGAATTTCAATGAGACTATTGGGTTATTTACTTTTGAGTTTATTTATTTATTCGCAGGTGTACAACACGAGCGTATGGGTACACTATGAGCTTAATATTGAAGAAATCACCAATAAGTTTTGTGAAAATATTGAAAAACCCGAATTAAATTGTCATGGCTCGTGTCATCTTAAAAAACAACTAATTCAAACCAACGAACCTAACCCAGCAGAACAAGAAACCATATTCTATGTGCATGAAATTCAACTTTTTTCAAGTACAGAATTAGACTACCAGACTATAAACCCAAATTCAAGTATCCATCACAAAACCCTATTTAAACTCGGATATTCTTTCCTTACGGGGTTTGATATCTTTCACCCTCCTCAATCATAGGTAAAGCAGCATTTTTTGCTCACTCTTTGAAAACAACTACACAATTTTTTTGGAGAATTTTAAATGGGCCTCGAGTTGGCATTTGAAAATGAATTTTTGACAGTTTTTCATTTCAATAAACGGTAGGATATAAAGTGCTTTCCTATACGTGTCCAATTCCATTCCAATAGAAATAGGTTTCCAAAAGAGTTCTTTTAGTTTCAGGGATCTAATCCCTTCATTAGAAGGTATTAAAATTCGCATGAAGGGATTTAAAATCAACTATCTTAAAAACACGCATGTAAATGCAAATCAATAAAATCATTATGAAAACATTTCAAACATTAGCCTTATCTTTTATTGCCGTCCTATTTTTAGGACTAGCTAGTTGTAAATATGACGCTACCGAACCAACACCTACTCCTGTAAATCCGTATGAAGATCTTGTTTACATTGGCGAGACTCAAGCTGTTGGAGCAGACGCTATAGTTAAACTCTATGCTGAGGCCGAATTATTTATGGGTTATAACCGGTTACATGTTGTAGTTCTTGATGCTGCAAACACAAGTAAATTCATCACAGACGCACAAGTAACCTTTAATCCAATGATGGATATGGGCGCAATGCAACATAGTTGTCCATTTGAAAATCCCGGAATGATGGTAGAAGAAGGTACAAATGCCTTTACTGGATACGTAATATTTATTATGCCAACCACCGCTACGGGAAGTTGGAATTTAGGAATAAACGTGCTTAACAACGAAAACGGAAAAGAAGGTTTAGCTTCATTTGATATTACCGTAATAGAAAATGCGGAACCTAAATTATTTTCTTTTCAGTCTGATTTTGACGGATCAATGCTATTTGTAGCCTTAATTGACCCAATGAATCCTGAAATTGGAATAAACAAATTTAACTTAGGAATATACCAGCGTGAAACCATGATGAGTTTCCCAGGAGTGGAAGATATTATTGTTAAATCTGAACCGTGGATGCCAAGCATGAACCATGGCTCTCCAAATAATGTGGACCCTATTTCTGTTGGGGAAGGAAAATATGAAGGTGCAGTGAATTTTACCATGTCGGGCTATTGGCAAATCAAACTTGATTTTGAAACCGAAAATCAAGAGGTAATAAAAACAGGGAAATATTTCGACATTACCTTCCAATAACCACCTTTTGAACCTATTAACAAAAACCATATTGACATGCGGTATAGGGATGATTTTTCATCTCTACACCCATGCGCAAGAAACTGCCAAAATCATTGTAAACGATTCACTAAAAAGTGCCATCGATTTACAAACCGTTATTATATCTCAGGATAGTTTTAACACTTCTTCAACTACATTTAATCCTTTAAACACACAACGTACGGATGAAGTTATTGAACAACTTCAGGGCGTGAGTCTAATTCGCAGGGGTAACTATGCCGCTGAACCAACTTTTAGAGGAATGTCTAGCGGTCAACTAAGCGTAACCATTGATGGAATGAAAATATTTGGTGCGTGCACGGATAAAATGGATCCTGTAAGTTCATATGTTTCATCCAATAATTTAGAATCTATTTCAGTTTCATCCAATAGTAATAATAATCGCCAAGGCTCTAACGTAGGAGGCGGATTTGATTTTCAAACAAAAGATCCTCAAATCCACAGTGCGCATCGACTTTCTGGCTCAGCTGGGATAGGTTATGAAACAAATGGTAACGGAAGAAAAGCAAATTTTAATTTGAATTATAGTGATAGTTCATGGGCTATTAATTTAAATGGTAATTATCAAAAGTTTGATAATTACTTTGCGGGAGGAAATAAGGAAGTTCATTACACTCAATTTGAAAAAGTAAATTTTTCGCTTTCCTCTTCTTGGATGATTAGTAAAACTGAAGTCATCAAGGCACAATTAATTTACGATGATGCCTTTAACGTAGGTTATCCTGCTTTACCAATGGATGTTTCGTTTGCAGCGGGTAGAATTTATTCTCTGACCTATAAAAAATACTACCCGAAAGGAAGTGTTTTATATAAAGCTTATGGCAATAATATCACACATATAATGGATGATACTAAACGTGAAAATGTTGCCATGCACATGGATATGCCTGGTTATAGTAATACGTATGGATTTTTTGCAAATGGTAATTTTAGTATTGGAACTAAGCATTCTCTCACCATTAATCCCGACTACTATCAAAATACCTCATTTGCTGATATGACAATGTATCCAAATGACCCCACACGACCAGAAGAGCCAGCAATGTATATGATAACCTGGCCCGATGTAAAACGTCATTCTATTTCCTTGCTATTGGCGGATGAACATAAAATAACGGCTAAATCCACCCTGAAATACAGTATGAAGTTTGAATATGTTACAAGTAAAGTACAAAGCCAATTTGGAATAAAACAATTAGAAATATTAGGTCAAGATGGCACCGTTCCGTCCACGTATTTACTTGGAAACGGGGATATTTCGTATATATACTCTTTAAAAGAGAACCTAAAAATCAATGCCCAATTGGGCTACTCAGAAAGACAGCCAACGGTTTCTGAAGGGTTTGGATATTACCTTTTTAACAGCATGGATGGTTATGATTATATTGGATTACCCGATTTACGTACGGAAAAGGCATTTAAATCAAGTATTGGGATGACCTGGACAAAAAAACGAACCAAAATTGAAGGCCAAATTTACCGCTACCAATTTCAAGACTATATAATTGGGGAAGTTGATTCAAACTATGATGGAATGACTATTGGCTCCAATGGAGTAAAAGTATATGAAAATATTCCTAGCGCTTCAATTTCAGGTTTTGAAGTAAATATATCCACTAGATTTCTTAAATTTATTCATTTTCAAAACACTACTCAATATAGCTACGGAAGGGATAATAATGGAATACCATTACAACTAATCCCTCCATTACAGAATTCAACTAAAATTGGATATGCCTATAAAGAAATTCAATTCAGATTGGAATCCATCATTGCAGCATTACAAAACAACCCCCGTTTGGAGGCTGGTGAAAAAGTTACTCCTGCCTACGCTATATTAAATTTAAATGCCCAAATTCCTTTAAATTTGGCAAAACAAAAATGTAGTGTAACGCTTGCTTTAAACAATATTTTTGATCCCTATTATTGGAATCATCTAGATTGGAATAGTATTCCAAGACCTGGAAGAAGTCTTTCTATTCATTTTAAAATGTCATTTTAAAACCATTTAAACACACCAATTATGAAATCAATATATCTTTTTATAGTACTCGCAGTTTCTAGCTTTACCGCAACCGTTGCTCAAGAAGCATTTGACGTATTTATAGAACCGATTGCAATTTCCAATGCCCCATCTGTTCAGTCCTTTTCTTGGGGGAAAACTGCCGATGGTAAATGGGTTGTTTTAGGCGGGAGAATTGATGGGTTACATCAAAGACAACCATTTGCCGCATTTTTGCCATCCAGTAATAACACGTCTATATCGGTAATTGACCCAGAAAATAATCAAGTATGGTCTGCTTCATTAAGTGGTTTACCAACCTCCATTTTCGAGCAATTACAATCTACAAACCAAGAGTTTCATCAAAATGGAAATTCTCTTTACGTTATCGGTGGGTATGGATATAGTACAACAGCTTCAGACCATATAACCTATGGAAATCTAACCGCAATTGATATTAATGGAGTAGCAAATGCAGTTATTAATAACGCGAATATAAATTCATTTTTTCGGCAGTTATCCGATACAAATTTATCGGTAACAGGTGGTCATCTTGGGTTTTTAAACGGGACGTACTACTTATGTGGCGGGCAATATTTTGAAGGGCGATATAATCCAATGGGACCAAATAATGGTCCGGGTTTCATTCAACGTTACACCAATCAAATTAGAAAGTTTGAAGTTATTGACAATGGCACTAATTTATCCATAGCCAACTACGCAGCAATAACGGACGTCAACGAACTACATCGTAGAGATTACAATATGTCTCCTCAAATCTTCCCGAATGGCCAACAAGGATTTACCATGTTTAGTGGAGTTTTTAATCCCAATGATTTACCCTATTTAAACACCGTAAATGTTTTTGATACGGGATACGCAGTAAACAACAATTTTAATCAATACTTAAGTCAGTACCATAGCGCGAAACTACCTATTCATGATAATGCTTCTAACACGATGCACACCTTATTTTTTGGAGGTATGAGCCAATATACTTTGGATGCGAACGGCAATTTAGTTCAAGATAATAATGTGCCCTTTGTGAAAACGATAAGCAAGGTTACACGCGCATCAAATGGATCAATGACAGAAAGTAAATTGGACATTGAAATGCCTACCCTTTTAGGTTCTGGAGCTGAATTTATTCCTGAATCAAATGCAAATTGGTTTTTAAATGGTGAAATTTTAAATCTGAATAATCTAACCGCTGATAGCACCATGGTTGGATATATCTATGGAGGTATTGAAAGTACGGCTCCAAATATTTTCTTTATAAATAACGGTACGCAGAGCTCAGCGAGTAATATAGTTTTTAAGGTGTACATTGTTAAAAGCATTACAGGAATTAACGAAAAATCACTAAGTGGTGAAAACGTTTTTAACATGAACGTATTTCCCAACCCAAGTTCAGAATCAGTTAATTTATCGTTCTTCATTCCCTCCTATGGGAAGTATTCATTTCTTGTTTACAACCTGAGTGGACAACTAATCCTCACCAAGGAGAACACCTTTCAACCTGGTAAACAACAAATCCAACTCGATCTAAAAAATATTTCACCAGGCGAATATTTTATTACTATTTCTGGAAACACTTTTACTAGTCAACAAAAACTAATAATCTACTAAAGAATAAGAAGATTAACTAGGGCCCAATTCAGAAATAAATACCTGTTTGGGTTTTCTCTATTAAGCATTAAAAAGCCTCTTTCGATTTCTCGAAAGAGGCTTTTCTTTTGGTGGGCAATGAGGGATTCGAACCCCCGACCCCCTCGGTGTAAACGAGGTGCTCTGAACCAGCTGAGCTAATTGCCCAATTTGAATGAGTTTTTCAACTCAATTCCCGTATTGGGAGCGCAAATATACTCCATATTTTTAACCCGCAAAGTTTTTTGAAAAAATATTTATAGCGCATCTGCGACTACGAATGTGCTTCCACCTACGTAAACCATATCATCTGCTTGAGAATCAGTCACAGCAGCATTTAAGGCTTCTTTTACAGACGAAAAAACTTTTGATTTAAATGCATTTGAATCAAAAAATTCTTTTAATTCTTCTACCTCCATAGCCCGCTGAATAGAAGGTTGACATAAATAATATTGTGCATCCTTAGGCAATAATTCTAAAATACCTTGAGGGCTCTTATCATTTACCATTCCGAACACAATACGTAAATTATTAAAGCTTTGACGTTTGATTTGTTGCATGGTATAGGTCAAGCCCTCTTTATTATGTGCTGTATCGGCAACAACCAATGGGTTTTGTTGCAAAATTTCCCAACGTCCTCTAAGACCCGTATTACCCGTCATATTGTAAATTCCCTTTCGAATATTATCAGAAGTTATTTCAAAATTATACGGAGATAATAAGAGTATCGCCTGCGTAGCTGTTTGGATATTTTTTTGCTGATAGTTTACAAAATCAGACACATCCAAAATTTTCGGTTGTTGGTCGGCAAATAGTATTTTCGAATTAGATTCTCGTGCCTTATCTAAAAAGACATGAGAAACTTCTTCCTGCGTTTCACCAATAATTACGGGTATCTCCGGTTTAATAATTCCTGCTTTTTCTCTTGCTACTAATTGGAGAGTGTTACCTAAAAATTGAGTGTGATCCAATCCAATGTTTGTGATTACGGAAAGTAATGGCGTAATTACATTGGTAGAGTCTAGCCTACCCCCTAAACCAGTCTCAATTACGGCTAAATCAACCTTCTTTTGAGCGAAATATTCAAATGCCAAACCAACTGTCCATTCAAAAAATGAGGGCTGAACCTCGTCAAATATTTTTAAATTACGTTGCACAAAATCTACCACATAATCCTCGGAAATCATTTCTCCGTTGATTTTTATTCGCTCCCTAAAATCCAACAAATGAGGTGAGGTATATAACCCCACCCTGTATCCAGATTCCTGCAAAATTGAGGCAATAAAATGAGATGTTGAACCCTTTCCATTTGTTCCTGCAATATGAATCGATCTAAATTTATTTTCAGGATTACCTAGGAGGGTACAAATTTTTATGGTATTGGATAAATCCGCTTTATATGCCGCCTGTCCCGTACGTTGATACATGGGTAACTGGGTGAACAAATATTCTAATGTTTCAGAATAGTTCATTACTCAACACGGAAATCGTAAATAATTTTTCCTTTTTGAATTACTGGAGCGTCATTCTGTGGTTGCCATTTGGTTTTTTTAGCCGCTTCAAGAGCTTTTGAAGTCAAACAATCCGCAAAATTTGTCGTTCCTTTAGCAATATTTGCATAGGTAACTATACCATCTCTATCTACTTTAACTTCTATTACAACCTTCCCGACTTCTAAACAATCTGGATCGGGTTTAGGTTTAGATAGGGCAGCACGTCCACCCAAAGAGTAGTTTCCATCGCCACTTCCTCCTCCGGTATACGATTGCCCATTTTCAGACCCATCCGTTTGACCCTTATCACCGGGCTGATCATCCGGACCTTCTCCTCCACCCGACTGTGAATTGGGTTTGTTGAACGCATTACTAGTTTGCGCCATTTTCTTTCTAAATTCTTCTTGTTCCCTCTCTTTTTGGGCCTTTTCTGCCGCAGCCTTTTCTGCCGCTATTTCTTGAGGTGTTTTTGGCTTGGGCGCCTCAATGGTTTCTACATTATCCTGGGTTACAATATCTTGAGACGCATCCTGAGGTTGTGCATCATCCGGAATTGGAATCACCTCTTCTACTGGGTCTGGCTGAGGTTCTGCTTGCTCTCCTGTGACCTCCGGTTGGACTTCGCCACTACCCATATCCGTGGTGCCCAAATTAACTGTCAATCCGGTTTCTGGAAAAGGAACAGTGTAGGTCAATCCGTAATACAGAAAAAAAGCAATAAGGAGAACATGGAACAGAATTGTTCCAATTAAACCTTCTCTTTTTTCTCTTTCCTTCGGAATAACCATAAACTTACTTTCCTCTAGTTGCTAAAACCATTTGAAATTTATTGCGATTTGCTATTTCCATAACAGAAACAACATATTTCACTTCTACCGTTTCATCTGGACGTAAAACAAAAGCGGGTTTTTCTTCTCCATTTAACATGGCTTGAAGAGTTCGCTCTAATTGATCAAATGACACTTGTCGTTGACCCACAAAAAATTTATTGTCGTCTGTAATGGTAACTGCCACTTGACCTTTATTTGGAGTTCTTACACTACTCTTTGGTAGCAATACATCTACACCATTCGGGCTAATCATGGTAGATGCAATGATGAAAAATACAAGTAACAAGAACACAATATCTGTCATAGACGACATATTGAATTCTGCACTAACCTTACTTCTTCCTTTAACTGACATAATTATGCTGGTTCTTGAAGCATATCAATAAATCGTACTGAAAGCTCATCCATTTTATACGCTACTTTATCTACTCTGCCTACCAAAATATTATAGGATAAATATGCTATAATACCAATAACCAATCCAGCAGCGGTGGTCACCATAGCTTGCATAATCCCACCCGCTAATTGATCCAATTCCACACTATTACCTGCGGTGTTCATTTCGTGAAATGCAGCCATCATTCCTATAACCGTACCTAAGAATCCGATCATCGGTGCAGCTCCCGCAATAGTTGCTTCCATAGAAAGTGACTGTTCCAATTTAGTGATTTCTAGTTTACCTTCACTTTCAATCGCTAAACTAATATCCGACATTGGTTTCCCAACGCGCATTAACCCTTTTTCAATCATTCTTGAATAAGGATTATTTACATCCTTACAAATTCTTCGTGCACTTTCAATTTCTCCTTTAAGAACTGCTTCACGCACGGGAGCCATAAAAGACGTATCCCCTTTTACAACTCTAGATACCGAAAGATAACGTTCAATAAAAATGTAAACAGCAATTATGGACAGTATTCCTAATGGAATCATAATATACCATCCACCACCAATCAAAAGGTTCATTATTGATAATGTTTCCTCGTGAGGAATAATATCAGCCGTATCAGCGGCAACTGTCATTTGTAAAAACAATCCTGGATTCATAATTTGATTTTCTAAATTAAATAACGTTTAAAATTCAATTCTATTCTTTACATTAAAGTATTTTCTAAATAATAAAATATTGCACCAGCAAAATAACCTGCTAACGCCAATAACGATATTTTTCTAATATACCATACAAAATTTATCTTCAGAATACCCATAACAGCTACTCCTGCAGCAGAACCAATAATTAAGGCACTTCCTCCAGTACCCGCACAATAAGCCAAGAACTCCCAAAAAGGATGATCCGTAGGGTACGCAATTCCAGCTTCAAAAGGAGCCACCTCATACATTCCCATAGCACCTGCTACCAATGGGACGTTATCTACAACAGAAGAAAGCAACCCGATAATAACATTTATAGCGTAAATATTACCTTCCATAGCTACTTCAAGATATTTTGCTAAATCCAATAATTGACCTGCACTTGATAATGCCCCTACAGCTAATAAAATCCCCAAAAAGAACATAACCGATGGCGTGTCTATTTTACGAATAACACCCCCAACTGACAGTTTAGACCGCGCATGGATACTTTTTCTTTTATGGATGATTTCCGTAACCGCCCACATTAAACCTAACCCTAACATAACACCCATAAATGGGGGTAAGTGGGTTACTGTTTTATAAATAGGAACAAACAATAAACTTCCAACACCTAATATGAAAACCAAATTTCTTTCTCCATCAGTGGTTATTCTTACATCATCTTCATCAGAAACTTCTGGCTTTCTTACACTTCCCTTTAAGGTAAAAGAAAGAATGCCTAAAGGAACCATCAATGCAATAAAGGATGGGATGAAAATTCCGGTAACAATATGAGAAGCTGTAATATTACCTCCAATCCATAACATAATTGTTGTAACATCACCAATTGGAGACCAAGCCCCACCCGCATTTGCAGCAATAATAATCACACCGGCAAACAACCATAAATCTTCTTTATCTCTAATCAACTTTTTAAGTAATGCTGACATTACAATGGCAGTGGTAAGATTATCCAAGGCAGCAGAGAAGAAAAAGGTTAGTAAACTTAAAATCCAAATCAATTGAATTTTTTTAGCTGTTTTAATTCTATCTGTTATTACCGCAAAACCATCATGGGCATCAATTACTTCAACAATGGTCATTGCACCCAATAAGAAGAATAAAATTTCGGCTATCTCCATTACATGGTGCTCTAACTCATGTAAAATATAGTGATTTGATATCTGCCCAACAGTATCTCCTGATAATCTTAACGCTTCCGCATCCCCCGTAATAAATTCTCTGAAACTTTTTAAATACTCCCCAGAGTTGGTGAATAATTCATCAAACCCCCAAGAATAATTAATACCTAGTATGCTATCTGCACCAAAAACGAAAACGGTCCAAACCAACACCCCGGTAATTAAAGCAGATGCCGCCTTATCAACGTGAATATTATGTTCTAATGCAATGGCTAAATAACCAATTACAAAAATTAATATCATTAAAGTGTACATAATTCTTAAATTTTAATAGAAATTCTCAAAGTTTTTTTGACGCGCCAAAGCAACACCAAATACTTAAAACCAAAGATAACTTTCCCGATTTTTTGTTGCTGATTTTAAACAATACTTGTTAACAGAGAAATATTAAAACAATCATCATGTTTTTGGCAACTATTCATGGCTAGGGAACACCATTTTTCCTGAAGAATGATCCTGGTTTGCCCCAGTCACAGAGTACAAAACATTATTTTCATTTCGCTTTCTCAACACCCCTAAAAAAGCAAAAATCAGTGCCTCCTTGAAATCTATAATTGAATTATTGGGTACTACAAACTCAGCAGGTGAATTGGACTGTAAAGATTGCATCAAAAAAGAATTAAAAGCACCTCCTCCAGTTACTAAAACCGATTCAATTTTATTATCCATGACCACTTTGTTTATCTGAATTGAAATATGGCTAACAATAGTAAATAGCACATTTGGGATTGCATATTCATCGAGAAGCAAAGGATAGATATTTTTTTCTACCCATTCTATCCCCAAAGATTTGGGGAAGTTTTGACTATAAAACTCAAGATTATTCAGTTCTTCCAATAACTCAGGAATCAGTTCACCAGTTCTTGCCACATCTCCATTTTTATCAAATGGAAGCCCAATTCTTCTGGCTAAAAAATTTAAAACGATGTTTACTGGACAAATATCAAACGCAACCCTCTTTTGGTTACTCTCAAATGAAATATTTGCAAACCCACCCAAATTTAAACATGCCTCGAAATTGGTGAAAAGAAGTTTATCACCAATTGGCACAAGGGGAGCTCCTTGACCACCAAGTTTCACATCCTGAACTCTAAAATCATATATAACTGGCAATGAAGTAGTATCACTTAGAGTTTGACCATCCCCAATCTGAACGGTAAGACCTTCATCTGGTAGATGATGAATGGTATGCCCATGACTTGAAATAAAATCAATATTTGAAATGTTATTTTGCCGAATAAAACTCAATACCTGCTCCCCTAGTAAATAACCATATTCAACATTCAGATTTGCTAATTGAATAGAGTTTAAATCTCTGGCTGAATTTAAATTGTTTAGCCATTTATTTGAGTAGGAAAGTGTTTCCGCACAAAGAATATTAAAACTCCATTGATGGTTTTCCTTTTCAAATGTGCAATACGCGATGTCCAAGCCATCCATAGAAGTGCCAGACATTAGCCCAATTACATTATAAACCTCTCCCATTTTTGATGACTTTTGTTTTGAAATTTATTCAGCGATAAACCTTATTTTCGCAGGCTATATTTAGTGAATAATTTTAAGACAAAATAATGGATTTTCAGTTAACAGAAGAGCAATTAGCGGTTAGAGATGCTGCTAGAGATTTTGCCCGAAATGTAATTTCAAAAACAGTATTAGAAAGAGACGAAAGTCAAAAATTCGGTACGGAAGAAATTCGTCAATTAGGTGAGCTAGGGTTTATGGGGATGATGGTTGATCCCAAATATGGTGGAAGCGGCATGGATACCGTTTCATATGTTTTAGCGATGGAAGAAATCTCCAAAGTGGATGCATCCATTTCTGTAGCAATGTCTGTTAATAATTCATTGGTTTGTTGGGGACTTGAAAAATACGGTTCTGAAGATCAAAAAATGAAATATTTGGTTCCATTAGCTTCTGGACAAAAATTAGGTGCTTTTTGCTTATCAGAACCAGAAGCAGGTTCTGATGCTACTTCGCAGAGAACCATGGCTGTAAAGGATGGCGATCATTATATCCTTAACGGAACAAAAAATTGGATCACAAATGGAAGCAGCGCATCTACATACATTGTTATTGCCCAAACAAATCCTGAACTAGGCCATAAAGGTATTAGTGCATTTATTGTGGAAAGAGGAATGGAAGGGTTTGTTGTTGGAGCAAAAGAAAACAAAATGGGAATTAGGAGTTCCGATACCCACACTTTACTTTTTAACGATTGCAGAGTTCCAGCAGCAAACAGAATTGGAGAAGAAGGGTTTGGTTTCAAATTCGCCATGATGATATTAGAGGGTGGTAGAATTGGTATTGCCTCCCAAGCCTTAGGAATTGCTTCTGGTGCATTTGAACTTTCTGTTGAATATGCAAAAACTAGAACTGCATTTGGAAAACCAATTTCGGAGCATCAGGCGATTGCCTTTAAACTTGCGGATATGGCTACCCAAATTGATGCTGCAAGGCTTCTTTGTCTACAAGCAGCATGGTTAAAAGATCAACATTTACCCATTACGAAAGCAGGTGCGATGGCAAAAGAATTTGCATCTAGAGTAGCTATGGAAGTTACGGTAGAGGCCGTTCAAGTACATGGCGGATATGGTTTCGTGAAAGAATATCATGTTGAACGTATGATGCGTGATGCAAAAATCACACAGATTTATGAGGGAACCTCAGAAATCCAAAAAATAGTAATTGGCCGTTCTGTATTGAAAGAATAATTACAAAAGAGGTTTCAGACTTTCTAGTTGCATACCTCTTGAACCTTTTAATAAAATTATCGCTCCTTCGGGGGCGATTTTTTTGAGGTATATTTCCGCTTCGGTTTTTTGCGCAAACCTGGTAAAAGTATCATCTTCAATGGCTTTGTAATAATTCTCCCCAATAAAAATTACCTCATCAAATTTCAAAGACATCGCAAGAGTTGATATATTTCTATGTTCCATTTCACTATACCTACCCAGCTCAAACATATCACCTAAAATGGCAATTTTTGATTTATTCGTTTTTATTTCATCAAAGCTCTTTAATGCTTCTTCAACGGAAGAAGGGTTGGCATTATAGGCATCCATAATGAGGGTATTTTTTTTCGTTTCCTCAACTTGTGAGCGATTATTATCGGGATAGTAATCTGAAAGAGCATCTGATATTTTACGGCCATCCACTTTAAAATATTTACCAATACAATAAGCGAGCTTAATATTATTAAAATTAAATGCCCCAAACAATTTCGTTGTAACCGTATTTCCCAATTCGTCCTCAAACGTAACTACAGGATTAGCATGCAAATATTTAATATACGAAAATGAGTCTATTTCACCGTAGCTGATTTGTTCTATGTGTGAATTCAACATACTTGAAACCAAGGCATCTGAAGCATCAATAAACGCAACCCCATTAGTTTTATCCAGGTAATCAAACACCTCCTTTTTGGCCAATATATTATTCTCAAAGGAGCCAAATCCTTCCAAATGATCCTTCCCTACATTCGTCACGAAACCGAAATTGGGTTTTGCAATTTCACACAATTGCTCAACTTCCTTTGGGTGATTATCCCCCATTTCAACCAAGGCAATTTCATGATTTGAATTTAATTCTAGCAAAGTCAAAGGAACCCCAATATGATTATTTAAATTTCCTTTGGTATAGCCAATTTCATATTTCTGGGACAAGACTTCGCGAATGAGCTCCTTCGAAGTCGTTTTTCCATTAGAACCCGTTATTGCAATTACTGGAATTGAAAATTGACCCCGATGAAATGAAGCCAATTCCTGAAGGGTTGTTAATACATTCTCTACTAAAATGCAGCGATTATCAGTGCAATATTCACTCTCATCAACCACAGCATAAGACGCGCCATTTTCAAGTGCTAGCTCTGCAAATCTATTGCCGTTAAACGTCTCCCCTTTTAGGGCAAAAAACATAGATTTTGGAAGGATGTTTCGAGTATCTGTACTCACTAATCCCGATTCCATAAACAAAGAATGTAGTTGTTTAATTTGCATGTTATAAATAATTAAAAGCCCAAATGTAGCGCATAAAAAAGCCCCGCAATAGCGAGGCTTTAAAATTTTATAACTTTCTAATAGATTTATCTTCCACCTAATCCAGATGGTGAACCAACGCGATCCATAGCACATCTAAAGCCAATATCATCCGTGGATAAATTCTCATCCAAAAATCTTCTTGTTCCAGGATGTAACCAATATGCCCTATCTTTCCAAGAACCGCCTTTAAACACTCTAGAGTGATCCGTAATTAAGGAGGTTACACCATATTCATACATACCGTTTGATTCTGGTCCATCAATCTCCACATCACCTTTCCAAACATTATCTGAATACTGCGTTTCAAAATCTCCATCTAAATAGTTAATGTTGTCAGCTCTTCTGTAATTTCTACGATCTTTTGCATCTTCTGTTTCTACATTTTGATACACCATGCGACCAAGAGAATCTTTTTCAGCAATATAACCATCCTCGTCTTTCGCTATTTTCTTATACACGTTACCACGGAATGCACGGAAATCAGATGCGTCTTCAGAAGTAATAGCTCTGTAGACATCCATCACCCACTCATTCACGTTACCTGCCATATTATATAATCCATAATCATTTGGCCAGTATTGATATACCGGTGTTGTAATATCACCATTATCATTTAAAGCACCTGCGATACCCATGTTATCACCACGACCTCTTTTGAAATTGGCTAACATTTGTCCCATATAAGAATTCTCCGGGTTACGCATTGCATGTCCATTCCATGGCCATTGACGTTTTTCCAATACGTTTTCGCCAAATGAATTACCAATTAATCCATACGCAGCGTATTCCCACTCAGCTTCAGTTGGTAGTCTATATTTTGGTAATAAAATACCATCTGACATTTGCACATTTCGGTAACCTGGACTGTTTGGGCCATCCCAATCAATACCATCATTATTTTTATCCCCTTCATACTGACCATATAAATATGCATCTGTATTAAAGTTATCATCCGACACTTGATTTGGATTATGGTTATAAAATCCTTCACGAATCATAATTTGCTCGTTCACACGATCCGATCTCCAAGCACAAAATTCAGTTGCTTGCTTCCAACTCACTCCAACAACAGGGTAATCTCTGTATGCAGGGTGACGTAAATAATAATCTACATATGGTTCATTATACGCCAGTCTATCACGCCAAACTAAAGTGTCTGGCAATGAAGCTTGAAAAACTTCTGGATAATCATCATTATAAATACGCTGTACCCAATACATGTACTCCTGCCAATCTAAATTCTTTACTTCAGTCTCATCCATATAGAATGAAGAAACAGAAATTCTTCGAGGGGTGTTTTCCCAATTACGCATTACATCGTCCGTAACACGTCCCATAGTAAACGTACCCCCTTCAATAAGAATTAAGTTTGGTCCCGTTTCTTGCTCCACAAATTGTGGCTTTTGAAAATCTCCGTTTTCCTTGTCGTCAAAATTCCACCCTGTAATCGAAGATTGCTCATGATTACATGATGTTGCTAACAAAGAAACTACTGCTAAACCTATTAGTGTTTTGTTCATGTTGTTGATATTAATAGCCCCTATAACGTGTGTGTAAAAATATTATTTTATTTAATACTACCAATGAGGACATGGAGGTGGTGAATATTTTGGTTTTTTTACGCGACAAGGAAGGTTGAAACCTAGGGAAAGTTCATGAGCCCCGCCCGTTGCATTTGTTAATTTGGAAACAGTAATATCGTAACTATACCCGAATTTAAAATTATCATTCTGTAACCCAACTAAAACGATTAATGCATCTGCATTAACGGTATTGAATCTATACCAAAAACCAACAGTAAAAACACTCATACGGCCATACATACCAATATTGAATTGCTGGGAAGGCCCTTGTTGCATAAATAAAATGTTTGGAGAAATAGATCCTGCTTCTGGATGTCTTTTATCTAAAGCAATGGTTGCTCCCGCTTGTGCGGTATATTTTCTATACAAAGTAGCATCTGAAGAACCGAAAAAACTTTCTACGGGCTCCGCTAAATGATGAACAGCACCACCTATATACCAATCTTTACTATATAACAATATTCCAGCAGAAAAATCCGGAGCATTTACCTTAGAATCCCCGAAAGGCTCATTTGTAGTGTAAATAAACCCATATCTTTCATCAATCATATCACCGAAAGTAAGACTCTCCCACTCCAAAGATTTTTGCCAATACGCGGCTTCTAAACCAAATTTTAATGATACTTGATTATTCAATCTTAAGGTATAGGCATAAGCCAATGAAGCGTTAAAAGTTTTAAGCGTTCCACTACCTGCATTGTCTTGATAAATCTGAACACCTAGACCCCCTTTAAGAAAATTCACGTACTGATCACCAGAAACACTATACGTAGAAAAACCTCCCGGCAATTTTGGCCACTGATTTCTGTAATTCAATACAATTCTTGGGCAAATATCAGAGCCTGCAAAGGCCGGATTGGTGTACAACGGGTTGGCATAAAATTGCGAGAATTGCGGATCTTGACCCACCGCTTTGGTAAACAGACCAAAAGCCATGAAAATCAACAAAGTAAAGTGGAGTGATTTATTGTTAAACATATATTTTCCTAGTTGCACGCGGCAAGTATAGTGAATTATTTTTACTTGTGAAACCAATATTTCTCATGTACATAACATTCACAATATTTAAATCATACTTTCGTTTGATAGCCACGTATTTAAATTTGCATTCTACAATTTAGATAAAATAAACTAAAAGATGAAAAGATTATTGTTACTCCTTATATTATTCACCCTTCATTACAGTTCCAAGGCACAAAATAATCAAATATCAAACTCTTTAGAAAACCAAATTAGTATAAATTGGGAAACCCCAATGACTTTTAAGGGGTTCGATGAAAAAAATATCACTTTAATTAATTTTCAAAATGCATCGTTTGACTTCCCATCTGACTCCCTCCCTTCGTTTACCCAAACAATGTATTTACCAAACGGAGCGAATGAGGCTCAGGTTGAAATTGAGGTTGTCAAAACGATTCCACTAACTAGTGCTGAAAAAGAAGCCTTATTCAACACAGAAATTCCTTCAAGAATTGAACCTAGTGCACATATTACTTGGTATAGGAAAAAAACCATCGTTACCGTAAAAATTCATCCACTAATTAAAGATCCTTTAACTCAGGAGATTTATAAAGTAACAGAATTCAATTACAAAGTGATCCCAGTTTTTAACAAAGCCCCAAGAGGTTCAAATTGGGATTTTAAGGTAAATTCAGTGCTTCGACAAGGTAAATGGGTAAAAATTGGCGTCACAACCGATGGGATTTATCGAATTTCATATGATGACTTAAACGCGATGGGGTTCAACACTACAGGGTTAAATAGTAATCAAGTTAGACTTTTTGGAAACGGAGGTGGTTTCTTACCTTTTAATAACAGTACTCCAAGATTTGATGATTTAGAAGAAAACGCCATTAAAATTATCGATGGAAATGACGGGGTTTTCAATTCTGGTGATTACTTATTGTTTTATGGCCAGGACCCGAACAGGTGGAAATATGTTAATGGTAGATTTAATCATGTCACAAATATTTTTTCGGATACAACATATTATTTCATTACAACTGATTACCAAATTGGACAACCCAAAAGGATTTCAACTCAATCAGCCATTTCCAACCCTGCGGACGTTACGGTAAACACTTTTACAGATTTCCAGTACAAAGAAGTAGACCTAGTGAATTTTGTGAAATCGGGTAGAAATTGGTACGGAGAGTCCTTTAATTTCACCAAAAACAGAAGTTATATTTTTTCCTTTCCAAATAGTGTGGCAAACACGACTCAAATAAAAGCAACTGTGGCATTTCGGGTAATTAATAAACCTGGGAAATTTACCTTCTCCATAAACGGAAACTCTATATTGGAACTAAATCAAAGTTCAATGACCGGTGGCTACTATGACCCATACGCATTATTGCAAACAGGAATCAATGACTTCTCTAATTCTAATGACAACATAACTGTAGATGCAATTTTCAATAATTCCAGTACCTCTGACAATGCATGGTTAGATTTTATTGAAATAATTTGTAATAGGAAGCTCCAGTTTTCTGGGAGTCAAATGACCTTTAGAAATGTGAATTCTCAAACGGCCTCAATTATTCAATACACAATGGGTAATTCTGCCAATATTCGCGTTTGGGATGTTACGACCCCAACCAATGTAAAAGAAATTTCAATCTCTAATGGAAATTTTAAGGCATATGGCGGAAATATAAATGAATACATCTCCTTCAATGGATCCACGTACTTAAAACCAACTGTTTTCGGCACTGTACCAAATCAAGACTTACACGCGATCCAACAAGCGGATTATGTTATAGTTACGCATCCAAATTTTATTTCACAAGCCAATCAATTGGCTGATTTTCATCAAAAAAACAGTAATCTCAATACCGTGGTTGTTACAACTAATCAGTTATATAATGAGTTTTCATCTGGTAGTCAGGACTTAACCGCTATAAAATCATTCAACAAAATGTTATACGACCGAGCCGGTTCAGATCCAAGCAAAATGCTGAAATATGTTTTGTTATTAGGTGATGCTTCATATGATTACAAGCACAGAATTGCGGGAAACACCAATTTTGTTCCAACATATCAATCTTGGAACTCTTATTACAACCTTCAATCGTATTGTAGTGATGATTATATTGGGTTTTTGGATGATGATGAAATTGATGAGCTAAATTCTACTTTGGATGTAGGAGTAGGTAGAATTATGGCTCAAACAGAATCGCAAGCCCAGGTTGTTATTGACAAAACCATCCACTTCATGACTAACCCAGATTGCATGCGACAATGGCGAAATTGGTTAACATTTGTTGCGGATGATGAGGATGGAAGAACTCATATGAGTCAATCGGATAAACTAGCTACAAAAGTAGACACCACTTATTCTAAATATAACATTAATAAAATTTATTTAGATGCATATCAACAAGTTAGTAACTCTGGGGGAAGTACATATCCGGATGTTAATACAGCTATCGATAAGTCCACAGAAAGAGGAAATGCCATTATTACATACGTAGGCCATGGAGGCGAACTTGGTTGGGCGCACGAACGCATTTTAGGGTTGACTCAAATAAATAGTTACAAAAATCTAGACGCGCTAGCCCTGTATCTAACCGCCACCTGTGAATTTAGTCGATTTGATGACCCTGAACGAACATCTGCTGGGGAGTTTACACTATTAAATCCAGACGGAGGCGCACTTGCATTATTAACCACTACTCGCCTCGTATATTCTTTACCTAATTTCGAATTATCCAAAAAGTTTTACGATGTAGTATTCGAAAAGGTAGATGGTGAATGGCCTAGATTAGGTGATTTACTGCGTATTTCAAAAATTGGCGGGAATAGTATCAATTACAGAAATTTTTCCCTTTTGGGCGACCCTGCTGCAAGGTTGGCTTACCCAACCTATAATGCAGAAACAAGCTCGATACCTGACACCATAAAATCCTTACAAAAAGTTACGGTTACTGGTATTATAACAGATGAATATAATCAAAAATTATCCGCATATAATGGGGTTGTATATCCTACAATATTTGGGCAAAGAAGAACTCAAAAAACTTTAAATAACGACAATTCAGGAGTTTTTGAATTCGAAACCCAAACAAACGCCCTCTTTAATGGAAAGGCATCAGTTACAAATGGCGAATTTGAATTTACCTTCATTGTGCCTAAAGATATTGATTTTAATTATGGTTTAGGAAAAGTGAGTTTGTACGCAGAAAATGGCCAAGTGGATGCTTCTGGGAGTTACGAAGAGTTTTGGATAGGCGGAAGAATTGCAAACCCCGATATGGATGAAATTGGCCCAACTGTGAATTTATGGATGAATGATGAATCATTTGTAATAGGAGGAATAACAGATCAAAACCCGTTAATTTATGCCAAAATTTTTGATGAAAGTGGCATTAACACTGTAGGTAGTGGAATTGGTCATGATATTGTTGCGGTAATAGATGAAAACACTGCCAACTCTATTACATTGAACGATTTTTACGAATCGGAATTAGACTCATATCAAAAGGGTTCTGTTTCATACGCTTTAAATAACTTGTCTGAAGGAAAACACACTTTGCGATTAAAAGCGTGGGATGTGTTTAATAATTCGGGCGAAGCATATACAGAGTTTGTGGTTAGTAACTCATCCGATTTTAAAATTGATCATGTTTTAAATTATCCAAACCCTTTCACCACCAATACGGATTTTTATTTTGATCACAATGCGCTAGGGCAACAATTAAGCATCCGCATTCAAATATTCTCCATTGGTGGTAGATTAGTAAAAACGATTGATCGTGTAGAACAAAGTGACTCCTACAATGTAGGTCCAATTAATTGGGATGGGAGGGATGATTACGGAGATAGAATTGGAAAAGGTACATATATATACAAGGTGAAAGTTACCAATGGTTTTGGACAAACCGTTGAGAAATTTGAAAAAATTGTTATTCTGTAAATACCATAATTTGAAACCTAACGTTTATCGCTATATTTGCAACTCGATTATATTTCCATATTCAATGAAATCAAACAAATATTTTGCAATTTTCACGATTGCATTTCTATCTATAAGTGTGATTACCGTTAATGGTCAAACACAACGTACAAACGCAATAACTACTGCGGTTCCCTTTTTAACTATTACACCAGATGCACGTCATGGTGCTTTAGGTTCAGCTGGTGCTGCTACTAGTCCTGATGTGTATGACAATTTTCATAACCCAGCTAAGCTTACTTTTATGAAAGAGGATGCGAGCATGGGATTGTCTTATACACCTTGGTTATCTTCTTTGGTTCCGGGTATCAGCTTAAGCTATTTAGCGGGAATGAAAAAAATTGATGAGATGTCGGCTATTGGTGGTTCTTTAAGATACTTCACCTTAGGAGAGATACAATTTACTGACGAGCAAGGTAACTCTACTATTCAACATAACCCCAATGAATTTTCTTTAGATGGAACCTATTCTAGAAAACTTGCGCAAAGTTTTTCTATGAGTATTTCGTTACGATTTATCTATTCCAATTTAACGGCTGGTCAAAGTGTGGGTGGAGCAGATACAAAACCTGGCATTGCAGGTGCTGCAGATATATTTGCCTATTATCAAAATGATGATGTAAGATTAGGAAGTACCGATGCAACCCTTTCCATTGGTGGTGGTGTTTCGAACATTGGTAATAAAATGACCTATTCCAATGTTAACCAACAAGATTTTCTTCCAATGAATTTCAAAATGGGAGCTGGGTTAAACATTCATTTAGATGAGTATAATGATTTAGCCTTTGTATTCGATATCAATAAACTACTTGTTCCTACTCCTCCAATTTACGGAAAAGTTAATAACCAAAACCAAATCATTGCAGGTAAAGATCCTGTAAGATCTGTTGCAAACGCAATGTTTACAAGCTGGTCAGATGCTCCTGGAGATCCTGTAAAAGATAATACTGGAGCCTATATTTTGGATGCAGACGGAATGGCAGAAATTGAAAAAGGTAGTGTGTTTGGTGAAGAACTTCGTGAATTATATTTTGGCTTTGGTCTTGAATATTGGTACAATCAAGTTTTTGCCGCTAGAATGGGCTACTTTATGGAAGATGATACCAAAGGAAATAGAAAGTACCTATCTTTTGGTTTTGGTCTTAAATACAATGTTTTCGCTTTAGATATTTCATATCTCGTACCTTTTTATGTAGGTAGTCAAGTATCATATGGCCAATCGCCTTTAGCGAACACGCTTCAATTTACCATGTCTTTTGCTTTTGATAAAAAACAATCCTCCGCGAGTTCTGAACCTGCCGATTCGTTTTAAAAAATTAAACTTGTTAATGAAAAAAAAAATTGTTCATACCTGTGAAATAACAAGTTATTCAAGCGAAAAAGAACTATCAGAAGATCTACAAATCCTACTTAAAAAAGCAAGAGAAGCGCTTAAATCTTCCTATTCGCCATACTCGGGTTTTCAAGTGGGAGCTGCATTAAAATTAAGTACAGGCGAAATAGTTTTGGGAAGCAATCAAGAAAATATTGCCTACCCCTCTGGATTGTGTGCCGAAAGAACCGCAATTTTCTCTGCGGGAACAAATTATGCCAATATTCCAATTGAATCCATTGCTATTGTTGCGAAAAGTTTAAATGGAGAAGTGAGTCAGCCTGTTACGCCTTGTGGTGCTTGTCGCCAAGTAATGATAGAAGTGGAAACGAAACAAAACAGCATAATAACCATGGTCACTGCTGGTGACGATGGGGAAATATGGGTAAGTGATTCAATTGCCAATATTATTCCGTTTTACTTTTCTTCGGCTGTGGTAGGACGTGTGAAATAAGAATATCCTAGAGTTCACTTATCTGTATTAACCTCAAAAAGAAGATTTTTTTATACCTCTTTTATATTAAATTTGCGCCCTGTTAATTTCAATATAAATACATGGCTACAAGTAAATCAAAAAAATTGCCTTTTTCAAATGCGCAATATCTTAAGTGGTATGAAGATATGCTGCTTATGCGTAAAATAGAGGAGAAAACGGGTCAATTATACATCCAACAGAAATTTGGGGGCTTTTGTCACCTGTATATCGGACAAGAAGCTGTTGTAGCTGGAACAATGTCTGCGACCAAAAAAGGAGACAAACATATTACTGCATACCGTGATCATGCTCATCCCATAGGCTTAGGAATTCATCCAAAGTATATGATGGCTGAGCTTTATGGTAAATCTACCGGCTTATCTAAAGGGAAAGGTGGTTCAATGCATATGTTTTCTAAAGAAGTAGGACTAATGGGTGGTCACGGGATTGTGGGAGCCCAAATTGCCATGGGTGCTGGAATTGCATTTGCTGAACAATACAAAAACACAGGAAATATTTGTGTTACTTCTATGGGTGATGGCGCAGTTCGTCAAGGTATTTTGCACGAAACGTTTAATATGGCAATGAACTGGAAAATTCCAGTGGTTTTTCTTATTGAAAATAACAACTATGCCATGGGAACTTCCGTTGACCGAACAACAAACGTTAAAAACTTAGCCGAAATTGGTGAGTCCTATGATATGCCAGCTAAATCTGTTGATGGAATGAAAGTTACAGAGGTGCATGATGCAATGGCCTGGGCTGCTGAACATGCGAGATCTGGAAAGGGACCTGTATTATTAGATATTAGAACCTACCGATACAAAGGGCATTCAATGAGTGATCCTCAAAGATATAGGACTAAAGAAGAAGTGAATGAATATAAAGCTCAAGACCCCGTGTTTTTTGTAAAGGAAATTATTTTAGAAAATAAAATAGCTTCTGAGAAAAAATTAGCGGAAATTGATAAACGCGTCAAAGAAACTGTAGAAGAGTCTGTGAAATTTGCAGAAGAATCTCCAGAACCAGTGGCTTCTGAATTATATAAAGATATTTACGTTGAAGACAATTATCCATATATCATGGATAACAAGTTTTAAATAGAATAAGAATGGCTGAAATTATAAGAATGCCTAAACTAAGCGATACCATGACAGAAGGAGTGGTAGCGGAATGGCATAAAAAGGTGGGCGATCAAGTAGAGTCGGGAGAATTACTAGCCGATATTGAAACGGATAAAGCCACAATGGAATTTGAATCATTTCAAGATGGGTATTTGCTTCATATTGGAATCAAAAAAGGGCAAACTGCTCCTGTTGATTCTATCTTAGCAATTCTTGGAGAAAAGGGGGAAGAGTTTCAATCTTTAATTGATAATGATACGCAACCTATAAGTGAAGTTCAAGAGAGTGCTCCAATTACGGATACATTAGCGACTGTTGCTGAAACGCCTATTCCTAATGCTCCTGACCTAACTGCTCCTACGAACACATTTGTAAATGATGGTGATTTTAAAGCATCTCCATTAGCGAAAAGGCTTGCAGACGAAAAAGGAATTGATTTAAACACCGTAACTGGTACCGGTGACAACGGTAGGATTGTGAAAGCAGATATTGACAATTACCGTGCGCCAGCGGGAAACTCCTTTAAAGGAGAATCTGTTGCAACCGTGGTTGGAAAGGAAAGTTTTACGGAAGTTCCAGTATCTCAAATGCGTAAAACCATCGCACGTAGACTAGCAGAAAGTAAATTTACTGCTCCTCATTTTTATTTATCTATTGAGATTGATATGGATAATGTAATCACGGCAAGAAAAGCAGTTAACGCTGTTCAGGACGTGAAGGTTTCGTTTAATGATTTTATTGTAAAGGCTGCAGCTGTTGCTTTAAAGAAACACCCTGCAGTGAATTCTTCTTGGTTAAATGATAAAATCAGGTATAATGAACATGTTAATATTGGGGTTGCCGTTGCAGTTGAAGATGGCTTATTAGTCCCTGTGGTTCGTTTTGCTGATTCCAAAACCTTACCGCAAATCTCTACGGAAGTAAAAGATTTTGCTGGAAGAGCACGAGATAAAAAATTACAACCTCAGGACTGGGAAGGAAATACGTTTTCAATTTCAAACCTAGGCATGTACGGGATTGAATCATTTACGGCCATTATAAACCCGCCAGATGCTGCTATTATGGCTGTTGGAGGAATTATTGAAAAACCAGTAGTGAAAAATGGACAAATAGTACCTGGTAATAGAATGACCGTTACCCTATCATGTGATCATCGGGTTGTCGATGGTGCAATGGGTTCTGAATTTTTAAACACTTTCAAAAGCATGTTAGAAGAACCTGTTTTAATGATGGCTTAAGAATAGTTAAGTATAGGAAAAAGAGGTCTTTGAGAGACCTCTTTTTTTATACCTTAAAGTTCCAAATTAAGCATAAAAAAAGCTAGTTGTTGCCAACTAGCTTTCTGATTTAAAATTCAGATTAGTGAATTTCAATATTGTAGGGCAATCTAGCCTGAATACCGGTCATTCCATCCACGTAATCAATTATTTCAAAATACTTAAATGAGGCCCCGAAATTTTCTTTCATAAATTTCATTGACATATCATTTTGGAGATTTTTCAATAGTTCTTTAAAAGGATCTTTGATTTCTGGTAGTTCTTTCACTCTATAATCCGTTAAACTTGCTTCACTAGCTGCATATAGAATGGCATCATTCAGCGTACCGATTTCATCTACAAGACCTTTTTCAATAGCATCCGTACCAGTCCAAACCCTACCTCTTGCCACTTCATTTACTTGTTCAGGGGTCATTCCTCGACCAGAAGCAACTTTACCAACAAAGTCATCGTAAATCCCAATAATGGCATTATTTATAACTGCATATTCTTCATTGTCCAACTTTGATATTCCATCCGGGAAATTTGCATGAGCGTTTGTTTTTTCGCCATGAAAAACAATTCCCATTTTATTTTTAAAGAATTTTTCCGTTACAGGAATTAAACCAAAAACACCTATCGAACCAGTTATCGTTGTTTGATTTGCATAAATTTTATCGGCATTACACGAAATGAAATAACCACCCGAAGCAGCCAAATCACCCATAGAAACAATAAACGGCTTTTCCGCTTTTGCTAAAACTGTTTCTCTCCACATTACATCAGAAGCCAATGCGCTTCCACCCGGAGAGTTGACACGCAATACAATCGCTTTAACATTCGAATCTAATCTCGCTGATTTAATTGCTTCCGCAATAGACTCAGACCCCATAATCCCATCAGAATTTTTACCTGATCGAATTTCACCATTGGCAAAAATTACGGCAACTTTCTTGCTGTTAAAGTCGGTGTTTGTTTTGATTTTTTTGTTTTTATATTTCCCATATGTAACAAAGTCAATGTCCTTTTCATTATTCACTTCCATACGAGAAACTAGTTCAGCTATAACCTCGTCTGCGTATTTTAACTCATCCACCAATCCATATTTCACGGCCATGTCCGCATTACTTATAGATAATGAATCTGCATAATTATTTAGGTTCGCAACAGACAACCCTCTTTCCTCAGCAATTCCATTTAACCAATGACCCCAAATTGAGCTCAAATATTTTTGAATTTGTTCGCGATTAGGATCACTCATTTCATCACTAATTAAAGGTTCAACAGCACTTTTGTAAATGTTATTCGGACCCTTAATTGCCTGCATCTCTATATCTAACTTCTCAAATAACCCTTTCATGTACATGATATTGGTAGATAAGCCTTTAAACCAAATATCTCCCTCTGGGTACAAATAAATTTTATCTGAAACGGAGGACAAATAATAGGCTCCTTGAGACATCCCCTCCGAATAAGTCACAATCCATTTCCCTGAATTTTTGAATTTTTTCAGCGCATTTCTCACTTCCTCCAAACTGGCCAAGCCTCCTGGGAAATTAGAAATTTCAATAAATATTCCTTTCACATTATCATCTGTTCCAGCATATTCAATAGATTGAACAACATTACGAAGACTCATTCCTGACTCTTCAGAAAAAGGACCAAAATCTATTCCTTCAAAAGGATTTTTCCCAGATCTTTCTTCAATTCTATTTCCAAATTTTAAATGATAAACAGAATTTTCTTTAACAACAAGTTCTTTATCTTTCTTTCCAAATTGATCCTCAACACTATTGATGAGTCCGAATAACATGCCAAAGAATAACACCAACAAAACACCACCTGCTATAACAAAACCAAGCATTGATGCGAATACATACTTAAAAAACTTTCTCATAATACATTTTATATTTGATACAAAAATACATTTCAATTAAATGGATTCTCTCATATTTACATTAATGGCTACAAACTTATATTAACGGATAATTTAAGTTCAAACATCATTAAAAGAAAGTTATTTTCCTTATAATCTTCCCTACCACAACAATTATCTTTGTTAAATGAAACCTATTCAAAATACGGTATACTTGTTACTTGGTGGTAATTTAAAGGATGTAAAAAATACATTTGAACGCTCGAAAATAGAATTAAAAAAAAATGTCGGGATTATTTCAAAGGAGAGCGCCTTATATTCTAGTAAAGCCTGGGGGTTTGAATCTGATTCAGATTTTCTAAATCAGGTGATTGAAATCCAAACAATCCTGCGGCCTGAATCACTTTTAGATGAAATTCTTCAAATTGAGTTACGTCTTGGTAGAAATAGAGATTCTCAAAATGAGGGTTTTGTTTCAAGAGTTATTGATATTGATATACTGTATTACAACTTTGAAATAATCAATAAACCAGATTTAAAAATTCCCCATTACGCACTTCAAGATAGATTTTTCACCTTATATCCTCTTGTAGACATAGCACCCACTTATCTACATCCCATATTAAATAAAACAAATCAAGAATTGCTTTCCTTATGCACGGATAGTAATATACCACAGAGAATATGACAACCAAGCTAATTTGTATAGAAGGAAACCTAGGTGCGGGAAAAACCACCTTGGCAAAGGCCCTAGCCAAAAAACTAGATTCTCATTTAATCTTAGAGGCTTTTTTGAATAACCCGTTTTTAGCCGACTTATATTCTGATAAAGTAGAATCTAAATTCCCCGCAGAAGTGTTTTTTCTAATGGAAAGACAAGAACAGTTATCCATAGAAAAAGTCAAAAAACATGAACTTATTATTTCCGATTATTTGATTGAAAAAACGCAAATATTTGCAAGTGTAAATTTAAATTCAAATGAAAAAAAATTGTTTCAACGCATATTTCAATCTGTAAAAACACAAGTTAAACAGCCAGATGCCATAATTTTTATTGAACAAACTCCAGAACAGGCTCTAAAAAATGTAAAAAGCAGAGGACGGAAACTTGAAAATAACGTTTCAATAGAATATTTAACGAATATAAATAACCAATATTCTGCGCTAATTCAGTCTGAAAATATTGAAATTCCTCTTCTTAAACTGAGTTCTGAAGGTTTACGCGAGAATATGGGTGACACAATAGATAAAATAATTGACTTTTTAACGAATGAACAACTGTTATTATCTAAAAATCAAGTGAAATTGACGATATAAAAAGTGTTTTCCTTTTTCATATCGGTAATATTAGAATAAATTTGCCCAGTAAAAATCAAACTAAATATTTATACACATTCAAGATGAAATTATCAATGATTAGGAATATCACCATTGCCTTAGCTACAATCGCAACTGTTGTAGCATGTAATCCATTAAATAAAATGGAAAAAAATGCTGAGCTTGCAACTTATGCAGCTGCTCCAAATCCGTTGGAAATGCACGGAGACTCAGTAAAAGTTACTATTTCTGGCAAAATACCTACTAAATATCTTGCTAAAAAAGCAGCGATTAAAGTAACTCCGGTTTTTGTTGCTGATGGAAAAGAAGTGAAATCTCTTGATCCATTTGTATTGGTAGGAGAAGGTGCTGACTTTGAAGGTAAAAAAATCACCTTTGAAACAGGCGGTGAATTTACTTACGATTACACCTACGCATATGAAAGTGGAATGGAGAGAGGTGTTCTAAAAGCTAAGCTGGAAGGGATGTTCAAAACCAAAACTAAAGAGATTGGCCTTTTTGATATCGCTGAGGGAACTAACATTACCCCTCTCTTGGTTCAAAGTGATGAAAAACCCATTTTGGGAAAAGATAAATTCGAAAGAATAACACCTATGTCTGCAAATGCAGATATTCTTTATTTAGTTCAATCTTCTTCAGTAAGAAGTTCTGAAACGAATTCTGACGCTGTTAAAGCAATGATGAACTCAATCAAAACAAATTCTGCTGATACCAGCGTTCGATTTACTGGGGTTGAAGTTCAAGCTTACGCTTCTCCAGATGGTGAGTTAACTTTAAATGAGAATTTAGCTAACGATCGTGCAAAATCTGCGAGTGTAGTTATTAAAAAACAATTAAAAGCAAGTAAAGTTAAAGGTACAGATCAAGAAGGTTTTTACAATTTAGCTGGAAAAGGCGAAGATTGGGATGGCTTTAAAACCAAAATGCAAGCCTCTAATATTGAGGATAAGCAATTAATCATTCGTGTTCTTGAAATGTATGATGATCCTGCAAAACGTGAGTCTGAAATTAAAAATTTAGCTGAAACCTATTTAGAAGTTAAAGAACAAATCCTTCCTCCACTAAGACGTTCACAAATGGTTGTGAAAATGGAAAAAGTAGGTCGCTCTGATGCTCAAATTACAGCTCTTGTTAATTCTGACCCAGCTAAATTAAGTTTAGAAGAAAATCTTTATGCTGCAACACTTACTGAAGATTTAAGTAAAAAATTAGCGATTTATACAAAAGCCGCTGAGTTATTTCCTGCAGATTGGAGACCAGTAAACAACATGGGTTACATTTATTTAATGCAAAATAAATTAGGAGAAGCGGAAACTAATTTCAATAAAGCAAAATCTATTAGCGCTACCCCAGTTGTTATGAATAACATTGGTGTTATTGCTTCATTAAAAGCGGACAGAGCTGCAGCCAAAGCAGCATATGCTCAAGCAAGCGGAGCTGGAAATGAAGTTAATTATAACAAAGGGATTTTGGATATTAAAGATGGAAATTACTCATCAGCTGTAAGCAACATGAGCAACTACAAAACTTTAAACTTGGCTTTAGCTCAAATTCTTAATGGAGACAATGAAACCGCATTAAGTACTATTGATGCGAGTGATGACGCTACATCTGCTGAAGCATATTACTTAAAAGCAGTTGTTGGCGCAAGAACTTCAAATAACGATTTAATGATGAAAAACTTGAAATTAGCGATTAACAAGGATGCTTCTTTAAAAGATAAAGCATTAAAAGATGTAGAATTTATTAAAGCTGATTTATCGTCACTTTAATAAAGAAATAAGGTTATTTAAAAGCCGAAGGGATATCCCCTTCGGCTTTTTTATTTTGTAGACATTAGTTATAATCATTAATTCTAATAATTATATTTGTCAAATAATACGAAACACATGAAGAAGAAAGTACTTTTTTTAGCATCCATAGCCATTTTAGCTTTTACTATCAGTTGTCAAAAATGTGCAACTTGCACTTTTAATGATCCAGAAAAAGGAACCTTGACCACTGAAGTATGTAGCTCTGGTCATTCATATGATAGCGCTATTAAGGTGTATGAGGATAATGAATGGTCTTGCGTTGCTAATTAAGGTTTGGCTTTAAGGCCTCCCAAAGTATAATACCAACACTTACTGAAATATTAAACGAATGCTTGGTGCCAAATTGCGGGATTTCAATTACAAAATCTGCATCGGAAACGACTTCCTGATTGACCCCAAAAACTTCATTTCCAAAAACAAAAGCTTTTTTCGCATAGCTTTTTTTGTTTAGGTTTTGTAACAAAATGGTATTTTCCGCTTGCTCCGCAGCAATTATAGTATAATCCTCTGCACGTAAACTAGAAATAGCCTCGGTAACATTTTCATAATATTCCCATTCAACCGTTTCAGTTGCCCCAAGTGCAGTTTTATGGATTTCTTTATGGGGAGGTCGAGCCGTCAAACCACATAAAATAACCTTTTCGATTCGAAATGCATCCGCTGTTCTAAAAACGGAACCTACATTATGTAAGCTACGAATACTATCTAATACAACCACAATTGGATGTTTTGAAATAAATTTATATCCTTCAACATCTAATCTATTTAGATCGGTAGTTTTTAACTTTCTGTTCATAACTAATGCGAAATGACAATGAGGCAAAATGCCTTATCCAATATCAAATTTTTACTTTGATGCTTCTACTTTACAAAGGAACGTAAAAAATAATGTCTGCAAAGAAAAAGGAAAAATCAGTACAAGAAACACCGTTAATGAAGCAATACAATAGCTTCAAATCAAAATACCCTGATGCTGTTTTATTATTTCGGGTGGGTGATTTTTACGAGACTTTTGGGTCAGATGCTATTAAAGCCTCTAAAATATTAGGTATTGTTTTAACCAAGAGAAAAAATGGAGCCGCAGCTACCATTGAACTTGCGGGGTTTCCCCATCATGCTTTAGATACATACCTTCCCAAACTAGTAAGGGCCGGTGAACGAGTAGCCTTATGCGATCAATTGGAAGATTCAAGTTTAAGCAAAGGGACAAAAAACATTGTTAAAAGAGGGATTACGGAACTGGTAACTCCAGGTGTTTCAACCCGAGAGAATACGTTTGACCATAATAAAAATAATTATTTAGCTTCCACATTTTTTCAAAAGGACGCAGCGGGAATTAGCTTCCTAGACATTTCAACAGGCGAGTTTTTGACTACACAAGGGTCATTTGATTACATTGATAAACTTTTACAAAGCTTTTCCCCAACCGAAATTTTAGTTGAAAGAGATAATAGAAAACGATTTGAAGAACTTTTTGGCTCAAGTCATTATGTATATTTTCTGGATGAATGGATTTTCACCCCAGAATACGCAAATGAGACCTTATTAAAGCATTTCAAAACCACCTCTCTAAAAGGCTACGGAATTCAAGAACTTCCACTTGGAATTATTTCAGCTGGAGCTTGTCTCCATTACTTGAAGGATACCCAACATCATAAAGTTGGACATATAAACAACATTTCTAGAATTGATCAAGAGAATCACGTTTGGTTAGATCGATTTACCATACGGAATTTAGAGTTGTTCTATTCACCGAATGAAAATGCGACCACTCTCATTGACGTTTTAGATTCTTCGTGTAGCCCGATGGGGTCACGATTAATGAAGAGGTGGCTTGCTCTCCCTTTAAAACACAAGCAACCAATACTAGACAGGCAAGAATCCGTTAAGTTTTTTATCCAAAATTCATCCATCATGGATGATATAAAAACACACGTTAAACAAATTGGTGATTTAGAAAGGCTTATTTCAAAAGTTGCACTTCAGCGGATTAATCCTAGAGAAGTTGTTACGTTAAAACGAAACCTACTTTCCCTTTTACCCATTATTGAACTAACTAGGAGTTCTAAAAACAAAACGATCCAAGTTTTAGGTAACCAATTAGACTCTTGCGACTTTATACGCGAAAAAATAGAAACGGAATTAGATGAAGATGCACCGGTTCAAATTATTAAAGGAAACGTAATTCGCCCAGGGGTTTCAGATGAACTAGATGAATTACGGTTAATGCTCAATAATTCAAAAGAATATTTAAAATCTATTCAAGCGAAGGAAATTGAACAATCGGGCATCCAATCCTTAAAAATTGGCTTTAATAACGTTTTTGGTTACTATTTTGAGGTTAGAAATACCTATAAAGAAAAGGTTCCAAGTGATTGGATTAGAAAGCAAACATTGGTAAATGCAGAGCGGTATATTACTGAGGAACTAAAAGAATATGAAACAAAGATATTAGGTGCCGAAGATAAAATTCAGGCTATTGAAAGTCGAATTTTTTCTGAATTGTTAAATACACTTACCGAATTCATTGAGCCCATTCAAACAAACGCACGTGTTATTGCAAAAGTTGATTGTTTAATTGCTTTTGCCCATCTTGCTATTTCTCAAAAATATTGCCAACCAACAATAAATGATTCATTAGAAATAAAAATCAATGGTGGCCGACATCCGGTAATTGAAAAACTATTACCCCCAGGCGAGTTATATATTCCGAATGATGTTTTCCTAAGTAATGATGACCAACAAATATTAATGATCACAGGACCAAATATGTCTGGAAAGTCGGCACTATTGCGTCAAACTGCATTAATTGTATTGCTGGCACAAATGGGTTCCTTTGTACCCGCCTCTTCGGCAAAAATAGGTTTGGTTGACAAAATATTCACACGTGTGGGTGCCTCTGATAATATTTCAATGGGAGAATCTACATTTATGGTAGAAATGAATGAAACCGCAAGTATTCTAAATAATTTATCCGAAAGGAGTTTAATCCTGCTTGATGAAATTGGAAGAGGAACAAGCACATATGACGGAATTGCAATAGCATGGTCCATATCTGAGTTTTTACATGATTCAAAACATAGACCAAAAACACTATTTGCGACCCATTATCATGAACTAAACGAAATGGCTGTTGCCTTTCCTCGTGTAAAAAACTATAATGTATCCATAAAGGAAATAAATAATAAAATTATTTTCATCAGGAAATTAGAACCAGGTGGAAGTAATCATAGTTTCGGAATACATGTTGCGAAAATTGCAGGAATGCCCGCCAAGGTTATTTCAAAAGCGAATGAGGTAATGCATAGGTTAGAGAAAAGTCATTCAAGTGAAAAGAACTCTGTCACCATAAAGGAAATGGCTGAACAGGAAAATGTTCAATTAAGCTTTTTCCAACTTGACGATCCAGCATTGCTTGACCTGAAAAATATTATTATGGATACCGATATCAATACCCTAACTCCAATTGAGGCTTTAATGAAGTTAAATGAGATCAAAAACAAACTAAGTAAAGGCTAAAATAATTTTAAAATATAGGTAATTAGCTTTGTCGGTTTTATAAAAAATGTACTTTTGTTGCCCGATTAAAGAAGTGGAATTTTGACTCCTATAATCGGTATAGAAAATTGACATTTTGAAAAGCGAAAGTAGCTCAGCTGGTAGAGCACGACCTTGCCAAGGTCGGGGTCGCGGGTTCGAATCCCGTCTTTCGCTCTAAGAGTATTTTATGCTCTTACACGCCACTGCCCGGGTGGTGGAATTGGTAGACACGTTGGACTTAAAATCCAATGGACTTTGGTCCGTGCGGGTTCAAGTCCCGCCCCGGGTACTAAAGCCACTAAAGATTTTCTTTAGTGGCTTTTTTTATTTAATCCCCCTAAATTTTACAAAAAATCACAATTTCTTTATTTCAACATTCAACCTTTATAACTAGTGATTTAATTAAGCAGTATATTTATTTAAAAACCTATTTTTACCCTTGATTATTAATATTACTTTCGCTTTTTATTGAAGGTTATAATCAAAAAAACCTAAACAAACATGCGCAACGCCTGTAGGCTAATAAAATCAACTTTTTTACTTACTGTATTCGCTTTATCGATACTTTTAAGTTCTTGTTCAAGACCAGTTTACTACTCGTCTGCTCGGGTATATAATGCACGTAAAGAACAAAACAAAACACTTAAAAGAAAAGGTTACTCTAATCAACAGTATAAAAGATCGAATAAGAAAAGTAAAAAATGGGGCAAGAAAAACACTTTTCAAAAGAAACGTTACAAACAAAAATCTTCTAAATCTGGGAAGAAATAGATTTTGCTAACTTATTTATATACTGCGAAATAATTGCAGTTGCACCCCTTCTTTCATGAATAAAATTTTCGCATTTAACTTTAATTAATTCCAGCTCGTCTTGATTTCGATTGTAAAAGTTAAACTTATTTTCAAAATCCTTAACAGAGTTAATTTCAAAACCAACTCCGCTTACCATTGCATCCTTCGCTTCCCCAAACCCAGAATGATTTGGTCCAAAGCATACTGGAACATTAAAAGTTAACGGTTCCAAAATATTGTGAATACCGTCATCGAAACCTCCTCCCACGAGAGCAAAATCGCCATACTTATATATTCTCGCCAAATGCCCAACAGTATCCACGATTAAAACCTTAGAAACCTCACCTATAACATCTGTCAATTCACTAAACCGAATAAACCCACAATTCAATTGATTTTCCAACTCATGTATTTTTTTGAGATCAATTTCATGAGGAGCATAAACCACCTTCCAATTTTCGGGAAGGTGATTAATAATTTGCAAAGCAATTTCTGTTTCCACTTGCCACGCACTTCCAAAAATTAACACCTTAGAGCTGCCTTTAAATAATTCAACTTCGGGCAGCCTCTCATTGGTTATCATTGTTTGGTACACCCTATCAAAACGTGTGTCTCCGCTTACAATCACTTTTTCTATTCCTCTTTGTAATAACAAATCCTTGGAATTTTGTTCCTGAACAAAAAATTGAGTGACGGATTTTAATTGATTCAGAAACCACTTTCCGTAGGGTTTAAAAAAAATTTGACTTTTCCTAAAGCTAGAAGAAACAAAAATGAGAGGAATTTCTCTTTGGACGAGAGCTTGCATATATCCATACCAAAACTCATATTTCACAAAAACGGCAATCTTTGGCTTCACCATATCCAAAAACATAGAAATATTAGTAGGATTCTCCACGGGTAAATAAAAAACAAAATCAGCAACATCTGTGTTTTTCCTTACATCAAATCCAGAGGGTGAATAAAAAGTGACCAATACTAACCACGATGGGTTAGTCATCTTAAATTCCTCCATTATAGGCATACCTTGCTCAAATTCGCCTAAAGAAGCACAATGAAACCAAATTAAAGGCTTATCAATTTTTAAATTTGAAATTTGATGGGATAGATTTTTTCGGCCATCAATCCAAGATTTTGCTTTCTGGTTAAAGGGTGAAAACACCCGGATTAAAAGGTGATAAGCTTTGGTTCCAATGGAATAGAATAAATTCATCTTTAGCGGTAATAGTATTCATTCGCTACTTGTTTATACAATGGCAAAGTAAAGCCCACTTTAAACCCCACCTGTAAATCTAGTTTTTGTTCCGTATCCTTAAATCCAGTATCAAAATTTATTTCACGCCTATTCTTTGTAAATGCTTGAGCGAATTCAAAACCACCAAACACATTAATTAACCTCCGGTTACTTAATAACCTATATCCAATAAACTCGGTAAAAATCACGCCATTACTTAACCTATCATATCCTTGATAATAATTATCACTACTTAGTAAGGGAACCTCTTGAAACCGATCTTCAATCTTAATTTTATATTGCAGCAACCCCACTCCACCTAAAACCATAATTCCCGAATTTGGATTTGGACCTATTACGGGAAAAATTTTTCCAATTTTAGCGGATAGGGTAAAGCCTCTTTCCGTAAAATAAACTTCAGAATACAAGCCATTATTGGCTATAATACCTCCACTTGCATCTCTAAAACCATCCGCAAAACTTGTATTCAAAACCTGATCACCAAAGAGATAACTGAAGTCAGCTCCGTACAATAAATTCGAATTCGTTTTTATTAAAAAAGCTATTCCTATTTCAGAATGATTTCCAAATTGCTTAGCCCAATCCCCGCTTGGTATTTTATACGCATAAGTGAAATCAATAAGGGGAGAAAAAACAATAGAATCACGAATATTTACTTGCCCCAACAAAATCGTGGAGCAAAAAGTAAAAATTACAAAAAATAAGTGATTGGCTCTAAATTTGACCATGGGGCGAAGATATTGAAATTTAAAAAGCATTCACAACTTTTGTTAGATTTGAAAGAGAGTATTTCAAGTTAAATAACAATTCAACAAATCCTAAATATTGGTTCCCTTTAAACACTTTTTCTCTTTCCTGTAGGGATTTTGTAATGTAAATTTGCATTCCGAAAAAGCGGAACTAAAAACGACCAATTTCGCTTAATAAAAATTGATTTAAATTACATACATGAATATTGCAGTTGTAGGAACAGGTTATGTGGGTTTAGTAACCGGAACTTGTTTAGCAGAAAGTGGCGCAAACGTTACGTGCGTTGACATTGATGAAGCAAAAGTGGAGAAAATGAAATCGGGTATTGTACCCATTTACGAGCCACATTTAGATGTTTTATTCGAAAGAAATATCAAGCAAAACAGATTAAGGTTTACAACAAACCTAAAAGATGCAATCAAAGACAGCACAGTGATTTTCTTAGCTCTCCCTACTCCTCCAGGAGAGGATGGCAGCGCTGATTTATCCTATATTTTAGGAGTTGCTAAAGATTTAGGTGGGATGATTACTGATTATAAAGTAATCGTAGATAAAAGCACTGTTCCAGTAGGGACGGCAATTAAAGTTGCGGAAGCGTTGAACAACGCCTTAAACGAAAGATTTAGTACAACGGATCCAAACAGACCTGAATTTGATGTAGTTTCAAATCCAGAATTTTTACGTGAAGGATTTGCTGTTGATGATTTTATGAAACCTGATAGAGTTGTAATTGGATCTTCTTCAAAAAGAGCGAATGAATTAATGGACCAAATTTACGGACCATTTGTACGCCAAGGAAACCCTGTGATTTACATGGATGAAAAATCGGCAGAACTAACGAAATACGCTGCAAATTCATTTCTAGCAACAAAAATTTCATTTATGAATGAAATTGCCAATTTATGTGAACAAGTTGGCGCTAATGTAGACGATGTGCGTAGAGGTATTGGTACAGATACACGTATTGGAAACCGATTCTTATTTCCAGGGATTGGATATGGAGGAAGTTGCTTCCCAAAAGATGTGCAAGCATTAGCAAAGTCATCAAGTGAAGTGAATTACGATTTCAAAATCCTAAATGCGGTAATGGATGTTAATAGAATTCAAAAAACAGTATTGGTTCCTAGAATAAAATCGTTTTATAATAATAATTTAAAAGGGAAAAAATTTGCTGTTTGGGGATTGGCATTTAAACCAGATACAGATGACATCCGCGAGGCTCCATCCTTATACAATATCCAAGAATTAATTGCTGAAGGGGCTGAAATAATTGCCTACGACCCAGAAGCTATGGACAATGTAAAAGGAATTTTAGGAGATTCTATTTCCTATGCCGAAACTGCATATGACGCTCTTGAAAATGCGGATGCGTTATTAATTTTTACAGAATGGCAAATTTTCAGAAATCCAGATTTCGATAAAATTTCCTCCCTATTAAAAGAAAAAGTAATTTTTGATGGTCGTAACCTCTACGATTTAAAAAGCATGAATAATAAAGGCTTTATCTATAAATCTATTGGTAGAGAGGACGTCTTAAAATAAAATTTAAATGAAAACAGTTTTAATTACAGGAGCAGCAGGCTTTTTAGGCTCTCATTTGAGCGATCGATTCCTAAAAGAAGGATTTAGGGTAATTGGGATGGATAACCTTATTACTGGAGATCTTAAAAATATTGAGCATCTATATAACAATCCAAATTTTGAGTTCGTTAATCATGATGTGTCAAAATTTGTTCATGTTCCTGGAGATTTAGATTTCATTTTACATTTCGCCTCCCCAGCTTCCCCCATTGATTATTTAAAAATCCCTATTCAAACTTTAAAAGTTGGTTCTTATGGAACCCATAATTTGTTAGGCTTAGCACGTGCAAAGGGTGCAAGAATTATGATAGCGTCTACATCTGAAGTTTATGGTGACCCTTTAGTACATCCTCAGGTGGAAACATATTATGGTCATGTAAATTCAGTTGGACCAAGAGGGGTTTATGATGAAGCCAAAAGATACATGGAGGCGGCTACAATGGCGTATCATACCTATCATAATGTAGATACCCGTATTGTCAGAATATTCAATACGTACGGCCCTAGAATGCGCTTAAACGATGGCCGTGTATTACCGGCATTTATTGGCCAAGCTTTAAGAGGAGAAGACCTAACTATTTTTGGAGACGGGAGCCAAACTAGATCATTCTGCTATGTAGACGATTTAATTGAGGGGATTTACAGACTATTAATGAGTAATACGCATGACCCAGTTAATATTGGCAATCCAGCAGAAATTACAATTAGTCAGTTTGCGGAAGAAATCATTAAACTAACTGGAACTTCACAAAAAGTAATATACAAACCTCTTCCAAAAGATGATCCAATGCAACGTCAGCCAGATATTACTCGTGCGAAGGAATTACTAGGATGGGAACCAAAAATTGATAGAGCGGAAGGACTTGCAATCACTTACAAGTATTTTCAATCTCTATCAAAGGAAGAACTCTATAAAACCGAACACAATAATTTTGAGGGTTACATTAAAAAGTAACCATATAAATAAGGCATAAAAAAAGCGGTGAAATCACCGCTTTTTTTATGCCTTATTATTTTTTAAAAACTCCAAAGATCATGTTCTCTATTGAAAATTTGCTCTTCAATAAATTCCGCTTCAAGTAACGCATCCAAAGGACTCTTATATTGATCAATTGCTCGATCATAGACGTTTGAAATTTTAGTGATTCTACTATTGAATTTTCGTTTCCAAAATAATTCTTCAAAAGTCATTCTATCCGCATCATTATGCACATTATATACTTCTGCCTCAGCAAATACAAATCGAGCTTCAGGGAAATAAATCCAAAATGCTTCAGTATATCCTTCAATATCACCATCTTCATTTTTTTCAGGTTTAACTGGGGCAATACCAAGAATTCGAGTTTCCATTACCGATCTTTGCTTATCAAAGAAAACTTCTTCCTTGATTCTAAATCGAGTAATTTGATCTAATTTAATCGTATCAAATGCTTCTACATAAATGATATCACCATAATCATCCACATCTTCAATGGTCGTTTTTGTGGTAAAAGCACCCATCGCTTCCGAATACGTAATTTGACGTTTAAAAGTATCATCCGGAAACAAAGTATTAGAATCAACGGAAGAATACGCATGAATTCTTTCTAATTGAATAGACTCCATGATAACCGCCATAAAGTTTTTCCTTCCTTGGGTTGGATCAATAGGAAAATAGAATGATTGATTCGCCTTTTGGCGCATATCAACCTCACGCCATACACGTTGAAGCCACATAATATCAGCCTCGCGGAGTGCTACATAAGGAATTGGCTTTTTATGTGGTGTATCAATTGATTTTGAATACACTCCATCCAGTGGTGATTCAGCACCTGGATCTAAAACTTGCGCAAATGAGAATCCTCCCCATAAGAACACAACCAATAAAACTATTCTACTAAGAACCTTCATAATTTCTATTTTATTTCAACTACAACGTTGCCAGGTATCAATTCATTGCCATTTGGCCCGTTTACTCTAATATTTTTAATGGTAATCTCGTCTTTTGACCTTTGATTTCCAATAAGAGTTCTCATTTGTGAATCTATGCCTGAACCTTTTGATGTTAAAGTAATTTTCTTTCCTTTAACATAAGCGGTCATATCAAACTTTGTAACAGTATATTTCAATCCATCAAACATAAAGTCCTTCAGCTCCACTGTAACATCTCTTGATGCCTTTACTTGAGCTAAACTAACCCTACCTGAACCTTCTACCGTAGCAAATTTAGGTGTCGGTTTAGGAATGCTTTTCACTCTAAATTCTGCAGTTCCCATTGGTTTGGTTGCTCCACTTTTCGTCTTAACCGCAACATTTACCTTGACCAATCTAGATTCACGTGATGGTTGCACAAAATAAGATCCATTAGAACCAGACAACGCACCACCCGAAACTGTTACTACTAATTCACTTGCAGAAAAACCAGCAACAGAAACATCAACAGGATTTTTAAGCCCTTTATACATTACGTTCATTTTCGTAGGAGAAACCACCATCGATGGTTTAGCCGCAATAAACGTATGTTCAAAAGGATACAATTCAAATTGATTGGTACCTGGCTTTTTTAATTTAATAATACCACCCCAAGTAACCTCTCCTTCTGTGGTTGGTTTGTACCCATATTTAGCAACTCCGTTATCGTATTTAATACGAGACTCGTCCACCATATTCGTTACTTTCCAATCATTCATTCCCTTGCCTGCTGTATCCAATCCAGTACCAACTTCCAATACAGGAGCTTGTGTAGTACTATAGGCAGCAACAATAACATCCGCTTTAAACGAGTCTCCTAAAACCACATAATTGGAATTTGGAATAATCTTAACTGCGATTTCATCAAATTTAAAATCCTCCGCACTAATGTTACTCATCAACATATTTAAAGCGGTATATTCAGAATTTTTGACCTGGTTTTGAAACATAGAAATATCTGTAATTACCGCTGCTAATGGCGCATGATAAAAGTGAGTAATTTCCCATGGTTCCAATTCACCGTCATTATTATAGCCTCCTTCAAACTTAAATCCAATGTTTAAACTTTCGCGTTGGTTAGGTGGGAACTGAGCAAGAACTTTTTCTTCCCATTCTGCAATTTTACGTTTCATTTCTAACATTGTCCAAGCTCCATCCACAGGTTTAGTTTCATCCGAACCCAAAAGAATGTGCTGCGGAGTATCAATATTGCCAAGAGCTTCAGCAGTATCTAAAGTCACCCAGCTCAAATCACCAGCCATTTCCTCTTCGGAAAGGCCCTCGGTTTTTGCAATTATTTGAATTTTCAAATTAGCAAAATAATCGTCTAATTCTTTGGAAGCCTCACGAACTGCTTGTGCTTTTTTATACCAAGGCAAAACTTTTGCCTCATTGATACTTTTTTGCTTTTCAAATTCTGAAAATGTGGCTTCATTTTTTTCATCAAAAGCCTCATTTGTTTCGGTCATCGCTCCGTTTATTACTACAAACGAATTCAATACCGATTTTGTAACATTCATTGCCAAAAGTGCTAAAAGAACAAGGTACATCATACCTATCATCTTCTGCCTTGGCGTTTCCTTTCCACCTGCCATAGTCTATTTCTTTATGAGTTTATTTTATATTTAAACTATAACTATGATCTAGAAACATTCATTGCTGAAAGCATGTTTCCGTATACGGTATTTAAAGATTCTAAATTATTTGAAAGTTCTGCAATGCTTTCCTTATAACGTTTAGTATCATCAACTGAATCATGTAAATTGGAAACCAACGTTTGCATGTTATCAAACATTTCACTTGAAATTCTTGATTGGCTTGAAGAATGCTCTAATTGCATTTCATATACGCTATTTAATGCAGACAAGTTCTCAGACACCCTTTTCAAGTTTTCCGCGTATGTTGCTCCATCTTCATTTGACATAGATAAACCGGTTAGGGCTTCTGCTGCGTGATGATATGAACTTGATAGTTTACTAACATTTTGAGATGCATCTTCTAAGCTTGACACCAAACTATTTGTTGCACCAGCAGTGTCACCTAAATTATTCATGTTATTAGCTGTTTCAGCCAAATTACGCATTCCAGAACCTAAACTTTCGATTAAATCATTTCCTATTTTAGCATCTGCTAACATATGGTCTAATTCCTGAGTTGGCGTTAAACCACTTTTAGATCCATCAATTGATCTTTCCGTACCATCAAAATCTTCCGCAAGTTCTGGATAAACTAATGACCAATCATACTCTTCTTGCAAAGGATCAAAAGCGGAGAAAAAGAAAATAATTGCTTCGGTACCTAAACCAATAATTAACATTGCACTGGCCCCAGGGTAATGCTCTAATTTAAAGAGGGCACCAATAATTACAACTGAGGCTCCCCAGCCGTAAACATATTTCATGAAGTTTTTCCAACTCTTACTCCCTGGTCTAAACCCTGTAATTTCCTTGCTCATAATCTAAAGATTTAATTTTTATTTTAAAATGGATAATTTACTTTTTATAATTCGTCACCTTTAGATCTTCCTAAGTATGACATAACATTTCTAAAGCCAATGTAGCTTTTTGCTGTATCTTGGTACTCGTATGAACGTACTCCCACGCCCAAATAATAACCAACATCCTTCCAAGAACCCCCTCTAATAACTTTACGTTTATAAACAGGTTGTTCATCATCCGCAGCATCATATTGATAATCAGCATTCATATCATGACCAAATTCATAAGCTGATTCACTATAGGCATTATTGGTCCATTCAGCAACGTTTCCAGACATACAATACAAACCATAATCATTTGGAGAATAGGAATAAACGTTAACCGTTTGAAATCCTCCATCATCCACGTAATTTCCTCTTAATGGTTTGAAGTTTGCTAGGAAGCAGCCTGCATCATTTCTGATATATGGACCACCCCAAGGATATTGAGATAATGCAATCCCTCCACGGGCAGCATATTCCCATTCAGATTCAGTTGGCAATCGAAAATCTTGTACCAATGGATACCCAGCCATATCTAAACGATCATTTAAATATTTTGTTCTCCAATGACTAAATGCTTTAGCTTGTTTCCAAGTAATACCTACAACAGGATAATTATCGTATGCAGGATGCCAGAAATACATATTCGCCATAGGCTCATTATATGAGTATGAGAAATCTGCAATCCAAACCAAAGTATCTGGATACACATCTACATCATCTTCCTTTAAGAAATCTGCACGACTATACTGATAATCATCTCTAGAATAATCTCTTTGACGACCGTGAGCAGCTGCCATTCTATAATCAATCCAGCTGTAATTATATCTTAATTTAGTGATGTCAATATGTTTTTTACCATAATAACGGTCACTTTCAGAATAATACATTGGTTCCAATGCATCAATGATATCTTCATCTCCATCTCTTCCACCACCCCAAGGAATATCATAATCCCAAGCGATTCTTGGCTCATCCAAGTCATTTCCGAAGTTGTCCATAGTGATACCGTACTCCATCTCATCTACTTCTAATAAATAAGTACGTGCAATAGAATCTCTTACCCAATAAACGAACTGGCGATATTCATTATTGGTGATTTCTGAATCATCAATATAAAATGATGCAATAGAAACCGTACGCGATATCGCAATATTGGCGTAGGGTACGTCCTGGTCATTTTCACCCATTACAAAACTTCCCATAGGAATGAACGCCATTCCGTATGGATCTAAATCATACCAAGTGGCTCTATCATGTACTCCGTAAAGCTGGCCGCCATCATCATAAGAACATGATGCACCAAAGGCTACTACGGCCATTAAAGTTAATAATCGTCTCATACTATTTTGTTTTATCAATCGTCAAAATTCAAGTGGATAAACGTTTTTTTTTGAAAAATATTATAAATGTCTAACATCTCTATGCTCCTCATGTTTCGGTTTAGGAGAAACAGCAAAGCAATATCTTACAAACAATTCGTGTGAACCTGAATTAAAATTTCTTAAGCTAGAAGTACTGAAATCGTAAGAATATCCTACTTTCAGCATACCACCACCAACATTTTCACCATTCATTTGGAAATTAGCTCCCAACATCAAGGCAACCGCATCTTGAAAACGGTAATCAATACCTCCCCAAAATTGTTGGTTATACTCTACTAATGCACCCACATCAAACATAGTTGATACAAAATCAGATTTAATATATAAACCTGGCTTCAATACCCATGAACCACTACTTCCAATAGGAGTCTCATATTGCGCGGATAAATAATACGTTCTGTCAATTTGATAATTAAATAAACGTGATTCACCTGAAGGTAATTTATCAGACAATGTTTGATTTAATTTAGTGGCTGTTAAATGTGTCGCAGACAAGCCAACCGACAATTTATCCGGGATTTTATAAAATAAACCGAAATCCATATCAAACCCACCTTCAGAAGCTCCGTTAGCAGGGATAGCTATATCATTATTAATATCATCAACAGGCTGCCAATCATTACCAATAGATTTTGAAATATAACCTAAACTAACGCCAGCACTTAAAATACCAGGGCCCAAGTTCATTTTGTAAGCATAACTACCTTTTGCTACTAATGTAGTTTCTTGTCCTAATTTATCCGACATTATTGTCAAGCCTACTCCGTGAGACCTATTTAATAGTGTAAAAGGACTTTGAACTCCAAAAACAAAAGTTGAAGGTTCGCCTCCGAACCCGACCCATTGCAATCTACCAACTAAAGTTGCACAAATAGCATCGTGACTACCCACTAAAGCAGGATTTTGGTATGCTAAACCTTGGTATTGTCCTACAGTAAACTGCGGATCTTGTTGTGCTTGAAGAAAGCCGAAGCTGCCTACAAGGCCCATAAATACAAGAAAATTCTTCATCATCCCTTTATTCATATATAGATTCTAGTTATTGCTCAAAATACTGTCGCTAAAGTATATAATAATTCTACTTATCAAAAACTTTTTATCGCTGTCCGTATCAATATAGTTTCAACCTGATTTATCAATGGGTCAATTATAAAAATTTTCTGTAGGTTTTCATCCATAAATCGGGTAATTCGTCCTGTCCAGCCACTAAATAGTCAGTATACGAACAAGGAACTACGTTAAGTCTACGGTACTTAACCGACTTATTATCAGGATACGGAACAAGCATCCACCATCGATCGGTAATTAAACTTTTGTAAAAAACCACATCTTCGTCCGCACCGGACACCGGAACGAGGTATTTTAGAAACTTATGATCACTTGGTTTCGGTCTTTCTTGTCGTCTATTAGCAAATCCCTCAATAAAATACCAGACCATCTGGGCAACAAGTAAGGCTGATTTCCCCGAATCATCCAATCGAGGGTTATATTCAAAAATGCCAAAACTGGATATTTTCTCACTTAAACCAGCATACCTAGTTAGTTGACAAGCTTCATCGGGGAGTAATCCGTTCGGTGTTGACCTGTTACATCCACGCATATCTGCTGCTTGAATAGAGGAGACATCAAAACTAATAATATCAGAATTTCTAATAATAGGTTCAGCTTCACGAATATCCATCCTAACCTCCCCTAACCGCATTTTGTCAAAAAAGAGGTTGTCCATTAAGCCAATGATATCAGGTGAACTAAAATACGTTTGATATCCAATATTGGAGTAATTGAAAAGGAAATTGGGCTGATGTAATAAAATTTGGCTTAAATACGTTTCAGAATTTACGGGTGAATCAGATGATGAACCAATATCGAACATATGGTCTATGGTTGTAAGGTTGACCAGTTGTTCGGTTTTTTCGTAACCTCTATAAATAGGAATAGTTAAATCTTGACTACCACCAAGTACAATAACAGTCTTACCGGCTTTCACCACAGCATCAATTATGGATTGAATGGCATGGTAAGTATCGTCAATAGATTCCCCAGGTAGTATATTTCCCAAATCAACAGTGTTTGGGAATTTATCAAAATATAATTGATAAAGTTTTTCTCTTATATCATCTACCCCTGAACCACAACCATTGTTGTTTACAGAGCCTCTTTCTTCCCTCACCCCAATAATCAGCAACTCAGCCTCAGACCAATCAGGAAAACCTGAAGGTTCTCGATGAGATGTAATTAGACCACCTACCTGCTCCTTATAATAAGTTGTTTCAGGTAACGAAATCGGAGAAAAATATATTGAAATATCCATTTTCTAAAAAAGTTAGGATTTTTTCTTAGATACTACCTTCTTTTTGGCTGGTTTCTTAGTGGCTGGTTTCTTTTTAGCTGGGCTTTTTTTCTTGGCCGCCACTTTTTTAGTTGCAGTCTTTTTAGTTTTCTTTGGTTGTTGAGCAATTAACGCCATGCAATCTTCAAAAGTCAAACTTAAAGGATCCGTACCTTTAGGTATTTTATAATTGCTCTTTTCATGCTTGATATACGGGCCGTATCTTCCTTCAATAATCCGTAGCTCTGCATCTTCCTCAAAGGTTTTAAGCAACGCCTTTTTATCTGCTTCTATTTTTTCTTTAATTAATTCCGCACCTCTTTCATAAGTGATGGTATATGGGTCATCCCCGTTTGCTTCTTTAATACTAACAAACATACTGCCCAATCGTAAATAAGGTCCGAATCTACCTATAGCCGCATACAAATTCTTCCCTTCATACTCACCCAACAACCTCGGTAGTTTGAACAATTCCAAGGCTTCTTCGAATGTTATACTTGAAATACTTAAGGGAGGGCGTAAAGAAGTGAACTTTGGTTTTTCTTCATCATCAACATGACCAATTTGAATCATTGGGCCAAAACGACCTATTCGAGCGTATACCGGTTTCCCAGTAGCAGGATCTTCTCCAAGTAATCTCTCCCCTGTAGCTCGCTCACTGTTTTCCAAGGTATGTTCAACACTTTTATGGAAATCGGAATAAAAATTTTCAATCATTTTATTCCAAGAAACCTTTCCATCAGCTATTTCATCGAATTCTCTTTCCACATCTGCGGTAAAATTGAAATCCAAAACATTCTGGAAATTTTCTATTAAGAAATCAGTTACTACTTCTCCAATATCCGTAGGAAATAACTTATTCTTTTCTTTTCCAGTAATTTCTGTTTTTGTTATTGTTTCAATATTTCCAGCTGAAACATCAATAAATTTATATTCTCTTGACTCCCCTTCCGTTGATTTTTTTTCAACGTACCCACGTTTTTGGATGGTAGAAATAGTCGGTGCATATGTTGAAGGTCTTCCAATCCCTAACTCCTCAAGCTTTTTTACTAAACTAGCTTCTGAATATCTTGGTGGATGCAATGTAAATCTTTGAACGCCTTGCGCAGAAACCAAAATCAAATCATCTCCCTTAACCATTTCCGGCAACATCCCAGATTCACCTGGATTTTCCAAATCTTCGTCCGTAGAGACCTCATAAACCTTTAAAAAACCATCAAATTTTATCACCTCTCCTTGGGCAGTAAATTGTTTATCCGCTAAACTAACCCCAATTTTTACAGTGGTTTTTTCAAGTTGAGCGTCTGCCATTTGAGAAGCGATAGTACGCTTCCAAATAAGTGAATAAAGGCGTTCTTCACTACGATCTCCAGTAACGGTATCCTTATCTAAATATGTTGGTCGAATTGCCTCGTGCGCTTCTTGTGCTCCTTTTGACTTTGTTGAAAATTTTCGTGGATGAGAATACTCCTTTCCATACTTTGACGTAATAGCTTCCGCTGCAGAATCAACCGCTAAATCCGATAAATTAAAAGAATCGGTTCTCATGTAGGTGATTTTTCCTGCCTCATATAAGTGTTGAGCAACCACCATCGTTTGGTTCACAGAAAACCCAAGTTTACGCGAAGCTTCCTGTTGTAAAGAGGATGTTGTAAAGGGTGGTGCTGGAGACTTTTTCGCAGGTTTACTAACTACACTTTCTACTTTAAAAGAAGCGTCTTTACATTTTTCCAAAAACGCATAGGCAGATTTTTCAGATTTAAATTTTTCAGATATAGCTGCTTTAATTGCAGATCCATTATTCAAATTAAATAATGCAGAAACACGATAAAAAACTTCTGAATTATATCCTCTAATTTCACGTTCACGGTCTACAATTAATCGAACAGTTACAGACTGAACACGTCCGGCAGATAATGATGGTTTTACTTTTCTCCATAATACTGGAGAAAGCTCGAAACCCACTAACCGATCTAAAACACGTCTAGCTTGTTGCGCCTTTACAAGATCCAAATCAATTTCTCTTGGGTTCTCAACAGCTTTTTGAATGGCTGTTTTAGTAATTTCGTGAAAAACAATTCTCCTCGTATTTTCTGGTTTAAGACCTAACACTTCGCTCAAATGCCATGAAATAGCTTCTCCTTCGCGATCCTCATCCGTTGCTAACCAAACAATATTCGCCTTTTTTGCTAAACTTTTTAACTCTGCTACTACCTTCTTTTTATCTGGCAAAACATCGTAATTCGGCTCGAACTTATTTTCGATATCAATCGCAACTCCCTTTTTTGCTAAATCACGAACATGTCCATAACTTGATTTAACTGTAAATCCTTTCCCAAAAAATCCCTCAATGGTTTTTGCCTTTGCTGGCGACTCCACTATTACCAAATCCATAAATACGGTGCTTAAAATAATCTACCTCTTTAATAAGGTAGGCTGCAAATTAAACGAATTAAAAATGAGATAAACAAGCATGATAATGAAACTTTAATCCTTAACCATTGATAAATAGATGGTTAATTAATGATATTATATTTATCTGCCAACATGTCATATTATTAGGTTTTGGTTAATTTTGCAAACTATTAAAAGTATAAAAATTTACATGGAAGACATACTTGGTGAAAATAAGGTAATTGATGAAAATCGTCAGGGTGAACCCACTATGATAAAGCGGGATGGAATTGAGCCTAAAAGGAAAATGTACATAGAAAACTACGGTTGTCAAATGAATTTTTCCGATAGTGAAATTGTTGCTTCCATACTAACGAATGAAGGTTATGTAACAACAGACCAAGAAGGGGAAGCTGATTTAATTTTGGTCAATACATGTTCCATTCGTGAAAATGCCGAAACTCGTGTAATGAATCGACTTGGGCAATTCAAAAAAGCAAAAAAGCACAATCCAGGTTTGATCATTGGGGTTTTAGGCTGCATGGCGGAACGTATGCGGGAGACCCTTTTAGAAAAAGAGAAACTTGTAGATATTGTAGCTGGACCAGACGCTTACAGAGATTTACCTGGGTTAATTGAAGAAGCTACAGAAGGTAGAAAAGCGGTAAACGTATTATTATCTAGAGAAGAAACCTATGCCGAAATAAGCCCTATCCGTTTGAGTTCAAATGGAGTAACGGCTTTCATCTCTATTATGAGAGGATGCGATAACATGTGTTCTTTTTGTGTGGTGCCCTTTACAAGAGGCAGAGAGCGTAGCAGAAATCCAGAAACAATTTTTAAGGAAGCGAAAGAATTATTTGACCAGGGTTACAGAGAGGTAACTTTATTGGGGCAAAATGTAGATTCCTACCGATGGAACATGTCCAGCAAAGGAGTTATCAAAGATGAATCTGCGCCAACTGTTAATTTTGCTGGATTAATGGATATGGTTGCGCAAGTTTCTCCTCTATTAAGAATACGATTCTCTACTTCCCATCCAAAAGACATGACGGATGAAGTTTTAGAGGTTATGGCCAAACATTCGAATATCTGTAAATATATTCATCTTCCAGTACAATCAGGGAATTCAGAGGTTTTAGAAAAAATGAACCGTGGATATTCGCGAGAATGGTATTTAAACCGCATTGATTCTATTAGACGAATAATGCCCGATTGTGCTATTTCTACCGATGTAATTACAGGATTTTGTGGAGAAACAGAAGAGCAACATAAAGATACCGTGACTTTAATGGAACAAATTCAATACGATTTTGCATTTATGTTCAAGTACTCTGAAAGACCAAGAACATTGGCTGAAAGAAAATTTGAAGATGATGTTAAGGAAGAGGATAAAGCCAGAAGGCTCCAAGAAGTCATTGACATTCAACAGAAAAGTTCCTTATTCAGAAATAAAAAATTTATTGGGGAAACCGTTGAAGTATTAATTGAAGGCCTTTCCAAAAGATCAGATCAACATGTTTTTGGGAGAAACACGCAAAATGCAGTTGTTATTTTTGAAAAGGGGAACCACAACCCTGGTGATTATGTGAATGTTATAATCACGGAGTGTTCTTCAGCAACATTAAAGGGTACTGTAGTAAACTAAGTGTATCATGGATATTCTTTCAGCAAAACAAAGATTCGGAATTATTGGAAATGCCCCGTTATTAAACCGGGCCATTGAAACGGCTATTCGAGTAGCTCCAACTTCACTCAGCGTTTTGGTAACCGGTGAAAGTGGCGTTGGAAAAGAGAATATACCGCAAATTATCCATTCATATAGCACCAATAAGCACAACAAATATGTGGCGGTTAACTGTGGTGCAATTCCGGAAGGAACGATTGACTCCGAGCTTTTTGGTCATGTGAAAGGTTCTTTTACCGGAGCACATGCAGAGCGTAAAGGCTATTTTGAAGAAGCGGATGGGGGTAGCATTTTCTTAGACGAAATTGGTGAACTTCCAAAAGCTACTCAAGCAAAATTGTTACGGGTTCTTGAATCAGGAGAGTTTATGCGGGTGGGTTCATCCAAAGTATTCAAAACCAATGTTCGGGTTATTGCAGCAACCAATATCGACATTCTAAGCGCTATTAGTAAAGGTAAATTTCGAGAAGACTTGTATTACAGGTTAAATACCGTGTCTATTACTTTACCTCCATTACGCGACCGTGGCGAGGACATAAATTTACTTTTTAGAAAATTCGCCAACGATTTTGCAGAAAAATACCATATGCCTGTTGTGCGATTAGATGACCACGCAAAACATATTTTAGAAAACTTTTATTGGCCAGGGAATGTTCGTCAACTCAAAAATATAACGGAACAAATTTCTATTTTAGAAACGACTAGAAATATTACTTCCGAAACCTTATTATCTTATCTACCTGATTATACAGAAAACAAATTACCTGTATTGGCCAAGTCTGAATCTGCACAAAATTTAAGCGAGCGGGAGATTTTATACCAAGTTCTTATCGATATGCGTACCGAGGTGGATGCTCTAAAAAATATGGTAAGGTCTCTCGCGCAAGGTCAACCAATTAAATCGGGTTCATTTGAAAAAGGCTCAAACAGCAACGTAGTTAAACCTACTAGTCAAGAATTAACCGTAACGTCAAACAAATCCAACCTACCATCCATTGAGATTCAAAAATATTCAAATCCATACCAACACGTTGAAGTTGAAGAGTCACTATCTTTAGAAGATAAGGAAAAGGAGTTGATTGAAAAAGCACTTGAAAAACACCGAGGCAAAAGGAAATATGCGGCTCAAGATTTAGGGATTTCTGAAAGAACTTTGTATCGGAAAATAAAAGAATACGATCTAAATTAATCGAATGAACAAGTTACCATTACTAATACTTCTTGCCGTTTTTTCTTACGGATGTTCTACATCTTATAGTTTCACTGGAACCTCAACTGGTAATGCCAAAACCATTTCAATTGAAACAGTCACTAACCGATACCCATTAACACCACCAGAGTATACCCAGGCGTTTACTGAGGGGTTAAAAGAATCTTTTTTACGCCAAACAAGTTTAGACTTGGTGAAATCAAATGGTGATTTGCAAATTTCAGGCTATATAGAAAAGTATTATTCTGGTCCGGTTGCGACAACTGGAAACGAAACAACGGCACAAAATAGATTAACCGTAACCGTTCACATTGATTTTGTAAATGAACTAGAACCCGCCCAAAACTTCTCAAAAGCTTTTACACGGTTTCAGGATTATGCTTCTACAGCTAGTTTGAGTGATGTTCAAGACGTACTTTTGGCAGATATTACAGACCAACTTGCACAAGATATAATTCAAGCCTCTATTGGAACTTGGTAAAATGAATAGCGAAACACTCATATCCATTTTTGCGCATCCAGAATCTCTGAATCAAATGCCCATTTCTGTTTTAGAGGAAGTAGTTACAGTGTATCCATATTTTGCCCTAGGTCAATTAGCACTTACAAAAAAAATGCAGCTTTCACAGCATTTAATGCTAAAAAAAGCCATTAAAATTACAGCGGTCATTACACCCAATCGCAAAAACATTTATGAATTTTTGTATCAAAAGGACGTGCAAAAATCCATTTTGGAGAATACAAAGGAGGAAGAACCACCTGTAAAAATTATTGAAGATACCGTTGAAGATATAAAAGAAGAACCTCAGGTTGAAGATTCCTCATTTAACACTTCAATTGAAGTTCCTCCACGAAAAGAGAAACGTGTCGATTTTTCCAGACCCTTTGATTTAAAGGAATTAAGTAAGTCTACCTCGAAGGAAATGGATCAACTTGAGAAACAAATTATTGGCCAAACTATTGAGCACGTTTTGGCTTCCGAAATTGAAACCAATTACCCAGAAAATATCCGGACTGTAGAAGAAAAGCCAATTCAAAGTGTAACGGGAAAACAAAAATTTTCAGAATGGTTGGAGATTTTAGATCAAAACAGATTACAAGCGTTTAGAGAAAACGATAAAACTGAAGAACAAGTCCCTTCCGAAACCGAAATTATCGATTCCTTTTTAAACAAAAATGTAAATATCATTTCTCCTACTAACAATGACGTTGAATTTTCGCCTTCCAATCTAGCTAGGTTAAGCGTAATGGATACTGAAGACTACGTAACAGAAACATTAGCAAACATTTACAACAAGCAAGGCAATTCTCAAAAAGCAATTAATACATTTAAAAAATTGATTTTGAAATATCCAGAAAAAAAGACTTACTTTGCCGCCCGAATTAAGAAAATAGAACAAGATTTAAAATAAAATATAATGAGCGAATTTATTACCATCTTAATTATCATCGTTGGTATCCTTTTAGGATTAGTAGTTTTAATCCAAAACCCTAAGGGTGGCGGTTTGGCATCTGGGTTTAGTGGCGCTAACCAATTTGGTGGTGTTCAACGTACCAATAATTTTTTAGACACAACAACTTGGACACTTGTGATTGCATTATTTGTTCTTAGTGTGTTTTCTTCCTCATTATCCCATTCTGGAGTAGTTGTTACTGACGATGGTGGTTCGGATATTAAAGAATTGGTTGAAGATGAACCAAGTCAACAACCACTAGCACCAGCACAAAACGCTCCTGTTCTTCCTACCGAAGGCGAACAATAATATTTTTTACAATTTTCAAAAATGTCAGCTTGTCACTCAGGCTGACATTTTTTTTGCCTCAAAGTTTCTAAATTCTGCCAATTTGAGTTGATGATGGTATTGGCACAAATAATGTCAACCCGCACACACAACATTATAATAACACATTAAAAAATAATCATATGTCAAAATTAAATATTCAGCCCTTAGCTGATAGAGTAATTATTGAAGCAGCACCTGCAGTTCAAAAAACTGCGAGTGGCATTATTATTCCAGATACTGCGAAAGAAAAACCTCAAAAAGGAACTGTTGTAGCGGTTGGCAAAGGCTTGAAAGATGAACCAATGACTGTTAAAGTTGGAGACGTGGTTCTTTACGGGAAATATTCCGGCACTGAAATTAGTATTGACGGAATCGACTACCTCATCATGAAGGAAGCCGATATTTATGCAATTGTTTAATTATTGAAAGTTTAAAAAATTAAGAAGATGGCAAAACAAATTTTGTTTGATATAGAAGCAAGAGACCTATTAAAAAATGGGGTAGACAAACTTGCAAACGCAGTTAAAGTTACATTGGGTCCTAAAGGAAGAAACGTAATCATCGATCGTAAATTTGGGTCTCCAAGTGTTACAAAAGATGGCGTTTCCGTAGCTAAAGAAATTGAGTTGAAAAACCCAGTTGAAAATATGGGCGCTCAAATGGTAAAAGAAGTAGCTTCAAAAACCGCTGATTTAGCTGGTGATGGAACTACAACTGCAACGGTTTTAGCTCAAAGTATGGTAACAACGGGTTTAAAAAACGTTGCTGCCGGAGCCAATCCTATGGACCTAAAAAGAGGAATTGATTTAGCTGTAAAAGCTGTAATTGAAAACCTTAAATCTCAGTCAGAAGCAGTTGGGGACGACAATTCAAAAATTGAACAAATTGCTACAGTATCTGCTAATAATGATACTGAAATTGGGAAATTAATCGCCCAAGCAATGGCCAAAGTGAAGAAAGAAGGCGTAATTACTGTTGAAGAGGCAAAAGGTACAGACACTACTGTTGAGGTAGTTGAAGGAATGCAATTTGATAGAGGTTATATTTCTCCATACTTCGTTACCAATACAGAAAAAATGGTGACCGATATGGAAAATCCATATATTCTAATATATGATAAGAAAGTGTCTACAATGAAAGACTTGCTTCCAGTATTAGAAAAAACAGCACAAACTGGTCGTGGATTATTAATCATTGCGGAAGATGTAGATGGTGAGGCTTTAGCTACATTGGTTGTAAACAGATTAAGAGGTTCTTTGAAAATTGCTGCCGTTAAAGCACCAGGGTTTGGTGACAGACGTAAAGCTATGTTAGAAGATATTGCTATCCTTACTGGAGGAACCGTAATTTCTGAAGATCAAGGTCGTAAATTAGAAGA
>JBFFMY010000011.1:0-64427 GCA_041563475.1 Salibacteraceae bacterium
GGTTCTTTAAAAATTGCTGCCGTTAAAGCACCAGGGTTTGGTGACAGACGTAAAGCTATGTTAGAAGATATTGCTATCCTTACTGGAGGAACCGTAATTTCTGAAGATCAAGGTCGTAAATTAGAAGATGCTACTTTAGAAGATTTAGGTACCGCATCAACTGTTACTATTGATAAAGACAATACAACTATTGTGGATGGAGCGGGTGAAGAAAGCGCTATTGCTTCAAGAATAAACCAAATCAAAGCTCAAATTGAGTCTACCACATCTGATTATGACAAAGAAAAACTTCAAGAAAGACTAGCTAAATTAGCTGGAGGTGTTGCTGTATTATACATTGGAGCAGCTACAGAAGTTGAAATGAAAGAGAAAAAAGACCGTGTGGATGATGCGCTTGCTGCCACCAGAGCTGCAGTAGAGGAAGGAATCGTACCTGGCGGTGGTGTTGCTTTGGTTAGAGCCATTTCTTCAATTGACAAATTGAAAGTAGAAAATGATGATCAAGCTACGGGTGTTGCCATTGTTAGACGTTCTTTAGAAGAGCCTTTACGTCAAATTGTAATCAACGCTGGAGGCGAAGGTGCAGTTGTTGTTCAAAAGGTTATGGAAGGAAAAGGTGACTTTGGATATAATGCACGTACCGATGTGTATGAAAACATGAAAAAAGCAGGTGTTATTGACCCAACGAAAGTGACGAGAATTGCGTTAGAAAACGCAGCCTCAATTGCTGGAATGCTTCTTACAACTGAATGTGTATTAGCAGATGAAGAAGACGAAAACATGCCGCCAATGCCACCTATGGGTGGAGGCGGAATGCCCGGTATGATGTAATTGTAAATTACCCATCTAATATAAAGGAAAGGCCACTCAAATGAGTGGCCTTTCTTTTTTTTATCATCTTTTTATTACTCTTTAGGTTTCTTAACCGTAAAAACCCGACTGATATTAAAGCCTATTCTAATATCTCCATTGGCCCAATCACCCGTGTTTTGGGTAATGAATTGTTGTTCATTCATCCCCGCCGAATTGGTTAAGAACAATTGAAATACATGTCCGCCTGTTTCAATATCGACTCCTACCGAAAAAGAATAGCTTACATATTGTAGAGCCAACTGATTTGGGAAAACGTAGTAAAACTCATAGGTCAAAGCGGCACGTTTACTAAACTTTTGACGACCTCCAATTCCTAAAGAAAAAACATCGTTTGCTTCGGCAATGGTTTCTACAAAATTTCGATGGACTAATGTTGGCATTAACTGCATACTCATGTTTTTACTAAACTTTCGTCCCACAATTGCTTGAAAAGTATACCCCATTCTAGAGGTAAATAAATCTTGATCGGGATTAGCCGCTTTCAAAGAGTTTATCATCATGGAAGAAAAAAACTGAACCGAAATGGGCATATTTTTCGCACCTGAACTTTGACGTAAAAGTTTCACTTTAAAAAATCCATCATATGCTTTTTCATACGTGCTCCTTCCAATTCCAACCATAAGCCATGGCTTAATTCCATAATCAAATCCAATGCGTGTTACCGCATTATCTAATCCAAAAAACTCTTCAAACCCAGAGTTCATCGTTCCAAAACGATGTGAAATACGTAGATCCAAAACTCCCTCCGCGGTATTTTCAAGAGAAATAGAATTTATTATTCTACTAGATTTATAACTAGCCGTGGCATAATTAGTCACATTTGAATCTTGACCCAATTCATTTAACATATCTAGGTCGGTTTGTGCTAAAACATAGGTTGAAGCAAAAACAATCATGCTCGCCAAAAACAACTTTTTAATCATTTAAATTATTTTTTCTCTGTGAAATTCATTTTCATTGAAACCTTTAATTCTTGTGCAATTTTCTCACGGACTATACTTGGGATTTCAATCTTGTAGTCTTCTGGGTTTACCATTATTTCTGAAACCCCTTCAATTTTTTGCCCATTCACTGCAAACGTTGCCTGGGCCTGTATTTCCTTTGTAACTCCGTGAATGGTTAACTTTCCAATAACAGAACTCTGATAAGTTCCATTCGTTTGAAAATCAATCGATGTTATATTTTCAATTTTACCAGAAAATGTTGCATTTGGAAATTGGTCACTTTCTACATAATTCTCATTAAAATGTTCTTCCATCAAGGCTTTTTCAAAATGAAAAGATTTCATGGTAACCGAAAACTGAATCGCTCCTGTTTGAGAATCAAAAATAGCGGTTATTGTTTTATTGTCTGCCTTAATATCCTCTACCGAAGTAGAAGAAAAGAAGGAGATTTCACCCGTTCGTGTAAAATATTTTTGGGCATTTACTTGTATGTTAAGGCCCAATAAAACTGCTATTATAATAATAATCTTCATGATATATTTTATTTAATAATGGTGCCACTGTTAAGAATAACCCCCATTGAATTCCCTCCAGTACAGCGACCTTTAATTTTTATTTGATCACCTGTATTATATGATTCTAAATTCGTTTTTTCAGCGAGGTACACATTTACTCCAAAAAAATCATCCTCAGATTCTAACACCAACATTGAACTCTCGTCAGAAACGGTTATTTCAAGAATCACACCAGTTACTTCCATTACCTTATCAAGGTACTTTTTATTCGCTTCATTTTCGGATTCAGAAAAATCTGAGAACAATTCAACAGATGAGATTTGAATTGATGCTTCCTGGCTCGTATAATCCTTATGTGGTTTATTATATTGGAACAATACAATTGAACCTGCAATCAAACTCATTACCAAAGCTCCTAAAACGATTTTTTTTATCCTATTCATACATTATTTTTCTGGCGCACCATCGGCAATCCATTGAGTTAATTGGCTTTGACTACATTGATCAATCTGACCTGTAGGAGGCATTGATTTTTCTATCAAAGCGCGTTCCGTTATGCGATCTATCTTTGAAAAAACCTGGGAATATGTTTCGAGTTCTGGAAGTTTTGCTCCAGCCACATGACAACCGGAAACAGCACAATTATTGCTAAATATTGGCTGAATATCAACATCATAAGTTAAATCTGTTGTATTACAAGCATTTGGATCTAGGGGATATAACTCTTCCCTATTATCGTAGTAACAACTCGATAAGAATAATGGAAGTAACACAAAAGTTAATTTAAGTATTGATGCTTGCATACATTTTTTAATTTGATAATCAATAGCCAAGTTTAGTGTAAATTTTTCGTTTTCTAAAGAAAATTTGAGGCTGCCATTTAAATTTTGTGATGTTCATCCTCTAATATGTGGTTTGCATTCCACTCTACTCGTTTCACAAATTCTGAACCTCTATGCTCACAATTTTGTAATTCACATATTTCACATGAGGTTGGTAAACATGGCTCAGAATGAATGGATGCCTCAATATCATTGTGAAAAACGTTTTCTAAAACCTGTTCAAGCATATCTACTTCCTTATGCGCATCATTTAAATTATAATACCACGGCAAAGTTATGTGTGCGTCTAAATGAAGTTTAGGCCCATAGCGAACCAATTTTAAATTGTGAATATCTACCCAAGCAGGTCTACGATTTGATTCCAAAATTTTTGCAACAATTTCAATTTGATTCGGGTCGGCTTCATCCATTACTCCTCCAAATGAGCCTCTAATAATTCGTATTCCAGTAACTGAAATAATAATCCCTAGCATGGCTGCTAAAACGTTATCTAAAAAATCTAATTCAGTTATATAAACCACGGCTAAACCAATGATTAATCCCAGTGTAGTATATCCATCTGTTATTAAATGTTTTCCTCCGGCTTGTAACTGAACAGAATTCACCTTTTTACCTTGTTTCACCATAGAGAAACCCATGAGGTAATTAATCGCACCTGCAACGATTACGAGGATAATACTGAATACAGTAATATCCACTTCTTGAGGGTAAAAGAAAGAATAACCTGACTTTAAAATCATAGCAACTCCTGCGACAAGAATTAAAATGCCCTCAAAACCCGCTGAAATAAATTCTATTTTCCCATGCCCATACGGATGGTTTTTATCGCTTGGAAGTGTGGCGTAATACAAGCTAAACAACCCGAAACCTGCTCCTAAAATATTTACTAAGCCCTCCAAAGCATCGGTTAATATGGCATTTGAATTCGTTAACAAATAAGCAATTGACTTAATACCGAAGAGAATCAAACTAACACCCAATGCAATACGTTGGAAGACCAAATTCAATTTATCTGTTTTGTTTCTTTTTTGTGGCATTAAATAAATTTACATAATGATTTAGCGAATTAAGTCTTTTTTTTACATGAAAGGCAATTTTTTATTCTTAATCTGGTTAAGTAAGATACTTTTGTTTCAAGTAGCAATATAACGTAGCGAACAAGTTGAATTCTAGTAAAAACATTATTTCTTTATTAACGATAACCCTTTTGGCTACGTCACTATGGGCTCAGGTTAAATACTCAAATGAGTTTCTAAATATTGGCGTTGGGGCACGCGGTTTAGGGATGTCTAACAGCGTAGTTGCTTCATCTGATGACGTTACCTCTGGATATTGGAATCCCGCAAATTTAGCAGGAATAGAAGACAAAGTGCAAGTTGGAATTATGCACGCCAGTTATTTCGCGGGAATCTCAAATTACGATTATGGTGGAGTTGCTATCCCCTTAGAAAAAGGTGTTTTTGGTGTTTCTGTTATTCGGTTTGGGGTAGATAATATTTTAAACACGGTGAATTTAAAAGACCCGAATGGAAATTTCAATTACGATAGAATAACCAAATTCTCTACTGCAGATTATGGCTTTTTATTCTCCTATGCCCGCAATTTAGGCATTGAAGGATTGGCTATTGGTGGAAATTTCAAAATTATTTATCGGCAAATTGGAGATTTTGCAAACGCCTATGGGTTTGGGTTAGATGCCTCTGCTACCTATTCACGTAACAATTGGAAATTTGCCGTTATGGCAAGGGATATAACAACTACCGTTAATGCGTGGAGTTATACATTGGATGAGCAAACTAAAGCCGTTTTTCGAGAAACGGGTAATGAAATTCCCGTGAATGGAACGGAAATAACGCTGCCAAAATTGCTCATAGGTGCATCAAAAGAATTTGCGATAAAGGATCAATTTTCAATTTTACCTGAAGTTAATTTCGATATCTATTTTGATGGCCAACGACCTATGCTAATTAGTAGTAGCGCCATAAGCATTGACCCACATTTAGGTTTAGAGCTAGGTTACGATCATTTTATTTATGTGCGCGGAGGAATTGGTAATATTCAAAAAGTACCTAATTTCAATAGCAACGAACACTCCTGGACTCTACAACCCAATATTGGCCTTGGTATACGCTTAGATGATTTATTTGGATTAGGTAATGTAGTCTTAGATTATGCTTTAACCGCTATTGATCAAACCAATAGCTCCCTGTACTCCAATGTGTTTTCTTTACGTATTGATGTAGCCGATAAAAAATAATCACTGTTGATTTGATTGGAATTCTTCATCTTGCCACAAATTTTCTATTCCTTCCAACTCAAATAGAATTTCAATTTTTTCACAACTAGACCACATTAAAACTCTAAATTCATCGGCTTTTTTGGGCAATTTAACTCCAGCATTTTCCCAAATCATTTTACTTGGCCAATTTGCATATGCAATATAGTCACCACTTTTATCCAAACTCAAATTCGAACCTAAACTACCCGCATATTGATATATTAATTCGGTAAGGCCTCTCCAACCTGTAATGAATACATTCGTTTTTGTTGAATGGACTTTAAATTTATAAATTACTGAGAACATAGCGTTTTTGATTTCGAACAAGGTAATAAATCCGTAATAAATGTTCCTTTCAAAAATTCAATAATCCATTCTGGCCACTATCTTTGAGGCCAATTCAATTCATTTGAAAAAATCTAAGAAAATAATTTATAGCTTAAGCTCGGGGATTCTACTTTCCTTAGCTTGGCCATCTATCGGTTCTTTATACCCCATTCTATTCATAGCATTGGTTCCTTTATTATTACTGGAAAGAGAAGTTGCCGAAAGACAAATTCAGGGTTCCAAAGAGAAGCTATTTCCCTACATATATTTAGCCATTTTTACTTTCAACACGCTTACCACATGGTGGGTTTGGAATGCTTCACCCTTTGGGGCAATTGCCGCAATAATTCTGAACACACTATTTCTTTCGGTAGCCATACAACTTGCGCATTTTACACGAAAAAAAATAGGGGACTTCAGAGGCGATTTAGCTTTGGTTTTTTTCTGGATTGCATGGGAGTATTTTCATTTAGATTGGGATTTATCCTGGACATGGTTAACACTTGGAAATGGTTTTGCTAATGCTCCTTCACTTATCCAATGGTATGAATACACGGGTGTATTTGGTGGTTCTTTATGGATTTTAACCAGTAATATTTTGGTTACACAATGGATAGTGAAAGCGGAGAGAATAGAGTCTAAATTTTACAAATTGCCCGGAGTTATTTATGGAATAAAATGGGTGTTTGTTATTCTTTTACCCATTATTATTTCATGGCGTATTTATTCGAATTACGAAGAGAAAATTGACCCAATAGAAATAGTAGCGGTTCAGCCGAATATTGACCCGTATAATGAAAAATTTGGCGGGTTATCCTCTGAAAAACAAGTGAATAAAATGTTTGCTCTTGCAGAATCAAAAGTTACGACCTCCATTGATTTTGTAATTTTTCCTGAAACATCCATTCCATCAGCATTTGATGAGGATATTTTTGAAGAAACAGCCGAGTACCAAGTAATTAATGCCTTTTGCCAAAAACACCCTGAAACCTATGTGGTAATTGGGGCCTCAACATTTGTCGTTTTCGGGCCAAACGAAAAAATATCAAAAACCGCAAGAACAAGTAATTCAGGAATCAGATACGATGTCTGTAACACCGCCATAGGAATTTCGGCCGACAGCCCCGCAGAGTTTTACCATAAATCAAAGCTAGTTCCAGGAGTAGAAAAAATGCCATTTCCAGCATTTTTTAATCACTTTCAAGAGATTGCTTTTAACCTCGGAGGATCTGTGGGAAGTCAAGGTAGTCAGGATTTCAGAAGTGTATTTGATTCTCCTTCAGGTACCGAAGTAGGTCCCATTATTTGTTACGAATCTGTGTACGGAGAATTTGTAGGTGAATATGTGAAAAACGGAGCCGAATTGCTATTTATTATCACCAATGATGGTTGGTGGGGAGACACTCCAGGTTACAAACAGCATGCGCTTTACGGACAATTACGTGCAATTGAACACCGTAGAAGTATTGCCAGATCAGCGAATACGGGTATTTCGTGTTTCATAAATCAACTTGGCGAAACGTCACAACAAACCAATTGGTGGGAAGAAGCGGTAATTTCTGGTACGTTAAATAGAAATAACCAACTTACATTTTACTCATTATACGGTGATATTATTGGTCGAGTAGCATTAGGCTTTGGCGCACTTTTATTAATTTTTGCCATTTCAAGAGGGTTTATGAAAAAGGAGTAATTAAACATGAAGTTTAGAACAGAAATACATCCAAAAGAATCTACAGAAAAGCTTACGTACAAAAGCTCCATTTTATTTCTAGGGTCTTGTTTTTCCGTCAACATCCACAACAAACTCAAAGAGTTAAAATTTAATTCTGTTTCAAATCCTTTCGGAATCGTTTACAACCCCATCTCTCTAGCGCAACAGGTAATAAGAATAATTTCTGGCAAAGAATACAACGAATCGGATCTGCATTTTCATAATGAAAGATGGTTCAGTTTTGACCATCATAGTGATTTTTCATTTTCATCAAAAAGTGATTGTCTTACAGCTATAAACGACAGTTTAGGATTAGCCAAAAAGCAATTACTCAAAGCTGATTTTTTGTTTTTAACTTTGGGTAGTTCGTGGATATATAACCATAATGAATCAAATGAAATAGTAAGTAATTGTCATAAACTTCCTTCGAAATTGTTTACCAAAAAATTAGCATCATCCGAGGAAATGAAGAATAAAATGCAGCAAGTGATTTCAGATATTCAAAAAATAAATCCAGAAATTTCAATTGTTCTTAGTATTTCACCTGTGCGACATTTGGCTGATGGGAATTTTGAAAACCAATTGAGTAAGGGGCGTTTATTTGATTTGATATATCAACTACAAAAAAACAATTCAAATGTACGTTATTTTGAAGCCTTTGAACTTCTTCATGATGATTTACGCGATTACCGTTTTTATAATGCGGATTTAGTTCACCCCTCTACAGAAGCTGTTGAATACATTTGGGAGAAATTCATCAATAGTTATGTTTCGGTAGAAACGCAACTAACCATAAACAAAGTAGAGAAGATAGTGAAGGCTGTGGCACATAGGCCTTTTAACTCAACTTCATTAGCTCATAAAAAATTCATCGTAAAAACGCTAAATCAAATTTCGGAAGTATCCAATCAAACTAAAATTGACTTTACACCTGAAATAAAATTTTTAAAATCGCAAATAATTCCATCAGGCTAATCTAAAACCCTAACCATCATAATTACATCTTCTAAAGGACGATCAAACTTATCCTTTTTAACTGCGGCAATAGAGTCCAAAACATCAAACCCCTCAATCATTTCACCAAAAACGGTATAATCATAATCCAAATGAGGGGTGCCTCCAATGGTTTCATAAGTCGCATATTGCTCTGGAGTGTATTTGTATTTTTCCAAATTTTCACTAATCATAGGCATAACCTCTTTCACAATTTCTTGTGTGGCAGTTTTATCTTCATTTTTAATGGAAGTCATGTAGGCCTCCAAAAGGACTTTATTTTCCGGTAGTGTAATGCACTTTTTAAACTCCAAGGCAGTGCATTGTTGCAATCTTCTCTGTTCAAAATTGGCTAATTGTGCAGAATCATATTTCCGACCTTGAACTATATAAAATTGGCTGCCCGAACTTTTCTTTTCCGGATTAATATCATCTGATTCTCGAGCCGCAGCAAGAGCCCCTTTTTTATGATATAGTTTCGAATTAAACTCAGCTGGAACATCATATCCAGGACCGCCCTCACCTAATATTTTTCCTGCTGGAGCATTTTTGGAGTCTGGGTCGCCACCCTGAATCATGAAATTTGAAATAACTCTGTGAAACAACAAACTATCAAAAAAATCTTCGTTAGTTAATTTGATAAAATTATCTCTGTGTATTGGAGTTTCATTGTATAATTTCAATTTCATCACCCCAAATTTGGTGGTAATTTCAATAATCGTTTCGGGCTCTTCCTTCTGTTTATGTCCAAACGAAAGCAATCCAAAAACCAAAACCAAAAGGGCCGAAAGCATACTATATTTTGATAAATTCTTCATCTATTTTTTGTTGTTTCCTCAAAGAAAGAAAATCTAATTCACCATCCAACTATTAATCGCTACAATTAATTTAGAATTTAGATTTTGAGTTTTAAGATTTTTTCAATCACACTTCTATCTTTGCGACCTTAAAAAATGCATAATGGATTTAATAAAAGAGCTTAATTGGCGTGGTTTAATTCACGATATAATGCCAGGAACCGAAGAATTGTTGAACAAAGAAATGGTTTCTGGTTACGTTGGATTTGACCCAACTGCTGATTCTCTGCATATTGGCAACCTAGTGCCCATCATGTTATTGGTTCATTTGCAAAGAGCAGGCCATCGTCCGCTCGCACTTGTAGGAGGCGCAACAGGTATGATCGGTGATCCATCTGGGAAAAGTGCGGAACGTAATCTGCTAGATTTAGAGGTAATGCAACATAATTTAGATTGCCAAACTAATCAACTTCGAAAATTTTTAAATTTTAATTGCGGAGCAAATTCTGCCAAAGTAGTCAACAATTACGATTGGTTTAAGGACATGAATTTCTTGTCTTTTATTCGTGATGTAGGAAAACACATTACCGTGAATTACATGATGAGTAAAGATTCTGTAAAAAATCGTTTGGGCGGTGAAGGAATGTCGTTTACAGAATTCACCTACCAATTAATTCAAGGGTACGATTTCTACCATTTGTTTGAGAATGAAAGCTGTAAGTTACAAATGGGTGGCTCTGATCAATGGGGGAATATTGTTACTGGAACAGAACTGATTCGCAGAAAAGCAAAAAGTGAAGGATTTGCACTTACGGCACCTTTAATTAAAAAGGCGGATGGCTCAAAATTTGGAAAATCGGAAGGTGGAAATGTTTGGTTAGATGCAAATAGAACTTCGCCTTACCAATTCTATCAGTACTGGCTTAATTCAGCGGATGAAGATGCGGAGAAATACATCAAAATTTTTACGCTATTGGATGAAAATACCATTGATAAATTAATTGCCCAGCACAAAGAAGCTCCACATATGCGCATTCTTCAAAAGCGATTAGGGGAAGAAATCACAAAAATGGTGCATTCTGAAAAGGATTTAGAAATCGCTTTAGAAGCTTCAAATATCTTGTTTGGAAAAGCCACAGCTGATAGTTTAAAAAAATTGAGCGAAAATGATTTCTTATCCATTTTTGATGGGGTTCCTCAAGGGCAATTATCTGATTTTTCCGGAAAAGAAATTACAGATGTTTTAGTCGATTCTGGATTTCTAAAATCAAAAGGAGAAGCTCGAAGAGCATTGGCTGAAAACTCTATTTCGGTAAATAAAGAAAAAGTCAATGCGGAATTAATAATCGATGAAACTCATTTGATTAGCAACAAATATATTTTGCTGCAAAGAGGTAAGAAAAATTACTTTTTGTTGGTGGTTAACTAACAATAAAAGCCGTGAAGAAATCTTCACGGCTTTTTTTAATGTTACTATTAATATTAACCTAGCAAAACCCGATACGTTTCTTTTGTTTTTTGCTCCATAAATACCTCTCGATTATTTTTTAGTTGATCTATGATTTCTTCGTTGTAATGACGAATGGTGATCAACTCTACGTCTTTTATATACTCCACTAAAAACACGGATTTCAAATCTTCGATTAACTCCAATAATCGCCAATCTTTATTATGAACCGCAACTGTGAAATTTACTGCAGAATTCTGCATAATATCAATTTTCACTTTATGCTTAGCGAAAAAATCAAAAATCTGGCTTAGGTGTTCTTCTACAATAAATGAAAAGTCACGCGTAGCAATCGTGATTAACCATTGACCCGTTTGATTTATATAAGACGGAATTTTCGTGTTTGTAAAGGCGTTTTGACTAATTAATGTTCCTCGAGCATCTGGATTCACAAAAGATTTAACCCACATGCTAATTTCTTTTCGTTGCAGCGGCTGAATTGTTCTTGGATGAATTACAGAAGCTCCATAATACGCCAATTCAATAGCTTCTTTAAACGAAACCTCATCTAACAATACTGCATCTGCGTATTTTCTTGGATCGGCATTCAAAACCCCTGGAACATCTTTCCAAATCGTCATCTGTTTCGCTCCCAAACAAAAAGCCAAAATTGCCGCAGAGTAATCCGAGCCTTCTCTACCAAGAGTTGTAGTCCTATTTTGATTGTCTGATGCAATAAAACCTTGGGTTACGACTACACTGGTATCCGAAATATTGGGCATAAGCTGAGATTGTACTAATTTACTGGTTTGATCCCAATCAATTCTACCTTCCTTAAAGTTACCATCCGTTTTAATTATTGTTCGTGCATCCACCCAAATAGAGTTTAAGCCGCTACATTTCAAATGATTATCAATAATTAGCGTACTTGTTAATTCCCCAATTGAAACAATCTGATCGTATAATTCATCGGTATTTCCAGTAAAAGGAATTCCTTGTAGAGATTTCACATATCCAAATAAATTTGACACATGCTCTTTCAGCCAAGAACGATCCATTTTAAAAAGGTCATCAATTATTTCATCATGAAATTTATTGAAAGTCGCAATGTGTTCTTCCATTTTCCCATCATTCTCAATTATAGATTGATGTAAAGCCTCTAAAGCATTTGTCGATTTACCCATGGCAGAAATTACCACCACCAAAGGTTCTCCTTTGTATTTATTTAGGATAGTGGTTACATTTCTTACCGCATCAGCATCTTTTACCGAAGCCCCTCCAAACTTAAATACCTGCATACGAATTATTTTGCTGCAATATTAATATTATCAACCATTATCGAAACCCTTTTTGGGGCTCCCTTCGGAGGTTTCATTAACATTTATTACATTTTTAGTTGAATTATTAATTCAAACTAATTAACGACTTTTGCGCCACAATTAATATATTATTTATGATACAAAAATCATCCAATCCAGTATTGAACGATAAATCGTTTAAAAAAGCCATCTCAGGAATAACTACCGAAGGTACAATGACCATAAACGGAACCATCCAAAAAACAGGAATTCTGACTCTTTTAGTTTTGGCGAGCGCAATGTGGAGCTGGTCAAACCCAAGTAACATGTGGATTATTGTTGGAGCAATTGGCGGTTTAATCACAGGATTAATTACTGCTTTCAAACCAACTGTAGCAACAATTACTGCCCCTATGTATGCTATTCTTCAAGGCTTGTTTTTAGGTGGGATATCCCTGTACGTTACCGTACAATATCAATTAGATGGAGTTGTGATTCAAGCTATTACATTAACCATAGGAGTTTTATTTTTAATGCTATTTCTCTATCGGTCAGGAATCATTAAAGTTACAGACAAGTTACGAATGGGTATTGTAGCCGCTACGGGTGCAGTTTTTTTAATGTATCTCATTAACTTCGTCATGAGCTTTTTTGGTGCGGCCTTTTTCACCATGGAAGACACATCGCTAATGGCCATAGGAATTAATTTAGTTATTGTTGGAATTGCCGCATTCAATTTATTACTTGACTTTGACTTTATTGACAGAGCTTCTGAAGCTGGTGCACCTAAAGCAATGGAATGGTACGGAGCATTTGGTTTGATGGTTACGCTAATTTGGTTGTATATTGAACTTTTAAAATTGCTCTCGAGGATAAATAGACGATAATGAATAAAATTCATATATATATTGGAGGCTTAGCAATTGCGCTAAGCCTTTTTTCTTGTTCTGAAGAAAAAAAAGAAATTAAACGCCCCTTTGAAGATGTCTATAATATAGAAGATCACCTTAGTGATATTCAAAGTGGGTTAACAAAAAAAGTATATTCCTCAGAATCTATAGAGTCACAAATTATCACCCAGCCAAATTGGAAGGTTGAATTAAAACCTTTTATGGAAGCCGATTTTAATCGCTCTGCAAACAAGGATAAATATTTAAAAACAGTTCAAGAAAGTAATCTAATGGGCTGGAAGGATGTCACATGGGTATCAACTTCTGAAAATTCTGAAGTGAAATGGGCCGTGTATCGATACAAGGATACCAATTGCATTGGGGCTATTTTGGAGGTTTCAAAAAATTCCGAAGGATATGATTTAACCGAACGTTTAACCTTTATCCCAGAAATGGGCTATTCAATTGAAAATGAGCAATCATTAAAATTTATTGTGAATGAAAATTTCTTTTTGTCTGGAGAGTTCAATTCCAAACCACAACCATGGAGAATGTTTTTTGATATTGGAAATCAAATTATACCAGTGAGTTTTTATTTGAATACAACCGGTAAAACCCCTTCCCTAACCTTTCACCAAGGAAAAGAAGAAATTACTACACAATTCATTAAAACAGATTCTGGTTTTGTAGCTGAAATGCCCGTTTTTCAATCGTATTTATTTATCAACTATTTATTTGAGGATAGCATAAACGGTGCTTTTCATAATTTGGACAAAGGGGATGATTATGTTATTAATTTCACGGGAACAGCATTACCCTATTCTGAAGTTTTGAGTTATGATCCAACGAATTCTATTACTAATATTAGCGGTAAATGGGAAGTGTATTTTGACAATAAAGGCGATCAAACCCCAGCAATTGGCATTTTTAATCAACTTGGTGACGATATATATGGGACATTCGCAACGGAAACAGGTGATTACCGACACTTACAGGGGAAAATTATAGGGAATAGTTTTAGCTTTTCCACTTTTGATGGCTCCCATTTATTTCTTTTTACTGGAACGATAAAAAATGGGGAAATTACCGATGGCCAGTTTTTTTCTGGAAACCATTTTCACGAAACATGGACCGCAAAACGAAACCCAAATTTTGAGCTAACTAGCCCCGATAAATTAACACAATTAACCCAGGAGAAATTTGATTTTACATTTCCAGACATCAATGGAAAACTAGTTTCTTTAAGCGATTCAAAATTTGAAAACAAAGTGGTAATTCTTCAAATCATGGGTTCTTGGTGCCCAAATTGCATGGATGAATCGCTATATTTTACAGAGTTATACAAAAAATACAATTCTGAGGGGTTAGAAATTATTGGTTTGTCATTTGAGAGAAGTAAGGATTTTGAAAAGGCACAAACAAGCTTAAAAAAGGCCCTAAAAGACCTAAATATTCCGTATACGGTTCTCATTGCAGGAACGCCCAAAGAATCAGGTGAGGTATTACCGATGATTGATAAAGTTATGTCATATCCAACATCTATTTTTTTGACAAAAGAAAAATCAGTAGCAAAAGTCCATACGGGCTTTTACGGACCAGGAACAGGAGCGTATTATATCCAATATACCCAAGAAACAGATTCTCTTATTCAAGAGCTTTTGCACCCTTAAAAAGGCCTAATTACATATTCAAATTTATCTTAAGCGCTGATTAGGTAATTTTTACATGAAATCAAATTAGTATTCATGCATAACATTATTAATCAGGCAATTGTAATATTTTATGTGTAGTAAGTTAAATCTTTGCACACCCTTGCATTTTTTTGCACCTTTGCTAGATTAGGGAAAACAAATTGATTGAATTTATTGGTCAAATTGAAGAAAAATCGACTATGATTAATACCGCAAATACGTCTCCACATTCGTTTCACATACCTGTAATGGGTATTGCTTTTACTATTGATACTCCAGTAAAAGTAGCTCATTATGGCATTTCATCTGTGATTTCATTAGTTGATGATGAACTAATTGAACAAATGCGAGAATTTCATTCTAAGGAGAATGGTATTTCTTATGAAACAATTGGAATAAAAGAAAATGATGCAAGAGCAAGACGAATTACTGCATACTTGAATTTGTTGGATTTTTTGGTAAATAAAAATTTCGCACGAGTGCAAAATGCGCCCTTTGAAAATGGAAGCGAAATCCATAAGTACTTTGAAATGCTTAGTGATGAATCTCCGTTAAAAATTGCGTATACCAAAATGCTACAACTACCTGATGGGGATGCGAAAACGAGAATTCAAGACGGTTTACGTAAGCAAATGAAACCAGGTAATATTGATGTAAATATCATGACTAAATTAGATCGTGTTACTTACAGCAAAAAAGAAGCAAGACCGAGTCAATTTAACGAAGCTCATTCTGCTTTACGTGGATATGCAAAAAGCAACTTGAATTCTTCCATTGTATTTTCTGCTGGAATGAATCCGAGGTTGTATTCATATATTTCGGAATTTGAGGATTTTTACCCCGGTGAAAATGGTCAACTCAAGAAAAAAATAATATTAAAAGTTAGCGATTACAGATCCTCGTTAATTCAAGGTAAGTTTCTTGCTAAAAAAGGACTTTGGGTTTCTGAATATAGAATTGAATCCGGTCTTAATTGTGGGGGACATGCGTTTGCCTCTGATGGTTTTTTAATGGGTCCAATTTTAGAACAATTTAAAAATAGCAGATCCGAGCTTGTTCAATCTGTACACGATATTCTTATTGATTATTTATCAAAGAATGATAAATATGTACCTGCTGCTCCACTACCAATCAAAGTGACAGCCCAAGGCGGAGTGGGAAACAATGAAGAACATAAATTTTTAATTGAACATTACGGCATGGACAGCGTAGGTTGGGGAACACCATTCTTACTAGTTCCTGAAGCGGTAACGGTTGACGCTCCTACGAGAAAGCAATTGGTGGAAGCCAAACAAAAGGATCTCTATTTAAGCAATATTTCTCCGCTAGGAATCCCATTTAATTCTTTACGTGGAAACACTCAAGATAAGGAGAAGCAAAAAATGATTGATGCTGGAAAACCTGGTTCTTCGTGCCCACTTCAGTATTTGCAGTCAAATAAAGAGTTTACAGAGGTATCCATTTGTACGGCCTCTAAAAAGTATCAAAAACTTAAAATAAACGAACTTGATTCCAAAGAGTTAGACGCGATAGAATATCAAAAACAATACGATAAAATCACAGATAAATCATGTATTTGCGTTGGTTTAGGAACATCTGCAATAAAAATGAATAATCTAGATATTAAATACCGAGGTAATGGTATTTCAATTTGTCCAGGACCGAACATGGCGTATTTTGAAGAGATTATTTCTTTGAAGAAAATGGCTTCTCATATTTACGGTCGTATAAATGTTTTAAGCGAACAATACCGTCCAAATATGTTTATTAAAGAAATTGGATTGTATGTTGACTATTTAGAAAATAAAATTAAGGATGTTACAGGTCCAATTGAAAAGCAGATGAAGTATTTCGATACATTTCATTCTAACATGGAGGATGGAATTTCGTACTACAAAAATTTATTTTCCAATGTGGTTAAAAACTCACAGTCTGTAAAAGCTAAATTTGAGGAAGAAATTGACGAGATGGAACAAAAGCTAGTTGGTCTAAAAGCGCAACTTGCTTTAGTGGTGACTTAATCAATAAAATATAAAAGCACAAAAAAAATGCCCCATCCATAATTATCGAATGAGGCTATTCTTCATTATGTCATTAGTAAAATAATAGAATAGTTTTAATACTATTTTTACTTTTACCCTAAATTGTTAACTCTTCAATAGTTATTGTGCATTCATCACTCTGGCAGCCACAACTTACGCTTCCAGAATTCATATTATATATTTCAACACAACTATCATTTGGACAACTCCCACTACAATCAACCAATGTTGTTTTGGCTACTGACTCACCTGATGAATCATACTCAATAAGAAACGAGACCGTATAAATTACATCTGGGTTTCCATCAATAAAATATGTGATTACAATAAACTCCGAGTTATCGTAAAAAGAATGTTTGAAAGACAGAATCCCATAAGTTTCAGTAGTATGTATCCTTTCTACATAATTTACGAAATAATTCAGAAGCCCTGATAAGTCAGCTTTTGAATCCATACTCCTATTTGACGGGTTGCCTTCTTCAACTGATAAAACACATCCGCTGCAAGAACAAGTTATATTTCCATTACGAACCCACGCGAAACATTCGTTTCCATTTGTGCAACTGCCAATACATTCAACAGTTTTGATAGCTGAAATTGAACTTACATCTTTTTGCACATTCAGTTCAGACGTTTCCGAACTGTCTTTGGTTCCCATCTCATTTTTACTACAGCTACTTATAATTACAAATAGACTTATAATGGAAATTATGCATATGGTTAAATATTTTGATATTTTCATTGGGAAAAGATTTAGATTATGAATACTCTTTCGATTTTCTTCAATTACTCGGTTACTCTATTAATCGCTTTTCACTTTCACATACTCGATTATTTGGGAAGGCATCCCAACTCGCCTGGGCATTTTAAGTATTGGTTATTAGACACTTCTAATTTAGAAGAAAAAAAAACAACTTCCTAATTAATCACCAATTAATTCAAACAGCACCAATAGAATTAAAAAATGCCCCATCCGTAATTAACGAATGAGGCATCTTAATACTCTAATTATTTTTCACTTCCAACTTCAGTCTTCGGTCCTCTGTCGGCTCATCTCTACTTCCCTTCCCAATCTGCAATATTCTTATTATTTCGGTCAATATACGCTTGGTATTTTGCCTCTACACTCAATGCTAAAGCCTCCTTAGCCGTTTTTATTGCCATTTTCGAATCGCCTGTTGCATAGTAAGCTTCCGATAAAACGGTTAAATTCCAAAATCTTTTATTTTGAGATGTCGATTTAATGGCCATTTCCAATCCTTTTGCATTATCGCCATTATCCATATACCATTTAGCGGCATTGTTATAGGTTCTAAAGCTATTATCTGCATCCTTTACGGATTGATCCAAAATCACCTTCGAAAGTTCCTTTGTGTTCATTTCAATTGTAAAACCAGCTTTCACTTTTTCCCAAGACAAACTCAAAACCGCTGAATTATCCGTTAATTTGTCCATAGAAAACAACATGTTTTCCGTCATATTTGTAGTAGCTACTTTCGACTTAACCCGAACAACATCTGTGTCCTCAGTATATTTATCAACTCCCCATCCATCAAGATAAGAGCTTAAAACAAAAGTCCACTCTTTTTCGGTTGGTATAATGTACAAAGAATATTTCCCTGCTTTTACATCCGTACCGTTAATTTTAACATCTGTACTAAATTCAATTTTGGTTGAAGCATTTGCGCCCGCCCTCCACATCTCATTATAAGGAACTAAAGCGCCCCAAATTTCTCTATCCTTTACCCCTGGCCGAGAATAATTCATAGTTATATCCGTAACTCCAACTCGCTGGGTAAAGGAAGCTGCTGGTGAAGGCTGAGGAAGTTCTTGTGCATTAGCAGTTAATGCTAAAAATAGCACCAAAATGGCACTTGTAATGTGTTTGATTTTTTTCATGTTTATATTTTTTAAACGTTTGCAAACAATAGTAAAAAATTGAAAACGATAAAACCGCGTTTTAATATATTTTTAATTTATCGATGAATTGAAATTTATACCAATACCTGCTATTTTCTATCTAATTTTGAAACCTGATTTTTAAATCAAAAAAACAAAACAAAATGAGCAATGATTACGGAATTCAAGAGGCTTTAAAACAACTTGGAATACAAGAAACTAACCTTGGTACTTCAACAGGAAAATCTTTTTTTGGAAAAGGAGAAATCTTTGAGTCCCACTCTCCGGTTGACGGGAAATTAATTGGAAAAATAACTTCTACTACAAAGGATGATTACGAAAAAATGATGGCATTATCGCAATCCGCTTTTAAAGATTGGCGAATAATTCCAGCTCCGCAAAGAGGAGAGTTTGTTCGTCAATTTGGAAATAAATTAAGAGATTTAAAAGACCCTTTAGGACGATTAGTTTCGTATGAAATGGGCAAATCCTTGCAAGAAGGTTGGGGAGAAGTGCAGGAAATGATTGATATATGTGATTATGCCGTTGGCCTTTCTCGTCAATTGCATGGATTGACTATTAAATCGGAACGACCAATGCACCATATGCAAGAACAATATCACCCGCTAGGTACTGTAGGAGTAATTTCTGCCTTCAATTTTCCCGTTGCCGTCTGGGCTTGGAACGCAGCAATTGCTTGGGTTTGCGGAGATACAGTGGTTTGGAAAGCATCAGAAAAAGCACCGATGTGTGCAATTGCTTGTCAAAATATTTTTAACATGGTAGCGGCTGAAAATGATGTTCCAGAAGGATTATCGAACATTATCTCCGGTGATTATACCGTAGGTGAAATGATGACAACCGACAAGCGCGTTCCATTGGTTTCCGCAACAGGTTCTATCCGTATGGGTAAAATTGTTGGGCAAACAGTTGCAGCTCGTTTAGGTAAATCAATTTTAGAATTAGGTGGTAATAATGCGATTATCGTAACTCCAGATGCTGATATGGAAATGACCGTTATTGGCGCTGTTTTTGGAGCTGTTGGAACGGCTGGACAACGATGTACCTCCACACGTAGATTAATAATCCACGAATCGATTTATGATAAAGTGAAAGATTTAGTGATAAAAGCCTACGATCAAATTAAAATCGGAAACCCATTAGACCCTGCTAATCATATGGGCCCACTGATTGATACTGCGGCTGTTGATTTATACTCTAAAGCCTTAGAAAAATTAGTTGCTGAAGGTGGTAAAATAGTTCGTGAAGGTGGTGTACTTTCTGGTAAGGGATATGAGACTGGTTGTTACGTTAAACCGGCTATTTGTGAAGGTGAAATCCATTATCAAATCATTCAAGATGAAACTTTTGCTCCAATCCTATATTTATTAAAATACAAAACTTTTGATGAAGCTATTGAACTTCAAAATGGCGTAGTACAAGGATTGTCATCTGCAATTATGACCAATAATATGCGTGAAGCGCAATTATTCTTATCTACAGCAGGCTCAGATTGCGGAATAGCGAATGTGAATATTGGAACTTCAGGTGCTGAAATAGGCGGTGCCTTTGGTGGAGAAAAAGAAACTGGCGGTGGACGTGAATCAGGTTCTGATGCATGGAAAGCGTATATGCGCAGACAAACAAACACAATTAATTACGGAACAGATTTACCTTTAGCTCAAGGAATTAAATTTGATTTCTAGTTTTCAAAATACTTAAATAGTAAAAAGCGAATTTCGAAAGAGGTTCGCTTTTTTATTTCCTAAAAAGCCTAGTTTGAAACTCATAATCCCATTAAAAAATCGCAAATTTGCATTCCCAAATTCGAACAATTAAAAAACGAAATATGTTAAAGTTAAAAGCGTCAAAAGCGTCATCATCTAATATTATAATCTTGGCAAATGCCAAGTCCAATCTTAAAAAGATAGCTGGAATTGATTCTTCTTATTTAAATTCAAAAATTAAATCAGAAGAGAACGATATTAGCTTTTCCTCTGTGAATGACAAATTGGTTTATGTGGTTTATGGAAACAAAGTTTCTGACTCTGCAAATCAAGCATTTCAAGATTACCGTGTTTTAGGAAGTAAGCTTACTAAATCTGCAAACGCAGAAAAAATTGGGTCTGTTACTTTATTAGCTGATAGTTCAATTTCAAAAGAAAACATATTGGCTTTTGCTGAAGGAATGACTCTTGAAAACTATCAATATTTACTATTTAAAACAGATAAAACAAAGAAAAACAGTTTAACAACTCTAAATGTAAATGTTACTGGGATTTCGCAAAAAGACTTAACAGAAATTGAAAATATTTGTGAAGCAACATGCTTTTCTAGAGATATTGTTAACGAACCTGTAATTACGCTTAACGCTGTTGAATTGGCAAAAAGATTTGTTGCTGTTGGCAAGATTGCTGGTTTTAAAACAAAAGTTTTAAGCAAAAAAGAAATTGAGAAATTGAAAATGGGTGGTCTTTTAGGTGTAAACCTAGGTAGTATTGACGATCCGACTTTTACCATTATGACCTACAAACCAAAAGGCGCTGTAAATAAACAGCCCTTAGTTTTAGTGGGTAAAGGTGTGGTTTATGATACAGGTGGTAACAACCTAAAATCTGGTGTTCATATGAACGATATGAAAAGTGATATGGGCGGAAGCGCTGGTGTAGCTGGAGCCATTTATGCCATCGCCAAAAACAAATTACCGGTTTATACCATTGCTTTAGTACCGAGTACAGACAATCGGATTGGAAAAAATGCTCTAGTTGCAGATGATGTAATCACCATTAGCGATGGCACTACGGTTGAAGTTAAAAATACGGATGCTGAAGGTCGTTTGATACTATCAGATGCCCTTGTTTATGCGAAACAATTTAAACCGATGTTATGTATTGATATGGCAACATTAACTGGAGCTGCACATGCTATTACAGGAACTCATGGTATTGCTTCTGTAGCAACTGCTAGTGAAGAGTTGAAAAACGCATTGAAAGAAAGTGGTGAGCGTGTATATGAACGTATTTTAGAATTACCAATGTGGAGTGAATACAAAACACAATTAGATTCTAGTATTGCGGATATGACTAATCTAGGCGGACCAGTTGGAGGTGTAATTACTGCAGGTTATTTCTTAAGACACTTTACGGACTATCCTTGGATTCACTTAGATATAGCAGGACCCGCATTTTTAGATAAACCAGAAGCATACAAAGCGCAAGGCGGTACAGGCACGGGTGTGAGATTGGTGTATGATTTTGCTAAAAACATGAGCAAAAAATAAGTAGGAGTAACAAATAATTTAATCGAAACTTTAAAATGCCATTTGATGATTTTCAAATGGCATTTTTTTATGGTCTCCATTATAAAATCTCTAAATTTACATTTCCAAATAAAGCGCATTATGTCAAAGAAAAAACTCCTAATTATTAGTACGTCAACGGTTCATGGCAAGCCCTATTTATCCTACATGACAGAGGAAATTAAATTGCATTTCCGAGGAGTTTCTGAGATTGTTTTTATACCGTTTGCCCGCCCAGTAGGAATAACTTGGGATGGTTACACAGAAGTTGCAAAAACCTATTTTTCAGGAATCGGAATCTCAGTAAAGGGTATTCATGAATTTGCCAATCCATTGGAAGCTTTGAAAACCGCGCAAGGCGTTTTTACAGGCGGAGGAAATACATTCGTCCTATTAAAAGAAATTTACGACCAAAATTTAATGCAGGTTTTACGTGAAAAAATCAATGCGGGAATGCCTTATATGGGAACCAGTGCTGGGTCTAATTTAACGGGACAAACGATCAATAACACGAACGACATGCCTATTGTGTACCCGCCTACCTTTAAGGCTATAGGCGCCATTCCTTTTAATATTAACCCACATTATTTAGACCCAGACCCCAATTCAAAACACATGGGTGAAACCCGAGAAACACGCATAAAAGAGTGCTTGGTTTATAATGACTTATTAGTTGCTGGGTTACGAGAGGGTAGCTTTTTAAAACTGAACAACGGGGTATTGTCTTTAGGAGGAGATCTCACCATGCGTTTATTTGAAAAAGGTAAAGAACCGCGTGAACTAGAACCAGGCACGGATCTTCAATTCATGATGGATTAAGATGGCGAAAGCTTATGGCGAAGGCATAGGCTACCTTTTGCCTTGGCCATAAGCCTTAGCTCCATAAAATCTCTTACCTTTAAATCCTATTAAATCAAAAACAATGAAAATAGGAATCTTACTTTCAGGCTGCGGAGTGTATGATGGCTCCGAAATTCAAGAAACAGTATTTAGTCTTTTGGCGGTTGCCGAACATGGCGCTGACGTGTTATTTATGGCTCCAAATATTGATCAAATGCATGTGATCAATCACCTTACGGGAGAGGAAATGTCAGAAACACGAAATGTTCTATTTGAATCTGCCCGTATCGCAAGAGGGGATATTGAGGACCTAATAAATATTTCTAGTAAAGATATTGACGCCCTAATTATTCCAGGTGGATTTGGAACCGCAAAAAATCATACCAATTGGGCAGTCAAAGGACCAGGTTCTGAAATAAACCCGGATGTAAAGCGACTCATTACTGAAATGGTAGACTCTAAAAAACCTATAGTAGCTTTATGTATGGGTCCAACTACCGTAGCCAAAGCATTAGAAGGCACAGGGAAATCTCCAAAACTTACAGTTGGAACTACCGAAGAAAAATCTCCCTATGATATTGGGGCAATATCTGACGGCATGAAAGCCGTTGGCACTTTACCGGAAATGAAATCAGTAAAAGAAATTAGTATAGATTCGAACCTAAAAATTATTAGCGCCCCATGTTATATGATGGAGGCATCAGTACTTCAAGTACGCGAAAATATTAAGCAAGCAATCAACACTTTATTCACTCTATTATAGCATGTTAACTTGTTGTAACGAATTGGTACAATATTGGTGGGCAACTCGATTTATCACTACATTTGTACAACTAAAACTAAAACTATGAAAAATTATTTATTAAAATCAATTACACTTTTCCTTTTGCTTTTCATTTCCGTGAGCATTATGGCACAAGACAAAATTTATACAACCAATAAGGATGTTGTTTTGTGTAAAATCACTGAAATTGGTGAAGATGAAGTGAAATATACTACGGATGAAACTGGCGATTTGGTTTATGCGCTTGACAAAGACAAAATTGAAAAAATCGTTTTAGAAAATGGAAAAGAGCTTGTTTTTCAGGATAAAATGACCGACCCAGAATTGTATACTGATAATTCAAAAAACGCTTGGAAACTTGGATTGTTTTCTCCTTTAACTGGTGCTTTAAGTGCTGGATATGAAAGGTCAATAAAACCAGGCCAAAGTGTTGAGGGGTCGGTAGGCATAATAGGTTTGGGTATTTCTGAAGCTCTTAACTACAACCAAAAAGGGGCGTGTTTTAAAGCAGGGTATAAGTTTATCATGACTCCTGATTACATTCTTAAAGGAATGAAATATTCGCATTTACTGAAAGGCTGGTATTTTAGACCGGATATCAATTTAGCTGTATATAATCGGGATTTTGAATATTATGATTATTTGAACAATACTTATGTATCATCTCGAGGGGAAGTAATCGCTGGAGCAATAACCCTTTCTTTTGGAAAACAATGGGTTTTAAGCAATGTTTTCCTTGTAGACATCTATGGTGGTCTTGGTTACGGTTTTGATACCTATAACACAAATGGACCTTCCGGAAGTGAGTATTATGATGATGGAGGGTATCACTATGGTTTTGTAGTTACACCAGACATTCCGCTTTCATTTACTGCAGGATTCAAAGTGGGTTTCTTGACAAAATAAACCACAACATATTTTTTTAAAAAGCTTGGATTTATCCAAGCTTTTTTTTTGCCCAATTTCATCTGAATTTCTAATCAAGGGCCAAACTTTCCTACCAATTAATTAACCCAGGTTAAGTAATGACCTCCGAAATCAAATTAGGCCCTCTGTTTTTTGTTTACCGCTTTTGTCTGACCTTACATTCGTTGAAATAAAACTAGAAACTATGAAATCATTGGTACTAACATCAATAACATTTGTCCTACTATTAATCACATCAACAAGTGTTTTTTCACAAGATAAAATTCACAAAACAAATAACGACAGCATTATTTGTACAATCACAGAAATAAATGAAAATAATATTAAATATACCCAAGAAGAAACGGGTGCGATAATTTACTCCATAGAAAAAAATGCAGTTGAAAAAATCGTACTACAAAATGGAAAAGTTCTAGACTTTGGCCAAAAGGAAGATCCATTTACGAGCGAGACACCCGATAAAATTTACAAAAAAAATAAAGATGATATTGTATGTCATATTATTGAATTGGGAGAAGAAGAGGTGAAATATAAAACAGAAGAAACAGGAGAACTTGTTTATGCAGTGAATAAGGATATGATTGAAAAAGTCGTTCTTAAAAATGGAGAAGAACTAACTTTTAAAAATAAAATGATGGATCCAGAATATTATACAGACAATAATAAAAACGCATTCAAATTTGGCATGTTTAATCCAATAATGGAGAACCTTAAATTTGGTTATGAAAGGAGTTTAGGTCCAGGCAAAAGTTTTGAAATAGCTGTAGGTTTTGGCTGGGGAGATTACTCTGGCGCTAACTTTAAAGCGGGTTATAAATTTATTATGACTCCGGATTTTTACTTGCAGGGAATGAAATATTCTCATGTTTTAAAAGGATGGTATTTTAGACCTGCAATTAATGTAGGTGTGAATGATTATGGCACATCGGTTATGCTGGGAATAGACTGGGGAAAACAAATAGTAATGAGTAATGTTTTTTTAATAGACTATTTTATTGGCGCTGGTTTCGGAGCTGGAGATGGAGGATGGTACAATGGATTTGGAGGTGGCGAAGGTGGCGCCTTTTACGGATCAGTGGGTTTTAACATTGGTTTCCTAACAAAATAATTACCTATCACCCCTATCAAAAAGCTCGATTTTATCTGGGCTTTTTTTGTTTTTACACTAATGTAACATTTAGAATCATTCCAAATAGTACTTTTGCGGCCTTATGAGCGCAAGAACAGTTGAGATAATGGCTCCCGTTGGGAGTTTTGAAAGTTTAAGAGCAGCCTTTCAAGGTGGTGCTGATGCAGTATATTTTGGAATTGAGCAGTTAAACATGCGTGCTCGATCTTCTATAAATTTCACTACCGAAGATTTAGTTGAAGTAGTAAGGTTATGCCATGAGCACGGAGTAAAAGCCTTTTTAACGCTTAATACCATTCTGTATGATCACGACATCAACTTGATGAAAAAGATTGTGAAGACAGCTGCCGATAGCAACGTGGATGCCATTATTGCAATGGATCAAGCGGCTATTAGTTACGCACATAGTTTAGGGATGTCTGTTCATATCTCTACACAGATTAACATAACCAATATTGAGGTCGTGAAATTCTATGCAAATTTCGCCAACGTAATGGTTCTTTCTCGTGAGCTTACTCTTCAACAAGTAAAGTCTATTTGTGATGCAGTTATTGCCGAAGACGTTCGTGGTCCAAATAGGGAACATGTGAAAATTGAAGTTTTTGTGCATGGCGCATTATGTATGGCTGTTTCGGGTAAATGTTATTTGAGTTTACATACCGCTAATTCATCGGCAAACCGTGGCGCTTGCAAGCAAAATTGTAGAAGAACTTACGAAGTAAAAGATAGCGAAGGAAACGAACTTTTAATTGACAATGAGTATATCATGTCTCCTAAAGATTTATGCACCATTACATTTTTAGATCAAATTATTGAAACAGGCGTTAGCGTTTTAAAAATTGAAGGCCGAAGTAAAGGTCCAGATTACGTTAAGGAAGTTACGGCATCATACCGTGAAGCAGCCGATGCTGTTGCAGAGGGAACTTTCACTTTAGAGAAAGGAAAAGAATGGGAAGAACGCATGGATAATGTATTCAACCGCGGTTTCTGGGGAGGGTATTTCCTTGGAAAAGAATTAGGTGAATGGACAGATGAAGATGGTTCCAAAGCCAAAAAACGTAAAATTTATGTGGGTGATGGCAACAAGTACTTCGGTAAAATTGGCATTGGAGAATTCACATTAAAAAATGGTGAACTTTCGGTTGGAGATGACATAATTATTACTGGACCCACTACTGGAATTTTAGAACATACTATTGCCTCGCTTCGATTAAATGAAGAACAGGTTGAAAAAGTAAAACGCGGAGATAATTTCACTTTCCCTATTGCGGATATCATCCGCCCATCCGATAAAATCTACAAAATTGTAGACGCGTGATCCAAATAGTTCAACATCGCCATAAATGTATTGGATGTAACGCCTGTGTAGAGGCCGCACCCGAATACTGGAAAATGAGCAAAGCAGATGGCAAATGCTATCTTTTAAAAGCAAAACAAAAAGGCGAGTTTTACATTATAAATGCCCCAGATTTTGCATTAGAAGAAAATGTGAAAGCAGCAAAAAATTGCCCTGTTAATATAATTACAGTAAAGAAATTATAGGCTTTTTACACTTATAAAAAAGGGTTATAATCCTATTGGATTATTCCCAAATCCCACTTATTAATTTCAACCCATAATATTACCTTTGCGCTCCATGAAAAACAGTGGATTATTTGATGGAAAAGAGTTAGAACCGGAAGACTTCTATTTATCGGAAGAGGGTTTTAAGGTTTTTACAGAAGCCTACCATTTAAAACGCGGATATTGCTGTCAAAGTGGATGCCGTCACTGTCCGTATGGATTTAATACCAATAAAAAGATTTAAGAATGAGTAATTTTCAAGACGTTATTAAAGCTGGAATTCCAGATGAATTACCTGCATTGAAACCTTTCGATAACAGCGTAAGTCATGCGCCAAAAAGAAAAGATATTCTTTCAAAAGAAGAGAAAGCATTAGCGGTTCGGAATGCATTGCGTTATTTCCCAAAAAAACATCATCCCGTTTTAGCCAAAGAATTTGCCCAAGAATTAAAAGATTACGGTCGTATTTACATGTACCGTTTTCGTCCTGATTATGCGTTTTATGCGCGACCAATAAATGAATATCCTGCTAAATGCCCACAAGCTGGGGCCATTATGCACATGATCCAAAATAATTTGGATAATCGTGTTGCACAGCACCCACATGAATTAATAACCTATGGTGGTAATGGAGCTGTGTTTCAAAACTGGGCACAGTATCTTTTAACCATGCAGTATTTAAGTGAAATGACCTATGAGCAAACCTTAGCGATGTACTCTGGTCATCCAATGGGTTTATACCCGTCTCATAAAGATGCGCCACGCGTTGTTGTAACAAATGGAATGATGATTCCAAATTACTCAAAACAGGATGATTGGGAAAAATACAACGCTCTAGGTGTTACTCAATATGGCCAAATGACTGCCGGTTCGTACATGTATATCGGCCCACAAGGAATTGTTCATGGAACTACCATCACCGTTCTAAATGGATGTAGAATGATTGATGATAAAGGTACTGCAGGCAAATTATTTGTTACTTCTGGTTTAGGAGGAATGAGTGGTGCACAGCCAAAAGCTGGAAATATTGCCGGTGTAGTATCAGTAACAGCAGAAGTAAATCAAGCTGCCACTTACAAACGTCACGAACAAGGCTGGGTAGATGAAGTTATTGCCGATTTAGATGAATTGGTTGCACGTGTTACTTCTGCCAAAGAAGCGAAAGAAACAGTCTCTATCGCTTACGATGGAAACATTGTAGATGTATGGGAAAAATTTGACGAAGCTGGCGTTTATATCGACCTTGGTTCTGACCAAACTTCCTTGCATAACCCATGGGCTGGAGGATATTATCCAGCAGGTTTATCACTGGAGGAGTCGAATGAAATGATGGCTAAAAATCCAGATCAATTTAAAGAAAAAGTCCACGAATCATTACGCAGACAAGTTGCGGCAATTAACAAACACACGGCCAAAGGAACCTATTTCTTTGATTATGGAAATGCATTTTTATTAGAATCATCTCGAGCTGGAGCTGATGTAATGGCTGAAGATGGTATTCGATTTAGGTATCCATCCTACGTTGAAGATATCATGGGACCGATGTGTTTTGATTACGGGTTTGGACCATTCCGTTGGGTGTGTACATCTGCCAAACCAGAAGATTTAGCCATTACCGACCAAATTGCTTTGGATGTTATGAGTGAAATCAAAGAGAATTCGCCTCAAGAGATTCAGCAACAAATGCAAGACAATATTACATGGATCAAAGGAGCGCAAGAAAACAAATTAGTAGTTGGTTCTCAAGCCCGAATTTTATATGCAGATGCTGAAGGAAGAACCAAAATAGCTTTGGCATTCAACAAGGCAATAAAAGATGGCAAAATCGGAACTGTTGTTTTGGGACGTGATCATCATGATGTATCAGGAACAGATTCACCATTTAGGGAAACAGCAAATATTTACGATGGTTCTATGTTCACCGCAGATATGGCTATCCAAAATGTTATTGGCGATTCTTTCAGAGGCGCCACATGGGTATCTATCCACAATGGCGGTGGCGTTGGCTGGGGCGAAGTAATTAACGGTGGGTTCGGTCTTGTATTGGATGGGACAGCGGATGCCGCAAGACGTGCTGAGAAAATGCTATTTTGGGATGTAAATAATGGAATTAGTCGTAGAGCATGGGCAAGAAATGAAGAAGCCAATTTTGCCATTAAACGAGAAATGGAAAGAACTCCGGAACTAAAAGTTACATTACCTAATATGGTTGACGATTCACTTTTAAACTCATTATTTTAAATCAAAAAATATTAGATATCCCAATAATGAAGAAAGTACTTATAACCGGAGCAGGTGGATTTGTAGGTGGGCAATTAGCCTTGTTTTTAGCCGAAAAAAATATTGAGGTTAATGCAATGCATCGACCAGGTTCCAAGCTAAATTCAAAAATGGCTTCTAATCCGCTTATTCAATCTACACCAGCAGATTTATTGGATATTGAAAGTTTGAAAAATGCTTCAAAAGATTGCGATGCCATTTTCCATTTAGCCGCATATGCGCAACCTTGGGCGAAAAACCTTCAAACCTATCACGATGTAAATGTAGATGGAACGGTAAATGTTTTGGAAACCGCAAAGTTTTCAAACGTGAATAGAGTAATTGTTACCGCTACCGCTGGCACTTTTGGTCCTCAAGTAAATGATGAACTCATTACAGAGGAAATTCAACAAGTTCTACCTCCTTTCACCGAGTACGAACGCACAAAACAAATTGCCAACGAAAGGGTTAAAGAATATATCACCCAAGGAATGGATATTGTAACCGTAAGTCCAACTAGAATTTATGGACCAGGGGCACTAAGCGCTAGTAATGCGGTAACAAAACTTCTAGAAAGATATATGTATAACGGATTCCGTTATTTACCTGGAAACGGTTTAACATCAGGTAATTATGCCTTTATTCAAGATATGATTAACGGACATTATCTGGCGGCTGTAAACGGAAAAACAGGTGAGAATTACATTTTAGGAGGCGAAAATTTAACGTATAGAGAACTTCTAGATGCCTTTGGGCAAGTATCTGGGGTAAAGAGAAAATCAGTTGAAGTTCCCCTCCCGATACTTATGGGAGCAGCTAGAACAATGCAGTTTTTTGGTGATAATTTTGGAATTGCACCTGCAGTCACTCCCCCATTTATTAGAAAGTATACTGTCAGTTGGGCAACAGATATTTCAAAAGCGAAAGAACAACTTGGTTATACGGTCACACCATTTGTTGATGGCATAAAACAAACCGCAAATTGGATTCGAACAGAAAGAGAAGGCTAATAGCCTTTTAAATAAGATTTACGTATGGAATCCTTTGCTTCAAAATCAAGTGCATAATCGTATTCCATTAAAGCCCCTGCCCAATCCCCATACAATACGTTTGGTAAAATAATGAAATGTGATCCGAATTCTTGAGATAAACTATCTACAATTTCACTTCGATCATTCAGACTTCTCTTATCGAAAATAGAAGAGAAATCAGCCAAATTATCTCCAAAAAGCATTAACACATCATATTCTTTTGAAACCTCATCTCTTCTTCCCTGTTTGCTGCTTTCATCCATTTTAAAATGAAAGTTTAAGGTATCTACATCCGTCAACCCAAGTTTTTCCAAATTAATTTTTGTAGCTGGAACTTCGCGATGTAATCTATTGGAAATAAAAATAACCTCTACATTTTTAGATTTAGCATATTTAATAAACCCTATGGCACCTGGAACCGCTCCAGCATTTGCCAAATCACTCCACTCTTTCCATGTGGAGCGCACATAATCATCATTATCTAAAATAAGTTGGGCATTATAAAAACTGTTGTCTAATACAGTCTCGTCCAAATCCATAATAATTGCTGGAGGTAAATCATATGGAAATGCATGTTCGCGTAATCTTTGGTCCAACTGTAACCTAGCGAGATTATACGTTTGGAGACACAATGCCTTGTATTCTGCAGCAGTTTGGTGCCACAAAACCGCATATACAGCATGTTCTTGAAGCTGAACTTCTGCTACGGGGTTTTCATTAATGGGTTCTTCTGATTGCATACCACACCTGCCCAACAGAACAGTCGCAAAAACCAACAAAATCCCTCTTTTAAAAGTAATAAAATTTCCTTTTCCCATAATTTATGTCATATCTAAACCACATGTAAACATCGGTTTATCTGTAATTTGTTTTACTTGTATTTCACTAACATCACCCAAAGTCATCATTATTCTACCCGTTGGCACTTTTGAGAAATTACTTAAAAGCCCCATGTCTAATTTGGTCAGTAATTGATGCAATGGACTTTTTACATCTTGCCAGAAAATAGAAAAAGTTACGTTAAATTCATTAAGCATGGTAGTGAAAAGACGTTCTAACTTTTCTTCATGACCGGGTTTAACGTAAATATAATCAAGGGTGATGAACTCAAACTTTTTGGGATTAATGTATTTTTTTAACCCAGGAGTTCGAGGTAATATATGCAACATAAAAAGCCCTGTTAACCCACTCATATGCTTGAGCTCCCATTCACATTTATTCACTTGAACTCCAGCCACAACTTCACCGTTTTCACGCCATACAAAATAGTTGTCTTTTAAGAATAAAAATTGATCGGTATATACGGAGAAATTGGCGTAATAATCGGCTAATATTTCACGCATGGAATGTTGGTGGACTTGGTCCAATCTTTCTACATGTTGACTTCTAGAAGGATGCAATCGAGTAAAAGTAAACGTATCAAATTTACCCACTGGACTTAGACCTAAAATTTGGCTTAGCTCTGTAGATCTGAAATTTTCTTCATCAAAAAACGCATAAAAAAACGAGGGCAAATTCACATCCTCACCAAAACTCAATCCATGAACAGCAGGTGATTTAGTGAAGTACTTTCGCAACAAGCGTTTGATTAATCCCGTTTTACCATGCTTTATTCGCTTGTTTTTAACTGCTTGTAGTTTTTCGTCAAAAACAAAATAACGCACATAATACGCGTTTACAAAACCAAATGACTCTTTAGTAACACGAAGGGCAGTTGTAACGGTAGATTTTAAATGGCCACTTTGATTCAAGTACATAAAATACTTATTAGGCAACTCGCCCATTCGCTCCTCAATATCCTTATGCAAATATTGCGCACCAGATGAACCTACGGTCATTTTATTTAGTAATTCTAAAGCTATTGGATTCAGCTTCTTAGTTACTCCTAACTCAAAACTACCACGTTCAAATATTACAACCTTTTCTTTTGCCATTTAAATAGCTTTAATCTATTCCGTCAAAACCTATTCCCAAAAGTAGTTAGTTTTGAATTTGTTTTGTTAATTACACAGCACTTTTAAGAAGAAATAATCTATTTAAAAAGGAAAGGCTAAGGTTAAACCGATTTTAGAGATTCAATTATGAGCATTAAGACATATCAACTCCACACGTAAAAAAAGGTTTGCTAGAAATTTCTTCCTTTTGTGCCTCTGTAATTTTATTTGTGGTAAGCATAATCTTTCCCGTTGGAACTTTTGAAAAATGGCTAATAAAACCCAAATCCATCTTTTTCAAAACTTTCATAAACGGGCTCTTTACATCTTGAAAAATTAATGCGAATTTCACCCCAAATTCATGAAGTAAACCTTCAAACAATTGCTCAAATTCCTTCTCAAAGCCTGGTTTTAAATACACATAATCAAGGGTGATGAACTCAAACTTTTTTGGATTAAAGTATTTTTTTGAAAAAGGAATGTAAGGCAATATTCTCAACATAAGCTTACCCATCAATCCTGCCATATTTTTGACTTCCCATTCGCATTTGTTAGGCTGAATACCTGCCACAATTTCCCCATCCTTCATCCATACAAAATAATTTCCCTTTGAAAATAAATATTGATCCGTATACACCGAAAAATCTTTATGTTGAATTTTAATTAACTCTCTCAATTTAGAGTAATCGGCAACATCTAGCCTTTGAATATTTGGAAAGTTTTTAGGATTTAATCGTGTAAAGGAAAGAGTCTCAAACTCTCCAATGGGGTTCATTCCTAAAAGCTCACTTAAATCTGTAGATCTAAAATTTTCGGAATCAAAAAAGGCATAATGAAACGAGGGTAATGATTTATCTTCATTATATCCAATACCAAAATCAATTGGGGCTTGGGATAAAAACTTTTTGGTCAAACTTTTAATAATTCCATCTGGATTACCGTGCTGTATCTTTTTCTTCTTTGTAGCTTGAAACATTTCACTAATAGCCAAATACCGAATATAATAGGCATTTGCCTTCCCAAAATCTTCTTCAATTGTTCGCTGTGCGGAAACGAAAGTGCCTTTAATGGTTCCATTTTTCCGTAAATACATGAAGTATTTATTCGGTAATTGAACAATACGTTCCAAAATATTCTTGTGAAGATATCGAGCCCCATTTGAGCCAACGGTCATAGAATTCAATAGCTGTAAAATTTCCTTATCGGGCTCAAGAGCAACGCCTGCTTCAATACTCCCCCTTTGAAACATTATTACTTTTTTATCCATTTCATTCATTACAAAAAAATTATAGCTCAAAAACTGTTGTGTTCAAATTTACTAGGATTTTGCTGCTGCAACTTTGTTTTATCCACTATTTTTACATTTCTACTATCAAATACCAATGAATATAATTAGCCAGGAAATAGTAAACGGCAACATACACATGCTTCATGAACAGTATGCCAGCGGTTTACCATTTCCAAATATTCAGTTACCAGACTTTCTAAATCAATCATTTGTAAAAAAATTACAATCCGACTTCCCAACAGTAACTGATAAAAATTGGACCCACTACATTCATTATAATGAACGTAAACATGGATTAAATAAATGGGCGTATTTACCCCTATCTGCCCAAAACTTAATTACCGAAATGAGTCAACCCGCTTTTATTTCTTGGTTGGAACAGCTAACTGGGATTCCAAATTTATTGGCAGATTCTAGTCTTGAAGGCAGCGGATTACACCAAACTTTACCCGGAGGATTTTTAAATATTCATGCTGATTTTACCGTCCACCCGAGGCAAAAAAACTGGCAAAGAAGAGTCAATGTTCTTATCTACTTAAATGAAGATTGGGACGAGAAATGGCAAGGAAACCTAGAGTTATGGGATGAAGAAATGCACAAATGCATCAAAAGTATTCCTCCTACTTTCAACACAGCCGTAATTTTTAGCACCGGAAAAAAAACCTATCACGGTTCTCCTAACCCATTATCTTGCCCGAAAGGAACATCTCGAAAATCAATTGCATTGTACTATTACACTTTAGAAAAAAAGCCTGCAAAATCTGCAACAAATTACCAAGCTCGACCGAATGATGGCTATAAAAAAACATTAATTTGGCTCGATAAAAAATTAATATCAGTATACTCATTCTTAAAAGGAAAATTGGGCTTAAGTGATCGTTTGGTTAGTTCCATTTTGAATTCATTTTCCAATAAAAAATCCAAGTAATGGATAAAAATAAGTTTCTCATCATTGCATTTTCCGTAGTGTTTTTTATGCCCTTTCTAGGAAAAGTTCACCTATTTGATTGGGATGAAATAAACTTTGCGGAAATTGCGCGTGAAATGGTTGTTACAGGTGACTATTTACGTCCGCAGATTGATTACCAGCTGTTTACAGAAAAACCTCCCATGTTTATGTGGTTTCAGGCTCTTTCCATGAACATTTTTGGAATGAATGAATATGCTTCCCGTTTTCCAAATACAATTGCCGGATTAATCACGCTACTCTTGGTTTACAGTTTAGGGAAAAAACTATACAACACAAATTTTGGACTTTTATGGGCCGGGGCTTTTTTCGGGAGTGTTCTCCCCCACTTATATTTTAGGTCTGGTATAATAGATCCCTGGTTTAACTTATTCATTTTTTTGAGCTTATATCAATTAATCACTTTTTATTGGAAAAAAGAGAATTTCTCTACTAAATTATCTGCAAAATCTAAATGGTTTCATCTGGCTTTAGCAGGTGTTTTTACCGGACTCGCCATTTTGGTAAAAGGACCAGTGGCTTTTTTAATTGTGGCTTTGGTAGTAGGAGTATATTGGGTTTATAAAAAATTTAAATTTTTCATTTCCATTCCTGAATTAATTCTCTACACCCTGATAACAATCGGCACCGCATCCATTTGGTTTGGCGTTGTAACCCTTTTTTACGGACCTCAATTCGCCATTGAGTTCACCATTCGTCAGTGGGAATTATTCTCTCAGCAAGATGCCGGTCATGGAGGCTTTTTAGGGTACCATTTCGTGGTTTTACTTCTTGGTGTTTTCCCCGCAAGCATCTTTATGATTCGAAGTATGGGGAAATTATCTAAAGGTTCAATTATTCAAGAAGATATGCGCAAATGGATGCTCATGCTATTTTGGGTGGTGCTCATTTTGTTTACCGTTGTAAGCACAAAAATTATTCATTATTCATCCTTAGCCTATTTCCCTATGACGTACTTAGCGGCTGTAGTATTACGGGATATGAAAGAACATAAATTGAAATTTTCCATTTGGATGAAATCCATTTTGTTACTAATTGCTGCTATTTTCGGAACGGCAGTCATTCTTTTACCTTGGTTGGGAATGCACATTGATGTTTTAAAACCGTTACTGGCGGCCGATCCGTTTGCCGTTGCAAATTTAGACGCAGATATTACATGGTCAGGAATTGAATCTATAGCCGGAGTAATACTCATTGTAACCACTATATTGGGAGTCATTTATTTACACAAGAATCAAGTGAATAAAGGAGTGGGCTGGCTTTTTGGCGGAACGGCCCTTTTTGTTTTCGTTACGTTAACCTTAATTATCAATAATATTGAAGGTATTACCCAACGCGCGGCTATTGAGTTTTACGAAACGAAAGTGGGTTGCGATTGTTACGTTGTTTCGGAAGAATACAAAAGCTACGCCCAATTATTTTACACCCAAATCACACCCAACGGGAACCCAAATCGATATTTAAAAGAATGGTTAAAAACGGGTGATATTGATAAGGATGTATTTTTTGTAGCCAAGATAAATGGCACACAATACTTAGAAAAATTGGAAGATGTTGAATTCCTTTATGAAAAAAATGGATTCACCTTTTGGCAACGAAAAGCGATTAAATAAAACACATGGAAATAAGAATTAGAGAAGGTGAAATACAAGATTTATCAGGTCTGAAAAAACTAATTATTGAACTTGCCGTATACGAAAAAGAGCCCGATGCGGTTGAGGTAACAATAGCAGAATTAGAAAAAGACGGATTCGGACCCAACCCACTCTTTGGCTTTTTTGTGGCCGAAATAAACGGGGTAATTCAAGGAATTGCTTTACACTATTTTAAATACTCTACTTGGAAAGGAAAGTGTTTGTTTTTAGAGGACATCATAGTAAACATTGAATATCGAGATAAAGGTATCGGAAAATTACTTTTTGATGAAGTAGTAAAAGTGGCGGCTATAAATGGGTGTAAAAGATTGGAGTGGCAAGTTTTAAAATGGAACGTTTCTGCTATTGGATTTTATAAAAACAAATACAATGCAGATATTGATGGCGAATGGTTTAATGGTCGTTTGGTTGAAAACCAAATTCAACAAATTGCCAAACAACTCAAGTAATCGCCAAAATCTAAATCCAATAATATTTTTAACTTCGGGAATTATAAGAAAAACCAACTGAATTAAAGACTAATTTATGATAGAAGAAATAATCAACGGTATAAACGCAGTAGTATGGAGTGATGCTTTGATTGCCCTTGCCCTTTTATCTGGGATATTTTATTCTTTTAAAACACGATTTGTTCAGGTACGCATGGTTAAAGAAATGCTCCGATTACTTTTTGGTGGGAAAGCATCAAAACGAGGCGTTTCTTCATTTCAAGCATTTGCTATTGCTATATCAGGAAGGGTTGGAACAGGTAACATTGCCGGAGTAGCAACTGCTATTGCTCTTGGTGGACCAGGCGCCATTTTTTGGATGTGGATTATTGCCTTTTTAGGATCCGCTTCGGCATTTATTGAAGCTACTTTGGGTCAACTATATAAACAAAATAAAGGCGGTGAATACCGTGGTGGTCCTGCGTATTACATTGAGTATGGGCTTGGGATTAAATGGTTTGCCACCCTATTTGCCATAGCCACTATTTTAAGTACCGCATTTTTCCTTCCTGGTGTTCAAGCAAATAGTATTGCTGCAGGTATTAAATCTGCTTTTGATATTGAAAACGCCTATACTGGAGGAGCAATTATCGTTTTTCTAGCTTTAATTGTATTTGGCGGGGTAAAGAGAATTGGTAAATTTTCAGAGGTTGTAGTTCCTTTTATGGCTGTTGCGTATGTGCTAATCGCGGTAGTAATTATTGGATTAAATTTTAGGGAAATCCCGGAAATTTTAAAACTTATTGTAACATCTGCCTTTGGGGCAAATCAAGCATTTGGGGGTATTGTTGGGATGGCCATTATGTGGGGTGTGAAAAGAGGCATTTACTCCAATGAAGCAGGTCAAGGAACAGCTCCACATGCAGCAGCAGCTGCCGAAGTAAGTCACCCAGCCAAACAAGGTTTGGTGCAAGCCTTTTCGGTTTATGTAGATACTTTATTTGTGTGTACTGCTACCGCTTTTATGATATTGTTTACGTTTCAATATAACGTGATTGACCCAGACGGAGGTTTTATTTTTGAGCATTTACCCGGAGTTAATTATGGCCCTGAGTATACCCAAATGGCCATTGAAAGTCAGTTTCCAGGTTTTGGAAAAATATTCGTAGCTATCTCCCTTTCCTTTTTTGCTTTTACAACCATAATGGCATACTACTACATTGCCGAAACAAACGTGAGCTACCTAGATCACGAAAACAAAAAACCATGGTTAATTTGGGTTTTGAGAGTGTTGATTTTAGGAGCTACTTTTTATGGCGCCATTAAATCTGCCGAATTGGCTTGGACCATGGGCGATATTGGAGTGGGTATAATGGCCTGGTTAAACTTTATTGCCATATTCTTACTTAGGAAACCGGCTTTGGCTCTTTTAAAAGATTATGAGCGACAAAAGAAAGAAGGAATTGTCGAGCCATTATTTGATCCCGATGAATCTCATTTGGATTTTGAAAACATGGATTTATGGCGCAGAGTAGCGGCTAGATTTAAGAATGAAAATCCAGAGGATAAGTAAATCAAAAATGCGGGTTACCAACATTTACGATTTATCCGCGTATTATGGCAAATTAAAAAATTGACGTAGATGACTGAAAATTTCAAGGTTGCATCCGCTCAACTTTCACCTTTTTTCCTCAACAAAGAAAAAACTGTTGAGAAAGCCTGTGAAGCGATATTAGAAGCGGGTGAAAATGGAGCTAAATTAATTGTCTTTCCCGAGGCTTTTATTTCCGGATACCCAGATTGGGTATGGCTAATTCCGAATAGTAAAGGCGTTGATTTAAATGAGCTATACTTAAAACTGGTTCAAAATGCCATTTCCATTCCAGACGACAGCACTAGAAAACTTTGTAAAGCCGCAAAAAAGGCGAATATAAATGTTGTAATTGGTGTGAGTGAGAGAAATTCTGAGTCAAGTAACGCAAGTTTATTTAATAGCTTACTTTTTATAGATGATAGCGGTAATATTCTAGGTAAGCATAGAAAGTTAATCCCAACTGGCGGTGAACGTCTAATATGGTCTCAAGGCGAAGGTGATACGCTATGTTCTTATGAAACTTCGGTAGGAAAATTGGCAGGATTGATTTGTTGGGAAAATCTTATGCCATTAGCTAGAAATGCAATCTACGAATTTGGGACTCAAATATTAGCCGCACCAACTTGGGATAAAAGTCCAAATTGGACACAATCTATCCAGCATATCGCAAGGGAAGGCGGGTTATTTGTAATAAGTACTTGTATGGCCTTAAAAATAGATGATATTCCAGATGAATATGCGTTTAAAAAACTCTATCCAGAAGGAAGGGAATGGATTAATGTTGGAAATAGTTCTATAATTGGTCCAAATGGGCAGGTATTAGCAGGTTCGCTTGAGGCTGAAGAGGGTATTTTATATGCTGATATTGATCTTAGTCAAATCATAAAAGCTAAACGCATGTTTGATGCCGTTGGACATTATTCAAGACCGGATGTTTTTACATTCAATTTGAAAAAATAATCCAGGGTAAATCTAACTACAAAAATATCGGATAAAAAAAGCCCTGATTGAAAATTCAATCAGGGCTTTTTTACGTTTTTATTTTTTAATCCACCAACATCCAGCTTCCGCCTTTAATAAGTGGTTCAGCTTGTTTGTATTTCACCTGTTTGGTCTCCCCAGTTTGAACGTTTTTGATGGTTACTTTATCGTTTCTACCAATTACGCGTTCGGTTTTAACCACCGGAGTTCTTTTTTCAGGTACCCGATTAGCCGAAGGGTCGTGATATTGTTGACCGCCTGTTGCAGCAGAAGGCAACTCATCTTTACGCTCTTGTAAGTTTCTAACTTTAATTCTAGGTGCAGGAGCTGCTCTTACTTGTGTATTTTCTTGTTGTGGTAAGTTCGCTTTCACCAAAAATGAAACGCCTTCTCGTCCAATACGGCCCACCATTTCTTTAAACAATTTGAATGACTCAAATTTGTAAATCAATAACGGATCCTTTTGCTCATAAACGGCATTTCGAACCGATTGACGTAAATCATCCATAGCACGCAAATGCTCTTTCCAGTATTGGTCAATCATAGCTAAAGAAACCCCTTTCTCAAGGGCATCAATTAACTCTAACCCTTCAGAAGTATATGATTTTTCTAAATTGGCAACGACTTGCATCGACTTTTTACCATCAGTAAACGGAACCACAATATTCTCATAATGAGAATTAGGGTCTTCATACACATTTTTTATCACCGGATAAGCCGATTTGGCCATCTCAGCATGACGAGAGAAATAACTATTTAAAGTAGCCTCATATACTCTTTCAATAACCTCATCTTGTTTCAAATCAAAAAACTCCGTTTCAGAAACAGGAATATCCACATGTAAAGATGCTAACGAATCTAATTTAAAACCCGCATAATCTTTCGTTATACGATAATCTTCAACCAGTCCTTCAATATTGTCGTAAATGGAATTAGCAATATCAATTTTCAATCGAGTTCCATGCAGCGCGTGACGTCTTCGTTTATAAATAACCTCACGTTGCTTGTTCATTACATCATCATACTCTAAAAGGTTTTTCCGTATTCCGAAGTTGTTTTCCTCGACCTTTTTCTGAGCACGCTCAATAGATTTTGAAATCATGGTATGCTGAATGGATTCTCCTTCCTCATGACCCATTCTATCCATCATTTTAGCAATTCTTTCGGACCCGAACAAACGCATTAAATTGTCTTCAAGGGATACGAAAAATTGAGAGGAACCTACATCACCTTGACGACCCGCACGACCACGTAACTGACGGTCAATACGTCTCGACTCATGGCGTTCTGTACCAATAATGGCCAAACCACCAGCGTTTTTAGTTTCATCAGTCAATTTAATATCGGTACCACGACCCGCCATGTTTGTCGCAATAGTTACGGTCCCAGGCTCACCTGCATGTTGAACAACTTCTGCTTCCTTTTGGTGTAATTTGGCATTCAAAACCTGATGCTCCACTTTACGCATATTCAACATTCTACCCAATAATTCAGAAACTTCAACCGAAGTTGTTCCTACCAATACTGGGCGGCCTTGATTTCGTAATTTAACAATTTCATCAATAACTGCATTGTACTTTTCACGCGCAGTTTTATAAACCAAATCATCCTTATCATCCCTTAATAACGGACGATTTGTGGGGATAACAACCACATCTAATTTGTAAATTTCCCAGAATTCACCCGCCTCTGTTTCGGCAGTACCTGTCATACCTGACAACTTATTATACATACGGAAATAATTCTGTAATGTAACCGTAGCGTACGTTTGGGTTGAAGCTTCAATCTTTACATTTTCTTTGGCTTCAATAGCTTGATGTAGACCGTCAGAATATCTACGGCCATCCATAATACGACCGGTTTGCTCATCCACAATCTTCACTTGATTATCCATCAGCACGTATTCAACATCTTTTTCAAACATGCAATACGCTTTCAACAACTTGTCAATGGTATGTAAACGTTCCGTTTTTATGGTGTAATCATCTAAAACTTCTTCTTTCAATGCCAACTTCGCACTTTCATCCTGGTCCGTTTTATCAATTTCGGAAAGCAAGCTAGATAAATCAGGCATCATGAAAAACTCCTTATTCTCCACTGATTTAGAAATTAATTCAAGGCCCCTTTCTGTTAGATTTACACTATTATTTTTTTCTTCAATTACAAAATAAAGTTCCGAATCTGCTTCAGGCATTTGCTTCGCATTATCCTGCAGATAAAAATTCTCCGTTTCCTGTAACAAAAGTTTGACACCTGGTTCGCTCAAATATTTAATCAGCGATTTATTTTTCGGTAATCCACGAAAACACCTGAATAAGGCTAATTTACCTTCATCCAAAATTTGCGCTCTTATTTTTTTGTCGGGTTGTGAACTTTCGTCTACAGCCAATTTCTTTTTGGCCTCAATGAAAAGCCCATTAACTAATTTCTTTTGCGCATCAACCAACTCTTGAATTTTTGGTTTTAACTCATCAAAATGATGCACATCCCCTTTAGGCGTTGGCCCAGAAATAATTAAAGGTGTTCGCGCTTCATCAATCAACACAGAATCGACCTCATCCACAATAGCATAATTATGCGGGGGTTGAACTAATTCACCTATGGTACTTGCCATATTATCACGCAAATAATCAAAACCAAATTCATTGTTGGTTCCGTATGTGATATTAGCTGCATACGCTTCTTTCCTTTCAGCAGAATTTGGTTTGGTTTTATCAATACAAGAAACTGTTAAACCATGAAATTCAAAAAGAGGAGCCATCCATTCACTATCCCTTTTTGCCAAATAATCGTTAACGGTAACTAAATGCACTCCACGTCCCGGAAGAGCATTTAAATACATTGGAAGTGTGGCCACCAAAGTTTTACCCTCACCAGTCATCATTTCGGCAATTTTACCCTGATGCAAAACGATACCACCAATCAACTGTACATCATAATGAATCATATCCCAAGTAACTTCATTACCGGCTGCAATCCATTTATTTGCCCAAATGGCTTTATCTCCTTCAATAACTACAGAAGATTTATTGGATGCAATCTTTTTGTCAAATTCGGTGGCGGTTACTTCAATATGCTTATTGATTGTAAACCTGCGGGATGTTTCTTTAAAAACTGCAAAAGCTTGAGGAAGAATTTCTTGAAGAATTTCTTCAATTCTAACCACGACCTTTTTCTCTAAACCATCAATTTGATCATAAATTTTTTCCTTTTCAAGAACATCTACAGTATCTCCTTCTGCAGTTTCTTTCAATTGATCAATTTCCGCTTGCAAAGTCGCAATACCGTCAGAAATAACTTTTTGAAATTCGGCTGTTTTTAAGCGTAACTCATCATTCGTTAACCCTTCCAGCTTTTTAAACTCTGCATTAATTTCGGTAACCAAATACTGAATTGCTTTAATGTCCTTATCGGATTTATTTCCGATTATCTTTTTTAATGCTCCTACTAATGAACCAAACATATTTTTATGTGCTATTTATAAGCGAATAAACGCTGCTACTATCTAATTTTTACTGTGAATTAATGACTTTAAAAAAATCAAAAAACGCAACTTTCAAAAGTAGATGAATTCCCCAATTACGACTGCATTTTTTGTGAGGATTTAACATGGGTTTAAAGAAATAAACAGCGTCTAAACCCATTAGGTTAGTAAAAAAAAAGCCTCCCGATTTGGGAGGCTTGTATTATTTTTTAATATTCATCTTCATTAAAGAAGAAATCTTCTTTAGTTGGATAATCCGGCCAAATATCTTCGATAGCTTCATAAACCTCGCCTTCATCTTCAATTTCTTGTAGATTTTCTACCACTTCAAGTGGCGCTCCAGTACGTAATGCAAAATCAATAAGTTCGTCCTTGATTGCAGGCCATGGGGCATCTTCCATATACGATGCTAACTCTAGTGTCCAATACATTGTCTAATTTTTTTTTAAAAAACTTGTGCTCTAAGGCAACGGCAAAAGTATATTTATTCTGGACATGGGCAACATAAGTTTTCAACACCCAGAAATTATAAATTATAACCTACATTTTTGGTTTCCAGGGAATTTCCTCTGCCTTAAAATCAATCACCCACTTACGGGCAAGCACAAATAAGTAATCGCTTAATCTATTAATGTACCGCACAGCAAAATCAATATCTGGATCATCAACCCCATAACGCACCATAGCTCTTTCCGCTCTACGACATACAGTTCGTGTAATATGACAATAAGAAACCGCGGGATTACCTCCTGGAAGCACAAAAGACTTCATTTCGGGTAGGTTTTCGTCCATTAAATCCATGGACTTCTCCAAATTCAATATCATTTCTTCATGCAACGCTGGTAATTGCATTTGAGCTTTTTTCTCCGGATCTACGGCTAAATAAGAACCTATTGTAAAAAGAGTTTCTTGAATTTCGATAAAATGTTGCTTTTCATCTAAACTTTGAGATGAATCACGCAATAAACCCATCCAAGAGTTTAATTCATCCACCATCCCATACGACTCAATTTGAGGGTTATCTTTGGAAACTCTTTTACCTCCAAACAAAGAGGTTTTTCCTTTATCGCCCGTTTTGGTATAAACTTTCACTCTATTCTATTTTACCCTTCGCTTTCGCTACTTTTATTAACAATTCTGGAAAATCGGAAATTAAACCGTCTACATCCCAATCAATTAACCTTTCCATATCCTCTTTTTCATTCACTGTCCATGGAATAACATCCATGCCCAGCTCATGCGCCAAGTCCACGTCATCTTCAGTTAACAATTGATATTCACAGCTATATACGTCCGGTTCAAAACCAAGTAGTTCAATGTTTTTTTCTACTCCTAAATCATTATCAACCAACAAAGCCAACGCAGCTTCACACTCAATACGTTCAAGGTAATTTAATATTCGAATATCAAATGATTGGATTGAACAACGGTCTTGCGCATCATATAATTTGATAATATCGTAAACTGCTTCCGCAAAAATAGAGGGTTTTGGATGTAGTAATCCATCCCCAGCCGAAGTTGATTTTATTTCAATATTAAATCTTATTTCGGGTAAATTATTTGCTGCTGTATATTCATCGGCCATATTAATGACTTCAGATAATAACGGCTTGTATGTTTTAATTTTTTTCTGCTTAGGAAATTTAGGATTACCTAAAGATCCACAATCATATTCGATTATGGTTTGGTAACGCATATTGTAAAGCATTTTTGAATCGTCCTTGAGTGGTTTTCCTGTTGGTGCTAAACATAAACTTTTAAGAAAAACGGGGTCGTGTGATACCACCACGTTATTGTCTTTAGACATAACCACATCCATCTCGAGAGTTATTACTCCCGCATCGATAGCAGCAACAAAACCTTCAACCGAATTCTCTGGATATTTCCCTCTGTAACCTCTATGCCCTTGCGTATCAAAATTCATGTTATGTAGTTCTTCTTTTCCAAGTAAATCAATCTTAATCTGACTGACTTCTTTCAATATTAAATAAATTCACATACCAACCAGAAAAACTGGTATATAATTAGGCAAGAATAACAATAATTATTGAATAGGAACTTATAGATTTCAACTACTGAAACTTAATACTTGTTAATATCCTAATTTTACCAAAATTTTACCGCAATGAAAGCAGCATTTTTAGTAAAAACAGGCAACGCAAAAGAGGCCTTTGAAATTCGGGAAACACAAGTTCCTGCGCCAAATCCAAAGGAAATCCTAATTCGTGTTGAGACATTTGGATTAAACTATGCTGATGTCATGGCCAGAAATGGAATTTATGCCGCTGCACCTCCCTTACCAAGTATTTTAGGATACGAAGCAGTTGGGGTTGTTACTCAAATTGGAAACGAAGTCACAGGCTTCAAAGTTGGTGACCGGGTTCTTGGGTTTGCTCGATTTGGTACTTATGCGGAATACTGTGTTGCGCATTATGAAACCTCTATAATTTTACCTAAAGAAATTCCAAATGCAGAAGCTACGGCATTGGCCACGCAATACTGCACTGCAATTTATGCTGCAGGTTGGATGGCGAATATTAGAAAAAATGAACGCGTTTTAATTCACGCTGCAGCTGGAGGTGTTGGGCATGCGTTAATTCAAATAGCGAAACAAAAAGGATGTGAGATTATTGCAACTGCTGGAAGTCAAAAAAAAATTGAATATTTAAACAGTTTAGGCGTTCAACACACCATTAATTACTTAGAGAAAAACTTTCAATCTGTGATCGAAGGCAAATTTGGGAAGCGATCTGTTCATGTCATATTTGATCCAATAGGCGGCACCAATTTTAAAATGAATAAAAATATACTTGCAGTTGGTGGACGAATGATCATATATGGGATTTCTTCCTTTAGCAAGAAAAAGGGGACTCTAATAGATAAAATACAATTAGCTGCCCAATTTGGGATATTGAGCCCTCTCGAATTTCTTTTAAAAAGTAATGGGATTATTGGGGTTAATATGCTTCATGTAGCGGATAAAAACCCTAAAATTATTGGTGAGCTTCTTCAAGATGCAGTCAATGGGTATGTAAACTCGACCTTTAAACCTCAAATAGCATTTAGCGGTAATTCAAATGAACTAGGAATAGCGCATGGATTACTGGAAGATAGAAGTACGATTGGTAAATTAGCAATTAACTGGTAGCCTAAAAATCTAATTAATCATATCAACAGGTTGAACTTTCATTCTAATTTTGACGCATGACTCCAAAGCTAAATTTAAGAGACATTTCAAGTTGGTTAAAAAATCAACAAGGACCAATAATTATAAGCGGTCCATGCAGTGCCGAAAGTGCAGAACAAGTTATGAGTACTGCAATGGAATTGGCACATTCTGGAAAAGTAAACGTATTGCGCGCTGGTATATGGAAGCCAAGAACACGACCAAATGCCTTTGAAGGAATCGGTAAAATTGGTTTAGAATGGTTAATTGATGCGGGCCGAGAAACGGGCTTACCTGTAGCCGTTGAGGTGGCAACTACTGCACACGTTGAAGAATCTTTAAAAGCAGGAGTAGATATTTTATGGATAGGTGCAAGAACTTCAACTAACCCCTTTTCCGTTCAATCGATTGCTGATTCACTCGAAGGAGTTGATATTCCCGTAATGGTGAAAAACCCAATAAATCCGGATTTGAATCTATGGGTTGGAGCACTCGAAAGAATTAATAGAGCGGGTATTACCAAATTATCCGCCATTCATAGAGGGTTCTCCACTTATCATCAGCAGTACAGAAATGCTCCATTATGGGAAATTCCATTAAAGTTGAAGATAATGTTTCCAGAACTCCCTATTATCAACGATCCAAGCCATATTTCAGGTAGCCGAGCACATTTACTAGAAGTGGCGCAAAAAGCAATGGATTTAAATATGGATGGTTTAATGGTGGAGACCCATATCAACCCTGACGTTGCATTAAGCGATGCAAATCAACAACTAACACCCAAAAAATTCATTGAATTACTGGAATCAATACGATATACATCAGCAACATCGATATCAAAATCATACAATATCAATTTGGAAGAATTAAGAAGTCAAATTGACCAAATTGATAACGAAATGTTGGAACTGGTTGCTAATAGAATGAATTTAACGAATCAAATTGGTCAGTTCAAAAAAGAGAATCAAGTAACCGTTTTTCAATTAAATCGTTGGAAAGAAATATTGGAAACCAGACAACCTTTTGCGGTCTCAAAGGGATTAAATCCTCAATTTGTAGACAAGCTTTTGCAACTCCTTCATGATGAGTCAATCAAAATTCAAAGAGACATCTTGAAGAAGTAATTGCACGATAATTAGCCATTTTCCACTTATAAGCCTCCCTTTGTGTTGTAATTCAGTCCTTTACTGATTTTTGGCATTAAAGCCAACTTTAACTATAAATTCTATTTGTTTAACTAAAATTTTATTTACATTTGCATCAGTAGGTGGTTAGTGGGGGGAGTCATTTAGCTTTTGCGGTGACTCCCTTTTTCTTTTTACCCAATCCCCATCAAAATTTCAATAATCAACAACCCTAAATAAGTGCCAATAGCATTACCTAATAAGGCTATTATTATACCTGGAGCAATAATACTTCTGTTATTTAATGACTCCGCAACTGGACCAATAAATGGTGGCCCAAATATTGCCGCCACTGAACTAATCAGAAAAGTATGGGTATCAACTTTGAAAATCTTGGATAATAAAAAGTGAATTCCTAGCATCAATGAATACGTTAGTGCAAAATACCCAAAAAGCCCAGACTTATCAGAAAGCAAATCAATCACATTCGCCTGAATCCCAAGCGTAAAACCAAACATAACCATAAAAAAATCAGCCAAAATCATATGACTCCTTATTTCTCGAACCACAGAAATATTTGACATAATTAAGGCAAATGCGGTTACCCCAAAAATTAAAATAAGATCATCTATTTTACCCTTTATAAGAATTGAAATCACCACCATTGAACCCAATAAAAAAACGGTTAATCCCAAACTTTTGATTATAGATTCTGTTTTCTGTTTGCGATTTAGTTGCTTGAAAATATTATCTCCTAAATACAATTCTCCTGTATTACGAATTTTAGAAATAGGCATAATCTTACTCAAAAAGGAAGGTAGAAAAGTGAAAATTGCTAATAAATAAAAGGCGCTAAAAGCCATGTCCAACCCATTCATTACAATGGTTAAATCTTCAGGCGCATCATAGGCAATAGCAATGGCATTCAAATTAACCGTTCCTCCAGTATAAACTCCTTCAAGCATTCCAGAAACAATTTCTATTTGTGGAACGGATCCTTTAAAAATTAAAAAGCCGACAAAAACCGAAATTGTTGTTGCCACCACAGCTATACCATAAGCGAGAATAATAGTTTTGGGTTGATGAAGTAACTTTTTGAAATTGGTTGGAAAAAGCATTAAAGGAATGGCTAAAACAATACTAATTCCTGTAATATTTTGCACTAACTCTTTATCAAAAAAACCAGGAAACAGGTTTCCTGTTAATACTCCGGTAACGTAAGCCATAACAATTGGCTTAAACCAACTACGGAAATTTTCCAGCTTAAATAACAAAATTGGAACCGCTAACAACAACAGAATTTGGAAAAAAATCATTTGGTAATTTTACAATAATAATATGCCCCCAAAACAATTTTCTGCAAAAAATATAAAGCCGAAATTGTTACTTTTGAAATATGAAAAAATACTGGACTCCTAATCAAAATTTTGACCCGCAAAAATTTGAAACCTTATTGTCTGAGTTAGTTGAAAAATCAAACTATTCAGACATTTATCAATCCGAATTTGAGATTTTAAGCAAACTCTTAATTCAACGAGGAATTTACTCGGTTGAAGATGCAGCTGCGTTTAATGCATTTGAATTAGAAAAGCTCCATGACCCCTTTCTAATGCTCGGAATGGAGAATGCCGTGAATCGTATCCTTAAAGCCCTTTCAGACAATGAAAAAATAATGGTCTATGGTGATTATGATGTTGACGGCACTACTTCTGTTGCATTAATGATTTCTTTTTTACGAGAATTTACTGATAATCTAATCTACTACATACCAGACCGTTATTCTGAAGGATATGGCGTTTCCTTACAAGGTATTGACACGGCAAAAGCCGAAAAAGCAGCATTAATAATTGCACTAGATTGCGGTATCAAAGCGATTGAAAAAATTGAATATGCAAATACCCTTGGCGTAAATTTTATTATTTGCGACCATCATACACCGGGCGAAAGGGTTCCAGATTGCATAGCTGTTTTAGATCCCAAACAACCCAATTGTGAATATCCATATAAAGAACTTTCAGGGTGCGCCATTGGTTTTAAATTATGTCAAGCAATTTCCACTAAAATAAAGGTAAGAGAATCAGTTCTAGGCGAATTATTGGATTTGGTTGCCATTAGTTTGGCCTGCGATATTGTTCCTCTTACGGGGGAAAACAGAACTTTGATTGCGCTTGGACTACATCTAATAAATACAAATCCAAGAAAAAGTATTTCTATTTTACTGGGTGAAAAAGCCGCTGAAAAAAAGTTTAATGTTTCTGATTTGGTTTTTCAAGCAGGACCTAAAATAAATGCGGCAGGTAGAATTTCATCTGGGAAAACAGCTGTCGATTTACTTTTAGCAAATGACCCTGACGAAATATTGAATTTTTCTATTCAAATAAACGACTATAATAACTCCAGAAAAGAAGAAGATAAGAAAATCACAGCTGAGGCCTTGGAAATGATTAAAAATAATCATGACCTTCAAAATAAAAATTCAAACGTGCTTTATCAACCTCATTGGCATAAAGGAGTCGTTGGAATTGTTGCCTCGAGAGTTATCGAGCACTATTACAAGCCCACAATTATTTTAACCAAGTCTGATAACGGGCTCATTGGCGGATCCGTTAGAAGCGTTTCTGGCTTCAATGTTTATGACGCTTTAGAGGCTTGCAGCAATGAAATAACCCAATTTGGCGGGCATAAATATGCGGCCGGACTTACCCTTGAAGAATCTCAATTAATCAATTTTACCCACGCTTTTGAAGAAGTTGTCACCAAACAAATGGAAGTTGATTCATTCGTGGAAACCATAAAATATGATTCTGAAATTGAACTTTCTGATATCACTTTTAAACTCAAACAATTTATTGACAAACTCGCACCGTTCGGCCCGCAAAACATGATTCCAACTTTTGTAACCAAACAAGTAGTAAATGCAGGTGGGTCAAGATGCGTAGGTGCTGATAAAACTCATTTAAAACTGGAGGTTTGCCATGCAAATAATCGAGGTTTCAAAATTAACGGAATTGCATTTGGGCTGGGAATGCATGAGGAACTAATTCTAAAAGGAGAACCTTTTGATATTATTTATTCTTTAGATATAAATCATTGGAATAATACCCAAACCTTGCAATTGATGGTAAAGGATATTAGATTTTAGGGTAACCAACTGCAACCACACTTTTTTCCGATACGAAATCAAGAAAATCTTCCGAATCATTACCGAAAAGTCGAAGATTGAACTTTATAGTGATTTTTTTTGTTGCATTCCCGTTTGGGGCATCCTTGTAGTCTTCTACCTCTATTATTTCCAGGTAACTTGAACTTGGTTGATCAAAAAGCGAACTGTTATACTTTTTACCCGATTTATCTTGCCAAGTTAAGGTTACCTCCGAATAATCTTGCATATCTGGAAGCGTAACTTTTTCCTTAATAACATCGAAATTTGCCACACAATCAACAGAGGAAGTGTCAATAACCACATTCTTACATTTACGCGAAATACAATTTGTAGCCGTTTCTGTAGATTCTAAACAAACATTTGTAATGGAATCTGTAGGTGGCCCTTTGAATGAAAATGGCTCATACGTATCTCCATTATAACTCCACAATTCTGTGCGATTTGACGTTGGGTAAGGATTCAAATTAATTTGCGATGAAAAATAGGTCGGATGAAAATCAACATCACATAATGATTCAAAATTCACCTCGTAACTAATTTCATTTTGGCAATCGCCACTAGCATTTTGAACTATTAGAACTGGGAACACAATGGAATCCGATGAATTCAGGTAGAAGTGTACTGGATTTTTATCATAACTTGACTCGCCATCTCCAAAATACCAAGTGTGATTCAAAGTAGTTGGTATAGAATGAGACATAAATGTGGCTTTATAACTTTCAAAAAGTAAGGTAGCAGGCCCTCTTAAATCACAAAACCGGGGGTATAAAACTTTTTCAACGGGTTCTTTTCCAGCACCACTTATTTCCGCTTCTCTAAAACTAATTTTAAAGGACTCTGGGCAACTTACATCTCCAACACAATCAAATTGACCAAGGTCCCCATTAAACTCTCGTATGCCTATAGTATCATCTTCAAAGCTGGGCAACATATAATAATTTAAATCTCCCGCATTTAAATTCACCACTTGACCAGAAATTTCACCACGTACATAAAATATGGCATTAGAAGGTTCGGTAACTGGTGGTTCAGTTTTACAGGAAGAAGTACAAACAACTCCAACAACAATTATGAGAAATAAAATTTTTTTCACCAAGGACTCCTTTAGAATTAAAAAGAACGATTACTTAAAATTGGAAAGGGGAATATGTCAAATAAACCCGAAACTGTACGTTATTATCAAACGAGTCATCACCGAAATAAGCGTTATCGGTTAAATCAATTAAGCCATAATTTAATCGCATTCCTACATTTAACTTTGGTTTAACTGAATATTCATAACCCGCAACAATAGAAAAATCATAGGACTTAAACCCATTGGTATGCCCCCAAAATGAGCTCTCTTCTGTAGAAACATTTGTGTAAGACTCATAATGAGTAGTCATTTTATTCAAACTACTTACTAAATAAGAGAAACTTGGACCCATCATAAAATTATGATTCCCAACTCCGTAATTCATTAAAATGGGAAGTTCTAGATAAATCATACGTTGGCATTCAACCATAGTTTGTTCAGTAGAACTGCCAAAGTCATACACTTTCTTGTCGTACATTTTATGGGAATTCACATCATTTCTTGCAGAATATAAGAAGTTCGTTTTAACGCTAAATCCTCGATTTAAAAAACGTTGATATTCAATACCTAAAAATTCACTGCCAGAAATGCCGCTTTCAGGAGATTCAACCAAGGCCTTATTGAGGTTAACTCCACCAATAAAACCCAAAACATTTTTATCTGCTTTCGGCAGTTTACCGTTGGAAACATTCGCTACCAAGATAGGAGTTTCTTCCCCATTTAATTCTAAACTCGACAATTCTCCAATTCCATCAATAGATGTAAACATATTCTTTTCAACAGTTATTTCATCTTCTGAAAGACCACCTTCACTTCTTGTTGATTCTACACTACTTTCCATTCGTTTCCCAAACAAATTATCCTTTCTAGGATTTCGCATAAACGCGTTCGTTTTTGAATTGGAATTCTCATTTTTAGAAATTGTATTTTCAGCAAGTGAAGTACGTGTAACCTTTTGTTGATTGGTTTGATTTAAACTATTGGAATTGTTTTTATTACCTTCAATAGAATTAATTACTTCAGAATTAACGCTTGATTTTGAATCTTGTGTACTTTCAAGGGCATTGTTCTCCTTAATTACTGCACCCCTATTCGCAACTTCCGATTGAGATGAAGTTTTTAATCCATTTACAGCACCCATTTGGTTAGCCGCATATTGATCACCAGAACCATTCCAGTCGGTATCCCATACAAACAGGGAAGCTGTTACTAATAGTAAAAAACCGATTAATGCCGCAGCATAACCAAATCTAAATTTACCAGCTTTTGGCTCAGGTGGAAGCATTTGCTCCATCCTTCTCCAGGATTCCATGTTAAATTTAACATCCCTCCCCGAAAGCCCGTTTTTAAATATATTATCTAAACCTTCGTCACTCATGCGGTTGTGTAATAATTAGTTTGGGTTTTAGCGTCTTCTACTAAACCTCGTAATATTTTTCGAGCATTAGATACATGCCACTTTGATGTACCTACACTCATTTCCAAATTCTCTGCGATTTCTTTGTGGCTATACCCATCCAGAACGTGTAAGTTAAAAACCTTTTGGGTAACTGGTGGTAACTGACGAATCATAATTTCTAATTCTTCCGCGTCAAAAAGCAAATCGGCTTCATTGTAAGAAACAGATCTTGATTCGTGTACTCCATTAAAATCGGTGTATTCTAAGTTCTTTTTCTCCTTTTTGTTTTTGCGAAATTCATCAATAACGGTGTTAATCATGATTCGCCTCATCCAGGCTTCAAAAGGCACTTCAGGATTATATTTATCCAGTTTCGTTACAATTTTAAGAAAGCCCATATTCAAAAGCTCCTCCGCATCTTGGGTGTTTTTTTCATAACGTAAACATATACTCATTAAAATACCATAACACTTGCGATACAACTCAAACTGAGCTCTACGCACGTTGTTCTGGCAATCTGTTAGTAATGTTTGATCAATTAGCATGAGGCATTTTAAAATACTACTCGAAATTACAAAGTAGAATACATTTGGTTTAACGTAAAATAAAGATAAAAGGTTGGTTATGATTTAAATATTAGACGATTTTTATGAATTTTAAAGATTATTTGAAAATAGTAATCCCTTGTTCCAGTAATAATTTTCGTCTAATCTCGTCCAAATCTTTGATTTGAGTTAATAACGAAATTACGTCTTCGCTATTTTGATCCATAATTTTTAGATCTAGTCGTTTATCATCAATTATTTTATTAATTTTTTTTGCCTTAAAAGCGTAAATTGAATCGCGTACAGCTCTAAACAATTTTACATCTTCAGAAAAAACTTCTATTTTCTGACTACTCCAATCGTGTAAATAGTATTTTTCAGCCACTAAATCTACAACCAATTCACGGACTTCATTTTTTATGGAATTAGACAAATTTTTGACAGGGTCAGTTTCTACATTTTCATGTAATTCATGAATATAAAGTTCAAAAATTTCTTTAAGTAAAACATCATCAAAACTTAAATCATCTCCAATAATTTCTTCAGATACAAAATCAGCAAGTCGAATATTCTCCACTATTTTATTATCCTCTTCATCGAGGGACTCCACTTCAATTTCCGTCAATCCAAAATTCAACATTAAACGTAAAATATCGCGTTCTTGATAATACGTATTATATTCATTTACCTTTTGCGTTTGTGGTTCGAAAAAGTCTGGAGGCAAACTAGCTTCATCTACATGTTTTGCTTCTCGCGAATTAGAGTCCTTACGTAATTGATCTTTATGTTGTTTAACTCTGATTTTATTCAACTCCGAAATCAAGGCCTTTTCTGGGATTTCAAGAAGTGTACTGCATTCCTTTGTATAAACAGAACGGGTAATACTGTCTGGAATCAAAGCAATGGATTCAATAATATTTCGAATTAAACCTGCACGCTTTATAGGATCTCCCGCAGTTTCATCAGCCAATAATTGGGTCTTGAACAAAATGAAATCCTGTACGTTCGAATCAAAATATTGAAGTATTTCCTCTAGGTCGCGAGCTTTTGAAAATGAATCAGGATCTTCCCCTTCAGGCAACAATGCTGCTTTTACATTCAACCCTTCTGCTAGGATTAAATCAATACCCCTAAAAGAGGCTTTTATACCTGCGGGATCTGCATCGTATAAAATCGTGATGTTTTTGGTATAACGACCAATTAATCTAACCTGATCACTAGTCAAGGCTGTACCAGAGGATGCCACAACATTATGTACGCCAGCCTGATACATCGATATCACATCTGTATATCCTTCAACCAAGTAGCACACATCTTCTTTAACTATATGCTTTTTTGCTTGGTGAATACCATAAACAATTTTACTCTTATGGTAAATATCACATTCTGGTGAATTTATGTATTTAGGGATTTTTTTATCTGACGAAAGAGTCCTAGCGCCAAACCCTAATGGTCTTCCCGAAAGATTATGAATTGGAAACATGACCCGTCCCTTAAAACCATCATATAATCCCTTTCCTTTGTCTTTTACAAATCCAAGTTCGATTAAATAGTCGGTATTAAAACCTTGCTTTTTGGCCGCTTCAACAAAATCATCAAATTTGTTAATTGCGTATCCGAGTTTAAAAGTTTCAATAGTCTTCTCCGTAAACCCACGTTCAGTAAAATAGCTCAACCCAATAGCCTTCCCTTCATCTGTGTTATTAAGGTTTTCTACAAAGTACTTTTCGGCCCATTCTGAAACGATGTATAAACTTTCGCGGTGACCCTTGGCTTCTTCCTGTTCTGGACTTGTTTTAGCCTCTTCAATTTCAATATTGTACTTTTCAGCAAGAAACCGCAACGCCTCTGGGTAGGTCATTTGCTCGTGTTCCATTAAAAAAGTAACAACGCTACCTCCTTTTCCAGAGCTAAAATCCTTAAAGATTTGTTTTGATGGCGAAACCATGAAAGACGGGGTACGTTCCTCGGAGAAAGGACTTAATCCTTTAAAACTAGAACCGGATCGTTTCAAATTAACAAACTCGCCAATTACTTCCTCTATACGTGCAGCATCAAAAATTTTGTCTATGGTCTCTTTTGTAATCACAATTTCAAAAATAATGCTTGGTTATAATCTAATCACCTTCTTAAACTTTTATTTGAAAAAAACAGAACAGAACTAATTTTAACTATAAATTCAAAGTGTTTAAAAAACAGAATTTACCCCTTGTTTTTTACCTTATTGTCTATTTGTCGTTTTGTCAAATGGAATAGTTAGCCTAATATTGCTTCGTGATTAATAACACACCTACTAAAATAAAAACACGAGCCACTTTACGATTGCAGAAACAGACATAAAGAAACAACGCAATATTGTAATTGCACTACCAAAAACCAAACTAGGGAGCGTAAGCTCTAAAGATAACACGTAGAGTGGTGGTAGTGCAGTAGTTTAAATACTACTCATGAAAAAGGCCTGCTGGGGAGCGGGCCTTTTTTTTATTCATAAAATCTAGTAGATCTGTTTCCTTTTTCGTCCCAAAATGTCCATTTCCCGGCAGGTTTACCGTTTACCATTTCACCTTCATACATGGGTTTTCCGTCTTCATACCACACTTGCTTCTTTCCGTTTTCTTGACCATCTTGATAAAATCCAGTGCTCCATTTATTTCCATTTTCAAAATAAGCAATCCACAATCCGCTTCTATTTTTATTGGAATTTAATTTTCCTGACATTCTAACTTTTCCTGATACATATAACTCTTTGAATTCAGAAATTTGCAATTCACCGTCCATCAATTCATAAACTTCAACAAATTTGGGCTCACCTGTGGGGTAATTAGATATTATTTTTTCTGTTGTTTGTACAATCGACACCTTTCCCAACTCGTTAGATTCTTGGTTGCAGGAAAGAAAACCCGGTACTAAAATAAAAAACCACAAAACCTGTTTCATAGCCTAAATAGATGACACTTTTTTAACTTGAGGTAATAATTTTTCGAAAATATTCTGAATACCGAATTGTAAAGTTTGGGTAGAAGAAGGACATCCATTACACGCACCGCTAAGTTTTACAATTAACTCACCATCCTTAAATGATTCAAAACTTACAGCACCACCATCACTTTCAATAGCTGGACTGACATATTCTTTTAAAATATGTTGAATTTTTTTATCAATATCTCGAACCTCCCCAGGTTTCGGCAATTCAGTTATTGAAGGTTCTTTCTTTTCTTGGCTAACTTGGGATACCGAAATTGCAGCTTCTTCAATTATTGGTTGGCCAGCTTGCAAATAATTAGTTACATAATCTCGAACTTCCAAAGCAACATCATTCCAATCAAGATTAGGCACTATAGTTAGTGTCACAAAATTTTGCGAAATCATTACACCTTCAATAAATGGAAAAGTAAATAACACCCTTGCAAGGGGTGAAGACTCCAGGTTGTCTGTGCTGGTATATTCGTAAGCTTCTCCATTCAAAATAAGTGGAATATTTGCCACAAATTTCATTGCACGAGGGTTTGGAGTCATTTCTGCATAAATAGTTACTGGAACTTTCATAATATTGTTTATTGATTCAAAATTGAAGTGTGCAAATTTAGCCGATTTTTGTCGCGAAAAAATGGATGTTTCCACTAAAAAAATAATATTCAATTATTAAAAAATAATAGATATGGCTCTAATTAAAACGGTTAGAAACAAAACCCCAAAATTTGGAAAAAATATTTACCTATCAGAAAACGCAACTATAATTGGTGACGTTGAAACGGGAGACGATTGCAGTATATGGTTTAATGCAGTCATAAGAGGCGATGTAAACACTATACGGATTGGCAATAAGGTAAATATTCAAGATGGAGCTGTTGTCCACTGCACCTATGAAAAAGCCTCAACAACCTTAGGAGATAATGTGTCTATTGGTCACAATACATTGATACATGGTTGTGAAATTAAATCAAATGTTTTGGTAGGAATGGGAGCTATTGTTATGGACAACGTTGTTATAGAAAGCAATGTAATAATAGCTGCTGGTGCAGTTGTTTTACAGGGAACACATATTGAATCAGGAGCTGTTTGGGCCGGTGTACCAGCCAAAAAAGTTAAAGACTTAAGTCCGGGATTATTAAAAGGTGAAATAGAAAGGATTGCAAATAATTACTTGTTTTATTCTGATTGGTATAAAGAATCTGAATAAATAATTTCTTTAACCGCAGGAGAATCAAGCTCCTTAGTAATTGATTTTAGCACCTTTAAATTTTTTGTAGAGAACAATTTGTGAATTGGAGTTCCCCCATCAATATTTAGTAGTTGATTTTCTACTAAAACACGTCTCACTTGTTCGGCTACTGCCTTTCCAGAATCTACAATAGTTATTCTATCTCCAATAATTTCTTGTATGGTTTTTCTTAATAGCGGATAATGCGTACATCCTAAGACCAAGTAGTCTGTTCGATCATTGACCAAGTATTTCAAATGACCTTCAAGCAGTACTTTCATTTCTGGAGTGTGCAAATTGCCGTTTTCTATCTCAGTGACCAACCCTTCTCCTACACGGGTAATTAATTTTACATCTGGTGTAAAGAGCTCTTTCGTTTTATTAAAATGTTCGCTTTCCAAAGTGCCATTCGTAGCTAACACCGCAATAGTTTTTGTAACAGAAGCCAAAGCAGCAGGTTTTGTTGCGGGTTCTATTCCGATAAAAGGAACATCAAATGATTGTCTCAAAGTATGGATGGCTTGGGTTGTAGCCGTATTACACGCAACAACAATCAACTTCGCGCCTAATTCAATAAGTTTTTTTGAATTTGCAATACTTAATGAAATGATCTCTTGCTTGGTTTTAGTTCCGTAGGGTGCGTTTGCACTATCGGCAATATATAAGGTGTTTTCAAAGGGCAAGACTTTGGTTACCTCGTTCCAGATAGTTAGGCCACCCACGCCACTATCAAAAAATCCTATGGGGTTCTTATTTGACATAAAAAAAGCATTCGTAAATTTACGAATGCTTTTCTATTTATTGAATATTCAAGTGCTTTTTCACAAGGGGAAGAATATTATCCCCATCCGGATAGGTTAATACAGCTCCAGTGCTGGTATCAAATACATAGGTGTACCCATTTGCATCAGACACTGCTTTAATTGCATTTTGTGCCTTTGCAATCAAGGGTTCAACAAGACTTTGTTCCTTTTCAGACAACGACTCTTGAGCAGATTGTTGAAACTCTTGAATTCTAGTTTCCAAATCTCCTATTTCTTTGGCTTTAGAATCACGAACCAATGCAGACCATGATTTCTCATTAATTTGATAATCATTCACTTTGGCTTGGTATTCTGTACCCATAACCTGTAATTGAGTTTCTAATGACTTGGCATAATTTTCCAATTCAGTTTGAATAGTTGCTCTTTCTGGCATAAAGCCCATTAATTCAGCAGAATTTATATGTCCAAATTTTTGAGTGGACTGTGCCATCGAAGTTCCTAAAACTCCCATGAAAATAGCTAAAGCTATGATAATTTTTCTCATCTTTTTATTTGTTAACCTTTGTTTTAATTGTTAAGGGTGGCGAAATTATTTATCCCTACCCGAATATCCTAATTTTTTAAGAATCTCATCACTTTTATCATATTTCGGATCCGAATATAAAATATTAGAGGTAGACCCCTTATCAAATATGAGCGCGTAACTCCTTTCTTTTGCTAAATCTTTAATTGCGTTAAAAATTTCGTCCTGCAAAGGTTGAATCAATTCTTGACGTTTCTTAAACAACTCACCATTTACACCAAATTTTGAACGCTGATAATCTCTAATTTCTGCTTCCTTTTCTTTAATGTCATTCTCTCTTTTTGCTTTCAACTGATCCGTGAGTAAAATTTTCTCCGCTTCAAAAGAATTACGCATTCTGTTTAATTCAACTGTTTTCGCTTCAACGGTTTCTTGCCATCTTTTACTCATGGCATTTAATTCAATTTGAGCCTCCTTATATTCCTCCATATTTTCTAAAATATATTTAGAATCTACATAGGCATATCGTTGTGCAATCAAAGAAGGTGCCGATATTACCATTAAAACGAAAAGGATATTTTTTAACATATCATTAATATTTATAATTCACCTAAATTAGCTCCAATAGAGAAATGAAGTTGAGATCTTTGCATCGCTGGATACCCAGAAACATCATCAAATCGATAACCCCAATCCAAACCTAACAACCCAAACATTGGTAAGAAAACCTTTACTCCAATACCTGCGGATCTATAATTATTAAACGGATTAAATTCTTTTAAATTACTATATGTATTTCCCATCTCAGCGAATAATAATCCATAAACCATAGCACTAGGATTTGTTGAAAATGGATACCTCAACTCCGCAGTATATTTTGTTACAAATGGAGCACCTACTTGAGGAGATAAACTTTGATCATCGTATCCTCTTAAAGCAATAATTTCTCTCGCATCTATTGAAAACCCAGACAATCCAGATCCACCTAAATAAAATCGTTCAAATGGCGCGGTTCCAACTTCGGGTGTATACGTAAATAAACCACCAAAACCAACCTTCGCATAAATCACAAATTTACCTACTGGATTATTATACCAAGCGGCTGTAAACTTCCACTTGTTATACTCCACAAAATTAAATTTTTCTTCCGTAGAAAGGTTTTCATAATCCTTCCCATTAAACCACGAGTATGGAGGAGTTAGTTGCGTAGACAAGGTAATTTTGGATCCGGATTTCGGGAAGTTTAAATCATCCAAAGAACTCCGCGTTAAAATACCTCGATAGAAAATGTTATTTGCTATTCCATCACTAAACCCTTGAAAAACGCCAGCATAATTATTTAGCACGTAATATTGATACGCCACTTCTTGGTAATATTGGAAGTGATCATCTGGCCAAGTTAACCTTTTACCTAATCCTAAAGAGACAACAAATTGATTAAAACCTCCATAATATGGATTGTCAATCGACTTATTATTTTCATCTATTGCTGTTCTAGGCTGCCCATTGGTTTGTAGGGTGTAATACGTAGAAAAGGTAAACGAATTTGGTTTTTTTCCTCCTAACCAAGGTTCCGTAAACGAGAAGTTAATGGAATTATATTGCGGTCCACTTGTTTGCCCACGCAAACTCAATCGCTGCCCATCACCTGATGGCAAAGGAGACCACGCTTTTTTATTAAAAAAGTTTTTAGTAGAAAAATTATTAAAAGTTAAACCAATAGTACCAATTAAAGAATAACCTCCATACCCCCCGGATAATTCAATTTGATCAGATGGTTTTTCGCCTACAATATATTCGATATCCACCGTTCCGTCAACTGGATTTGGTTTAGGAATCACATTCATTTGTTCGGGATCCAAAAATCCCAGAATAGATAATTCTCTCTGGGTCCGCATAATATCTGATCGACTAAACAAATCCCCCGGTTTTGTTTTAATCTCTCTTCTTATAACGTGTTCACTAGTTTTCGTGTTTCCAGTAATATAAATTTTATTAATTCGAGCCTGAGCCCCTTCGTATATTTTTATTTCAATATCAATGGAATCATCTACTACACTTATTTCCGTTGGGGTAACAGAGAAAAACAAATACCCATCATCCATATATTGAGAACTTATATCTAGACCCGCAGGATTCATAAATAGACGTTCGTTTAGCAATGCTGTATTGTAAATATCTCCAGTATTAATACCTAAGATATCACTAAGTTGTTGCGTAGTAAATTTTTCATTTCCCAGCCACCTAATATCTCTAAAAAAATACTGATTTCCTTCTTCTATGTAAACATCAACTTGTAAATCTTCCTCACCCAAAGAGGTAATGGTATCCGAAACAATTCTCACATCACGGTATCCTGAACCTTTATACTTCTCAATCACTAAAGCTTTATCACCTTCATATTGACCCTTAATAAATTTTGAAGATTTAAATATCCTCGGCTTCACCTTTTCTGTAAAATGCTCCACTATCATAGGCAAAATAGTATCGCTTTTTTGATTCCAAACTGCCTTGAGAACATCTCCCACAAAAACGTCAATATCTTCAAGAGGTCTAATTCTACTTTTTTCTTTTGTTTCTTTAAACACTCTTTCCAGTTGTAAATCCGTAAATTCGGTATTGCCATGAAATACGATATCTTCAATTTTCACCTTTTTATTCTTGTTGATGGTAATTACCATCATTTGGTGGTTAGGATATAGAGTGTCATTTTTTTGAATAATCTCAACAGATGTATGGTAAAAACCCTTCTCCACAAAAAAACTTCTAATTTTAGATTTTGTGGAAACTATAAGATTATTAGTTACTATCCGTTCTCTGTATAAATCTATTTCCTCACGGATATCATCTGCCTCACCTTTGGAGACACCTTCCAGCTTAAATCGAGATAATCGAGGTTGTTCTGAAATTTGAAATTCAAGATAAATATTTTTACCGATGACCTTTTGAATAACTATTCTAACATCAGAAAAAAGCCCTTGTTTCCATAGATTTTTAATTGCTCCAGAAAGCTTGTCACCTGGCACCTGAATCTCTGTTCCTACAACTAGACCTGTAAGAAGCACCAAGGCATTTGGATCTAAAACTTTCGTTCCAGTCACCGTTACTTTCGCTAAAGTGTATTTTCTAGGGTTAGAATAATCGACCTCTATGGATTGGTTGTTGGTTTGTTCGATTTGACCAGAAAGAGAGACTGGAACAAATAGCAATGCGGCCAATATAAACTGATACAATGTTCTAAATCTGCTCACTTGTTTTTCCAAATCTACGTTCTCGTTTTTGATACTTTTCTATGGCGCTATAAAGATCTTCCTTTCTAAAATCTGGCCAAAACTTATCTACAAATAATAATTCTGAATAGGCAATTTGCCATAGCAAGAAATTACTGATTCTATTTTCTCCACTTGTTCTGATTAATAAATCAGGATCGGGAACCAAATGTGTGGCAAGATATCGTTCGAACAGACTCTCATCAATATCATTCAAATTTATTTCACCATTTTTAACATCGGAGGCAATTCGCTTTGTTGCATTAACTATCTCACTTCTAGATCCGTAACTCAATGCCAGAATAAGGGTCATTTTTGAGTTTGATTTCGTGCTCTCAATCGCAAATTTTAATTCTCTCTGCCCCTTTTTTGGTAAAGCGTCTAAATCACCAATTGCTAGTAATTTAATATCGTTATCGTTCAAAGTGTTCAGCTCTTTTCGTATAGACGAAACTAACAACTCCATGAGCGCAGCTACCTCCAATTTCGGTCTTTTCCAATTTTCAGAAGAAAATGCATAAAGAGTTAAATATTTCACACCTATTTGGCCACAGGTTTCAATGGTTTCTCTAACAGCCGTTAATGCATTTTTATGCCCGAAAATTCTTGGCTTCCCTTTCTCTTTTGCCCAACGGCCATTTCCATCCATAATCACGGCAATATGATTTGGAATATTTAAATTTTCTATTTGGGAACTGTTTGCCATAATTAGCCGCATAACGCGGGTTTTCGGTCGGCAAATATATTCTATTTGTTCGGATTAAAATGACAGGAACTTGGGTTCTTCTTTAAATTAAAATTTAAGCTCAAAACAACGGAGGATAACCAATCATTATTATAGTCTGAACCCCTTTGAGTGCCCCAACTACTATTGTTTGGACCTTGCGCTTCGAGCGTCCTGTTTGACAAGTCTCTCCCCGTTTTAGATAAAATGGATGGATCGGAAGGATACCGATCGCTTACATCATCTAAATAATCTGTAAAAGTTGGTGATAACTCTCCCCGTAAACCAAGAATAAACCGATCGGATAAGCGAAATTTAAAACCAAAACCGAAGGGAAAAGCCACACCAATTTTAGAATACATCACCCCTTCGGTTTGTAAAGGTTGTAACTCATATTCATTTCCAGAAAGTACCGCTTTGGGATTATGGTAAAACATTCCAATTCCAACATACACAAAGGGCGTAAAAACATCTGCATCCTGAAAGAAGCTTTGAGGGTTATAGGGTTTAAAGGTTAAAAAGTTAAACTCAATAACCGAGTTTAATTGATAAATATTCGATGAAAAGGAAAGATTTCTTTGACTCTCAAACTCATTATTTGATTTTGAATCATCCCCAGAAATCTTAGAGTATTTAATATCTGTTCGCCACGCCCATCTAGTGGTAAAATTATGACGGTAATTTAACCCCGCAGAAATATGGGCATCATCTGGTATTTGAGAATAAACATCACCAAAGAAATATGACTCCCCAAAAAAGAACCCGACTTCTCCATATTTCTGTGAAAAAGTCGGGCTTAAATTTGTTATTAGGAATACGAATAAAAGAATTCTTTTCATTCTTCTATAAACGAGATTTTATTTCAAAAATTGTTATAATCTTACTCTAGATCGTGCTTTTGATTTCAAACGATAAGTGACGGTTAGTGTACCAGTCATATATAAATCATTTGCTTTCCCTCCTCGAATACCTCCTGCTCGAGCATCTTTATGTCCCTTTGTCGCCATAAATCTTGATTCGGCACCATACGCAGCTTCCAAGGCGTCACTATCGTAATATTTACCGCTTACGTCATCCATATAATCCGTTGTAGTCCATCTATAGCTAGCCTCTGCTTGAACCCCCCATTCACGATTAAAATTATATTTAATCCCAGCACCCATTGGGAAAATAACAGTCACATTAGAATATTGTTTAGGACCGTTAGGCAAACCCTGACCTTCTGTGTGTAATGGTCTCAAATCAACCCATTCACCCGTCTTATAATTATGACCTTGAGTATTAAAAATATTAGCTCCAATTCCGGCAAACACATATAATGCAAAAGCAGATTGACCATAACCTTTTACCCCTCTCACTTTATATCTTGACCCAATCTTTTCTTCTAATATGTAAAACTCGACTTGCCCTGCAACCTCTGTAAAACGAGTTTTAGCATCTACCCTTCTTTTTATGCCATGTGCCTCACGATATTCTGGTGTAGAACTCCAATCACTAGAATAGAAATTACCAAACATTACAGAACCTTTAGCCGCAAACCTATCGTGAAATCTATATTTAAAAAAACCACCATAAGTCATTCCACTGTTTTTAAGGTTTATGCCTCTGAAACCATCAGTCCCACCAATGTCTCCAATAAACAATGTTCCGCCCAGAGAAACTCCAAATTCCTTTTTGTATCTATTCCAACGTCTGTATTTTTGAGCATCTACAGTATCAATTGTAAAGACAAAAATCAGCAGAAATACAGTAAAAAGGGGTA
>JBFFMY010000012.1:0-54387 GCA_041563475.1 Salibacteraceae bacterium
GCAGCTATACGTCCCTCTGATATTACCATTGCACCATCATGTAAGGGACTATTCTTGTAAAACAAAGCTGTAATTAATTCCACACTAACCTCTGCATCAACCAGAGTTCCGGTACCAATTATTTTTTCAATATCCGAGTTTTTGTCAATAACAATAATGGCTCCCGTTTGGTTTTTTGACATTTCTTCAACGGCCACTAAAAGTTTATTTAACACTGGAGAATTTCCTTTTTCTGATTTCTTAAATACAAACCAACCCTTTTCGTTGGTATCAAACACCAAATTATTACTGCCTAACTGGACTAAAAATTTACGTAACTCGGGTTGAAAAATTATTACGAAGGCAATAGAGCCTACACCAATAAAAGTTCCAATTAAATCAGCAACTAGCTCCATTTGAAGAGCAATAGTTACTTTCCAAAAAATAAGAACAACCAGTAAACCAATTAAAATTCGCATGGCCAGAGTGCCTCGAACCAATGTGTAGAAATAGGAAATGAAAAGTGCTACCAGTACTATATCGAGTACATCTAGCCAACGAAGTGTTATGAAAAGTAAAATATTCATTTTGTTACGCGCAATATTACATTAAAAAGGGCCATATAATTGCTATTTCAATTTCATACCGTTGTTTATAGCATTCCATATTGTAACGGCTTCTTTGGCTTCTTTTACATCATGAACACGTAAGATATTTGCTCCTTTTACCAATGCAATCGTATGTACAGCAGTAGTTCCGTTAAGAGCTTCTTGTGGGTTGTTTTTCAGTAATTTATAAATCATTGATTTTCTGGAAACTCCCACGAGAATTGGGTGTCCCAAAATGTTGAATTCATCTAAATGAGCAAGTAGTTGGTAGTTTTGTTCCAACGATTTCCCAAATCCAAAACCTGGATCTATAATAATATCCAATATACCCGCTTGAAGCATTCCGTTAATTTTAATGGAAAGGTCTTTTATTACTTCATCGACCACATTCGAATAGTGAATATTTTCTTGCATGTTTTGTGGGTTTCCATTCATGTGCATAGCAACATAAGGAACGCTTAAATTGGCAACTGTTTTCCACATTTCTCTATCTAGATCTCCTCCAGAAATATCATTTATCATTACTGCTCCAGCTTCCACTGCTTTTTCTGCAACTTTACTTCTGAATGTGTCAATGGAAATTTTGATTTTTGGAAATTGTAAATGAATTTCTTTGAGAATTGGAATTATTCTTTCCAATTCCTCTTTTTCAGATATATGGGTGGCTCCGGGGCGGGAAGAATAAGCACCAATATCAATAATATCTGCGCCATCCCGCATCATTTTTTTAACATTTTTTAAGGACAAATCTATTGTTGAGTTTTTTCCTCCGTCATAGAAGGAATCAGGGGTAAGGTTCAATATCCCCATCACCAATGGACCGTTAATATCTTCTAATTTTCCACCAAAATTTAAGGTGGTTTTTTTACTCATTAACTTATCTTGCATGCTTATTTCCGAATCAAATGTGGACACTAAAATTATCAAATTAAGAATGGAACAAACTCTCAAAGAATACGATTTGATTGTTAGTCGTTGCAAAGATATTTTTTCAAAGAAGATGAACGACTATGGAACGGCATGGCGTGTTTTGCGTCCAAGTTCTATTACGGATCAATTGTATATAAAAGCAAAGCGAATTAGTACTTTAGAAGAAGCGGAAGAATCTAAAATTGATGAAGGTGTTGTTCCTGAGTATATTGCTATCGTTAATTATTGCGTAATGGGTTTAGTGCAATTGGAGTTAGGTCCTTCAGATAATGACGATTTAACCAATCAGGATGTGATTAAATTATATGATAATCATATAAGTGTAGCCCGTTCGTTAATGATTGCAAAAAATTCAGATTATGGGGAGGCTTGGCGAGAAATGCGCGTAAGTTCTATAACAGATTTGATATTAATGAAAATTCATAGAACCAAACAAATTGAAGATAATAAGGGAGTTACCCTGATTTCTGAAGGAATAGATGCAAATTATCACGACATGATTAATTATGCCGTTTTCGCTATGATTCAGTTGGGTGAAGCTAAATTAAACTAATACATATGACCTTTAATAAAATTACAATTTCCAGACTTCTTGTAGGGTCTTTATTCATTATCTCCGGTTTAATCAAAGCAAATGACCCTTTAGGTTTTTCGTATAAATTAGAAGAGTATTTTGCGCCTGATGTGTTGAATTGGTCCATTTTTATTGGGCTAGAGGTATGGTTGGCAGCATTTATTTCTGTTGGAGAAATAGTTTTAGGAGCGGCCTTAATTGCGGGTGAGAAATCAAAAATCACATCTTGGGCCTTACTAATAATGATGGTTTTCTTTACTTTCCTTACTGGTTACACGGCTATTGGAAATTGGTTTTTCGAACATTACGAAAGAGATTTTACGCATTCCATGGAAGGGATTTTTGGATTTGTAGCGCGAGAAATTCATTACTTTAAGGATTGTGGGTGCTTTGGTGATGCCATACCGTTTACACCTTGGGATTCATTTGTAAAGGATTTGGTTCTGTTTGTTTTTACCATAATTATTTTTAGAGGTAACCACAGAATTAAACCAAATACGCATCAGCAGGATATAATTTTTTATTCCATTTCTATTGTACTGGTTTCTGCTTTTGCCATTTTAGTCATCAATTGGGTGTTTCCAGTAGTGTTTGTTTTAGTAATGTTTGGTGCAATGCTACTCGTTAAAAAGTTTCAGGGTTCTAATTCAGGATGGACGATGGGGCTTGCCGCATTTGTGGTTACAGTAGCCTTTCCCATCTACACACTAACGTATTTGCCTATTAAGGATTTTCGACCGTTTGCCATTGGCCAAAACATATTAGAAAACATGGAACTTCAAGAAGGGCAAGAACCACCTATTTATACGGTGGATTATACCATGAAAAGCAAAACTACTGGAGAAGAATTGGTAGTATCTGCTGCAGAGTATATGGAACAAGGCGTTTGGGAAAATAAAGATTTAGAGATTGTGGCTACTGGAGAACAATATTTATTGAAAGAGGGAGTCGTACCACCCATTCATGATTTTGTTTTAGAATCGATTACGGATGGCGGAGATTATACGTATTCCATTTTGGATGAAGAGTATGTGTTTTTGTGGATATCCTATGACTTAGAAAATGGGAATGTTGAGGCACAAGAAAAAATCAATTCGTCTGTTCTTGATGCGAATAAAGCTGGGTTACCCATTTATGAGTTGACTGCAACCACATTTGAAGATGCAGAAAACTTTAAACAGCAACATAATTTGGATATTGAAATGTTTACGTGTGATGCTACCACCTTAAAAACTATTGTGCGTTCAAACCCAGGTTTAATTGTACTAAAAAAAGGAACAGTTATTGGTAAATATCCTTTTAGAAAGGTAGGTGCAATAGCCGAAATTAGAAAAGAACTTAATTTTTAAAACACCATGAGAAATAAAATTGTTGCTGGAAATTGGAAAATGAATACCACCATTTCCGAGGGTAAAAAATTGGTTATAGATATTTTATCGGCTATTGAAGATATGAATCTACAAGATAAAAAAGTCGTTTTTGCTTCCCCATTTATCAGTTTATCATCGATAGCTAAGTTGGTGAATTACGTTGAAAACGTTTATGTGGGTTCACAAAACATCTCTTCCCATGAATCCGGTGCATATACTGGAGAAATTAGTGCGAACATGTTGGCTGCTGCCGGTGTTAAATTTGCTATTGTTGGGCATTCGGAACGAAGGGAATATTTTTCTGAAACAAACCAAGTATTGGCAGAAAAGGTTTCTCAATCAATTGATCATCGATTAATTCCAATTTACTGTTGCGGAGAAGTACTTGAGGAAAGAAAAAATGGAAATTTTAAATCGGTGATAAAATCACAAATTGAAGAAGGTTTGTTTCATCTTACACCCACTGATTTTTCCAGAGTCGTAATTGCGTATGAACCTGTTTGGGCAATAGGTACCGGAGAAACGGCAAGTCCAGATCAAGCGCAAGAAGTTCATGCGTTTATACGCCAATTGATTTCTGAAAAATACGGAGAAGCCATAGCAGAACTTACCAGCATTTTATATGGAGGCTCAATGAAGCCCGATAATGCCAAACGACTTATGACAATGCCAGATATTGATGGTGGTTTAGTTGGAGGTGCCTCACTTAATGCTTCTGATTTTGTGAAAATCATTAAATCAATGTAACCATATGAATTACATTGAAGTAAAATTTGAAATTTCTCCTTACGAACCTTGGGCCGACCTTTTAGCTGCAGAATTAGGTGAGATTTCATTTGAATCATTCGTTGAAGAAAATAATAAATTATTAGCTTATGTTGGGAAAGATTTTTTTGATGAGAATCAAATGAGAAAATGTGAAACCCTGCTCAATCCAAAGATTCAAATAAGCTATACGTTCAAAGAATTAGAGCAAGAAAATTGGAATGAAAAGTGGGAGTCTAATTTTCAACCGGTAATTGTTGATGATGAAGTATGTGTACGCGCTACTTTCCATGAACCTCATCCGCAATGTAAATATGAAATTATAATAGATCCTAAAATGTCGTTTGGTACGGGACATCATGCCACCACGCATTTGGTGTTGTCGTCCATGCGGCATATCGATTTTAAGGGTAAATCTGTTTTGGATATGGGATCCGGTACAGGTGTGTTGGCCATATTTGCTGCTATGAAAGGGGCAGGTCCTATTTATGCTATTGATATTGACGAATGGTGCAGCATAAACGCGAAAGAAAATGCGGAAAGAAACGGTTTTAGCTCCATTCAAATTTCTCAAGGGGATAAAGAGCAAATAAAAGGGTTACACGTGGATATTATTTTAGCCAATATTAATCGCAATATTCTTATGGATCAATTCGAAGCATATGTAAAGGCGCTGAATAATAATGGCGAATTACACATTAGTGGCTTCTATTTATCCGATGTCGATATTTTGGTTAATGAGGCATCAAAATTTGGATTAGTTTATCAAAAAAAGAACTCTTTAAATGACTGGACAACAATTTTTTTTCTTAAAAAATAACGTGATAAAACAAATACTATTAATTGTAGGCGTTTTTGTCCTTCAAGTAAATATTTATGCTCAAAATGAGGAGAGTAGGGTCTTTTCTCTAGATTCTGAAAAATATATAAAGGAACTCGAATCGTATTTAGATTTTGTGAGTTTTGGAGGAAGAAATGAATTAATGAAAACAATGGAAAAAACCTGGAATTCAGGTTTTTATTCAGAAGAAAGAAAGAAGCAAATTATTAATGTTACAAACGCTCTGGCGGTTAACAAAGTTAAAACTACGACCGTATTTGCAACGTATCTTAAAACCATCATACTTTACCCTGAAACAGAGTCTCCCAAAGATTTCTTTGATGAATGGTTTATGGTTTTGGAGGGGTATTGTGAGCCTCCCATGTTAAAGAAGGAGTTATCTAATTATTTAGATTTCTCTGAAGGTTTTTTAGAATCTAAATCATTGTATAAAACATCCTCAGGTTCAGTAGATTGGAGGGTTGAAGAATACGAATTCTCGTTTTCATTTTCGGATAATCAAGTGCAATTAGTATTTGGAAACACTGTGTTGAGTTGTCATGCTAAAGGTTCTTCCATACACATTTTTAATACCTCTGGAGTCTATAATATTGAAACGAACAAATGGGAAGGAAGTGGTGGTAAAGTAACCTTTCAACGGGCATCTGCGGATCCTAAAAAAGTATGGGTAGATGTTAACCAGTACGCCATTGAAATGCAAAAATCTTCCTATCAGGCGGATTCCGTGATTTATCACAACAATATGTTTTTAAAAGAACCTTTGATTGGTCAACTAAATGATAAGGTATTGGCCCGAACCGAGACGAGTAATATTAGTTACCCTAGGTTTCAATCGTATAATAACCATATTCCGATGCAAAATTTAGCAGAAGGGGTAGATTATTTAGGCGGTTTTGCCCAAAATGGGGCTAAAATTATAGGAACAGGAACGGTTGAAGAACCTGCAATAATGAATTTTTATAGAGATGGGAAACCCTTTTTAAAAGCTTCATCCCAGCGTTTTTCGATGAACATTACCAAGTCAGATGAATTAGAAGAAGAAAATGAGGATAAAAAACAAAACAAGAACCGTATTGTTTCTTCAGATGCACGGGTAGTTATTTATTTAGATGGGGATTCGATTCTCCACCCGGGATTAAAATTCAATTTCTATACCGATGAACGGTTGGTTAATTTGGTTCGTGTGCGCGGTGAAATGTCAGAAACCCCTTATTCCAATTCCTTTCATAATGTAGAAATGCGGTTTGAAATATTGAATTGGAAAATGGATTATCCGATTATTGATTTCACCACGTATGATATGAATACGGATAAAGGGGCTGTATTTGAGTCCGAAGCGTTTTTTAGAGAAGATAAATACGATAACCTTATGATGTCCAGTAGTTGGCATCCACTGGTACGTATGAAACGGTGTGCAACGATTTACGATACCAATGTTATCTCCTTACAAGATATTACAGGTTGTCTTAAAATTCCCGTTACGGGAGTGGAACCGATGCTTTTACGTTACAAAGTACTTGGATATTTAGATTATAATCAGGACCTGCAGGAGGTTACGCTTTACCCTAAACTTTTTCATCAAGTGAATTCAAAAAGTGAAAAAGAAGATTATGATGTGATCTTGATCTACTCAGATGGAAATAAATCACCCACCAGGAAAAACGCGACTTTGAATTTAATGAATTATGACTTGACTATCAATGGAGTAAGTAGCGTTATTTTGAGTACCAACCATAAAGTGAAAATCTTACCAGATAGTGGAACTATTGTAATGCACCGTAATCGAGATTTTGATTTTAACGGTATTATTACTTCTGGTAAGGTGGATTTTTACGGTAACGGATTTAAATTCAATTACAACGATTTCTTTATTGATATGCCAATACTAGATTCAATGCAAATTTGGGCATCAACGGAAGAGCGGGATAAAAATGGGTTTTTACTAGAAACACGTGTTCGAACTGTTATTGAAGACTTGAAGGGGGATTTGAAAATTGATCATCCTGAAAATAAATCGGGTAAAGAAGATATTCCGGAATATCCCATTTTTACCTCCAAAGAAATCTCCTATGCATATTACGATAAAAAGTCAGTTTTTAATGGTATTTACGAACGGGATGATTTCTATTTTGAAATAGAACCTTTTGAGATTGATTCACTGGATAAATTTACGAACGAAGGAATTTCTTTCGCAGGTACCTTTGTATCGGCTAATATTCTACCCGATATACCGCAAACCTTGGGGCTTATGCCGGATTATTCTTTAGGCTTTCAATTAACTACTCCGCCTGGCGGATATCCGTTGTACGGAGGTAAAGGGAATTATGAAAATGAACTAAAATTATCGGATGAAGGTTTAATTGGCAATGGATTTATCACGTATTTAACCTCAACAGCATCCTCTGATGCTTTTTACTTTTTTCCAAAAGAGGTCAAAGGGATAACCAAAATGGTTGAAATTGAAGAACAAATGGCCAGTGTGGAGTATCCAAATGTTTTAGGCGATACCACTGCGCTCGATTGGATACCATACAAGGATGAATATTACATTGAATCCTTACCCAATAAGTCCCCAATTACCATGTTCGGTGGTACTGCCCAACATACGGGTAGGTTGAAATATACCCCAACTTTATTGACGGGTAGTGGGTCCAGTAAATTTGAAGGGGCGATTTTAGAATCGGATTCAATGGTGTATTCCTTTTTCAAAATACATGCCGACACTTCAAACTTTGAATTAGGTCGAAAAACCTTTGAAACCATGGATTTTTACTCCGAAAATGTGAAATCCGATATTGACTTTAGGGCACGTACAGGGCAATTTATCTCAAATTCGGGAGCAAGTTTAACGAAATTTGATTTAGTGCAATACCAGGCCCTTTTAGATCGATTTACTTGGTTTATGGATAAGGAAGAAATTGAAATTTCCTCCGCAGGACAAACGGTAGATCAGGGAGCCAATCAAATGAATGTGGATGGTGCCGAGTTTGTGTCCATTAATCCGAAACAAGATTCCTTACGTTTTAATGCAAAAACCGCTAAGTATAGTTTGGCGGAAGTAAAATTGGAAGGTTTAGATGTGCAATTTATTAATGTCGCGGACGCTGAAATTATTCCAAATAAAGGGCATGTGGTTATCCATGAAAATGCAAAAATGGACAGATTGGATTCGTCCATAATAGTTGCAAATCGGGAGTTTAAATACCATAAAATTTACAATGCAAGTACCCAGATCAGTGGTCGTTGGGATTACAAATCATTTGGTAAATACGATTATATCGATGAAAACAAGTTGGCCCAAGTAATTGATTTTACGGAGGTTGGAGTAGACACATCTCGCCAAACGTATGCTAATGGAATTATTACAGAAGAAGAAGATTTTTCTTTAAGCCCTATGTATCGCTATAAAGGTAAGGTTAATTTATTCGCAAGTCACAAAAGTTTAACTTTTAAAGGGCATGGAAAATTGGTGCATGAATGTGAAAACATTCCCCCTGCGTGGTTTAGCTTTAGTGGAGATGTAGATCCAGAGGAAATAATAATCTCAATTGATGAAAACATTACGAATCTGGATAATAGATCCATGTTTGCATCCTTAATAATGCCGAGAGATTCTAACTTTTTGTATGGTGCATTTCTGAATACCTTGGAGCATTCACGGGATGTTCCAGTTAGTTTAGCTACGGGTTATTTGCAATTTGATCCGGGGAGTAGAGAGTATCAGATTTCCAATTTGGATAAATTAAATGAACGTTCAAATCCGGGTAATTATGTATCGCTAAATACAAAAACGTGTGTTTTAAAGGGAGAAGGAAAAATGCAATTAACCCAAAAAACAGGATACGTAAATGTAGAAGCTGTTGGTAATTACGAATATAACAGTATTGACAAAAAATCGGTTTTCAAAGCAGGTATGACAGTGGACTTCTTATTTGATGACGACCTGTTACAAATGATTATCGATGACGCCATGAAATCGGAGCTTGAAGTATTTGATGCAGAACAGGAATTGTACGAATTGACCTTGCGGGAAATATGTGGTAAGGAGATTGCTGACGATTTAATTGGAAAAATGAGTTTGGGTAAAAATGTAAAAATCCCAGATGAATTGAAGAAAACTTTCTTCTTTTCCGAAATGAGTTTTAATTGGAGTGAAGACAACCAGTCGTATATTTCCAAAGGACCAATAGGAATAAATAACATTGGGAAAACGCCAATTAATATGCGGTTTGATGGAGGTATTGAGTTGAAACAAAACCGTGGGGCAACAGATATCACTATCTACTTAGAGATCTCACCAAGTAAATGGTATATATTCAGTTATAGGGCCTCTTCTGGGTTTATGAAAGTCTATTCTTCCAATACGGAAATGATGACCAAAATTAATGAGATTAAAACAGATAATAAACGAATTAAGGGCGATAAAGATCATAGACAGTATCAGTATATTGTGGGATCTAAACGTACAAAATCGGATTTTCAATTGGTTTTAGATGAAGCCAAATAATTAGTAGGATTTCATTTAAGTTTATCTCAAATAATAACATTTAACCGTCTACTGGTAATTTATGTTTGATTGTACTCAAGTTTTGGGTATCAAAAGAACGTGCGAAAAGAAGTGATACCTTAATAAGTATGGGTATAATTCCCTTTTAATTAGTTGTAAAAACTAAGTGAATTGGCTTACTTTCGTTTATACTAACAAATTGACCAATAACGGTATGTTCCAATATAAGGAGGTAAATTCTAGACTTTTTATACTAATTACATTTTTGTTGTTTTCCATAGTAGGATTTGCACAAGATAAAAATGAAGAAGCCCTAGCTAAAACAGCTGACGACCTTTTTAAAACTGAAGAGTATAAACAGGCCAAGGATGTGTATTCTCAACTAATTTCTTTATATCCTAAAAATGAAAATTACAACTGCCGATTTGGGGCATGTATCATGTTTGCAGATAAGGATAAAGAATTTGGGTTAAAATTTTTAGAATATGCCGTAACCCAGCCAAATGTTGATGTAGAGGCATTTTATTATATGGGTAGAGGATACCAGTATAATTACAAATTTGAGGATGCCATTGTATTTTATAAAAAATACTTAGCGAAGGTATCTCCTAGTGAAAAGAACCCATTACCCGCAAAAGATGGCGTGCGGTATTGTGAGAATGGTCGGTATTTGATGAAGGATATCAAGGAGCCGAGTATACTGGGTAAATACAACGTTAATTCTTCCGACTTTTTATATTCCATCAAAATTAGTGGGATGGGAGGGAAAGTACTTAACGCTCCGAAAGATCTTCAATCGAGTATGGACAAGAAAATGGGTTATTTCCCGGTGATGTATGTCAATTCAAAAACGGATGAAGTCTACTTTTCTAGTTATGGATCTGATGGTCGCACGGGATTGGATATTTATATCGCACGTGTAAAATCGGATGGTAATTTAGATAAAGCCGTAAAACTTTCCTCACAAATCAACACCCAATACGATGATGGCTTCCCTTTTATGAATGAAGATGAAACAGAGTTTTATTTTGCTTCAAAAGGGCATAATAGTATGGGAGGGTATGATATTTTTAAATCAAATTATAATTCACTGAATAATACGTTTGGCCCTGCAGAAAATCTAGATTATTCGATTAATACTACGGATAATGACTACATGTACGCTACAGTAAAGAAGGAGGGAATTGCTTTTTTTGCGAGTGATAGGAATAGTGAAAAAGGAAAAACAACGGTTTTTAAAATAGATGCGGTGGTTAATTCCGTGAAAATGACTGTTTTGAATGGAGTTTTTAGTTCAAAAGCGACTAAATCGTGTAAAATAACCGTTGAGGATGTGGATAGAAAGGAAACGGTTGGAACGTATTCTACCAAAAAAACATCAGGTGAATATTCTATTCGTTTGCATGTTGGTGGTAATTATAAATTTTTAATAGAGCCTTTTGGAGTGAATGTAGCTTACCAAGGAAGTGTTAAAATCCCAGTAGATGCCGAATCAAACTTACAACAGGAAATAGAAATTATTTCCGTTAACGATGTTGAGAAACTTGTAATACGAAATATGTTTGGGGAGAATGCGTATGATCCAAATGTTAACCTAGCCCAAACTCCAACAGATGTTCCAGAAGAAGTTCCAGTAGCGCACGTTGCGGAAATTGATATGGAAATTGAAAGTAAGAAACTTGAAATCCAAGAATATATAGGTGAAACCAAGAAAAATGCAAATATTAGTTACGCTATAGCGAACGAAAAAAGAGAACTTGCTCAAAAGGATTTGGCTATGGCTTCTCAATTGGAGTCTAGTTTCTCTTTAAATGATAACTCTCCTGAATCGAAACAGAAAAAGGAAGAGCTAAGCCAGTTGATGCAAGATGCAATGCGTCATTCAAATGAAGCAGATGCAGCCTTTTCTCTTGGGGAGCAATTAGATGCCCTTGTTACCGATTCGGAAAAGAAGTTGAATAAATACGAAGCCTATTCCTCAAAAATTACTGCGGCAGAAAAATTGGAAGACGGAGAGAAAATGAAAGACGTTTATGCAACTTATACGGAGGATGAGGATTTATTTGTAAAGCAAGATGTCGATGGTTTTCTAGCGAATTCAATAGAGGAGGAAGAAAGAATAGCAAATTCGTATATTAAAAAAGCACAACAGGTTGGTGAGAAACAAGTGGCGATTAAAGCGGAGATCTCAAGAGCCAAAGTGAGTCAGAATTCAACGAAAGACCTAGATGAAAAAGACACAATTCAAGCTCAAATTAGTGAATTAGAGGATGATTATGTACCTCTAGAAGTAGAAAAGTCGAAATATTTTAAGTTAGCGGAATCTCACTCTAAAGCCGCCCAAAAATTTAAAGATGAATTGGCTACCGTTTCAAGTTATAAGGAAAAGGGACTTCAAAATGATGCTGAGGTTATAGAAGTATCACCGGAGCAGAAAAAAGCATTAATAGCTTCTATTTCGGCTACTTCTAATGATATCGCTGCATTAATTGAAAGTACTTCGGATGAACTTAAAGTAGATAAACCTACAGGAGCCAAGGCGGATCTATGGGGAAATGATGATATTGCAGACAATACTTCATCCACATCGCAAATTGAAAATGAACCAGTAAACAACACAGATAGTCAAAATGGTAAGGAAGTCATTGGAGGAAATGAAGTGACTAATTCTAATGAAAACAATCCAAATAATGTTGAAAACACTAAAGCTACCGAAAGCCAAAATTCTACAACCGAAAATGGTAACCTAGCTTCGGATCCTGTAAATGAGGAAAACAACTCCGCTAGTACTGATCCAACTACTGCGGAAAATACTTCAAGTTCGGATTCTAAATATTTCCCCTATACAAAAGAATACGAACAGCCTGTGGAGGATGTTTCTCTAATAAATGGAGAAAGGATTCCATTAGATATCACATCTAATACCGGCAAAAAGCAATTTACAAGAGAAGAGCTTGAATTAGAAAATGTAAACTTAAAACCTGCACCATATCAGAGTCAATTTCAGAATGATTTTGTAGAAAATAATGCGTTACAAGACCCAAAAGAAAAATCGTTGCAACTGCAACGGATAAACTACAACTGGTTAGTTTCTATTGAAAAGGAAATTGCTGTACTGTCTTATGCGAAAGAAAATAGTTCGAGTCCTGAGTATGCGGACATGCTGCAGTCTAAAATCACGACCTTAGAAACTCAAGCGAAACAGAAAAGAAATTTATTGGCTTTAAACTCTAAAATAATTAAACAATTAGAAAAAGGTAAAACTGTTGCTGTAGTGGAGGGAAACCGAAATAATGAACCGACATCAACCGTAAATGAAAACCAAAATAATTCTGCAGAAATAGAGCAAGATAATACTACTCAACCTCAAGAGAATGAACCTTTCGTTCAAGGAAATAATGATGCTGAAAAGGTAGATAATTCGATTCCTGTAGAGCAAATTGCGAACACGAACGCCAATACCCTTTCTAACGAGAATACAGCTTTTAACAATGAAACGAATAAACCTATTAAAATAAATAAACCTGTTACCGTTTCTGTTCCAAAGCAAAAACCAGGTCAAGTCATTGTTTCCAAAATTGAAACGGAGAAAAAAGTTCAGTCGCAGGTTGTACAAAATGAATCCGGGGCTTTAAATGATTTAGAACAAGAACTTAGTACGACCAAAAAGAAAAAAGATAGAGCAGCAAAAGAGGAAGAAATAAAAGCTCAATCTGCCCTTGTTGAATTGGAAAAGGAGAAGTTAAAACTGACGGATCAAAAGCTTGCGGATATATCTAATACCCTTGACATATTGGTTGAAGATCCGCTGAGTACACGTCCTTCGGACAGTAAATATGAATTAGCCCAAAAATACAATACTGAAAAAAAGACTTTGGGTTCTCAATTGAGTGATTTGGAAACGGTGTATTCAACTACCAAGAAAAAGAAACAAAAACGTGTTATTGCAGCCGAAATTCAGGAAGTAAAAAACCAGCTAGAATATAAAAATATGCAGTCTGAAATGGCTTTAGAATCAGCAAGAGAGATTGAGGAAGTGGAGGTTTTGGTGCTTAAAAGAGTAACAGATTATGGATCTGAGGTAATGGTGGAATTGCCAGAAGTTCAGATGGAGTTAACCCCAGAAGAAGTGGAAGAGACCAAACAGTTGGAAGCGTATAAAGAATACGAATCGGAACTTGTCAATTTTGATACAAGAATTGAGAATGCGGATGTTTTGTATCAGGAAGCCGCTGAAAAGAAAAAAGCTGTGGATCGTATAGGCCAAAAGCTTAGAGAATTAGTGGTGGAGGTTTCTAAATTACCAGAAGATGAACAAGCCCCAGTAATGGTTCAAATTAAAGAACTGCAAGAAGAACGTGCAAGAGTAATTATGGAAGCAGAGGTGATTTATGAGCAAGCAAAAAACACTACGAATGACGCCTTTTATGGTTTAAATGAGGCGAATGCAGCTCTGCTAAAAAATAACAATGCAGAAGATAGAACGAGAATTATCGCATTAATTAATGGTAATTTATCCGCTCCTCGAAATACAGATATTGTGGATGCCGAATTGAATCCGAATGAAACAGAGGATACTAGACCTAAGGAAAATAGAGGAGTTGTAAGAATTGACGATATCCCTGAGGTTCTGAATGCAGATATTTTTGAGTTATCAAACCAAACCTATTATACGCGAAACAATCCAATACCTAAAGATGTGAAATTACCTAAAGGAGTAGTTTTAAAGGTACAAGTAGGAGCGTTTAGAAATGCTATATCACCAGAAGTATTTAAAGGATTTGCTCCTATAGTGGCTGAAGATGCGGGTAATGGATTAACCCGTTATACTGCTGGGTTATTTAGAGATTTTACAAGTGCAGAAAATGCAAAAACGAGCATTCGTTCCAAAGGGTATAGTGATGCTTTTATAGTCGCTTATTTGGATGGAAAGCGAATAACTATTGCAGATGCACGAAGACTAATTGGTGGGGAGATTACAGCCAGTGAAATAGGTTCTACCAATTTTCAAGCACCTCCTTCTACGGATGTGAAAATTAATGTCAACACCGTTTCATCGAATCCAACTTCTAGATTAGGTGCTCCTGTTGGTGTGGAAAGAGTTCAGAGTAGAGGAGATTTATTCTTTACGGTGCAAGTCGGGGTGTATAATTCTTCCATTAATCCTTCCTCCGTATTTAACATTTCTCCATTAAATTCTGATGCGTTAGACAATGGGTTAGTACGCTATTCATCAGGGGTATACGGGAGCGTGACCGAAGCAATAAACGCTAGAAATAAAATAGTTCAATTAGGCATTTCAGATGCTTTTGTTACGGCATACTATAATGGTAGAAGAGTTTCTGTAGCCGAAGCTAAAAATCAGGCCGTTCAAAACGGAGGTGAGGTAGTTAATACGGTTGGAAATTCTGAAGTTATTTCTGAAGGGACCACTACACCGCAAGTTCGGGTTACGAATACAAACAAATTTGATGTAAATACCAAAACAAATTCCAATGCTCCAGGAGAAAGAGAAGCTGGAAAGGATTATTATTTTGTTCAAATAGGACCATATACAAGTGCGATACCAATGAATGAGGCCCGAGTAATTTTAGGATTAAGTTATTTAGGTGTGCTTGTTGTCAAAAATAATGGGACTACATTGTATAAAATTGGTAATTTTACAGATGTTTCAGAAGCGAACGAGCTAATGAACGATTTAAAAACAAAAGGTTTAACAAACCCGGAAGTAGTTAAGAGTGAATAGTATTAAATACATATTACGTAATATAACTTTTGGAAGTGGAAATCCTCGTGAACAGCAGGAATCGGAAACGGAATTGTTGGCCAATGATGGTCATGCCCTAATTTTATATAACGATGATTACAACACTTTTGATCACGTTATTAATTGTTTAACTGAAATATGTGATCACGATCTTATTCAAGCAGAACAATGCGCGTTTATTGTACATTTTAATGGCAAATGCGATGTTATGCATGGAGATAGAGAGAAATTGGATACATGTTGTAAGTTACTGCAGTTAAAAGGCTTAAGTGCCGTTGTTGAATAAAGTTCAATTATGAAAAGAATTCTACCTGTTTTATTGATCCTGTTTATTTCAGGGTGTGCGAGGGTGCCTATTACGCATCGCAAACAGGTTAACCTTGTTTCCGAATACCAGTTAATGCAATCCAGTAATGTAGCTTATGAAACCTTTTTAAGTGAAAATAGTATTGTAAGCCCATACGACAGCAGGTCATTAATGGTAAAGAAGGTTGGAAATAACCTAGCAGAGGCTTGTCAAAAGTTTTTAGCTGATTATGGAGATAGCGAGAGAATGGCGGGCTACCAATGGGAATTCAATTTGGTGGAAAGTACAGAAGTGAATGCATGGTGTATGCCTGGCGGCAAGGTTGTGGTATATACAGGTATTTTAGATTTGACTGCTGATGAGGCTGGATTAGCAACTGTTTTGGGGCATGAAATAGCCCACGCAATTGCGCGTCACGGGAATGAACGGGTAAGTCAACAAATATTAGCTGAAGCAGGAGGTAGTACTATTCAAGCGGTGCTAGCTTCTACAAGTTTCAGTCCTGATATGCTAGATAATTTAGTTTTAAATGCCTATTCACTAGGCTCAAGTGTAGGTTTGTTAAAGTTTTCAAGGAATCAAGAATCTGAAGCGGATAAAATGGGTTTAGTTTTTATGGAATATGCAGGTTACGATTCCTATGCGGCTATTGATTTTTGGAAACGAATGGCTGCAAGTTCAGCAGTTGGCGTTCCAGAATTGTTAAGTACCCATCCTGCGGATGAAAAAAGAATAATGGAAATAGAATCGTTTATTCCAGTTGCAAAATCTTATGTAAAATAATATGGATATTTGGGTAGCTATCACATTGGTGATTTTTGGTTTGCTTTTTCTAGTATTAGAAGTATTCGTATTTCCGGGTGTAGGCATTTCGGGAATTGTTGGTGTTTTAGCATTAGGAGCAGGGGTTATTATAGCCTTTAAAATAGATACATTGTTAGGGGTAATAACATTATTTGGTGCTTTGATAGGCGCCTCTATTATGGTTTGGCTATCCATAAAATACCATGCATTTTCAAAAATGTTTTTATCGAAAAGCATTGATAGTAAAGTAGATGTAAATCACGCTACTGAATTGAAAGTTGGAGAGGTAGGAATTAGCATTTCCAGACTAGCGCCAATGGGCAAAGCACGTTTTAATAACATGTATTCAGAAGTTTCATCATGGACCGGATTTATTGATCAAAACGTTCCAATTGAAATAGTTAAAATAAATGATAATACAATTTTTGTTTCACCTTTAAATTCAAAATAAATGCAATTCACACTTTTGTTATTAAGCATCAATACCGTAATGGTTTTAGGGTTGGTGTTCGGAATTTTACTTTTAGTAATGTTCCTTTATTACGTGCCACTAGGACTGTGGTTTCAAGCGTATGTAACCAACGTTAAAATTTCAATCTTACAATTATTCTTTATGAGAATACGAAAGGTTCCACCAGGTATTATTGTTGCGGGAATGATAGAAGGTACAAAAGCTGGTGTAGAGTTAAATGCCGATGCAATGGAGGCGCATTATTTAGCGGGTGGAGATGTAATCCGTGTGGTTCATGCGTTGGTATCTGCTTCTAAAGCAAATATTGAATTAACTTTTGAAATGGCTACGGCTATTGACTTGGCAGGTAGAGATGTATTTGCCGCAGTGCAAATGTCGGTTAACCCGAAAGTTATTGAAACACCACGTGTAGCAGCAGTTGCGAAAGATGGTATTCAATTAATTGCCATAGCGCGTGTTACGGTAAGAGCAAACATCAAGCAATTGGTTGGTGGTGCCGGTGAAGATACTATTTTGGCTAGGGTAGGAGAAGGAGTGGTTTCTTCTATTGGTTCTGCCGCTTCGCATAAACAAGTTTTGGAAAATCCAGATATGATTTCTAAAACGGTGCTGAGCAAAGGATTAGATAGTGGAACTGCGTTTACCATTCTTTCTATTGATATTGCCGATGTAGATATAGGTAAAAATATTGGTGCGGTATTACAAACTGATCAAGCAGAAGCTGATAAAAACATTGCGCAAGCAAAAGCAGAAGAGCGTAGAGCGATGGCTATTGCCGTTGAGCAAGAAATGAAAGCGAAAGCGCAAGAAGCACGTGCAAAAGTGATTGAAGCCGAAGCAGAAGTTCCTTTAGCTATGGCAGAAGCATTTAGATCCGGAAACTTGGGAATTATGGATTACTATAAAATGCAAAACATTCAGGCCGATACCGGTATGAGAGACAGCATTGGTAAACCAAAAGGCGGAGAACAAAAACCGAAGAAATAAGGTTTAGTCTTATGATAAATGAAAAAACCTCTGAGTATTCAGGGGCTTTTTTATGGGTAATGTTTTGTCCCCGTGAGTAGCCGCAGTAAAACGGAGTTTGTAAAAAGAAGCGTATTCTAAGACTTCTGTTTTCAATACAATTTGCACCAAATCGGTCTAGCTGACAGCCTAGTTTTAATTTTCTGCTTTTTCCTGTCGGAGAAAGGAACAGAGAAGAGCTTCGCACGAATTAACGGTAAATTAAGCGTAATTGCCTGATTTATTTGGGTTGGAAGAGCGAAGGAATATATCAGAAAGAAAAAAATTCATTTTTCTATTTCGCTAAGCCACATATCCCTTGATTTCGTAACGCTAAATCAAAATAGGGAAAAAAACTTAAACCCTTTCCAACAAAACCACACTTTCCACATGTGCGGTATGCACAAATTGATCTACAATACTGATTTTTTGAACTTTATAACCTGCAGTAGCAAATTCTAGCAAATCGCGAGCCTGTGTGGCCGGGTTACAAGAAATGTAAACTACACGAGGAGCATTTAGTTCAATAATTCGTTTCAAAGCTTTTGGTGTAATACCTGAACGGGGAGGGTCAAGAATTACTGTTTTTATTTTGCCATTAAATTCAGGATGCTCAGTCAGGAAGTTTTTTACATCAGCTGCGTAAAACTCTAGATTTTCAAGCCCATTTTTTTTGGCGTTCTTTTTAGCATCTTCAATGGCTTTTCGAATAATATCTACACCAATAACCTTTACGGCTCCTTTCGCTTGATTAGCCACTAATTGCCCAATAGTTCCAGTGCCACAAAACAAATCAACAATGGTATCTTCTGGAGTGAAATCTTCATCTAAAAAAGTGTAATCAATTGCCTTTTGGTATAACAACTCTGCAGATTGAGGATTAGGCTGAAAAAAGCTTCCAATACTCACATCAAAATGCAAATCATGAATCTTCTCTTCTAAGTTGTCTTCTCCAAAAATTACAGTGGAGGATAGGTCTTCATCCTGCGTTCGATCCCCTTGACCGTTGTTAATTGTATGAACAATTCCCGCCAATCTTTCGCCAAAAATACTTTTAAAAAGTGCTACAAATCCTTCGTTATCAAATTGATCAAGGTGAGAGGAGCTAGTGGAAAGTTTGAAAAGAATCTTATCCGTGAAAAAGCTTTTGCGTACCGTTAAATAGCGGTAAAAACCATGATGGCGAACTGGATGCCACGCAGGAAGGCCGCTTTTTTCGCACCATTTTCGAATGGTAGAGATATTATCTTCTATTTGTTTATCAAATAAGCCGGAATCCGCTTCCATATTATCTACTACGCGCCATTGACCCCGATGTTTGAATCCTAAACCAAAATCATCAATATCCTTTTTAAGTTCATCACTCCAAATAATGGTAGAAAAAGAATATTCCATTTTATTTCGGTAATGCCAATCCGAAGGAGAGGCAATGAATTCGTCAAAAAGAGAAAAGGAATCTTCAATATTCCCAAGTCTTTTAAGAACTTCTAAGGTACTCGTTTTCTTGTGCTCTTGTTGTTTTTCAACGGGCCAAGTGGCAAATGGGGCACCAGGAATATGTTGGTAGGGAATATTTATTTCATCATGAGCATGCTGAACAATCTCGGTAACCTTTGCTTCAGCAAAACGCTTTTTTTTCTTAATAATTCGAGCTTTTACAGTTTGTCCTGGAATAGTATTTAAAACAAAAACAATGTAGTCCCCAGTTTCTGTATGGATTTTAGAAATCCCTTTGCCGCCAAAAGCAATGTCTGAAATCTCTAATTCTACGATGTTTCCTTTTTTTAGCTTTTGAATTTCCATTACCCTGAATTATTTGGTGCGCAAAAATATTGATTAAGAGCATTCAAATGGTCGTTTAGGTTAGTTCTTTTAAAGGCTAAAAAACAGCTCTAAATAAAACCTCGTGATTCATTCATGTAGGAAACCAAGGCGCTATTTTTATTAACACATGCCTATTCAAACAAAATTTAATTCGTTTCACATATTTAAGTTGATTAAATTTTAACAAACGACCCAATGTTTTTTAGTATTTAGTCAGTTAAAAATATTGACGTTTTAACGCAAGTCAATGGCGAAAACATGCGCTACATTCGTATTGTTTGGGAGCACAAACATACCATCATTAGATGTAGAATCTGATGCTTTTTTACCGCATTTACACTTAAACACACATACATAAACACTTACTACAATGGTTGATATTTGGTATTAAAATTGGAAAATAACACATGTTTGCGCATGATGTTAGATTGAAGGAGCCTAGATAAGATCTAGGCTTTTTTTATGCGCATATATTTAATTCCTTACACATAGTACCTCTTAAATATTAACTGTAAATTTGCATTTCTTAAAATTTAATGTTTCAAATATGACAGTAGTAGCAGTAAAAAAAGGGTCTAAGTATTATATGGATCTTGAAGATAAACACGGGGCGCACAATTATCACCCTCTTCCTGTGGTTTTAGAACGTGGGGAAGGAGTTTTCGTATGGGATGTAGAAGGAAAAAAATATTTTGACTTTTTATCTGCATATTCTGCTGTTAATCAAGGTCATTGTCACCCAAAGATTATTGGGGCTCTAAAAGATCAAGCTGAGGTTTTAACCTTGACTTCACGAGCATTTTTCAATAACAAATTAGGAGTTTACGAAAAATTTGCCACGGAGTTATTTGGCTTTGATAAGTTGTTACCTATGAATACGGGTGCTGAAGCAGTAGAAACAGCTTTGAAAATTGCACGTAAATGGGCGTATGAAAAAAAGAACATACCTCAGAATCAGGCAAAAATTATTGTATGTGAAAATAATTTTCACGGAAGAACTACAACAATTATTTCTTTTTCAAATGATCCAGATGCACGTCAAAACTTTGGGCCGTTTACGCAAGGTTTCATTCGTATTCCATACGATGATTTAGATGCTTTACGCGAAGCCTTGAGCGATCCACATGTTGCGGCATTCCTAGTAGAGCCAATTCAAGGTGAAGCGGGTGTATATGTTCCTGGAGATGGGTATTTAGCAGGAGCCGCAAAGCTTTGTAAGGATAACAATGTTTTGTTTATGGCCGATGAAGTTCAAACGGGAGTAGCTAGAACAGGTAGATTGTTAGCCGTAGATCACGAAAATGTTAAACCAGATGTATTAATTTTAGGAAAAGCATTGTCAGGTGGTGTATATCCAGTTTCTGCAGTATTAGCAAATAAGAATATAATGGATGTAATTCATCCCGGCCAACATGGGTCAACCTTTGGAGGAAATCCGGTTGCTGGGGCTGTGGCCATAGCTGCTTTAAAGGTTGTAAAGGATGAAAAACTTGCAGAAAACGCCCAGTTTTTGGGTGAGATATTTAGAAAGGAGATTTCTAAATTAGTTGGCACCAGTAAATTGGTTTGTCAAGTAAGAGGAAAGGGACTTTTAAACGCTATACTTATAGATGACTCTCCCCACAGTTCAACTGCATGGGATATTTGCATGAAATTAGCGGAAAACGGACTCTTAGCGAAACCAACACATGGAAATATCATTCGTTTTGCTCCGCCTTTGGTGATGAATGAAGATCAACTGAGAGATTGTATTGCCATTATTTCAAATACAATTTTAGAATTTGAGAAAAATATGTGATTGATACGGAATAGATAATTTAAGGGCACTCTTTTAGAGTGCCTTTTTTTTGCTTAATTCTTTACAATTTGAAATGCTCTTGATCCAATAGAAGTGGTTACAAGAATGGTGTATATTCCGCTTGAAAATGGGGTTAAATCAATTTTAGAATTGGTTTCAACTTCTCTAAAAGTAATAGAGGTAATGAGTTGTCCGGCTACATTATAGACGACTATGTCCTGAATATCTTCACCATCCACCTGGATATAATCTTAGGTAGGGTTGGGGTAAATTGACACGTTTATAGGCTTGTTTTTAGTTATGTTGGTAACCGAAACAACATTCCCTTTATCGGTCATTTTTTGATACCAAATATTTAATACTCCGTCCCGTGGGTCTCCCCATACAGCATGCAGCGTATCATTTATATATTTTATACTCATAAAATCATTTCCACTTTCAGCCAAAATAGTGTTATATGGAACCAATGCATCCGATACTCTGAAATTTGACGAAAAAGAAGTGGAATCATGCTTTCTTACGGCTGCCCAAATTTCTGAATCGGTTTTATATCCATTTGAACTTCCATTTCTTCGATCTCGCCATGAAATAACCAAATCTCCATCAGTGTCGAAGGCGGCCCAAACCAAATCTTGCAAGGCATTACCTAAGTCATCATTAATTTTGAGTTTCGTACTCCAAGATACACCCTTATTAAGGCTTTCACGCATAAAAACATCCAAATTTCCATTATTCATTTCCAAAGAGGCAAAAACCAAGTGATTTGGTTCGCAAGGTTAGATGTTAAAAATGAACCAAGCTTTGGTAAGGTGTCAGAAATACCTGAGGTATAATTTGCTACAGTATGGTAATTGAAGCTATTTCCACTATTGGAACTGTAGGCTAACAAAGCTCTTGCGTAGACACTTTGGCTAGTAACATAACTTGGGTAAACCGCATAGAAGGTTCCGTCAGTGGCAACAGTGGGGGATGGCATCGGTTGCCTAATTAGAGGGCCAGATAGGTAATCTGTTGTGTCTAAATACCGCCAATTAAAGGAGTTTCCGCCATCTGTAGAGATAGAAATGTAAGGGTTGAACCCTGCGATAACACCTTTTGCATTCATTGTTGTTATATAAATAGTTCCCTGACTAGCTGAATTAGATTTATCAATCACCATCCACGGCCTATCAATGCATTTTTGTCCTGGATCCACATTGCTATGAATTACTTCTACAGGAGTATTCCAAGTCTGTCCATTATTAGTAGATATTTGTAATATAAACAGCTCCCTCAACAGGATTTGCATTTTGGCCAGTAAAATCAATAAATGATAAATACACTGTTCCATTTAAATCATAGGCCAAAGAAACATCTGCGGAAGTATAACCGGCAACAATATGGGGTATGTTGACAGCAGTATTCCAGGATAATCCGCCCTTGTTCGATGATTTTGTATTGATTTGAATTCTATTGCCAATCTCGTAACCCATCCATGCCACAACAATTTGATTGGAGTTGTTGGGGTTAATGGCAATATACGGTTCACCATCAAAAATTAACCCATTTGATAAATTCACATTTTGACCAATTAATTGGGCGGAAAGAATAATTAAAATAATAGATAGAAACTTTTTCATACACTCCCTTTTAATTTTTGCTGATAATTATCCCATCATAATAATTCACGGTTTTTACTAATTTTCCGGTAGATGAGTAATAAAGGGTAGGTCCGTGTAAATGATCAATCGAGTAGGTCTGAGTTTTACTTAATATGCCATTTTTAGTGTAGGACTTTTTAATTCCATTTAAATATCCATGTAAAAAGGAGTCTTCTGTTTTAATTTTTCCATTATCCCAGTATTCGATTCTTGTCCCAGTAATTGTACCGTCTTGGTACACGGAAGTAGCCATTAACAGACCATTTTCATAGTATTCTTTGTAATTGCCCACAAAATAACCATTCAACATTTCAAATTCTCTTGACACTTTTCCATTTTTAAAATAAGAAGTCACTTTACCGGTTTCATTTTTAATCGGAATGGAAGGGATGGGATTTCCATTCGATCCTAAATAGGAATAACCTACGATTTTTCCGTAATAGTATTCGCGTATAAACTGCAAAACTCCATTACCATCATAATAATAAGAAGGTCCATGTTCTTCATTGTTTTCATAGGTAACTTTATAATCCAGTTGGCCATTATCGTGATATCCGATAAAATCACCGTGAAGCTCACCAAATCTATAATTTTCTTCTAAAATCAACGTCCCTTCATCGTTGTAGGTTTTCCAAGTCCCAATCTTTGATCCATAAAAGTACTCACCCGTTTTTTCAATTTTACCATTTTCGTGAAAAGCTAACCATTCACCGTTTTTTTCTCGAAAAAAGTAATTTCCCTTTAAACTTTCTTGGCTATTTCCATGGTAATTAATAGAAGGACCATGTGTGAAAAAGTACTTTCTGCTAAATTTGCGTAAAACGGTTCCTGTAAATGATTTGACCTCATACATACTACTATCAGAAAGAGTTTCTTGTTGTTGATATACCACGCCAGATGTATCGTACAGCTCATACTTCACTAGGTGATGATCATCATAATATTCAATCAAATCTAATCGCCCATCTACGGTAAAATGCCTTTGTGGACCATTCATTTCTCCATTCAAGAAAAAATCCTCTGTTTCTAGCGTACCATCTATTTGGTAATATTGCCATAGGCCCTCTTGAAGGTCACTTACATAGTAACCTTGAGATTTCATTTGACCATTTTGATAATAATCAACATAATAGCCATCCAACTCTCCATTGATGTAGTTGGAGGTTTCTGATTTTTTCCCGTTTGGAAAGTAGGAAACAGAGCGACCATTTAAAGTTCCATTTAAATATTGTTCCTCCGTTTCTAAGGCTCCATTTTTATTGAAAAATTTCCAAATTCCATTTTTACCAATTTCTCCAGGTTGGTAAATTCCGAGGGTCCGTTTTGTTCCATCGCTATAGTAGTTTTCAAATAGAAACTCCTTATTAGTACGGCCTTGTTGAGTAATTATGGTGCCGTCTTTATGGAAAACTTTATAGCTTGTTATTACTCCTTTTTTGTATTCAAATTCTAAATTCAAATTTCCTGACTTATCAAATTCCTGATAAATCCCCGTTTCATTACCGGTATCGTCATAATGTCCCACCGAAGCAATAGAGCCATTAGGGTTATACATTTTTAGGGTGTTTATATACACTCCATCTTTGTATTCTCCTTCTTCTTGAATATTCCCATTTTGATACCAAACCTTATAGGGTCCATATCTTACTCCATCTACATAATTTATTTCTGATTTTTTTGATCCATTTGGGTAATAATCAATCCCTAAACCATCTCTGCTATCATTTACAAAAGCCACCTGTTCTGAAATTTGTTGATTTGGATAATATTCAATAAAGCTTCCTTCTAAATTTCCTTCCAAATAATTCACTTTATAGTTTAAACCGCCAATCTCATTGTAATAAATCGCTTCTCCATGTGGGTTTTCATTAAGATATTCCATTTTGGTTTCTGGTGCGCCAGATGAAAAATAAGAGTAGGAATTTCCATTTGTTAGGCCATCCATATATTCATCAATAGATTTCAATTTTCCATTCTCCCAATATGCAGTGTCCTTTTTAATGAGTTTTCCACTGTTATAGTTTTCAATTCCTGCTAATTTACCTGTGGAGTAATAATATTTCCATCTTCCGTCTTGGTGGCCGTTGGAGTCGTAATTACCTGCGGCATTAACTTTTCCATTGAAATAATAATACTCCATGTAACCTACGGGAAGTTTGTTGATTACGGAGCTTCTGCCTTCAACTGTAGCTGCATCTGCCCAAGAATAGGTAACTTCTTTAATTTCGCCATGTAGGGGTTCTGTATAAGAAGAATGTTGAATTTGCCATACATCACCAGCCCAATCAGGAAAAGTATTAATGAGTTTGATGTTTTTTTGTAGAATTTTCACTATTCCATCATTGGTAGAGCTTTGCAATGCATAGTAGGTCATGTCATTAAACTTATCCATTTTCATTATTTCAAGAAAGAAAGGAACGTAAAATGCATCCCAAAAACCATCGCTAAGTTTCCTTGTTTTTAGTTGTTCAAATAGAAAATAATTTTGTTTAACTAAGGGTAGCTCTAATTTATTTGGGGTTTTGTAATTTTTTTTTAAAGCTACCTTTGAGTTTAGGAGTTTGTTTAATTCTGAATAGTCGTCAGTGGAAAGAACGATGTTTAAAGGGTTAGTTTCAAAATCTCCCTGAGCTAATTGATTTAATTCTGCCAAAAAAGTAACATTGTTTTGTGGCTCCATTAGCAAATAGGAATTAAAGCAAAGCATTGCTTTTGCTATTTCCCCTTCGTTTCTTGCAAGAACTCCTAGTTTATAATGCGTAGAGGCGTGGTATGGATTGAGTTTAAGCGCGCTTTGGTAATCTAAGATAGCGCTATCCATTTTTCCCATTCTTTCCAAGGTTATGGCTCTATTATAGTAAGTTCGATAAAACATTGGGAATTCTTGCGTGGCCTTCGTATAGATCTCAATTGCTTTTTTCGAATTTCCCAATTCATCATAGGAACTACCTAAAAGGTTATAAAATTCATGCGCATAATTGTTATCAGACTTTAAAATGGATTCCGAAATATCAATAGTTTGCTGGTATTCCTCCATGGCGAAGAAGGTATTAGAAATTTCATATCGGGCCAAAATGTAATTTGAATCCCCTGCATGAACCATCTCAAAATATTTGATAGCTGTTTTGTAGTTACCTTTATCATGGGCGCTAATACCTTTGTCCAAGGCTATTTCCGAAGCAATGTAATTAAGTTTTGTTTGTGCAAAGGAAAAACTTGCGGAAAGGGTGAGTAGCGTGAAAGCTATCGTGGAGTAAAGAAAATTTAACATTAACATATGTTTGATGATGGACTTTCAATGATATAACAAAAATTTTGGGTTATAAATTCAATGTGTTTAAGTATTGTACAAATTACAAGGAGAATGAAGGGAGTAGAGATTGATTTAGTGAAAATTAAGAGTTGGCTAGGAAAGACGGATATGTACTTAATTGACCTTTTGCAAAAGGGCTATTTTGATAATCGTTTAAAAATTTTAGATGCGGGATGCGGTAGTGGACGTAACATATGGCTCCTAGCTGGATTAGGACATGAAATAGAGGCGTGTGATTTAGAAATTGAAATTATTGAGAATATCACTAATCAAGTTATTGAAAAAGGTTTGAATTCTGATTCTATTCAATGTAGAGTAGGGGTAATAGGAAATTTACCTTATAGCGATGCGCGTTTTGATTTTGTTATTTGCAATGCCGTTTTACATTTTGCAAAAGATGAAATTCATTTTTTTAAGATGATTAGTGATTTGCGCAGAGTTTTAAAACCAAACGGTATTCTCTTTGTTCGATTGGTTACAAGTCACACAATGGGTTTAAATGGACAATTCATGAATCAGAAAATGGAACTAGGAGATGGTTCTACACGTTTTGTGGTGGATGCAAATTGGTTAAAAACTAAAGTGTTGGTAGACTTAAGACTAGAATTAAAGGAGGACTTCAAAACCGTGAATATTGATGATAAAAGAACCATGACAACCCTTATTTTAGAAGCCAAATAAAATTTTGTTAGAAAGTTTATATAATTTAAAATGAAGTAATTAGATATATTTGTTGAAAGTGAATTATAATTAAAAATTGTTAATGCAGAAATCAACTAAAAAATACAATATCCGATTAGCTTTTGGTAGTAAATTTGATTTTCAGAACTTAATTTGCCATCCATTTAATGGTTAATTTTTCTTATCTCATTCAATTTTACGAATTGAAAATTAGCAATTTCTAAACCCGAATTGAATGAATTATGTTTTAACACGTTTGGTTACTTTAGCGCTAAATATAAAGAGGTTAAATTTACCCTCAATTTACAATTGGATAAACTGCAAAAAGATACGAACTCGCATGAACATGATGGATCATTTACGGATTCACTAGCGATTTTTTATAAGATAAAATGGGTAGTTGCCGCTTTAGTTTTAATTTTAATATTACTAATTTCCTTTTCGCGTTTCACTGAATACCTTGCAGGGGAACTAGTGAAAAATCAAATAAAAGAGCAAACCAATAACCAATACGCTTTAGATTACAAGCGCTTAAAAATTAAATGGCTGGATAGGGCGGTACTTCTGAAAAAGCCTAATTATCACAAATCTATCCATTTCGATACTAGCCTAAACAACAACGATTATAGCTTTAAAGTAAATGAAATATATGTTGAATTAGAAAGTATTTCAGAAATTTATTTTAGCAAAACGCTTCATATTGATTTAGTTAGGATTTCAAACCCGGAATTGGATATTCATAAAAACAAAATGTCCGAGAGCAATTCAAGTTTTAGTTTAGAATCGGGTCAACTATACGAGCTTTTGCAAGGATTCGTTTCTGCTTTTCAAATTGATGAACTAGATGTAGCGCATATGCATTTGGATTATTTCTCAAACGGAGACAAAATTCCATTCACTGTCAATGACTTATCTTTTAATATAAAAAACTTCTTACTTGATTCTGCTTCTGTTGCCACGAATAATCAGTTCTTTTTTACGGAGTCCTTTGAGATGAAAGTGAAAGATCAAAAAATTCTATTTAAGGATCATATTCACTATACGCATTTTGATAGTCTAATATTATCGACTACATCAAATAATATTGAAATTTACAATGTAAAAACTGATACGTTACCTCTTGCACGTCAATCACTTAAAGAAAATTCTGTTAATAGATATTTTACACATTTACCATATGTGGGGATAAAGGGCTTAGATTTTAATCGAGCGTATCAAGAGAATATTTTACATGTGGATTCGATTATTTATAAAAATCCGATATTGGATGCGAGTTTACTGCCATTTGTCCGAAAACCCAATGAAACTCCTAGTGATTCGGTTGGGAGTAATAGCTTAATATCTCAATTACTTAGCCTTTTTAATAAATATGAATTGGATCAATTTCAACTACTTGACGCGAAGCTTTCAGCCCAATACAATAGTGTTGATTCTGCCAATATCGATGGTTTGTCTATTGAGTTTATAAATTTTGTTTTAGACTCTTCTGATTTATATGAAGAGGTTTTTTATCCCAATTTTGAGCATCTAAGTTTAACCGTGGATCGACCTAAATTTAAATTGCCTAATAAAAGCATACTTACTGCAAGTAACTTAACTTTTTCTACCCAAAGCGAGATATTGGAAATCAAGGATGTAACGCTCCAAAACAAAGGTTTTTCTTCTGATAAAATGAATATTCAAGGTCAGATTAATTCTATATACTTTTTAGGAGTCAACCCTGAGGAAATTGTAACTAAGCATTTTGTACGATTGGATAGTATATTACTTGATTCACCAGATTTATTAATAAAACCTGGGAAAACTAAATCTGCATTCGACATGAGTCAGTTCCTTACATCTGAGGTTAGAAGCTATTCGTCACGAAGTGTTATCATTTCGAATGGTTCTTTCAAATTAGAGAAAGCGAAGGGTAATAAAAATAATTATGGGGTAGAAAGGATTGATTTACAACTAAATGGTTTCGAATTAAGCAAGGAATCAGTTAAAGAAAATAAAGTGTTACTATCGGAGAATTTTACTGTTGACTTGGCACGTTTGAATTTGTATTTGGCTGAATTTCAACATGAAATAGGCGTGGAGGGATTATTTGTTAATTCAAGAAGTAAAAAAATTAAAGTAACAGGATTAAATCTCCATCCTATAATTCAAGATAGTTTAAGTCTTAAAATGTTGGCGGATGTCCGTGTTAATAGATTGAAATTGAGCGGGTTGGATTTAAACAACATCCAAAACATGAGTAAAATAGGTGTGGATGAATTGCAATTAAACGATGTCGAAGCAACTATTCAACTGTTAAAATCCGATACTTCCAAATCATTTGACATTGTTACCTTGCTGCAATCTTTAGATCAGATTTACTTGAAAAATATTGATGTTCAAAACGTTAATGTAGCCGTTAGAAATGAGATGTCTACAGTAATTAAGTTTTCAAAAGGATATTTACTAGCCAATGAAATTGGAGCAATACCCGAGCATCTGGAGGTGGAAAATTTGAAATTTAAGACCAAAAACCTGCAATATGGTGTAAGTAAGCTAGTTCTGCCTTTTTCTGAAATGAAACATATATTGAATGTAGATTCAGTCCAAAGAACGATTGATTCAACCCTCATAGTTCGTGGACTTTCATTTAGACCCATTCCGGGTGTCTCTATTCCAGATTCTTCATTTAGTGGCGTCATTAGCATACCGGAATTAAGTTTTACAAATTTTCATTCCTTTGAAAATCGGTATACCTCTCAATTAAGTTTGGGTTATTTACATGTGAAAAATCCAACAATAAAAATTAAGCTTGCCAAGAGTAAAGGGTCTGGCTCAAAATTCGAACTTGTTAGTCATTTAACGAAGAAAATTTTAAATGATGAAATTTCGGCTATCTCTTTGGAAGGAATGCAAATTGAAAAAGGAATTGTTTCAATTTCTAATGACTCTGTAAGTATTGCTGTTGGGGATTTAGACATGGATTCTAAAAATTGGTTTATTTCAGATTCAACAGAATGGCAAAGGGATAAATTTCTATGGGCGGAAGATTTTTCCTTTCGAATGAAGGCGCTTAATTTTAATGTTCCAAGCATCGATTTTTGTCACTTAATTGATAGTTTGACGTATAGCTTTTCTCCAAATAAGTTTACGGTTCATGGCTTGTATTTAAATACTCAAAGCGCGAAGAACACAAGTGTTTCAAGTAAGTTAAGTTTGTATTTACCAAGTGTGGATATTATTAATCCTGATTTGTATGCGTATTTAGTTGATTCATCTTTGGTTGTTGATCGCATAGTGACTAGAAATGGCATGTTTGAAGGATATTTCAATAATTCGGTTAAAGATAAAAGTGCGGATAAAGCAGGTAATCCATTCAATATTCCAACTCAAATTCCAAATAAGCTAGGAAATCTTAGGTCGGTCGCTATTCATGAAATTGCTGTTAAGAATACGAATACGGAATTGAGAATACATTATGAGGAGAATGTCGCACCACTTGATCTCAGTTCGTTAAATGTTCAAGTCGACTCGTTCCATATTGTTCCAGGAGAACGATTGGATAGTAATAGGCTGTTATGGGCGAATAATATTGAATTGAATATTGAAAATATATACACCACTCTTGATAATGGTTTATATGAGCTAGGGGCTGATCAATTTCATGTTTCAACATTAAATGACACTATTGGGTTGACCAATATTAGCTTTATTCCTTCGGTTTGGAGATATGATTATGCCTTATATAAAGGACACCAAACTGATGTGTTCACGGTTTATGCTAATGATTTAGCAGTTTCCAAATTTAATTTCTCTAAGGCCTTGTATGAAAATAAAATCCAAGGTGATTATGTAGAAATTAATAAGCCCTCGTTAAACATTTTAAAAGACAAGAGGATTCCTGCTGCTCCGTATAAGTTTAAGAAAACTATTCCAGAACTATTTAAAAAACTACCCATTACGGTCTCTATGGATAGTTTGTTGGTAAATGATATGCGGATTCGCTATGAAGAATTTCCTGAAAATGGACGAAATTCTGGTGTGATAAAACTAACACATATGAATATTGTAGCTAAAAACGCAACGAATGACAGTATTGAGCTTCGAAAGGATTCTACATTTACTATTGAAATGAACGCTATGTTGTTGGATACAGCATATTTAACGTTTGAAGCGAATTATGATTTCTTGTCAGAAAATAATGATTTTGTGATTATTACTACGGTGGGTGAATTTGATGCTACTTTATTAAATTCGTTTGTTGAACCAGTTTATTTAGCTACAATTAATTCAGCTCAAGTTACAAGTATGGATATGAAAGCCATTGGAAACGATAGTGTTGCAGGAGGTGAAATGGGGCTATACTATTCAGATTTAAAATTTAGTTTCGTGGATGAGATTAGTATGGAAAAGGAAGGTTTTGCAAATAAATTGAAGAGTGCTATTGGTAATTCTATAACCAAAAAGAATAATAGATATCATCCTTTCAAAAGAAGGTCTCCTGTGTTCTTTGTTAGGGATACGAATAAAGGGTGGATCGGTTATTTAATTAAAATTGAGTTGAGTGGTGTGGCGAGTAGTGTGAATTTAAAGAACTATAAGAAGGATTTAAAGAAAACAAACAAAGCACTCTGGAAGGATTTTGATAAAATGGAAAAGAAAACCTTGAAAGAAAAGGCTAAGCAGGAGAAAAAAGAAAATAAAAGGAAGTGAATCGGTTCTTAGGTGATGCGGTCTAGTTTGTTTATTTGCTTTTGACAAGAGTTTCTTATACCAGCAGAAAGTGACTTTAGATAGTGGTCTTGAATTAAAAAGTCTATTTCGTTTTTTAATTCCGGGTATTTTGAAACTATCTGTACTATTGTTCTAAAAGCTACTATTCTAACGGACGGGCTTTTTTCTACCGATTCCCAAATAGTTACACATAAATCAAATAGCTCACCCTCTAAATCCTCTGGTATTGTTGCGTTTTCTAAAATTTTCAAAAGCTCCCTTTGGTGACCATCTTGTTTTTGGCTCAAAACTTCCATAATGGTTGAAATGAAAGGTTGAATTCTACGATCATTTTTTTCTATGCAGTGATTTACTACCCATGCAGCTCTCCAGGATTGAGGGTATTCGTTTTCAAGTGCTAAATTGAACGTTAGGTCGAATTGTTCTGGATTTTTTTGCAAATACCCAACAATTTCGTCTTTATTGAAGCGATTGCCTAAAATGGTATGCATGGAATCCTTCATTTGTTAATCTCTAAGCTGATTGTAGTTTGTAGGGACAAAAGTATTAATTATATAGACGAAAAATGGAGTTGAATAGATTGGAATAAATAGTCGGGTAATCGGATGTTGAAGGTGGTTTTTTTCTGTACGAAATCAAGATGCATTTTTTCCTAATTTTAACCGTGTACTTGTTGTGTCATCCGCATTTTTGCTAGGAATGCGTATTTGAGAAATAATTTCGAGACAATGGTATCCAAACTCTTCAACTACTTTTCCTTGTAGAACATAGCTTCCAGGCCCTGTGAAAGGGTAGCGAGAAGCGGCTGGAGGAAAAACAATAGTATCAATCCAATCTCCTTCAAGATCAATAAAAGTCCCGAAAAACATGCGTTTTCCGTTTTTAGTCCTAACTGCTTTTACATGCACCATGTAGCCAATTAACGTGATGTTTTGATTTACAAATAATGGGAATTGTTTAGCAGAAATTTGGCTTGGTGGTATTTCTATGACTAAGTCGAATGGAGATGTATTTACTGGAAAGCCAAATAACTCAATCTCATCAAAGGCGTCTTCTAATTCGTGTTTCCAAAGGGTTGGTAGTGTGAATTCTTTTGCGCGAGTGTGAAATAAAGAGAGTGTTGTAGGGATTTTTTTTGCTTTATTCAGGAGTAGGTGTGCGTCCCATAACAAAGCTTTTTTATTCTGTTTCGTAAAACGAAAAACATCGCTTCGTATCAATAAAATCAATTGATCTATAGATATTTGGACACGTTCAACGAAGTTTCTGAAACCTGTAAAAAAACCAAAATTATTTCGCTCGTTCAAAAGGTTTTGAATGGTATTTGTTTCTAGCCCATTAATAAAACCGAATCCCAAATAAATATCTGTATCATATAAAACTGCGATGCGCTCACTTTGGTTAATACAAGGAAGGTGTACTTTTCCTCCGTGCATCCGAGCCTCATGTAAATAGAGTTCTCGGGAATAAAATCCACCGCCATTATTAATAGTAGCAACCATAAATGCAAGCGGGTAGTAGGCTTTTAGGTATAAGCATTGGTAGCCTTCCACTGCGTAACTGGCAGAATGTCCTTTTGCAAAAGCGTATCCCGCAAAGCTTTCTATTTGATCCCAGATTTCTTGTGTATGGCTCGGAGGGTTTCCTTTGGTGTTGCAATTATCAAAGAACTTCTCTTTAACCTGTTGAAATTCTTCTCTTGAGCGATATTTACCACTCATTCCTCTACGTAATACATCTGCTTCGGCAAGGCTTAAGCCTGCGAAATAGTGAGCTACTTTAATTACATCCTCTTGATACACCATTACACCGTAAGTGTCGGGCATAAGATTGTAGAGTGTTGGCGATTTTTGTTTGGCTAATTCACGCATCTCGGGGTTTCTGTGTCGAATAATATATTCACGCATCATACCGCTTTGCGCTACACCAGGCCGAATAACAGAGCTAGCTGCGACTAAATCTAAGTATTTACTTACTTGGAGTTTGCGGAGAAGCATTCGCATAGCAGGCGATTCAATGTAAAAACATCCAATAGCATTTCCAGAACGTAATAAGTTATTTGATGTATCATCTTTTTTTAAACTTTTAATATCATGTATATCAAAGTTTTGAAGCGTATTATTTTGAGTAATAATTTTAATTGTGTCTTTGATTTTAGCCAAACCTCTTTGCCCTAGAATATCAAACTTATAAAGCGCAATGTCTTCAGCTATATGCATATCAAAATGAGTGGTAGGGAATCCTTTTGGCGGCATAAATGTGGCGGTGAAGTATTGAATAGGTTTTTCAGAAATGATAATACCAGCTGAATGCACAGTTAAATGACTCGGGAACCCTTGAATAAGTGAACTGTAGCGTAAAATGATTTGTCCAATTTCATCCGCTTGGCTAGGATTGCGTTGCAATTTGTCAATTTCGTGCGCTGGTAAGCCAAAAACCTTCCCAAGCTCACGTAGTACCGATTTGTGTTTAAAAGTGCTGTAAGCGGCTAAAAGGCTTGAATTAGGAAACCTTTCGAAGATGTATCGGGTTACATCTTCACGCTCTTTCCAAGAGAAGTCGATATCGAAGTCGGGGGGACTCTGTCTGAACAGGTTAATGAATCGTTCAAAATACAGGTCTAATTCCATTGGGTCGACATCTGTGATGCGTAGCAGGTATGAGATGATGCTATTTGCTCCGCTGCCACGACCTACGTAAAAATAGCCTTTACTACGGGCGTATTTGGTTATTTTCCAAGCAATTAAAAAGTAGGAAACAAATTTCTTCTGCCGAATAATGTCCAGTTCCATAGAGATACGGTCCAAAATAGTATCATCTACATGATCGAATCGGTAAGAGATTCCATTGAAAGCAAGCCGTTTTAGTAGTTTATAATCTAATTCATGGTTACCTGTATAGTGTTGTAGGTTATTGTGGCCGGTTTCATTGCTAAATTGAAAGTCTATAGCGCAGGAGTGAAGTAGCTGTTCGGTATTGGATATGATTTCAGGAAATTCTTTAAACGCAGTTTTTATTTCTGTTTCGGTAAGAAAAACCTCTTCAGGACTGGCTTCTTCAGATTTTTTTAGTTGACTTAATAGTGTGTTATTCGCAATAGCGCGTAATAGTCGATGTGCATTGAAATCGCGCTTATTTCTAAATGTTATAGGGTGGAGGATAACGAGTTTTTCTTGATGGTTTTTAAGATGACTGAATCGTAGTGAATTAATATCAGAGATGTGTACGCCTATAAATTCATGTGCTTTTAAATCCGAGTATTTTATAGATGCATAAGGGTAAATAACAAATGCGTTTTGAAAGAGTGGTGCGTGATCATCTATTTTTGAGTTGGTGTTTGATTGCTTTGATAAATAAGTATTTATCTCCATCCACCCGAAGTTATTTTTAGCTATAGAAATAAATTTTTGTTGTGCTCCGTTTCGAAAATCAATACCTGCAATAATTTTTATTTTTTGCGTCTGAGCTAAACGTAACATCTCTAGCAAAGCCGAGGTATTATTGATGTCAGTGAGTGCGAAACAAGACACGTTAGCTTGCAGCATTTCATCCAGTAATTCACGCGGAGAAATAGTGCCGTATTTTAAGCTGTAATATGTGTGAGTATTGAGGTACATACTATTTTAGATTCTCCTATGTGCAGGAATAACTGGAGCTTCCCCATTAAAGGGATTTGACATTTGTCCAACTCCTTTCACATCCATAGTTATAGCCCGCTTCACAGCTCCTTGACCAAACCGATTTCGCACTTTATCCATCGCTTGATAGAGGTGGATAGTCTTCTCAGAATCTTCAAAAAGGTTGATTTGATACCCACCACCCACTAAGCCGCTAAAGCGCACACCCACAAGCCTAGCCATAACTCTACGCTGATAAAGCTGATCAAAAAGACCCATCACTATTTCTATCAATGTGTGATCGTTAGCGGTGTATGGAATATGTTTTTGGCGACTTCTAGTATCGAAATCAGAGTACCGAACTGTAACGGATACATTAGAGGTTAATTTATTGCCATTACGAAGATAATACGCTAGTTTTTCGGTCATTGTGGTAAGTATTTCTTTTAACCTTCGCACATCAATAGTGTCTTTTTCGAATGTAAGTGAGGAGGAAATAGATTTTCGGTCATGAAACGGAATTACAGGAGAATTATCGATCCCATTGGCTTTTTTCCATATTGCAATCCCGTTTTTACCAAAAACACGTTCCATTAATTCAATAGGCATTTCTTGGAGCGTTTGTATTTTTTCAATACCCATACTTCTGAATTTACGATAGGTTTGATCGCCTACCATAGGGATTTTCTTTACGGATAAAGGGGCGAGAAAGCTTTTTTCAAAACCACGTTGAATTTCAATCTGGCCGTTAGGCTTAGCCTCTCCAGTACCTACTTTAGATACGGTTTTGCTTGTTGACATTCCAAATGAAATAGGCAGATTAGTTTCTCGCATAATGCGTTGCCGCAGTTCAGATGCCCATTTGTAACTTCCGTGAAACTTATCCATGCCAGTGATATCAATGTAAAACTCATCAATAGATGACTTTTCGTAAAGAGGGGATTCTTCTTTGATGATATCCGTAACCATATTGGAATACTTGCTGTAAATACTACTACTACCGCGTATAACAATGGCTTCAGGGCATAGCTGTCGAGCCATACGCATAGGCATAGCGGAATGCACACCAAATAGACGCGCCTCGTAACTACATGCAGATACTACACCACGATCGCTAGTTCCGCCTACAAGAACAGGCTTTCCATTGAGTTTTGGTTCTAATAATCTTTCACAAGAAACGAAGAAGGTGTCTAAGTCTAAGTGGACAATAGAGTTTTGAGATTGAAGGCTGGAGACCGAAGACGGAAGCTTTTTTTTAAATGGATTCATGGTTTATTTTTTAGACTGAAGTTTTTCTATAACCTCCAGCTTCACTGTATTTTTCGCTTAAAACCAATCATCATGTTCATGAGGTTAAAAGACTCTTCATAAAATTCATCAAATTCCTTTTCGGTTAGGTAATTTCTCCTTTTGGCTTTGTGCAAACAAGTCACAACTTCGGCTAGTGAACGAATAGAGTAACCCATAAAACGATTGAATTCAGGGTTTGACTGTCCAATAGAGCCTTCTGATATATTTAAGGCAATAGAATCAACAGCTCGTTTTATTTGCGAGGTGAGGTTATAAGTTTCGTTTATAGGAAATTTACTTGCATGAAGGTGAATATCTTCCCCTAAACCCATTGCCTTTTGACAAATTACAAGTTTTTCGAATTTAAATTCCATGTATAAAATATTGATTATGAGAATGATAAAGACTTCCATCTCCTGACTTCTGTCTTCCGTCTTGTTAAATACAAAATAAGTCAATATATTTGTCATTCACTGTTAATATATTTTACAATGTTGAATTTCGCAAGTAATATCAAGTATCTGAGAAACAAAAAAGCCTGGTCACAACAAGCCTTAGCTGATTATTTTGATTTAACCAGAGGGCAAGTAGCTTCCTATGAAGATCATAGAGCAGAGCCGAGCCAGCAGACATTAATCAAGTATTCTAACTTTTTTAAATTGCCTATTGATGCTTTAATTCGACATGATTTAACGCTATCTAAAGATGATGTGTATATTGATATTGGTACAAATAGAGTTTTGTTTCCAGTAATTATAAGTGATGATAATCAAGATACTATTGAAGTAATATCTATCAAGGCTTCAGCAGGGTATTTAAGCGGATATGACGATCCAGAATATATATCGGAGTTGCCACAAATGAAATTGCCGTTTATTCCTACCGGAAAACATAGAGCGTTTCCAATCAAAGGAGATTCTATGGAGCCATGGGTAAGAGAAGGCGCTTTTGTAGTGGGGAAATTTGTAGAATCACCCGATTATATTCGTGATGGACAAACCTATGTTGTAGTAACGCATAATGAAGGTTTGGTGTATAAACGCTTGTATAGAAATGAACAGAATAAAAATGTGCTGATATTTAAATCGGATAATGCCTTTTATGCACCTTATGAAGTTAGAGTAGAGGAAGTGATAGAGTTGTGGGAATACACCTGTAAAATCGACACACAGAGCTATGATAACGATGATTTAAACCTACAAAGCATTATGCAAATGATGCGAAGTTTTCAAGTAGAGCTTAAGGATATTAAGAAGAAGATGAACTAACCACCATCAAACTTTAAACGTATAATTGGTTAGGTAACAACATTATGAAAAACCTACTAAAGTATATATTCCTAATTACATTCACTTTTAGTTTATTCGAGAGTTTACTAGGTCAAAGTGATTCTGAAATCCTTGTTCCGTACCGGAAAGGGAATAAGTGGGGTTATATGAGTATTAAAAACGTTATGCTTGTTAAGCCTCAGTATCAAGAAGCCTATCCATTTATAGCTGGTTTAGCAAGTGTTAAGCGTAAAAACAAGTATGGATTTATTAATAAATCAGGTGAAGCCGTAATTGGTTTTCGATTTGATTCCGCAAAGGATTTTTATAGAGGAAGAGCGCTCGTTGGCAATGATGATAGTTTATTTGTAATAAATGCTGAAAACCAGGAATTTAAGCGTGTCTCGGCTTGCGGAGGAGGCATAATGCATATGTTAGATTATGGAGTGATGGAAATGAATGGGCTTATAGGAGTTGTGAGGGCTTATCCATATGATACAATCATACACCCTAAATATATAGATGTAAAAGTTTTTAGTGATATAGACATATTTGCTGTCATGGATACCACAAATAAATGAGGTGTAATATCCATAAATGACTCGATACTTCAGCCATTTATATATGATGAAATTGAAGCAGTCTATTTTGGTTACGAAGTCTTTTTACAAACAAAGGTTGGTAGTAGCTATGGTGCTATTGATAGTTCAGGGGTGTTAATGGCAGAGCCGAAATACACAAATATCAAAAAGTATAAAGAGTTGTATGTAACAAAACTACCAAATGGTAAAAGTGGTTTTATTTACAAAACCATCGAATATTGGAAGCATTAGGTTCTATCTAAACACTTTTCATATCCGGGTTATACTTCAAAGCCGTAAAGCTATTCGTAAGTGCCATAGCTAAGTGCACAAAAAAGGCAATCCAAATGGTTCCGGTAAGTAAGGTAAGCACGCATAGCACAATCCCCAAAGGAATAGCACCAATGGTTTCATCTAGTCCTTTTGGAATATGCGTAGAAGAATATAATGCTACATTTACAGCAATAGCTGGCCATACACCAAATTCAGCTACTAATGGGAATAATAGAATTCCTCTAAATAGAATTTCATATCCAAATAAATAAGCGGCCCAACCTAAAGCATTTTTTACTTTTAGAGAGGTTTTCCATTCTTTCGCCCGAATTTGAGGGTAATTACTGAAATTTTTTGGGTTTCTTGCGCTAATAGATGCAATTGGAACAATTAATACGCATAAGCCTAAAATCCAAGCTATAGAAGTTAAGGTTGTGTCAGGATTTATGGTTAATCCATAGTCAGCCAAAGCGTATTGGGGTAAAACAATCAAACTAATAATCATTGGAACAATCCCCATCCATAAAAACCCCATATATTTAGTGAAAAGAATATGCTTAATAGAAGCTTGGTCCTCGTTATTTGATGTGTAAAACCGCGATTTGATTTTATCAGATTTAGAAATAAACCAATAAACAGTAAAGCCAATAGTAGCTACAACAACGGGGTAGAATGTAGTTAAATCACCCGCCTGCCAGCTTAAATCAATTCCTGTAGTTTCTAAAGTCATTATATAATGAATAATTATTTACCTGGAAATCGTTTTGAAATGAATCTTTCCGGGGTATCTGCAGGTCGTGTATGTTTCCACCTTTTATGCGACCAAAGCCAAAGATGCGGTTTTGCAACAATTTGCTCTTCCAGCTTCTTAGTATGAAACTCCGTTATTTCTCCCTCTTGGGTTTCTCTTGGTTTTTCAAATATGGTTTCAAAACTCATTGCGTACTGTCCGCGCGAAGTTTGATCTAACTTAGCAAATACCACAGGTAGGTCATAATCCAAAGCAAATTTTTCCGCTCCCCTAAAAACAGGCGTGTCTTGATTTAGAAAATCCATCCAATACCCCCGATTAGCAGCAGGTGTTTGATCACCAATTAGCATAATAGCCACTTTTTCACCTCTATTTATATATTCATCTACAATTTCATACGCATCATATAATGGCACGAGAACCATCCCAAATCGCGTACGGTAAGACGCTAATAGTTTTTCAAAATCAGGATTACTTAACGGCTTATACACTCCTAAAACCGTGTGTTTAGTATCACGTGCATAGGCAGTAACTAAGTATTCCCAGTTACCGTAATGACCCAATACCGTTACAATCGACTTGCCTTGATCGTAATATTTATCCGGAACATTAACGTTTATTGTTTTAAATCCATTGGTCCAATCTATGTCATTCATGGTGATTGACTTCACAGATTCCATAAACATATCAGCTAAAAAGCGAAAGAAATTATTAGAGATTAATTGGATTTCCATTTTAGATTTGTCTGGGAATGAGTTTTTTAGATTAGTGAGCACCACCTCTTTTCTATACCCAATAAATCTAAAAACAACCCAGTACATTAGATCAGAAATGCCATATAAAACTACCCAGGGAAGTCTAGAAAATGCTTTTGAAACCGATACTCCAATGTTCATAAAGTGGATTGTAAACTTTGGTTGCAAATGTAAACATTAGAACAAGCATTATACATTTGTTTCCTACAAACCAAGTAAGTGAAAAGTACAGGTCAGCACATCATTGAGTTTTATTCTCAACTGGATTTACCCCTTTTAAAGGAACCCGGAGTTCACGTGATGAACCCATTTAAAAATCAAGAAGTTCAACAAATATGCGATGCTTTTTACAATCGTTTTTACAATGATAACGGTAAAAGAACATTTTTAATAGCTATTAATCCTGGTAGATTCGGAGCTGGAATAACAGGGTTGCCCTTTACAGACCCTCTGGTTTTGCAGGATGTTTTAGGTATATCTAACAGCTTTCAAAAAAGAAAAGAACTTTCCGCCATATTTATCTATGAATTGATTGAGGCTTTGGGTGGTTTAGATATTTTCTATAGTAAGTTCTTTTTTTCCAATGTTTCGCCTTTAGGTTTTGTAAAAGATGGTAAAAATTTAAATTACTATGATATTAGTAGTTTACAGAGCGAATTAACACCATGGATTATTAAACAAATGAATCTCCAGGTTGAAAAATGGGGGCGAAGGGATGTAGCTTATACCATCGGAAAGGGGAAAAACCATAAAGTTTTAATGGAACTTAACAAGAGTCAACAGTGGTTTGAAAAAATTATTGCCTTACCACACCCGAGGTGGGTAATGCAATATAATTTGAAACATAAGGACTCCATTATTGACGAGATTATCAAAAAAATAACTCGATAAGTCAGACTTTTAAACGGTCAATTCACACGTATTCATCAAAATATAATTTGGTGAAGCTATACTTAAACACTTTAAATTTCCGCTTAAACAATAAAAATAAATCTATTTCTACATTTGATTATTGATTTTAAGAAGATGAAAATTTTTTCAGAATCATTCCCCAAATTAATAAATAGGTACTGTCACTCACTTTGTTATTTTGATTTTAAATCTACCAAATAAGATAAGATTTAAGTAATTAAAAAAATAATTAGTCATGAGAAAGTTAATTTTTTTATTCGGTTTATTATCACTCGGTTTTTCGTTTAATACGTTTTCTCAATGTGGTCCAAATGTGCCATCGGTAATAGTTAACTTATCCTCTAGCCCTAATGCAACCTGGATAAGCCCAGTAATTCAACGTAACGATACTTGTTGCGGTGCAGCTGGGAATGCCAACTGTGTTGAATTTATCATTACACTGCATCCAAACGCTGATGGCGTAATTTTCAATATAGCTTCTGGAGCAATACCTCCTGGAGCCTTGTATTATCAAATTGGTTGTGGACCTCAAACCGTTGTTGGAGAGGCCATATGTTTATCAGGTGTTGGTCCACATATACTTACTTTTTGTAAACCGGGGAATAATAGCAATACCTATTCAATTACTTCAGTTTCAGATCCAGGTGTAGGACCAAGTATTGCGGTTAATGATGGTTGTAGTGGTCAGATTTTTTGTGAAGGATATGATCCAACTTCGATTAGTTGGACATCAATTACTGGACCTACAGGAACCTATGATAGTTATATGGATTGTAATACTTGTGAAACTGTAAATGTTACGGCTCAACCTGGCTTTCCAGCATTTGTAGACTTTCAGGTATGCGGACTTCCTCTAGGAGGTTGTGATACAATACCTACTTGTGATACGGTTAGGGTAATTTTTAACTCTACATTAAGTGCAACTATTCTTCCAATAAATCCAACTGTTTGTTTCGGATCAGCTGGAACAACTATTACTGCCAATGGTGGAGGTGGAACCCCACCATATAATTATGCGTGGAGTACTGGGGATACAACAGCTTCTATTTTTGTGAATATTGGAACCTATATTGTAACAATTGGAGATTCTTCAGGTTGTCCCCCAACGACCGATACGGTAATTGTAACCTCTTTTTCTAACCCTATAACAGCAAATGCAGGAGCAAATCAAATTATTTGTAAAGATAATTTACCAATAAACTTATCTGGTAGTGTTACCGGTGTAACCACTGGAGTATGGACTGGTGGGCTAGGAACTTTTTCACCGAATGCAACAACTTTAGCCACAACATATAATCCATCCGTAAATGAAATTGCCAATGGATCAGTTCAATTATTTTTAACCACAACAAATAATGGAACGTGTCCTGCAGGTGTAGATACTATGGAGATTTCAATTGTAGATTTCACTGGAAACTTTTTTGTATCCACCAATGACGTTAGTTGTAATGGGGGAGCAGATGGGTCAATTGTTCTTACTGCCTTTGGTGGTTTTCAATCATATACATATACTTGGAATACTAATCCTATTCAAACGGGTAATTCTGTTGCAGGTTTGCAATCTGGACTTTATGAGGTAACAATAACAAATAATTTTGGATGTGATTCAATTTTGAACATAAACATTTCTGAACCAACTGTTTTGGCTTCAACTATTTCAAATGTTACTAATGTTTCGTGTACAGGTCTAAATAATGGGGCAGCCACGGTAAACGCCACTGGAGGTACAGCACCGTATTCGTATAACTGGGGGCAAACTTCTAATAATCAGACTACGGCATCAGCAATTAATTTGTATGCAGGAATCCATAATGTAACGGTTACAGATCAAAATGGGTGTACATCGGTATCATCCGTTGTAATTACTGAACCTCTCACAAATATTACACTTTCATTAAATACAATAGATGTATCCTGTAATGGGTTTTCTGATGGGGCAGCAATTGTAATCGCATCAGGTGGAGTTCCTCCATATGCCTATTCTTGGTCAGTTAATACAAATAATCAAACGACTAGTACTGCTTCTAATTTATCATCGGGTACTTATAGTGTTGTAGTTACGGATAGTTTTGGTTGTGTAACTTTAACTGGAATCCAAATTAATGAACCAGCACCTATTAGCACGTCCAGTATAGTAACAAATGTAAGCTGCTATGGTGCTCAGGATGGAGCGGTTAGTTTATCTACACAGGGTGGAACTTTACCCTATGTTTATTATTGGAGCAATATGCCTGGGTCTGTAAACCAAGGCTTTACAACTAATTTAGATTCAGGAATTTATTCCGTTTCTATTGTGGATGGTAATAATTGTAATTACGATACCTTAATTCAAATAACAGAACCTACGGAAATAGATTTAAGTACTTCTGTTAATAATATTAATTGTTTTGGAGGAAATAATGGTTCGGCAAGTATTTTACCGCAAGGTGGAACCCCCCCATATGCTGTTCAATGGAACACCAATTTAGGTGTTCAAAATGGTATGATCGCAACCAATTTAAATTCGGGGAACTATATTGTAACTGTAACTGATTCAAACGGGTGTCAGGCTACAGCTACCGTAAATTTAACCCAACCATTACCATTAACAACCCGAAATAGTTCATACGCAGTTACATGTTTTGGTGACTATAACGGGGCTGCTTTTGCACCGGGTTCTGGTGGAACTCCACCTTACAATTATGAATGGGATGCGAATACAGGATATCAAAATACCTCTATTGCAACAGGACTTCCTTCAGGAACGTATAATGTTACAGTTACCGATGCACATAATTGTTTTATTCAGTCTACGATAGTAATAACAGAACCAGATCCTATGACAATAAATGTATCATCTGATATGGTTATTTGTCCATTTGATACAGCGCAGCTACAGGTTTTTGTAAACGGAGGAAATGGTGGATATACTTATTATTGGAATCAAGGATTAAATAATAGTAACGTGGTTTTAGCCACTCCTCTAAGCAACACGGAATACATGGTGTACGTAAAAGATTCTTTAGGTTGCACCTCACCTTTTGACTCAGTAAATGTTCAAGTTTTGAATTTGTATTTTGATAGCCTAGAATTATATTCTGATGGAAATATTTGTCTTGGAGAGGAAACAACCATTACTGGAAATTACTCAGGAGGAAATGGTAATTACCTTTATGAGTGGAACAATAATTTGGGAAATAACCTTGGATCTTTCAATGTTTCTCCTACCAATACAACTACATATATTTTAACGGTTACAGATCAATGCAATAATTATGTTATGGATTCAATAAACGTGGAGGTGTTTTTACCTCCAGTAATAGAATTACCAGAAATTATAGCCACAGGTTGTAACCCTCTTACAGTAATTTTTACAGATACAATTAATGACCCGAACAAAATGGCTTATAATTGGAATTTTGGAGATGAAACTACTACTACACTAGCACAACCTGAACATGTTTTTGAAGGTGAAGGGACTTATTTTGTATCGGTTGAGATTACTTCTTTAGAAGGCTGCGTGTCTAATTCTGATGGAGATAATATGGTAATTGTTAATCCATCTCCAGTATCTGATTTCACGGCAAACCCATGGACTACAGATATTCGAACTCCAGAAATTAATTTTACGGATTTATCTTCAGGAATGACTTCTCTTGTTTGGAATTTTGGAGATGGAGATACTTTATTTAATGCAACAAATCCAACACATACATATACTGAATACGGTACTTATCCGGTTAGGCTATCAACCATTAATCAGTTCGGATGTACGGACACATTGGAGTTACCAATAGTTATTGAACCATTTTATAGGTTTGACGCCCCAAATGCTTTTATACCAAATCCTTACGGAGGAAATGGAGGTGCCTATGATCCTAATTCCTTATCAAACGAGGTTTTTCATCCTTTATCAGAATATGTTGAAGAGTTTCGAATGGTGGTTTATAATAGATGGGGAGAAATGGTATTTGAATCTAACGATATCAATATTGGCTGGGATGGATATTACAGAGGTGAACTTTCCGCTCAAGATGTTTACGTGTGGAAAATTGATATTACATATGTCGATGGTTTCCGTATTTCGAAAGCAGGAGATTTGACTTTACTACAATAATTGAGGAGGTTAAATAATTCGGTCTCGCCAAGTCCCAAATTTCAAATAAAGCCAACTTAAAAGTAGCATGAATCCAAAATAGACAAATTCACTGCTCCAAACAACCCATAATTTACTTTCCAGTATAAGGGTTACATAGTAGGTAAAGACTAAATAAATCCCCACACTCAGCGATTCAATAAACAATGCTGTTCTGGTGTTACCGGTACCAGATACGGCTCTAAATGGCATGAAAGCAAGAGTGAAAACAAACATGGAATAGCTCGTTAACTTTAGGGTGCTTAGAGATTCCTGAATGACACTAGGATCACTTGTGAAAAGCCCTAAACAAAAGTCGGGGTAAAGGTTCAATATTAAAAAGAATAAGACATTAACAAGAACGCCTAAAAAGCTTGTTTTCAGAATTAAAGGAATAATCAACTCAAATCTTTTCTCACCCATTAAATTACTTACAAAAGTATTTGTAGCATCCGCTAACGAGAACATCGGTACCATAATAAACATATAAATACCACGAATAATTTGCGAAATTGCAAGTTCCCGTTCACCCAAGTGTTCAACAAAAATGAAAAAAGTTAGCCAAGCGCCAATAGAAATCGTGTTTTGCAACATTATGGGATTAGCTAATTTGAGAATGGTTTTTGTTTGCTTCCAATTGAATTTTATTCTATTCTGCAACCCGTATTTCTTCAAATCAATGTAGCGAAAAGTGTAGTATACAAACAAAATGGTACCTCCTGCTTCAGCAATTACGGATGCAATAGCCGCACCTTGCACACCTAATGGAGGAATGGGTCCTAAACCATTGATTAGAACAATATCCAAGGTGATATTTAAAACTGAAATAAGGGGAGTAAAAACGCCTAATATTTTAGTTTTAGTTATTCCTACATAAAAACCAATGAACAATAGATTTACAAGAGTGAAAATCACACCCCAACCTCTTGTTTTAATATATATAATAGTAAAATGAACTACGTTTTGAGATTCAAAAATGGCGTTCAAAATATGCGGTAAAAGAGTTTGAATTAAGACAACTAAAAATAGTGCGAAAAATATAGCAAAGTAAAGTCCTTGATAAAAATAGTTACCGATGCTCGAATACCGGTGTTCACCATTTCTTCGGCCAATAAAAATCTGGATAGCCGTGGTAAATCCCATTCCAATGACAAATAAGAAGGCATATAGAATTTGGCCATTTCCAGTTCCTCCAAGAGGAGCCTCTCCTAAATTAGCCACAAGCATTATATCAACAATACCAACTAAATTCATAGCCACACCAGCTATAACAAGTGGTGTTGTTACTTTCAAAATATTTTTAAATGATGTATTGAGTTGGTCCATTACGTGTGCAAAAATGAACTTTATTAGATCAAAATAAATGGAAGACTGATAAAAATCAGTAATTTATGTGGTTGACTAAAACGCAAGCCTGTTTATATTGCACATTTAAAATTGGAATTAATGACTAGAGAAGAACTTTTAAACGCAATTGACAAAAAATATAAGGACATGGGTCAAGATCCTGATGTTCATTTATCCGGTTTGTTATATGCGGAACCCATGAAATATTGGGATTTCATCCAGGTAGACGCGCTATTAGGACTTCAAACACAAAGAACGCAATTGCCCGATGAAATGGTGTTTATTATGTATCATCAAATCAACGAGTTATTATTCAAAATGATATTGTGGGAAATTGCTCAAGTATCAGAAAAGGAAACGATTACAGCTGAAAAATTCACAATGCATTTGGGAAGAATTAGCCGTTATTTTGATATGTTATCGAATTCTTTTGACATCATGAGAGATGGAATGGAGCAAGAGCAATATATGAAGTTTAGAGATACGCTAACCCCTGCGAGTGGTTTCCAAAGTGCGCAATACCGTAAAATAGAATTTGCATCTACCGAGTTAATTAACTTGATTGACAACAGATTTAGAGCTACTATCGACAGAAACACGCCTTTTGAACATGCGTATGAACATTTGTATTGGCAAGCTGCAGGAAAGAATTACGCCACAGGGGGCAAAAGTAAATTGCTATTAAATTTTGAGGATAAGTATTTTGAAGAATTTATAACATTCATGAAGGATTATAATACTTTAAATCTTTGGAGTAAATTTAAATCTCTTCCTGAGGAAGATAGAGAGAACAAAAAGTTAATTAACGCCATGCGTCATTACGATCACACTGTTAATGTGGATTGGGTAATGCACCACCTAAATGCTGCTAAAAAGTATATTGGTGGAGGAGAAGCCACTGGAGGAAGTGATTGGACCAAATATATGCACCCAAAATACCAAAGAAGAATTTTCTTTCCAGAATTATGGTCCGAAGAAGAACTTGCAAATTGGGGGATTACTAATCTAGATGGGTATGAAATATTAAATTAATAGCGATTATTCATGAAATACTTTTTTCAAATCCTTCTTACTTTTTCGATTCTCAGCTGTACTGGAGGAAAAAACTCTGTGTATCGTACAATTTCCATTGAAAGAGCTTCCATTCAAGAGCTAGTTGCGGGAGTGGAGGGAGGAGGAAGTACCTATAACTTCATTTTCCAGTTTGAAAACATTCAGACAAAAAATGATTCCATAATCCTATTATTCAATGGAAAAGAATCCAAATTGTTTTCTATGGATAAAAAAGGGGAGTTTTCTGCTAACGTGCATTTTACGCAAAAAGAAAAAATGAATATCTCAAGTTATAGTGACTTTGAATTGAAGAAAGCTATTATTTACTTTTCTTCTATTGATAGTGTCGAAGTTAATGACCTAGTAGTTCTTGAAACACAATACTTGCCTTAAGTAGGGCAGTTAATTTAAGAACTGAAGTAATTCAAAAATTTAACGGTTAAGAGTAATATTACCATTAAACATTACTCTTTCAGCATTTTCATCAATTATTTCAATCGAATAATAATATACTCCTATTGGCAATTCATTTCCATTAGAATGTGTTCCATTCCATAAAATTTGTTCGTCCTCAGAAACAAAAACAATATCACCCCATCTATTAAATATAGTTGTATGGATCGATTCTACACCACTAATTAAAATAGGAATCAATATATCATTTACACCATCACTATTGGGGGTGAAAATATTTGGCATTTTTAAAATTACTTCACAACTAATTTCATTTACATAAACCGAATCGGAATTTGAACATCCATTCCGAATGACTTCTACCCAATAAAATCCTTGATTACGTACCAAAAATGTAGGTTCGGTGCTTAAATCCTGCCATGTATAGCTAGCTCCTGGATTAAATGAATTCAGTTGAAACGGAGTAATAGCGCAAATTACGGTATCTGAACCCAATTCCACAATAGGCAATGGAAGAACAGTTGCAAAAATGGAGTCCATAGTAGAACACCCATTAACAGATACTTTTACATAATATAGACCTTCGGTTGTTACTTCAAACCAAGATTTGGTAGAATTATCCTGCCATAGATACGCTGCTCCATTTGTAATGGCATCCAACGTTACACTTGCTTCATCACAAAACTCTACATCATCCCCTAAATCAACAATTGGAAATGCATTATAAGAAACATTAATAGTTTCAGAAACTGTTGTACAAGAGTTAGTTACCTCAACCCAATAAGTGCCCGTTTGGTTTACTAAAAACACAGAATCGGTTGAATTGTCATTCCACAAATAAGTCGAGTTGGGAAAATACCCACTAAGTAAAAGGGTCTCTCCATCGCAAAGGGAAGTATCATTACCAAGGGAAGGAACAGGGTTTAAAATAAAATAAATGACCACTGTATCTGAAGCTTTGCAATTATTTATGGAGGCTTCCACCCAATACGTACCGGAAGAATTAACGAATAAAATGGGATTTGTTGATCCGTTTGACCATAGGTAGGTAGCGTTGCTATTTGTAGCTTGCAAAATTATTGATTGACCTTGACACAAAGTAGAATCAGCTCCCAAATTCACGGTAGGTACAGGATCAAAATTAACTTGAATAGTATCTCTAATACTACATTTATTAACGGTTACTTGAGCCCAATAGCTATTTGTTGTATTAACTGAAATTAACGGTGTTGTATCATTTGTATTCCATAAATAAGAAGCATTGCTGGTCGTTGCGTTTATAGTAAAAACTTCACCTTGACATAAAACGGTGTCAGGCCCAATATCCAATAAAGGATAAGTAGAGTATTGAATAACTATAGTGTCGCTATAAACTAGGCAACTATCCGTTATTTGCACCCAATAAGTTCCGGGTTGTAATACCGTAAATGTTTCGTTAGTGGAATTGTCTTGCCAGAGGTAAGTAGCACCAACATTATTGGCATCTAAAACCAAAGAATCACCTGTACATAATCCGGTATCATTACCTAGAACCACATTAGGACCTAATCCAATAGTAATATCAAGTATTTCAATAGAATCTGGACAGTTTGGAACGGTATCAGCAATTGTATATGAATATGTTCCAGCACTATCACTCGAAGGATCAAAAGTACCTAAATATCCGTTCATTAACGTTGAAGGTCCAATCCAAACACCCGTATTTCCAAGAGTAGTTATCAAAGAGTCGTAAAGATTAACGGGGTTCTCGTTAACACAAAAGTCAAGCATTTGGTTGACAATTGGAGGAGAGCAAATTTCTAATTTCAAATCATCCATTCCAAAGTCATTATTTCCTACCCCTCCGTTATAAACAATTTCGAAATATATCGTGCTTGTTGATGGATTTAAACTAGGAGTATTCCATTGAATCCATCCAGCGCTATTCACATAAGTATTAGTGATAATAGCTAAAATGAGGTTATTCGCATCGCGTACTCTCAGGGTAATTGTACTTGAGCCTCCATTAATTTCTTTAACCCAAGTGCTAAACCGGTACTGTGCATTTACGCATACAGGGTATTCTCTACTAAAAACTACAGTATTTCCAGCTAACCCATTTACAAAGTTCATATAAAAGCCTTTTAATCCAGTATGCGCTGCATAAGAAAGGGGATTGGGATGATAAGTAGTTCCAGAAACTAAACCAGGAATTGCCGTTGAATATTCAAAATTATCATACGAATCCGATGTCCAAACACATTGAGAATTAACGGATTGAGGCAGGAAAAATAAACCTGCAATAAGTATTAAAATATTAGTTTTCATCATTAAACTTTCAGTTTAAAAAAGTACTAAAATCGTGCAAATAATAGGCAATAAAATTAACTCAACATTATTAATCTAAACCAATTTGAAAATTCTAATAATGAAACTAGTTACAAGTTGACTACATTGGGGTAGGGTTGTAAGCCCTTGGTGAGTGGTGCTTACATTAGTAGATTGTTGAAGAAGGATTTTTAATAAACTCCAAGTTTATACTTGGAGTTTATTAATTTAGGGCTTGCATTGATGGTTATAAATGAAAATTTTACTCATTTTCATTACCCAAATGTAAACTCATTTAACTTTGAAAAAACGGATAGTTTGTGAAGAGACCTATTTGGTTCACGGAAATTTAACAGGGATTTGTAAGCATCTAATATTACTAAAGATTTATCCAACTAAAATATCACTTAAATTATTAAAGTAGTTTTTTGAAACGGGAATCATTTCATTGCCAATACACACAAAACCGCCATCTTCTTTGGTAAATCTCGTTATTTCCGCGGTATTTACAACATAAGATCTATGAATGCGTTTGAATTGGGGACTGAATAATTTATTTTCTGCAAACTTTAGAGATTTCGAAATTAAAATTGGATTACGGTTCTTAATATGAATCTCGGTATAACTTCCAGAAGCTTTACAAAAAAGAACTTGATCTGTTTTAATTACATGTACACCTTGATCAGTACTTAATTTAATTATTTCAGATGGGGCTATTTTTTTTGTCTTTTTATAATGTGCTTGAAATTGATCAACAGTCTTCACTAATTCTTTATAATCTATGGGTTTTAGTAAATAATCAAAGGCATGTTGTTTAATAGCTTTTAGACTAAATTCTTCATGAGCGGTAACAAATACCACATGAAAATCTCGAGTTGGAAACATTTCCAAAAAATCAAATCCGGTGCCCTCAGGAGGCATTGAAATATCTAAAAAAACGAGCTCAGGACTAGTACTTTTAACTATTTTGATTCCTTCAGAAATTGAGTTAGCTGTTCCTACAACTTCAATTTCAGGACAATAATCGGACAATAGAATTTCAATGTTTTCAATCGCAGCGAACTCGTCATCTATTATTACAGAAGATATTTTTTTCATAGTTATTTTCTTAATTCGTAAGGTATACTGAATTTAACAATGGTCCCAACGAATGTGTTTGACTTTTGATTTGGAAAAGCTTCAGTTATCGTCACTTTCGACATTTGATTATTAAGTTCTGAAAGAAGTTTAATTCTCTTTTTGGTTATATCTGACCCTACTGATTTGTGCATATTTTCAGTTTGTATAATCCTAGTAGCGGAAGCGTTTTGAATTCCTATTCCATTGTCAACGATCTCAAAATTTAAAGTTTCATTTACTTTGTGAATTGAAATTTTTATTACGCCAATGGGGTTTGTATACACTTTTCCATGCCAAATAGAATTTTCAACATAGGGTTGCAATAGGAGGGATGGAATCACACATTCTTCAATTTTAATTGCCTCATCAATTTCTACAATATATTCGAAATTAGATCGTAACCTTTTACGCTCTAAATCAACATACATGCCTAGAATTTCCAGTTCCCTGGCTAAAAAGATAGATGTAGATTCTGAATTTTGTAAAATGGTACGAATTAACCTTGAAAAATCGAGAAGGTATTCATTTGCAGCCTCTTTATCATTTTTCAGAATGTAATTTTGAATGGAGTTTAAAGAATTAAAAATGAAATGAGGACTCATTTTCGACTGTAAGGCTAAAACTTGCATTTCATTGATTTTTCTTTCCAATTTGGTTTTGTTCACATAAAATCTAATGACGTATCGAATTATTAATGAGGTAGTTACTATAAGAATTAAAACTATTAAAAATTGAAACCACCAAGTTTGAAGAATATTAGGTTCAATATTAATCAATACAGATTTCACCTCACTTTCGACACCATCAATATTTTTAGCTTTTACTTCCAAAGTGTATGTTCCAGGATCCAATGAATTAAATACAATGCTTGAATTAGTAGTTGAACTCCAACTGGAATTTGCAGGAAGCAACCTGTAACTATAAATAAAATTATTCTGAGACTTATAGCTTATAGCTTGATAATTAACAGTTAATGTGTTTAAATTAGGTGGTAAATTAATTTCGTCATTTAAATCAAAATTAGAGTGCCCACCTGCATATGAGTTAAAATATAGATAGGGAGGAGGTAATCTTTTGGAAAGTTCCGATTTCTTTACCTTTCCAACTCCCATGTTGTTAGCGAAGAACAAATAACCTTTATGGGATTTAATCTGCCTGATATCTGGAAGTTCAAGCCCATCAAAGGCTGAAATTACATTTTGATAAACCCAGTTAGAATCCTTACGAACAAGAATGTAAACTCCTGAATTAGAAGCAATTAAAAATTCATTTTTAATTGAGTCATATTCCATTTGGTAAACCGCATTTAATTTATCGATATTATAATTTTCAATTTTTTTTATCTTATCTTGATAATAAACGTAAATACCGTTTGATTTTGTTGCGAAAAACAAGGATCCATTATTGGACTCCTCAATATCTTGAATTCTAAATGATTCGATTTCAGAAAATAAACTAGACTTTAGAGGTATTTCTTTATTTCTGTCGAATTCAAATAAGCCAGTTAAGGTCCCTAACCAAATATTTTTTTTAGAATCTTTAAATAATTTCAAAACCTTTGGAGGGAATTTCAGTATACGTTCATTTCTCCAATATTCTTGACTAGGCAATGTTTTATACCAATTCCGTATTTCTCGGTCAACATACCAGGTATTTTCGTAAAAATCATAATCAGTTGATAAATCACTAACGTTCAATGGGATTTTTTTAAAGTTTTTGTAAACTTTAATTATTCCACGTGTTGGACTTGCTATTAAATATTTAGAATGGGAGAACTTTACAATTGAAGTTACTTCAGGAAAGAATTCCTCAAAACATAACGAGTTTTCGAGTTTAAGCCCTCTATTTAAACATTCTTTTTTTAAATCCTGAAATGAAAGAGGAATAGTATCATTTAGTAGTAATGAATAGGTTGAATTTATTCTGTAATTGTTGTTTCGAGTATTGAAACAAAACAATAAGGTTTGTTCCGTTTCTAAAATTCCATTTATATGACCATTATTAAAGTCAGCAGCTATTTTAAAAAGAAAAATTTTTGGATTTGGTATGTAAAAGACCCCATTATATAAGGATGAGCACCAATAACCACCCTCGAAATCTTTTGTTATCGAGGTTACATAAAATTTCTCAAGTAATTTTCTTAGTATGCATTGTTCCACTTTTGAATAAAAGTAGACACCAGTTTTAGTACCAATTACACAAACAGTATCCCAATTGTAAACATGAACTCGTCCAAATTTTTCTGTTTGAAGAACTAATTTATCAGTAAAAAAATTATCGTTTACTAATTTCGATACATTCTCAAAAAGTTCTAAATGGGTTATAGATTTTTGAGCCCGAATCAATTCAGCGCTAATAATGGGTTTTGAGATTTTCTTTATGATTCCCGAGTTACTAATTTTAATTTCTTCAATTGGGTACCCTAAATTAGTCACTAGCCAAAGGGTTATTTCATTCTGATCGGTTATCGCAAATTTAGTAATAGTGTTACCTACATAATATTGGGATGTGGCTTTTTGGATGGATTCATTGAATTCATAGGGCATAAATTCACCATTTTCATAATAACACAAATTACGATTATAGGTCATAAACCATATTCGTCCCTGATTATCCTCCTGAATCTTAAAAATAGTATTATCCGTAAGACCATCCAAGGTAGTAAAGACTTTGAATTCCGCCCCATCA
>JBFFMY010000013.1:0-53877 GCA_041563475.1 Salibacteraceae bacterium
ATCTTGGATGTATTTTTCTTTTTCCATTTCCGTATTGTTTTTCATAGTGCTTTGAATTACAAAGTAACGGAATTGTTTTTTAAATAGTGCCAAGGAATAGAAAAAAATGAAATTATTTTTTGGAACTTCTGATTAAGCTAATCCCACCCAGTATTACAGCTACAAAAAGGAGTTGAATAAGGTTGAATAACTCACCGTCTAATACACCCCAAAGAATAGCGATTATGGGTATAAGGTACGTAACCGATGACGCAAATAGAGCGGTGGTATATTTGATTAACATATTAAATACCAACACGGCTAAAGCGGTTCCTACAATGGCAAGAATAGCAATATATCCGAAGCTACCCCATCCACCGGGTTGTTGCAGATGGGTAATAAAATCGGAAGCGGCAAATAAATAGATCCCAGCAACAGGACCTACCATTGCAAATGATAATGCGGTTACAGCAACTGGGTTTACGTTTTGCAAAGATGATTTTACAATGTTTACATTAAGTCCATACGAGGCTGCGGCAATAATGGGTAATAACATATACAGGGTAAAACTTTGCGCAGTGGTGTGTTCATCTGAAAAGTAAATCAAACCAATAGCACCAACCAACCCTAGGGCAACTCCAAGAATACTGATAGGTCGAATTTTCTGCTTAAAAAAAACGATGGCAAAAATCAACGTAAATAGTGGAGTAAGTGAATTAAGAATTCCGCTCAATGAGCTACTAATTTCTGTTTGTGCAGTAACGAATAATAAATAAGGCAGGGCACTTCCAAAAACACCAACCGCTAAGAAGGCCCATTTGTTTGTGGCTTTTAGAGAATTTGAATGCTTTATTGTACTTGGAAAAAGGACTACAAACACCAAAAAAATACGTAGCGCAGCAATTTCGTTGGGTGGAAAAACTTCTAGTCCGCGTTTCATTAAAATAAATGAACTCCCCCAAATTAGAGCGAGGAAACCAAGTGTGGTAATTTGAACTGGTTTAGAACTAAAATCTATCTTTTGCATTAGGCGCAAATGTACCCAAGTTTCAGTTTAGAATTTCATTAAATGAAGGAATACCAATTATACTTTTTGTAATACAAAGTGTTAGTCGAATAAGTATGATTTCACTTTTTCATTATCCTTCCGCCAAATCACATTATCAATAAAATAGTGATGAATATTGATAAAGACAGAAAAAAGAAAGAGAAATAAACCTTCTCCAAAAAGAGAGTGGTTATAATCGATTACTTCGTTTAATAATCGCGGAATTCCCTCAAATAGAAGAGCGCCAGAAACTATAGCAATAGTTGTGAAAATAACGAGGGATGATAAGACCCTTTTCAAACTATGCGATTTGGCCATTTCCTCCTTTTTTTTCAGTGCAAATACAAATGTGAAATATTGAATAGAGTGAAAAAATGGAATTGCCAAAAAGAAAATGGGGTTAAATAATACTGGAAGAAACCACGCATAAATGGAGGCAAACCCGATTATGGATATTGTGGGAGGCCATTGTTTTGTTTTACTGATTCTTCGAAGCATTAAAACTCCCCCAACTAATAAACTCCCAGCTGTTAATCCATATGCAGTATATAAGGCTGTTATTGGAAAGTTGAGTGACATATATGTGATTCCCCAATAAGGTGGTTGCTCAAACATTCCAATATTTAAAGATAGGAAAGAGGTCATCCATAGGGCGTACATATTGAACTTTAATATTCCTTTTTCAAGGTTGGAGTAAAAGTATTTATGCATCGAAGAGGTTACCAATACCACCCCATATGCCTGTTTGGTATAGTGCCATCCAACAATAACAAACATGAACTGCACGAAATAGGTTAACATTTGTATACTTTGAGTAAAATGGGCCCACATGATATATACTACCATCAATATCGGTACAATTACTGCGGCCCAAAAGAATCGAAAATCCGTAAGAATTAGCTTTCCATAATCTTTGTACAATAGTTGATACGAAACCGTAAAATGGGGATAGTTAACTAGGAACGCAAGGGCATAAAAAAACCAACCAACCAACACCGTGTCTTTTGTTGAATAGGGGATTAAAAAAAGAATGGGTAGAATAAGTATGGATAATCCACCTACGGTAAGCCAATCGGTTTTTGGCGAAAGCAAATACGGTTTTGATACGCTGTTAGTCGGTTTATTTACCATGAAATTAATTTATCAATTTCAAGTCTTCTGGTATTTCACATACGGGTATTGGGTTCATTTTGTGCTGATTAGCACGAAATCGTTGAATATAAATATCCCAAACTTCTTTTTCACGAGAAGAACCAAAACGGTCAGGTTGATCTCCCCATTTTTTATGGGTAATCATAGCTTTTTCTAATTCAGCATAGGTAGCGCCAATTTGATCTTCATCGGTTCGGCCATCATCCCATAAACCATCCGTTGGTGGAGCAGTCAAAATGCTTTTTACAACTCCAAGATGTTTAGCTAAGGCAAATACTTCACTTTTATACAAATCAGCAATGGGCGATATATCCACACCACCATCCCCGTATTTAGTGAAAAAACCAACGCCAAAATCTTCTATTTTATTTCCAGTACCGCATACCAAAGCGCTTTCCATACCGGCAACAGCATAAAGTGTGGTCATTCGCAAACGAGCTCTAGAATTTCCAAGGGTTAAATTTTTTAGTTCTTCCGAAATATTCAAATCCATTTTACTCCCAAATTCATCAATAAGCGTGTCATAACTTGAGGTTAAATTAATTTCAATGGATGTACAATTTGGGTATTTTGATTCCAAAAGATTAATATGTTCTCGTCCGCGTGAAACTTGGGTTATATCCTGATGAATAGGCATTTCCACTAGAATTGTTTTATGACCCGTTAACGCACATAATGTACTGGTTAATGCACTATCAATCCCACCAGAAATACCGACAACAAAACCTTGGGTATTCGATTTCTCAATATAATTGGATAACCACTTAACGATATGTTCAGATACTTTTTGAAAATTCATAGGAGGCTAAAAAACAATGGAAGCATTTAATTCCAAGAATTTCAGTTTGGTAGATAAATCCCGATCTTCTTGAGGGTTTCCATTACTTATAACTGTGTTTCCGTTGTCATCTACGAAATAGGATTTGCCCTGAAAAACATTTGTTAAACCATTGTGGTAAGTTAATCCAATCCTCCATGAGGTATTTCCTGAAATAGCGCGTTCTAATCCAAAGCCAAAAACTAAAGAAGTTCTAAAAAGATTTACATCGCTAGAAACATCATTTTCCGTTTCTTTGGTAGTTGTTGAACCATAGGTCTGTGTATATTTTTCTTTTGCATTTACGTTAAAGCCTAGTTCTGTACCAAAAACCCCATAAAAAACGTTGTATCCAATTTCATTTGTCTTTAACCGTATAACCATAGGAACATCAATATTGGTTAATGAATAATTTGAATTTCTGGTAGCGGCAATCATTGCTCCAGTTTGACCAACCGCATCAGGAGAAGAAATTTTCCCTCCAATATGACTAAAGGTAAAGCCAGAAGACAAGCTATAATTTTCAATACCAAATAGCCTAAAGTCAGTAATAACACCATAGGTAATCCCCAGTTTTACACCTTCCGAATTATACCCTTCATTTGTAGGTACGAGCCACGTTATATTTGGGTTTACAGTGAAAGCCAAATGCACCTTCTGATCTTTTTGAGCGAAATTTTTATTTGTTCCAAATAAAAATAATAAACCTATTACGTAAAATTTTATTTTATGCATAACGTTTCCTTGTTCTGTTTCGTAGCTTTGTCCTTATTCACCGTAAAAGTATGATTTATTCAAATCAATGGGTCAAAAAGTAAAGTACATTTTCCATAGCCTTTTGTTGTTAATTTTAGGATTAGCTTCATGTGACTCCAATAAGTTTGATGTAGATGTTTCCAATCAAAATATTGAGGTTCAATGGTTGAGGTTAGATCATGATTTTACAGGACTAGCTACAAAACCTAGTTTTGAAAATTATAATGATTCTTTAACGCGTGTATATGGAAACTTTTATGCGCTGTATGGCTCTAGAATAATGCATTTTGGAGAAATTAATACTCCGGATTATGAAAGTGGAGTGATGCGTTTTTTGATGCATAAAGACATTCACCAATTATTTAGAACAGTTGACAGCACTTTTGCCGATTTAGATGGGTACCAGGAGGAGGTGAATAAGGCTTTTTCCTATTATCATTATTATTTTCCAGAAAAAGAAATCCCGGTTGTGGTTAGCATGGTTACAGCCATTTCAAATAATATTGTAGTTACAGACTCGGTTTTAGGAGTTGGGCTAGACTTATACCTAGGAGATTCAAATACATTGTATCAGTTAGCCGGAATTCCGGAATATATTCGTAAAAAAGCTACTCCTGATTATATGAGTTACGACATGTTACGTGGGTGGGTTTTGAGTGAGTTTGAACCCACAAAAAAGGAGGATGATTTACTGTCTCAAATAATAAATTATGGAAGGAGTATCTATGTTATGGACGCGTTATTTCCATTTGCAGAGGATCATTTTAAAATTGGATTTACCGCGAAAGAAATAGAGTGGTGTAAGGATAATGAGACGATGATTTGGGCTCGAATTATCGAAGAAAAAGCATTGTATAGTACGGATATGAATGTAGTGCGTGGTTTAACAGGTCCTGGGCCATTTACCCAAGGCTTCCCGAAGGAATCTCCCGCACAAATTGGATATTGGGTAGGGTGGCAAATTGTAAGAAAATTTATGGATGAAAATCCAGATGTAAGTATAGAAGAATTAATGACGTTAGATGATGCGCAATCAATTTTGCAGAAATCTAAATACAAACCAAGATAATGGAGAAATCAGAAATTAAAATTGAAGTTTCGTTAGACGAAAACTTAATACCAGAAAACATTGAATGGTCAGCAACAGATGGCGCGAAAAAAGGAAAAGTATCTGCATCCTTTTTATCGGTGTGGGATCCTGCAGAACAAAATGCTTTGCGTGTTGATTTATGGACCAAAGAATTTACCATAGATGAAATGAAGCTTTTTACGTACCAAAACATTATGACGCTTGCCGATACTTTCGAAAAGGCTACAGGTTTAGGTGAAGAGGCAGAAGATATGCGTGATTTTGGTCGATACCTGGGTGAACAGTTAGGTTTAATTAAACGGGACGCGCCAGAAAAGGGGTCTATACCAGACATAAAACGAAACAATTAAGGCGCACAAATGGCAACTGTTTTAGTTACGGGAGGGACTGGACTTATTGGGAAAAGACTTTGTGAAAAGTTGAAAATTGCGGGCTTTGATGTGGCTGTGCTTAGTCAAGTACGCTACAATAAATCAGATTTTCCGGTTTTTTATTGGAATTGGCAAAAAGAAGAAATTGATGAAATTGCCTTAAAAAATAGTGATTTCATCATTCATTTAGCAGGAGCCAATATTGCAGGTCAAAGATGGTCAGAAAGTCGTAAGGAATTAATCGTAGACTCTCGAGTAAAATCATGTGAATTTCTTCAAAGGAAAATCAAGGAGTTAAATCTTAGCCCGAAAGCTTTTATATCTGCTTCCGCAGTAGGGATTTATGGTGCCATAACAACAAAGAAGATTTTTAAAGAAATTGACAAGTCTGGTACAGATTTTTTAGCTACAACCTGTACCGCATGGGAGCAAGCGGCCTCAAAGGTATATGACCCAAGAATTAGAACTGTTCAATTACGGACCGGAATTGTATTGACTGCTACCGGCGGGGCACTAGAAAAAATGATAAAGCCCATTAAATTTGGAATAGGTTCAGTTCTTGGAAGTGGTAAACAGGCCGTGCCATGGATTCATATAGATGATATGTGCGATATGTATATTCATGCCATACAGGATGTGAGAATGAATGGAGCTTATAATGCAGTTTCACCAGATTTTCAAACCAATAAGTCGTTAACCAAAGCTCTGGCAAAAATTGTAAATAGAAGGATTTTACTTCCGAATGTTCCGAGTTTTGTTTTAAAACTCATTTTTGGTGAAATGGCTGTTATGATTTTGTATGGGAGTCAGGTTTCACCCAATAAAATTGAAAATACTGGGTTTAAATTTCAATACCCAAAACTAAAAGAGGCTTTGGAAAGTTTGAATTTGAAATAGAATTACGCTACTTCCCCTTTCCGGCAACTACAATTACTATTTCTCCTTTCGGTGGAGTTTTTCGGTAATAATTGGCTATTTCTTCCAAAGTTCCACGTCTGTGTTCCTCAAACATTTTTGTAATTTCACGGGAAACACTGACTATTCTTTCGGATCCAAAAAACTGGGCCATTAAATCTAACGTTTTCACCAATCTATGAGGTGATTCATAGAAAACAATAGTTTTGGATTCACTTGAAAGAGCTTCTAATAATTTTTGTTTCCCTTTTTTATGTGGCAAAAAACCTTCAAAAATAAATTTATCACAAGGCAGGCCTGAGACCACAAGGGCTGGAACAAAGGCAGTAGCCCCAGGCAATACTTCAACCTCAATTTCTGCTTCAATACACGCTCTTACCAGTAAATAACCAGGGTCTGAAATACCAGGAGTACCTGCATCACTAACCAAAGCAATGTTTTGACCGGTATTCATTTGGTTAATAAATCGTTCGGTAACCTTGTGTTCGTTGTGCATATGAAAAGACGACATGGGCGTGTCGATTTCATAATGCATTAACAGTTTTTTTGTTTGTCGGGTATCTTCTGCTAAAATTAAATCGCACTCTTTGAGTACTTCAATGGCTCGAAGTGTAATGTCTTTTAAATTGCCAATTGGAGTTGGCACCAAAGTTAAAGGTTTCAATTACCCGTGATTTTTAATGGCCGCAAGAATTTCATCTCTCGAATCCCCAGCTTCAAGCATCTTTACGGTAGCGTTAATTAGGTTTTCTAAAGAATCTGCGTTAAAACCTATACTAACACCTAAAATCAAAGAGACTCTGCGTTCTTGTTCATGGGTTTCTCCATCCAGTAACATTAATTCAATGAGATCTAATAATTGAATAGCTCGTTCTTCCGTATTTTCAACGCGTGCAGATTTTACATGAATAACATTATCAATTACCCCATCAATTTCTGATTGGGTAATAAAATATTTACCCGACCGTTCGAAAATAAAATCGATTTCAGATTTATCTAAAATTTCATCAGCTAAGGCCAATGAAAGTAAGTTTTTAAAATGTTGATTTGAAGTTTCCTCTTTCATTATTTATAAAATTGAGCGCTAAAATTAATTAAATCTACGTTCTACCAACAATACAAAACTTTGAACAATTTCGGAATCCATTTTCCATTCGTGTTGTTCTTTCAATTGAATTTCAATGAACCTTCGCGCGTCATCTATGGTTGCAACGTGATCTAATTCATTCAATGCGCGCTTAAAGCTTTCCATATTTCCATTAAAAAGTTCATTTGAAAATAGGAAACGTTCGTTTAGCGCAATCGATTCTGCTAATTTTTGAATGGGTTTTTTACGTAATTTATCTGCTAAAGAGTTTTTAGCATCGGAAACCAAATCATTTATTTCCGCTTGTTTTTCATCTTCTTGGTTTCTGGAAGGTTGTTGTTCGGGAATTACTGCCTTTTGCTCTGATACGGGTTCTATTTTTGAATCCTTTTCTTCTTTTTCTTTCGTTTTCTCCACAGTTATTTCCTTAGCAAATTCTATTTCATTCTCCACTATTTCAACATCTTCGGCATCAGACTGTTCGAATTCGTCAATTTCTTTTAGAATTTCATCCCCATAATTTGGGATGTTTGGCTTTGCCGCTTCTGCTTCTTTTTCTTCTAATTCTAAAAACTCAATTTGAAGATTTTCGTCATCTTGTAACTCATACAAAAACTTGTATATTGTGAGTCTACTTCCTAGTTCATGTGTTTCCTTAATCATTGATTCTAGCCATTCGCTAGAAAGCTTTTGAGTAGTAAAAACCTTTTCAGATTGGGTAAGTAGTTTTTCAATCTGATCGGCTAGCTTTTGTCTGAGAAGTTTTTCTTTCGTGCCCATGTTTCTATTTATTTAAGGAGGATTGAATGTTGTAAAAATGCTTTACAAATTAAAGTTCTTCCAACCTCTTAAACGCAAATTTAATTAGATTTGTGTACTACAGAGGTAGAAAATTTCAATAAATGTTTTTAGAAAATAACGCGGGTCAGAATGAAAGAAAGGGATGGATTGAAGTCATCTGCGGATCAATGTTTTCTGGAAAAACAGAAGAACTAATAAGACGCCTTAAACGAGCGAAATTTGCGAAATTGAAAGTGGAAATCTTTAAGCCTCAAATTGATAATAGATATCATGAAGATGAGGTCGTTTCTCACGACCGTAACTCTATCTCATCTACTGCTGTCCCATCCTCTTCTCAAATAATATTGCTCGCCAATGGAATTGATGTAGTGGGTATTGATGAAGCACAATTCTTTGACCACGAAATTGTAAATGTGTGCAATCAACTTGCATCTCAAGGAGTTCGGGTAATAGTGGCTGGTTTAGATATGGATTATATGGGCAAGCCTTTTGGGCCTATGCCCGCACTTTTGTCCACTGCAGAATATATCACTAAGGTACATGCTATTTGCGTAGAATGCGGTGATTTAGCGCATCATTCGTATAGGTTTTCACAGAATAATGATTTGGTTTTGGTAGGTGAACAAGACAGTTATAAACCTTTGTGCAGAAGTTGTTTCACTACGAATCAAGCCGATAAAAAAGCGTCAACTCAGCCAAATGAAAGAAATAAATTACACCGTTAAGGATATTACCAAAATTTTAAAAGGTGAGCATACCATTGTTTCACCCAGGGCTGTAGTTTCTCATTTAATCATTGATAGTCGTAGAGTTCACCAGTTTGAAGAAAGTATGTTTATTGCCTTGGTAGGTGATTACCGGGATGGGCACCAATTTGTAGGTGATTTATATCAAAAGGGGGTGCGTAATTTTTTAGTGTCCAAACCGGTTAAAAACGTTCCTGATGCGAATGTTTTTGTTTGTGAAGACACCCAAGTTGCCCTACAAGATTTAGCCCAAAATAAAAGAGAAAGGTATTCTTTACCTGTTATCGGAATTACAGGAAGTAATGGAAAAACCATCGTAAAAGAATGGCTATTTCAATTATTACATAAAAAATTCGATATTGTTCGGAGTCCAAAAAGTTACAACTCTCAAATTGGAGTGCCGTTATCCGTTTGGGGAATTAAACCAGCAAACAATTTAGCTCTTTTTGAAGCTGGTATTTCGCAACCCAATGAAATGGATAAGCTGGAACGAATTATTCAGCCCACAGTAGGCATATTCACAAATATTGGATTAGCCCACCAAGAAAATTTTGAATCGATTACGCAAAAAGTAGAAGAAAAAATCAAGCTGTTTAAAAATGCAGATTATGTGATTTTTGGTTCGGATAATGAATTGGTTACCCATGTTTTTGATATTCATGTACCTAGAAGTAAACAAATACGGTGGGCTAAAAACAAGGAAGCTGACCTAGTTATTCAAAGTGTTCATAAAATTTCTGGGGTCACAAAAATTTCTGGCGAGTTTAAATTGAAAACGGTTTCTTTAACTATTCCATTTACGGATAATGCATCTATTGAAAATGCTACCCATTGCTGGGTGTATATGTTAGTTAATGGGTTTTCGAATAAAGAAATCCAAGTCCAGTTTGATACCTTAGAGCCTATTGCCATGCGATTGGAACAGAAAGAGGGTATTAATGGAAGTGTGATTTTAAATGACTCTTATAACGCAGATATTACAGCCTTGGAAATTGCATTAGATGATATGATGCGATTAAATAAATCGCAAAAAACAGTGATTTTATCAGATATTCTCCAAAGTGGTGAACCCGCGGAGGTATTATATGAAAAAGTAAATAACACACTTCTTCACCACAAAATTCATCGCTTTATTGGCGTTGGAAAAGAGATGTTTAGGAATCAAAATTTATTTCATTTTCATTCTAAATTCTTTTTTGAAACTACGCAGCAATTTTTAGATGAGTTTCACACATTCGATTTTAGTAACCAGGCCATTCTTGTCAAAGGTGCTCGAAAGTTTAAGTTTGAAGGCATCACCTCGAAATTGGCGTTAAAGTCGCATCAAACTGAACTAAAAATCCATTTGGATGCATTGAAGCATAATTTAAATTATTACCGAAACAAACTTTCGCTTGGGGTGAAAACCATGGTTATGGTTAAGGCTTATGGATACGGTGCTGGTGGGCCTGAAGTGGCGAGACTATTGGATAATAATGGAATTGATTATCTTGGAGTAGCTTATGCAGATGAGGGAGTTACCATTCGAAAAGCTGGGATTTCTATTCCCATAATGGTGATGAACCCTGCGCAGGAAGCGTTCGCATCCATGATAAATTTTGATTTGGAACCGGAGATTTATTCTAAAGAAGTATTTGAGGAATTTAATAAAACATTAGAAACGGAAGGGATTTTTAATGCCAGTTATAAAATTCATCTAAAGATTGATACAGGGATGAATCGTTTGGGTTTTAAACCGGAGAATGTAGATGAAATTATTCGTTTGTTGAAACGAAACCGACACTTTAAGGTAGCTTCTGTGTTTTCTCATTTGGTGGCTAGTGATAATTCAAAATTTGATGATTTTACACGAAGTCAAATCGCTTTGTTTACTCAAATCGCTACTAAAATTGAAAAGGAATTGGGTTATTCGTTTATTAAACATTTGGCAAATACCGGTGCGATTGAACGATTTAAAAATGCCCAATTTGATATGGTACGTTTGGGTATTGGACTGTATGGGGTAGCGGTAGATCAAAAAAATCAAATTCAACTTCAAACAGTTACCTCCTTACATTCTTTAGTGGTTCAGGTAAAAGAAGTGAAAAAGGGAGAAAGCATTGGATATAATCGTAGTTTCATAGCTGAATCGGATATGAAAATCGCAGTTATCCCAATAGGTTATGCCGATGGTTTAGATCGTAGGTTAAGTAATGGAGTAGGTAAGGTGTACATTTCGGGAGTGAAACGCCCTATTGTGGGCAACATCTGTATGGATTTAATTATGGTAGATGTTACAGGGTTAAATACTTTAGTCAATGAACGCGTTGAAATATTCGGTCCACATATTCCCGTTTATGAAATTGCTAAAAATGCGGGAACAATAAGTTATGAAATTTTATCGGGGATTCCACCACGGGTAAAACGCGTATACATAAAGGAAGACTCTTAATGCAAATATCTGCGGTCATAATAACTTTTAATGAAGAGGTAAATATCAAAAGGTGTTTGCAATCACTGCAAGGAGTGGCTGATGAAATTATTGTAGTGGATTCTTTTTCTACGGATGCCACTGAACAAATTTGCAAGGAGTATAATGTTACTTTTCTTACCCATGTTTTTGAAGGGCATATTCAGCAAAAAAATTGGGCATGGAGGCAAGCTTCGCATGATTGGGTTTTGTCGCTCGATGCGGACGAAGCTCTGAGTTTTGAACTTAAAAAAAGTATTCTAGAGGAGAAAGAGAACCCAAGCTCCAAAACCTACAAAATGAATAGGCTAACAAATTATTGTGGTTCTTGGATCAAACATGGGAGTTGGTATCCTGATCGAAAATTGCGGTTTGCAAAAAAGGATGCCGTAGTTTGGGCAGGGGACAATCCGCATGATAAGCTTACACCTATTAAAAAGCATAAGGCAAAAAAGTTATCTGGCGACATTTTACACTATTCTTATTACTCTATTGATCAACACATTGCGCAGCAGCAAAAATTTTCTACCATAGCGGCTCAGGCCATGTATGCTACAAGGAAGAAAGCCCCGCTTTATAAATTGATTGTAAATCCAATTGCCTCCGTAACAAAGGACCTCATTATTAATCAAGGTTTTTTAGATGGAGTTAGCGGATTCAAAGTGGCGTTTATTTCTGCAAAATCTGTGTATTGGAAATACAGTAAGTTGAGAGAGTTGTGGAAATTAGGTTCAAAGTAACCTAATCTGATGCTGGTTGCTGAAACAAAAATAAAAAGTAGAAATATGCAGCAAAGGTAACTCCGAATTGAGTCTCTAATGTGTCTTCATCGAGCATGGAAACCATTAGAATAATGAAAAACCCAAGAAACAAATAAGACTTTGCATATGGCAAAATCTGTAATCCTGAAAATAGTGTCAGGACAAAATATATAAGTCCAAATATCCCAAAAGTAATGGCCATAGTAAGGTATTGGTTATGGGCTCTCAGCTGGTATTTGGTGTCGATATTAAACGGTAAAGAGTTGTATTGTTCATTAAATGCTAATTGCACATCACCCGTTCCTACTCCTGTCCACATATTTTCTTTTAGAATTTTAACCCCTACTCGCCAAAATAAAAACCGCTGTCCCAAAGAATTTCCTTGCGGGTTAAATCCATGGTTAAAATTGTGAATTTCCCATATATAACGATATATCATGGTATTTAAATTCTTGTCGTCTAAAAAGCGCACATTAGCTATACCATTTTCAACGGCCCACACATCCAAATGGGTTAAGGCTTTAACGCCTTCTTTGTCTTTTCGTAAACCTTTAGAAGATAGGTAACGCAATAGTGTAGACTCTAAATTTTGCCCGCGTAAATCATTACCATCGAAATCGAATTCACTTTCTGCGTTCCATTGATTTTTCAGTTCATTTCTTGCGATATAACTGTATACATAGTTCCCGTTTTCCACCAATGGAATAGATAAGTCAAAATAGTATTGCTCACCGCTTTTTGTATGGGTATCTGCAGTGGTTAGATTAATATTATCTATCGCATAAAACTGATCTACTTGCCAGTAAATGTATCCGCAAACCAAAATGAAAGAACCCAAAATAATTCCTTTAATGACTACACTGTATTTGATTTTTTGTTCGCTTGAAATTATCCATAATAATATGAAAACAGAAGCCAATACAGCTACTATACCCGACATGGCCCGGAGCATGAATAAATAGAATAAAAACCAAACCGCCAACCCAATAAACCAACCTTTGAAATTTTGAAATTGTTTCGATTTTTGACTCAAGTAAAAACTAGCATACATGGCCACGCCCATCATTAAACTTAGACGGATATGTGACATAAATGGCGACATATTTCGGTAATCGTCACCGGGTTGAGAAAGGATGAAATAGATTACCGAGCCTACTAAACTACTGGTTAAGGAGGTGGCAATAAAAAACAAAAGAACCCACTCAAATTGCTTGGTTGTTATTTTATTGGAAGAACCAATAACCATAGGCAGGGCCAACAAGGGGAGTTTTATTTGAATATCGCGAGCGGCAAAATCAAAATCTGTTGACCATAATAGGCCGAGTACATGAAGGAGAAAAAGCCCAACAAATAAAGAGATAACTTTATTCGATTTTATTCGATTCCATTTTTCCACATACTGACCTTCCAGTAAGTAATTTGCCGACATAAAAATTATGCTGCTACTTACTAAAAAGTGAGAAAACTGCATTCCAATAACGGTAAGAACTAAAAGCCCTACAAAAATCCATTGGTGGATTGCTGCTCTATTTGAATTTTGAATCAAATAGTGATTATTTGGTAGCGGTGCTTCCTGCTAAAATCGACCCGTATTTGGGTAAATCGTGAAGTAATTCCTTAGCCGAAATCATATCTTCATCCAGACTCATGCTTTGCTCAATTCTACCAGTTTGGTAATAGTATCGCACTACGATTTCACTCGATAAAAACCGCGAAATTTGATCTTTATATAAATCTAAATCCTTGGCTTTATTTTGATTAATGGCGGCTTCTAAATTTTTGAAGTCAGGTTCAATTTCCTTTGCATACTTCTCATCTTTAGCTGCTTCTTCTAATTTTTTTAGAAGTTTTTCTGTTTGTGTGGAATACGAATAATCTTTTCCATCCAAGAAGTTTTTAAAGTTTTCATATTGCGCATTCGTAAGCATAAAATCACGTGCCGGAGCAATGGTATCATTTGCGTTTCTAAAAAGGGTAGCGTATTCAAACATGAGTTGTTTTTGCGCTAAGCTTATCAAAATTGGACTAGCAAATGGCGACTCCACTTTAAGGTCTGGTTCAATTCCTGCACCATCTAAAACCGCACGGCCAGATTTTGTGGTGAATTCTTTTCGCAAAGAATCAGGAACTTCTAAAGCCTGCCCATCCTCATCTTTTTTTGAATAATCCAATCGTTGAATACAACGTCCACTTGGAATATAGTATTTCGCCACTGTAAGTTTCATTTTAGAATTGTATTTCAAATCACGCGTTTGTTGAACTAATCCTTTTCCATATGAATTGGTTCCAATTATAACGCCTCGATCTAAGTCTTGAATGGTTCCAGCCACAATTTCAGATGCTGACGCTGAACCACCATCAATTAATACAACCAGTTTAATTTCGGTATCAATGGGGGTATTTGTGGTTACATAGGATTGATTCCATTCGGTTAATTTTCCTTTGGTTTCAACAACAGGGGTTCCTACAGGAACAAAAAGTCCAACAATACTAACGGCTTCACGAAGCAAACCACCACCATTTCCACGAAGGTCGAAAACTAAGGATGTAATTTGATTTTTAGCTTTCAAATCGCGTAATGCCTTGGCTACTTCTGCGCTGGCAGTTTCGGTAAACCCATTTAATTTGATGTATCCAATTTTGTCCTCTAAAATGCCGTAATAAGGAACATCTTTAATTTTAATTTCTTCTCGAGTAACCGTAATGTTCATGGGTTCTGGAGTGCCAATACGTTCGATTTTCAAAACTAATTTGGTGTTTGGCTCTCCTTTTAAAAAGCCGCTTATTTCTTCGGTTGTTTTTCCTTCAGCCGATTTCCCATCCACTTCTAGAATTTTATCGCCCGCACGTAATCCCGCTTTTTGAGCTGGGTAGTTTTCATATGGTTCAGATATGTATACAAATCCATCTTTACGGGAAATGAGCGCCCCAATTCCACCATATTGACCCGTTGTCATGAATCTATAATCTTCAATATCAGATTCTGGGTAATATACCGTGTATGGATCTAATTTCTTAAGCATGGCATCGATACTTGTTTTCATTAAATCACCGGGTTCGGTTTCATCCACATAATAGGTATTGATGTTTTTATACACCGATACAAAAATGTCTATGTTTTTAGAGATTTCGAAATAGCTATCCTTGAAGCTATACAACCCTGTTGAAACTACAATAATTAAGGCAATCACCCATTTTGTGGATTTTTTCATTGTAAATGTATCTCTCATCCTATTTGTTTAATTCTGTATGTTATTTTTTAACTCGCCTAAGATCTCTTGCATTTTTGTTTCTATTACGGGAAAATGCATTTCTTTTTTTCCTGTAAAGATGAAAGCTAAAATCACATGTTTCCTTTGTGTTTCAACGTATTGTTGAAATCCTAAAGAATTCAATCTATATGCCTCGGATATTATTCTTCTAATTCTATTGCGTATTACCGCTAATTTAAATCGTCTTTTCGGTACAGAAATTAGCACTTGCACTCCAATAAAATCAGAATTGTTGATTTCTGATGAAATCAAACGGAAAGGTGATTTGTTTAGTGTGTTACCCGCTAAAAAAAGCGCATCAATTTGCACTTTGCTTTTTAAATGGTTTTTTCGTTTAAATCCGTACTTCACGAACACAAAAAAAGGGTTTCTTGCGAAACCCTTGATACTTTTTTTGATTTATTGACTTATTTCTTGTTTTGCTCCTTTATATAATTCTCAATTGCCATGGTCATGGACGGGGCAATTTGTGTAGGTGCTTGAATATCAACATTTAATCCAGCATCCTTAGCGGCTTGGGCAGTTGTTGGTCCAAAAACAGCAATTCGAGTATCGTTTTGCTTAAAATCGGGAAAATTTAAAAGTAACGATTCAATTCCGGCAGGGGAGAAGAAAACCAGCATATCGTAAAAAACGTCTTCCAAGTCGCTTAAATCAGAACAAACAGTTTTGTAAAGCATGGCTTTTGACCACGTAAATTTTGCTTTATCTAAAAGTTCCGGGATTTCTGCTTTTAAAATATCCGAACAAGGCAATAAGAAATTCTCTTTCTTATGTTTTTTCATTACCTCAATTAAATCAGCAAATCGTTGTTTGCCATGGAATATTTTTCGCTTTCTGTACACCACATATTTCTGTAAATAGTATGCCGTGGATTCAGAAATACAAAAGTATTTCATCGAATCAGGAATGGTAATTCTAGATTCTTTGGCAATTCTAAAATAGTGGTCAACAGCATTCCGAGAAGTAAAAATAACAGCAGAGAAATCCAATAAATTAATCCTGTTTTGGCGAAAATTCATTTCGTTCACCCCTTCAATATGGATGAATGGTCGGAAATCAATGGTGATTTTATGCTTGCTACCTAGATCAAAGTAAGGTGATCTATCTGAATCAGGTTTAGGTTGCGATACTAATATTGTTTTTATCTTCATATCCATAATTGCTTCCAAATTCTTGATTTTTGAGATTTTTCCTTCTTAAAGTTAGCTTACTAAATACAACTTACTAAGAACAAAAAGCGGTAAAATTTCGAGGGCGCAAATGTACAAAATAATGTGAAACATCTGACTAGTAGTTTCTTTGAGTGCCAAAAAAAATGAGCGTAACAAGCGCACAATGAATTCAATCCCAATAATTAATAGGCCAATGTTCAATAGCCATAAGGAACTGATTTGATAACTATAGGTGAATAGTAGGACTAAAGGGAAGAGAATCAAGCCTAAAACCTGAATAGAAACTACGTTTAAACTGAGGTAAGCATTAAAGGTTTTATAATCTTGAAATACCCAAGATGACAACCAAAGGAGGAGTGATTTTATGAATGTAATAGAAATTAACACCACAAATATGAGAACGATATAGCTCGAAGAAAAGCTCAGATTTGGGGTTAAACCAGGAACAGGAATTAGTGTGAGAAGTTGATATACGAATATGGAAATGACCAATAGACCAATAAAAAACGAACCAACAGAGGCTAAACCATTAAATGACCTTCTTTCTTCTATGGTTTGAAAAAAGGCGGTGTTGCTTATAAATGACCGAGAAATATTGTTGATGGTTTTGAAATTTACCCTAAAAAAAATCCCCCAGATAAATACGATAAATAAATACACCCAAAATAGCGATGATCCTAATTGGCTTTCTTTTAAATGAAAGGGTGCCGGAGGCAAGTTCATTTCAATTTCCCCCGCATTAAAATTTGTTTCTGAATTAAATCCAAAATGAATTTGATTTGAATTTACAGGATTAGCTACAACAAAATTAGTGGTGTCAGTTGCTGACAGTTGATCGAATTGATTTGTATGAAATAATTGTTGAGGCATGAACGTGTGGCAAATGTAATTTGGGTATCTTGAATTAAAGAGCCAATTGAATAAATAATCCCGTTTTTTTTGAACATGTATAAAGATAGTTTTCAATACCTTTGGCCATCTAAAATTGAACAAAATGACCGATAGATTTGAAGCGCACGATTACTATTTAATGGATGAATTATTAACCGAAGAGCAAAAGCTTTTTAGAGATTCATTGCGTGCCTGGCTTAAAAAGGATGTATCTCCTATTATAGAAGAGTATTACGAAAAAGCCGAATTTCCGAAACAAATAATTCCTGGTTTAGGGGAGTACGGATGTTTTGGTCCGTACATTCCAACAGAATATGGTGGGCCTGGATTGGATCAAATTACCTACGGGTTGTTGATGCAAGAATTAGAAAGAGTGGATTCTGGTGTGCGTTCAACTTCCTCTGTTCAATCCTCATTAGTGATGTATCCGATTTGGAAGTATGGAAGTGAAGAACAAAAACAAAAATTCTTACCTAAACTCGCCACAGGGGAGTTTATTGGTTGCTTTGGTTTGACAGAACCAGATCACGGTTCAGATCCAGGAAGTATGGTCACTAATTTTAAAGATATGGGCGACCATTATTTATTAAACGGTGCTAAAATGTGGATTTCAAATGCTCCTATTTCTGATGTAGCTGTAGTTTGGGCTAAAGATGAAACAGGAAGAATTCATGGGTTATTGGTAGAAAAGGGAATGGAAGGATTTTCAGCCCCTGAAATGCATGGTAAACATTCTTTAAGAGCATCAATTACGGGCGAGCTTATTTTCGATAATGTAAAGGTTCCTAAAGAAAACATAATGCCTGGTCGTTCTGGTTTAGGAGCACCTTTGTCGTGTTTAGATTCTGCACGTTATGGTATTGCGTGGGGAGCAATTGGCGCGGCTATGGACTGTTATGATTCTGCGTTGAAATATTCGAAAGAAAGAATACAATTTGGTAAACCAATTGGTTCTTTTCAGTTAATTCAAAAAAAATTGGCTGAAATGATTACCGAAATCACAAAAGCGCAATTGTTGACTTTCCGATTAGGTCAATTGAGAGAGGACGGAAGAGCAACTTCCGCTCAAATTTCAATGGCGAAAAGAAACAATGTGGATATGGCTTTGAAAATTTGTCGTGAAGCACGTCAAATTCATGGTGCGATGGGAATTACAAGTGAATATTCTTGTATGCGTCATATGGCGAATTTAGAATCGGTTGTGACTTACGAAGGAACCCATGATATCCATTTGCTAATTACAGGTATGGATGTTACCGGTATTCCGGCTTTTGTATAAGAAGTAAAACTGTACTAAAAAGCTCCCAAATCATCAGATTTGGGAGCTTTTTATTTTGACGCTATTTTAATCCATTACATATGAATGTCATTTAAATTTTCAAAATGGTCTGGAATATGCTCTTTTTCTTCATTAATTATCTCTAAAATGTCTCGGGTAATTCCGCGTGAAATATTCGATATCGGGACATCATTTGGTGAGCCTTCAAAGGGGTTTTCTCCGGCTAAACCAATACGAAGCATAGTATTAAAAACCCAAATTACGATTACGGTACATGGGATATTTAACCAAACAAAATACTCGCCTATAAACGGGTTTGTTTTTTCTATTTCTAATCCCATTCTTGAAAATGTTGGAATTATCGCTAGTGGTAATAGCCAAATAAAAATATGTACCAAATGGTATCCTAAACTACCATATTGTTTAGGGTAGGGAAAGTTCTTTATTCGTTCTGATTTACCCTGTAATGCCGTGAGTTCTTGTAATATCTCTTGAAGGCGTAGTAGCGAAAAGTCCCAAAATTTACTTTCATCCGAGAGTTCTCTAAAGTGTTTCGATTGTAATGAAATTAACGCATTGGGTTTGTTTTCTTGAGATAGAACCAAGTTATATTCCGCTGTTGAAAGCAGAGGTAAAAGTTCATCCTCAAGTGGCGTATTTTTTTCCGGGATATTCCAAAACATTTGAAATTTTTTCGATTCATTTCGGTAACTACTTTCCCACCCTTTTTTCGTACGCATCGCATATCTCAATGCTGTTAATCACGCAATATGACGATTAGTAATAATTTTTATTGCTGCGAATTCATCCTGTTTGTGAGATGGTCTGTTAACGTAAAAACTGTCTTTGACCGTTATTATTAAAGTTCTTGAGGCATTTACAATTCCTCCCCAGATTTTTCTAGCTTCCCAAATTCGTTCATAGGCAGCGTTGTTTTGAAAACTAATCATAAATGCAACTGCTGTTCCAATCAAACCAATGGGGGTAAGGGGCAACTGCAACCATTTAATATTTACATATTCATATAAAAAAGTGATAGCTGTGGCCATACCAATGAAAAAGAGCAATTCTCGTTGGGTCCAAACAATCATTTTTTTAAGGGAGTACCTCTTTTGAACAAACATAATTTTGGAATATTGATTTTGAAAAAATGAAAGTAAAGTATTCTGCCGTAAGTAGAAAAGGAGTTAGTCGTTAAATTGTTTGGACGTAGTTTCCCTTACTTCTGGACTCAAAGAATCCGTTATTGGTATTCTTGAAAGTATCATGTAGTATTTTCGTAACCGAAATTTAATATTCGTATTATGAAGGTGTTTCTTGTTGGACTTTTTTTGATGTTTTCTTCCACGGGTATTTGGGGGCAACAATTATCCGTTTTAACGTCATTAAATGATTCTTTGGAGGAATCGTCTGGATTGATTTATTTGAACCAAAAGCTACTTACATTCAATGATTCTGGTGGAGAACCGGCTATTTATGAGGTGGATAGTACAAATGGAAACTTAATTCGTACCGTTGTTTTAACTAATGCAACCAATATTGATTGGGAGGGTATTTGTTTTGATGACGACTATATCTATGTGGCAGATATCGGGAATAATGCAGGTTCAAGAACAAACCTTCGCGTTTATCGTGTGTTGATCTCAGATTTTTTTACTACCGCTACTGATAGTATTCAAGCGGATGTAATTTCTTTCAATTATGCAGATCAATCCAGTTTCATCCCGAGTTTATACACCACCAATTTTGATGCGGAAGCTATAATTTCTGTGGATACCAACTTATTTATTTTCACTAAAAACTGGGGGAACCAAAGGAGTACAATTTACCCGCTTTCCAAAAATCCAGGAACGTATTCACTAACCAAAATTGATAGTTTTAATGCACAGGGATTAATCACAGGGGCGAGTTATTTAACTAATTCGAGTAAAATAATGTTAACCGGATACGCTTTGAATTCTCCATTTGTTATTGAACTATCCGGTTATTCTTTTCCGAGTTTTTCCAATGGAATCGTTCAAAAAACAAATTTAATTGCACCTAGTGGGTATTCTACGCAAATTGAAAGTATTGCAGCCATCAATGATTTTGAGTTTTATTTAACTGCGGAGAAATACACTTCGAGCTCCGCACTTTACAAATTAATTATGCCGAATTCCGTGAATGTTGAAAAGGTTCAGCTTGATTCTGATACACTTTATCCAAACCCAAGTTCACATATGGTAACCATCGTTTCAAAAGATTTTGCATCTGCAGAAATTTATGATTTGAAAGGAAGCTTTTTGTCCATGTATACCATAAATCAAATTGATGTTTCTGGTTTTAGTTCAGGCATGTATGTACTTCTAATAATCGATCAAACGGGTTTTGCAACCCGAAAAATGTTGGTGATTAAATAAATTACCCCAACCAACCATCTCTATCTAGTGCTCTATACTGAATGGCTTCGGCTACATGTTGAGATTGAATTTTTTCTGCAGCTTCTAGGTCGGCAATTGTGCGTGCCACTTTAAGAATTCTGTTATAGGATCGTGCAGAAAAACCTAAACGTTCCACTGCGTTTTTAAGTAATTGTTCTCCCATTTCATCAATCAAACACCATTTTTTCATTTGTTTAGGTTCCAATTGTGCATTGCAAAAAATACCTTCAATGTTTTCGAACCGTTTATTTTGAATGATCCGAGCTGCAATAACTCGTTCCCGAATGATCTGGCTATTTTCACCATCTGTTCGGTTGCGTAATTCTTCATACGGAACACTGTTTACCTCTAAATGCAAATCAATTCTATCCATCAGTGGACCTGATACTCTATTTAGGTATCGTCTTACGGATTGCTCGCTATCCTTAGACGTAGAGGCGTCATAAAAATCACCACTTGGTGAAGGGTTCATTGAGGCGACTAGCATAAATGACGCGGGAAAATCTACGGTAATCATGGCTCTTGAAATGGTTACATAACGATCTTCTAGCGGTTGACGCATTACTTCTAAAACGGTGCGTTTGAATTCAGGCAATTCATCCAAAAATAAAATCCCGTTATGCGCCAATGAAATTTCGCCAGGTTTTGGATTTGATCCTCCACCAACCAGGGCTACATCTGAAACCGTATGATGTGGATGTCGAAAAGGGCGTTGGGTTATCAGTGATGTTTTCTTGCCTAGAAGCCCAGAAACCGAATGTATTTTAGTTGTTTCTAAGGCCTCTTCCATCGTAAGAGGTGGCAGTATGGTTGGGATTCTTTTTGCGAGCATGGTTTTGCCCGTTCCAGGTGGACCAACCATTATTACATTATGTCCACCAGCAGCAGCAATTTCAAGTCCGCGCTTTACGGTCTCCTGTCCCTTAACATCAGCAAAATCTACGGTAAATAGTTCACTATTTGCATTAAATGATTCTAATAAATCTACCTGCGTTGGGTCAAGGCCGTCCTCTCCAGTAAAAAAATCAATAATTTCTTTGATGTTTTTTATTCCGTACACATTTAAACCCCTTACGACAGCTGCCTCACGTGCATTATCAAAAGGTAGAATAAAGCCTTTAAAACCTTCTTTTTTTGCTTGAACAGCAATGGGTAAAGCACCACGAATTGGACGTAAATCGCCATCCAGAGAGAGCTCTCCCATAATGATATATTCACCAATATGGTCCGAGGGAATTTGTTCGCTGGCCGCCAAAATTCCCATAGCTAAGGTCAAATCATAGGCGCTACCTTCTTTACGAATATTCGCGGGGGCCATGTTTATGGTAATTCCTTTTCCTGGAATTTTATATCCATTGTTTTTGAGGGCTGCATCAATTCTTTGTTGACTTTCCTTAACTGCGCTATCAGGCAGTCCAACCAAGAAAAAATTTATTCCTTTTCCAATATTTACTTCAACGGTGATGGTTTGGGCATCAATACCATATACGGCAGAGCCGAATGTTTTTACGAGCATAAGTATGGGTTTTTAATCAGCCCTAAAAATAGAACAATGTGTATCGAATTAAAAAATACCTCTAAAAAATCTAAGAGCGAATTAATGGAAACAAAAAAAGGCACCCATTAGGCGCCTTTTTTTATTATGTTTTGCTATTTATCGTACGATAAATTTTACAATTTTTAATTCTCTCTCATCATCTACTTGAATGAAATACATTCCAGATGCTAATGGTAAATTATCAAATTGAAGTTTCGTGTTTCCGTTCACTGCCATGTTTTTGATAAACATTGTTTGTCCGTTCATACTTGAAATTACAATATGCAATGCACTTCCAGAGCCTTCATAAGCAAGGGTGAAATTCCCCGTATTTGGGTTTGGGTATAATTGAACCGAAGATTCATTAAATGCATCTGCTATACCCAAAGGTTGTCCAATTTGTATCTTATCAACAGAAGTTGAAGTACACCCTTTTTGATTCTCTGTAGTTAATGTGACTACATATTCGCCTTCTTGGGCATACACATGAGAAGGAGAAGAAGCAGTGGAGGTATTTCCATCTCCAAAATTCCAATTCCAGGTAGTTGCAGTAGCAGATCCTATTTGATTAAACTCAATTGTTTGATTTGCATTTGTTGTACCCAAATAATTGAACGCAGTATTAAAAAATTCAATAGTCACGTATTGTGTAATTGTATCAGATCCAACAGAATTCGTTGATATTAAATTTACTGGATATACACCTTCTGCAGTATATTGATGTGTTGGGTTTTGAAGAGTAGATGAAGAACCATCACCAAAATACCACTTCCATGATGTTGGTACGTTTTGTGACTGATCAGTGAAGGAAAAAGTTCCTGAACAGTCGTTATTTTCAGTATACTGATATTGTGCTGTTGGAGCCAATAAGTCTTCTACAAAAATCACATAGTAATCTTCTACTTGACCGTCTTGTGGATTTGCACAAGCACTTGATCCAGAAGTGCTATTCGCAATATCAGACCTTATACGTAAGCGTAGTGGAGTATTTAATACTACACCAGCCGGGGAGTTGAAAATACTGGTAAATGATAAGAAGTCAATTGAATTGATAATAATTTCATCAGATGTAAAAGCCCCATCGTTATTGTAATCAATCCAAGCTTTTACTCTTTGGTTTACGTTGGTTGTAGTCACTGAAAATAGCGTTAGTGAATCAATGACTATCTGCGTACCAATAGAACAACTGAAATCTTGGTAACCTTCTGTTGAGTTTCCAGTACTACTTGAAAGTGAATTTAAATTCACTGCAGTAATTCCAGTATTTGTACTTGGGTTTGTCGCTTCTGGGTAACAGCTTGTAATGGCAACATTGTTATTTATCGTTGCAATCAATGTTTGTATCAAAGTATCACAAGTCGTTGTTCCACATACCACTTGGGTAACTGAATAGGTTCCAGAAGAAGCATAAAAATGTCTTGGAGCTGCAGCTGATGAAGTGTTTCCATCACCAAAATACCAGGTATAATTGGCAGTTATTCCAGATGACAAGTCCTCAAAATCGATTATTCCGTCACAACTTGAAATGGAGTGATATCCAAAATCTGCACATGGTTCGCTTGTAATATTATGTACTACAGTATGCGTAATTGATGGTAACTGAGGCGCATTAGAATTTATGGTAATGGTTTGACCCGTTACTCCTATAATCCCAGAGTTTGTTATAGAAATAGAAACAATCGCACTATCTCCTGGGGCAATGGTACCATTAGATGGGTTTAACATAGGTAAATTTCCGCTTTGAACATAAGACCAAGTAAGACTACCTAATCCTGAGTTTTTAATTACCATAGTTTCAATTACTGTAGGATCGCATACGCGCATGGTTCCAACAGTCGAATCACTAGTGATTTCAATAACACTAGAAGCTCCTACTGTACCTGTGAGGCAAATAGTAGAATCATTTCCGTTTGTGGTAATTGTAATGTTATGATTGAAAGCACCAATAGTAGTTGGGTTATATGTTACCGTAACAACTGCCGTTCCACCGATAGGTAATGTAGTTGTAGAAGCACTTACTGTAAAGTTGCTGGTAGAAGAAATATTTGAAACAATCATTGGTGCACATCCAGTATTTGAAATAGAGAACGTATCTGATTGAGAAACATATTGGTTTAATGTTCCCATATTTAAACAACCAGTAGAAACGGATAGCTCTGCCGTACCTGTCATATTTAATGTGACTGGAATACTCGCTGTAGTTGCACTCGTATCGTTTGATGTAACCGTATAAGATAAGTTATACGTGCCAAGAGTAAGTCCAGCGGAATTCAAGGTTATATTCACCGTATTGGAATCGCCAATGGCAATGTTTCCAGAAGTAGATGAAATACTTGACCAACTTCCAGTACCCGATTGTGCAATAGAATAATTTAAAATCCCAGCACCTGTATTGCGTATTTTAACAGGAACAATAACTGTTTCAGAACAACCTAGAGAACGTGTAACAGAACCTGGTTGAATATCAATAATAGGTGCTCCTTGAACATTTACGTTTTTTGTAATGGTATCTGAATATCCGCACACAGATGCAACCAACTGCACATGGTGAACTCCTGGATTGTTGAATGTATGGGTTGGATTTTGTGCAGAACTTGAAGTCCCATCATCAAAATCCCAATACCATGAGGATGGTGAGTTTGTAGTTAAATCGGTAAAGCTAACAGAACCTCCATATACTGGGTTACTTGTAGATTTTGAGAAATTCGCTACAGGTGGATTTGCCGAAGCTAAAACGGTAGTCCATGAAGCTTCAAACCCAGTAGATACAACATACGCATCTGAATAAAATTGAACCAGCATAGCACCAGATGTTGCCACAACGTTTGCTGGTAAGGTTGTGCCTGTTGCATTTAAAATTTGTGTTGCAGAGGTCGTTGTTCCATCGTATACACGAACATAGTCGTAACCGTTCTCTAATGAGAATTGGCTAAAATTTAGAATAATTGAATCCGCACATGCAGGTTCAATCAGCATTAAACAACTTTTATTGTTGCTATAATTTCCTCCTGAACCACCATCATCTGCTAAAGATCCACTTATAGATGTAGTAGATGTAGTTGATCCACACATAGATAATGTATTGGTAACAGTAATATAATTCGGAATTAAAAGTGTATCCGAACCAAATGCATTTGTAACAATTTGTTGCACGTTGTAAGATCCAATAGTGGTGTAGGTAACCGTTGGATTTGCTAAAGTGGAAGTGGAGGGAGTCCCGCCTGGAAAAGACCAAGCGTAGGTAGTAGGTGCGTTTAATGATAAGTCTGAAAAGCTGACATTTGAACCAAAATATACACTTGTTTGATTGGCTGCATAGTCGGCAACTGGTGGAGTTGAAACGGGTGCAATAATAATTGCGTAATCTTCAATTTGTTGGTAAGAATTTGTAGTACAAGTACTGGTAATTGCGAACACAGAAGTTCCAGCGATTACTCTAATTCGAATTGGCGTATTAATAGCGGTAATATTTGGAATAGTAAAAGTGGTAGAGTGTGACTGAGAGCTAGTTGAATTTAGTACCAGTTCGCTCGAAGAAAATGTTCCGTTAGTATCGTAATCAATATATACTTTCACATTTGCATTATATAAGCCAGTGCCTACAGATAATGTAACTACATCGCCTTCGGTTACAAATGTTCCTTGCGTACAAGAATAATCTTGATATCCATCAATCGCACCATCTGTAGAATGGTTAATAGTATTCAATGAAAAGTTGAAAATTCCGTAATTTGAATTACCTGTTGTTGCGGTAGGAGTGCAGTTTGCTGCGGAAGTTGCGCCTAGATTTAAAACCGTAATATAGTTGGTCATTGTTAGGGTATCCGATAAGGACCCACATTGAGACCCACTAAATGTTATTAATGAAACAGTGTAGTTTCCTGGATTCGTGTAGGTATGCGTAGGGGCATAAGACGTATCTGTTGTTCCATCTCCAAAAAACCAAATTCTAGCGGTATCATTTAATGAATTATTGGTAAAGGATATGGTTGCAGGTGCAGTACAACTATACGTGGTTGAAGCTTCGAAGTTTGAAATTACATATCCCGCATATGAAGTACCAAGACCAACGGCATGCCATGCATTCGTTGTTGCTACTTCTTGAGTTGAACATCCACCAAATAAATCAAATGCAGATTGTATAGCATAAAATCGTGCGTCTGAATATTGAGATGATGAGGTTAAATATACGGTTAGATTTCTATATGCAATGGCAGCTGCATCAGTCATTCCGATAGCTGGAACATTGTAAAGGTCTGAATTATCATTCGTTCCAGAACCTCCATTAACCAATAAATAGAACCAAAAATTTTGGACCCCACTATTGCTATGAACACCTCCATAATCAGCAGCACCAGAGTACCAATAAGTTCCTAAGTATGTGTCTGGGTCACCCATATTGTTGGGGTTAGCCATGTTTCTAAAACCGTTTCCAGTAATATTAATTTCATCACCAATGTACCAATTTGCAGTACTTGGGTTGGCATAATAATCAATTGCTACACCTAATATGTCACTAAATGATTCATTCAAGGCTCCAGACTCATACGAGTAAACCAAGTTTGCAGAGTAAGAAGTTACCGCATGGGAAATCTCATGGGCTACTATGTCAATACTAGTCAAAGCAGAATATGTAGTTCCGTTTCCATCTCCATATGTCATTCTTGTACCATCCCAAAATGCGTTTACATAATTTGTTCCGTAATGAACGTAACTTGAAATACTCGCCCCAGAACCATTATATGAATCTAATCCATAGGTATTATAGAAATAGTCATATGTTTTTTCCGCACCCCAATGTGCGTCTAATGCGGCATCATCTTGGTTTGTAGTTGTGTTCCAAATATTATCAGAGTCTGTAAAGCTTATTGCTGTAGCGTAGTTTGTGGTGGTGTTCAAATCCTTAGTATAAACACTTCGAATATTATCGTCAAGGGTAAAACTTGTTGATGAAACACTATCAACGGTAATAGTTTGCACTCCATGGTATTTGGTATGAGCAGTTCCATTTACCGAAGTTTCATGAATTCTATTTTCTTCACGTACAATTTTACCTGACTTTGAATCTACAAAAACATACGCTCTGGCTAAAGGGTCTAATGAATAGATATCAAATTTATAGGTAAGGTAGTTTTGTCCTTCAACAGAAGTTAGAACCAATTCACCTTGTGGGCGTGTTTCGTTGTTGGCTACCCACTCATAATTATCTGAAGGGATATGTGCTTTTGCAAATGTAAAAGCTGAACTTTCCGAAATTGCAGGAGAATTAGGTGTTTGACCCATACGCAAAAACGAACCATTTGCAGAAATAATTTGATTATAGTGTGTATGAATAATGTATTCACCACCAATTACTGGGTAACCGTCAATCATTTGGCCATATCGAAAATGCGTTTGACCAATTTGATCATCCATTTTACGGATAAGATAGAAGTCGTAATTTGAAGGAACCTTTAATAGTTCTTTCAACCAAGAAGTATGCGATGCTTCATCTACGGATATAGGCGTAGAAAACTTCACATAATTAATTTCGGATGTTTTTTCGTTAAGCCAAACTTTGCCAGCATTTGAAATTTTTTCCGAGGCTTCTCTTCCAGAATAAATTTGGGAATAAAGGTTGGCATTAAATACAACCGATAAAACAACGATAAGAGTGATTCTATAAAACATAATGACTAATTTTAAAGTTCGAGGTGGTAGTCTTATGAGCGGCCAAAGTAGAATTATAATTCACCTTTTTATTTAAATATCGGGTTGATTGTTAACAATATAGAGTCGATGAATGAATGCTTAAAAAAATAGAATTTTTAGCTATAAAGTCGCGGTTAGAAAATTGCGAAAAAGAAAAAAAGGAAAAGAAATTCCATGAGAAAATATCTCTTATAAAAGGGAAATAAGGGGTAAAAAATGGAAATTTGGTGGAATATTTAGTCGTTATACCACTCGAGATTCTATAATCCCGATTAAACAATGAATTATCTTAATATGCATTTCTTGAATTCTATCGGCATAGCCTTGGTGCTCCACTCTAATTTCAACATCACAGTGTTGAGCTAGTTCTCCACCATTTTTTCCAGTAAGGCCAATTACTTTAATTCCTTTTTCTTTTGCGGCTTTGGCTGCGTTAATCACATTGGTTGAATTCCCACTAGTGCTAATAGCTAAAAGGACATCTCCATTTTGACCTATGCCCTCCACAAATCGGGAGAATACATATTCGTACCCAAAATCATTTGCAACACAACTCATGTACCCTTGGTCGGAAATTGCAATTGCAGGTAACGAAGGTCTGTTTTCACGGAACTTACCAGTGAGCTCTTCGGCAAAATGCATTGCATCACTCATTGACCCCCCGTTTCCGCAGGAAATGATTTTACCTTTACTTTTAATCGAAGCAACCATAAGGTCACCAGCTTTGGCAATGGCCTCTACCTTTGAGGGGTCGGTTAAAAAGTTCTGTAAAACCTCAGCCGACTCTTTAAGAACCTGGTGAATGTATTCTTGACCCATGGTTATTTATTTAGTTTTGTGAAAAAGCTTTTTGCCCCGTTCTAACCAGTCTTCAAACTTCGCAATATCTGGATCATATGCTGCAGGTTCATGCAACTGAACCTCGTCATGATTTAGTATAACATAATAAGGTTGCGCATTTGTTTCATATACCCGTATTTGCATGTCGCTCCATTTATTCCCAATAGTCTTTACCTTTTTAGTGGTAGTTGGCGATATATATTGTTCCTCTTTAGGAAGTGGGGTTTTCTCATCTACATACAAAGAAATTAAAACAAAATCGTTTTTCAACATTTCTAAAACGTGTGGATCACTCCATACTTGTTCTTCCATTTTACGGCAATTAACGCATGCCCAACCGGTAAAATCTAGCATTACGGGTAGCCCTACTTCTTTGGCGTATGCCATTCCTAAATCATAGTCGTGGAAACAATTAATGTTAAACGGGCAATGGTCTGGTTCAGCACCTTTAGGGATACCTGTGTGTGGACTGTTTGAATTAGCGGCTACCATGCCGGTAGATTTATATCCTACACCATTAGGCGCCTCACTATAAAAAGCGGGAGGTGGAAACCCTGAAATAATTTTTAATGGCGCTCCCCACATTCCGGGTATTAAATAAATGGTAAACCAAGTAAAAAATATAGCCATGAGTAAACGACCTACAGAAATGCCATCCAATGGAGAATCATGTGGAAGTTTTATCCAGCCAAATAAGTAAATGGCTAGAGCACCAAAGATGGTTATCCAAATAGCTAAGAAAACTTCACGGGGTAATAGACCGGCCTGTAATACCAAATCCGCATTAGATAAAAATTTAAATGCTAGCGCTAATTCTAAAAAACCGAGTACTACTTTAACGGTATTTAGCCAACCACCAGATTTGGGTAAGGAATTCATCCATCCTGGGAACATTGCGAATAATGCAAAAGGTAAAGCTAAAGCGGTAGAGAATGACAGCATCCCTAAAATAGGCCCCATATATCCTCCATTAACAGCTGCCTCAACTAATAGAGTTCCAATAATAGGTCCAGTACAAGAAAAGGAAACTAAAGCCAATACAAAGGCCATGAAGAAAATACCAACTAAGCCACCTTGATCTGCTTTAGAATCTGCTTTATTTACCCAAGAGGAAGGCAAAGTGATTTCAAAAGCACCTAAAAAGGAAATGGCGAAAACAACAAGTAGGATAAAAAAGAAAATATTAAACCACACATTGGTTGACATGGCATTCAAAGCGTCAGCTCCAAAAACAGCAGATACGCCAACGCCTAGAATTACATAAATACCGATAATGGAGAATCCATAAATGAGCGCATTTTTAATTCCTTCCGCTTTTGTTTTACTCTGTTTTGTAAAGAAACTTACGGTCATTGGTATCATCGGGAAAACACACGGAGTTAGCAAGGCAGCAAACCCACCAATAAAGCTTATGAGCATAATACTCCACATAGAACGTCCGTTTCCTGAATCCTGCCCTTCATCTTCAGTTGAATTTTCAACGGTAATTTCAGTGTCTGAGGAACCAGAGCCAATTACATACTCAAACTCAATATCTTCAGGTGGGATACATGTCATGTCATTACACACCATAAAGGAGATTACACCATTAATTGTTTTGTTTGGGTCTTTAAGTTTAATTTTTTGAGAGAAAGTAACCGTATTGGAATAATAAGTCAGATTCATATCAAAATTTTGATCGAATTCTTCTTCGATTTCTCCCGTTTCTACGGTAGATCCAATAAACTCAATATCGTTTGAGTCTAAAACTGTAAATGTTGTTGGAACGGGTCCATCCCCTTTAGGTAATTGACCAGAGTATACATGCCAGTGGTCTTCAATGGTTGCAATAGCTTGTAATTCAAATTCATTATTTCCTAAGTCAACAATCTTGGACTCCCACTTGGCAGGTTCTAAAACACCTTGATTTACTGATGTAGAAGGTGTTTCGCCCATAGTAAATGTTACGGGTTTTGGTTTTGGTTCTTCTTTTACTTCAGCGGGTTTTGATTCTTTTGGGTTTTTAACCTCAAAGCTGAATTCAAGTAATTCAGGTGGCAAACACTTTGAATCATCACAACTCATAAACTCAAGTTCACCGTTAATCGTAGCCGACTCCCCCGTAATTTTTACTTTTTGTTTAAAAACCGCTTTGTTTTCAAAAAACTTCAACTCCATTTGGAATATGGGATCCTGTATGGTAATTCCTTTGGGTTCAGAGGTTTTACCTACTAAAGTGTATGTCTCACTTTCGGTAAAGAAAAATCCTGTTGGAATTGGATTTCCGTTTGGACCATCTGTAGCAACGTTTTGAGAATACAGGTGCCAATGGGCTTCAATAGAAGCAATAAACTGCAATTCAAACTCACTATTTCCTAGGCTTTTAGACTTATAGGTCCATTTCACAGGTTCGAAAACTTGCGCTGAAATGTGCGTAAGTCCCGTAAATAAGAGAACTAAACTTAGTAAAATAGGTTTCAAATAATTCTTAACCATGTGTTGGATTTTTTGTAACGGCCAAATGTATGAAAATAGAATGGTCTTAAAAATTGTAATAACTGACTTTTAACATCCAATTCTGACCATAAAGTGAAGGCTCGAAAGAACGGTTTGTTTTGAAAGGAAACTGGCATGTTTACGCCAATTCCTCATTTGGCTGCAGATTGAATTTTTTTCGAATAACATATACGGCTGCATACATGAGAGGCGTATCGCCTAAAGCGAAAATTATTTTATATAGCCAACCGTCTTTAATAAGATCTGCCATTTCAGGAAAAGTCATTTTACCCATAAATAAAACGGTTACCACCAAAGTGGTATCTAATAATTGAGAAACAATTGTAGAGGCGTTATTACGTAACCATAAGTGCTTACCATTTGTTAGCTTTTTCCAAAAATGAAATAGTTTTAAATCGGCAAATTGGGCGATGAGGTACGCAATCATGGATGAAAAGACTACCCGATACGAGTTTGCGAAAACAGTATCGTAAACAGTATCGTTTACATTAGACTGTTCAATAGCTGGAAATACACTACCCAACCAAAGGATAAGTAAAACAAATAAAGTAGCAAAAAGACCCGTAACTACAACTTGGGTTGTTTTTCGCTTACCGTAAATTTCTGATAAAATATCGGTAATCAAAAAGGTAAATGGATACGGAATCATACCCGCAGAAATTACAAATTGCTTAAAACCAAGATCAACAGTTACAAATTTGTTGGCTATTAAATTGGTAACCACCAGGGAAGCAATAAATAGAGCAGCTAAGGCCAGATACAGAAAATCGGCTTGATCTCGTAGTTTTTTATTCATTGAATGATTTTGGAACGATAAAGAAAACAATTTTCAACGGACCAAACCAATTTGGTAAACTCTTTTCGTTTCTGGGATTATTTTATAAACTTCGGAAGTGCGGATACCCACAACCCAAATAATTTCATTGTTACTTTCTAAAACCCAAATATTTTCTTTTTCCGGAAGCGGAATTTTCAAATCAATGAGTAGGTCACTTACTTTTTTAGAACCTTTCATTCCTATAGGCTTGAGTTTATCGCCTGCTTTCCATTTTCGTAATTTGAGCGGAAACACTAAAGAATCAAAATCAAAGAAGGCCATTGTTTTATCTGATTTGATTTTCACATCCCCAGCATTTAAATCAGCAAAAGTTAAATGAATTGGATTCGTTATTTCGCCTAAAAATTCCGTAATTGAATATTCATTCGGAACAGTGGAGAATCGAGTTTTTTGAATGAGTATATCATTTCGATCAATATAAATTTGATAATCTTTGGATGAAATAACACTACCTGATTGTCCATGAATAACAACAAGCAAATCGTCAATTTGTGAGGTATTGAATCCGAAGCCCGAAAGCTTATAACTAAAAACCACATCGGCAAAGGGATGAGTGCTAATATCGGAAATTTTGATTTTTAAAGTGTGGTTTTCTTCATGAACCCAGGATTTCCAGAGGTTGTCCACTTGCGTTTGAACGAAACCATCCAAGCGACTTAACCGTTTGAAATTGCGTTTAAACGTGCTTTCTAAACTAGGGTTTATTTCTTTTAAAACTGGAAGCACTTCATGACGAATTTTATTCCGCTGATATTTTAAGCTTTGATTTGATACGTCTTCTCGCCATTCCAGTTTTTGATCTTTTGCGTAAGCGTAAATTTCATCCTTAGTTAAGTGTAGTAAAGGACGAATAATTTTGCCATTTTGTGCTTTAATACCACGTAAGCCATTTAAACCTGTTCCTTTCGTGGCGTTAAAAATAAAGGTTTCAATATTATCTGTAAGGTGTGTTCCAACGGCAATTTGGGTGAAGCGTTCTTCTTTACATAATTTCTCAAACCAAAAATATCTCAAATTTCGAGCAGCCATTTGAATGGATATTTTTCGTGTATCTGCATACGTTTGAGTTTCGAATTTTGTTGTGAAAAATGGAACCTTCAATTTGTAGGCAAGATTTCTTGTAAATTCTTGGTCCTCATCAGCATCTTTACCTCTCAAATTAAAATGGCAATGTGCAATTCCAATTTCGTAACCATTTTTTAGCAATACATGGGCGAGTACTACAGAATCTACTCCACCACTAACCCCAACCAATACACGACCTAATGGTTCCAAGTGTTCAAAATGTAAAAATTGTTGTTCTAAGTTACTCGACATAATTGGGGCAAAGTTATGATTTCCAAATTATGAAATGGGGGAATTTTTTTTCAAATCATAAAGTAAAGATGCAATCGCGTGTGACATTTGTCATTGTTGCAAGCGCTTAATTTTCAGAAATTTGGTAAAAATTAAAGAGAGTATAAATCCTTTCAATTAATACGCATGAAGAAACTATTTATTTGGAGTTTGACTTTAGTCTTTTTTGCTGGTTTTACAAGTTGCAAGGAAGACCCCATTGAACCGCCCAACGAAGTATATGATACCGAGGTCAATATTAATTTTCACCATTTAGCCAACGGGTCACTAGTGGATATGGACACCATGAAATACATAAGTGCTCATGGAGATACAATTTCCATTCGTACCATTAAGTATTTTGTTACCCGACTTACTTTTCATAGAGAGGGAAAATCGGATGTGATGTTGAAAGATATGCATTACGTTGAGGAGGGTTTAGATAATACCAAAAGCTATTTGTATTCCACCAAAATTCCTTCAGGTACATATACTGGAATAAGCTTTACATATGGTTTCGTAAATGAAGATAACATTTCCTTTATGTTCGGTTCGGCTCCTGAATACCAAATGTTTTGGCCAGAAAATATGGGAGGGGGGTACCATTATCAAAAAATTGAAGGTCAATATTATGTGAATGGGATTAAAAAATTCTACAATTTCCATTCTGGCGGGTTAGATGATGAAGACTACAGCATCAATATCGTATTAGCAAATTCTGAATTTACAACACAAAACAAAAGTGTTTTGATTGATCTAAATATGGAATTAATGAATTGGTTTAAAAACCCAGTAATTTGGGATTTTGACTATTTCGGTGCGGCAATTATGGGTAACCATGAAGCTCAAGCTGTAATTCAACAAAATGGAGCAGATGTATTTTCTGCAACGGTTCAATAAAAAAGGAGATATGAAATGGAATAATATAATAGGGGTTGTATTGACGATAGGCTTGTTTTCCATCAGTTCATGTAATAAGGATGAGCCGAGTCCGATTGATGACCCATCGAACCAACCGTATGTGACAACTCCGTATACTATTGATGTGCCAATAGGGTTTCCTGATTTAATAATTCCGGAGGATAACAAGACCACTATAGAAGGAGTGGCATTAGGAAGAATGTTGTATTACGATAATATTTTGGATAAGGACAGTGCGCGAAGCTGTGCTACTTGCCATATTCAAAATGAAAATTTCCAAACAGATAATGGAAGTGATCAAATCTTATCTCATATAAATTTTGCTTGGAGTAACAATTTCATGTGGAATGGTGGTTTTACAGGAACATTAGAAGAGGTAATGTTGTTTGAAGTAGAGCATTTTTTTGAGACGAATATTGCGAGATTAAATGCGAATGAAGAGTATAAAAAAAGGTTTAAGCAAGCGTTCGATGTGGATGAAATCACTTCTAAAGAAGCCGCCTATGCATTGGCGCAATTCCAAAGGATTATGATAAGTTCAAATTCTAAATTTGATAAATATATGCGCGGTCAAGCTATGCTAACAGATTTAGAAATGCAGGGAATGATTTTATATAATACCGAAGAAGCGGATTGCTTTCATTGTCATGGAACGAGTTTATTTACGGATAATATTCCTCGAAATAATGGTTTGGATGAATTTCCTGAGGATGGTCTAATGGCGGTTACTGGAATTCCTATGGACTTAGGTAGATTTAAAACGCCATCGCTCAGAAACATCGAATTTACGGCTCCCTACATGCATGATGGAAGGTTTCAAACCTTGGAGGAAGTAGTTGATTTTTATAGTACGGGGGTGCATAATACAGCTACGGTAGATCCTTTGATGGTGTATGCTTATAAAGGTGGAGTTGATCTTTCAGATGATGATAAAAAAGCTTTAATAGCCTTCTTAAAAACGTTATCTGATACGGACTACTTAACGAACACAGAATTGTCCGACCCATTTAATTAGTAAATAATAGAAACAAAAAATGCAGCTCCAATTGGAGCTGCATTTTTTGTTAAGACTTTTCTTTTTTATTCTTTAATACGTTCAACGTATGCGCGTTTTTTCGTATCCACTCTAATTTTGTCCCCTTCGTTAATAAACAATGGCACTCTAATTTCCGCGCCAGTTTCAACAGTAGCCGGTTTGGTCGCATTGGTTGCGGTATCTCCTTTTACACCTGGTTCTGTATAGGTTACTTCCAGTTCGGCAAATGCAGGTAAATCAGCGGTCAATGGACGCTCTTCTTCTGCGTGAAAAACAATAGTAACAATATCGCCTTCTTTCATTAAATCATCATTATCTATGGCAGTTTTTGGAAGATAGATTTGCTCATAGTCATCGGTGTTCATGAAGTTAAACCCTTCATCATCGCCATATAAATACTGATAATTTCTAGTTTCAACGCGCACCACATCAAGCTTAGCACTTGATGGAAAGGTATTGTCTACTACTTTTCCGTTGGTTAAACTTTTTAATTTAGTTCGAATAAAGGCAGGTCCTTTACCTGGTTTTACATGCAGAAACTCTACAATTTTGTAAATATCGTTATTATAAACGATACATAATCCGTTTTTTATTTCCGAAGTATTTGCTATTGCCATTCGTTGTTAATTAATCGGGCTTTTAATTACGCCTCCTTGTGAATTTTTTATAAAATCTAATATCTGAGTTTTTATGTCAGAATCTGGTTCTGTTGCCATTACTTCCTCAATTCCTTTCGCCATTGTGCGATTGTGGATGTATAATTTCTTGTAAATTGACTCCGCTCTTTTTATGTCTTCATCAGAAACACCTCTACGTTTCATACCAATCGAATTAACGCCAATGAAGCTCATTGGTTCGCGTGCAGCTTTAACAAATGGAGGAACATTTCTTCTAACCAAGGAACCCCCAGCAATAAAAGAAAACGCACCAATTCGCACAAACTGCCCTACACCTACCTGACCTTCAATAATGGCATAATCTTCTACAGTCACATGACCAGATATTCCTGCTGAGTTAGCTAAAATGCAATGATTTCCAATAATACAATCATGCCCTATATGGGTATAAGCCATAAGTAAAGTGTGGTCACCTACACGCGTTTCCCATTTGTCTGTGGTGCCTCTGTTAATCGTTACACATTCTCTTACAGTAGTATGATTTCCTACAATGGCTTTAGTTTTTTCACCTTTGTATTTTAAATCTTGCGGTTCAGCACCAATCACAGCGCCTGGAAAAATGTGGCAGTTATGCCCAATTTCAGTGCCGTTCATTATTGTGACGTTCGATTCAATTTTGGTATTATCTCCAATGGTTACTTCAGCTTCAATATTTGTAAATGGGCCAACGCTTACGTCTTCGCCAAGTTTTGCATCTGGATGCACATGTGCTAAATTGCTAATCATTCTTAGTTCTTGTTTTTTGCTACTTGAGCTAATAACTCACCCTCTGCAACTACTTGATTTCTAACATAAGCGGTAGCCTTCATGTTGGCTAATCCTCTTCGAATTGGAGCTATTAACTCCATAGAAAGAACCAATGAGTCGCCAGGAACAACTTTCTTTTTGAATTTCACCCCGTCTATTTTAAGGAAATAGGTAGAATAATTCTCCGGATCTTCCACGGTGGATAAAACCAAGAAACCACCCGCTTGGGCTAATGCTTCTACAATTAATACTCCTGGGAAAACTGCTTCGTCTGGAAAATGACCGTTAAAAATCGCTTCGTTCCGTGTAATATTTTTTACCCCAACTACATGCGTGTCGGAAAGCTCCATGATCTTGTCGACAAGAAGCATTGGGTATCGGTGAGGTAATTTATTTTCAATGTCTTTAATGCTGTATAAAGCTTCTTTATTTAAGTCAAATTTGACTTCTTTTTTCTGCTTTAACCACTGTTTTTTTAAAACTTTAGCAAAATCTTTATTCCCTGTATGTCCTGGGCGTGCAGATAATATGTGCGCACGAATATGACTTCCAACCAATGCAAAATCACCAATTAAATCAAGTAATTTATGACGCGCAGGTTCATTTTGAAAACGTAATTCCAAGTTATTTAAAATTCCATTTTCAGTTTTTTCAATAATTGATGAAGGTTTATTAAATGCCTTGGCTAATTTTTCTTTATCGGCTTCTGAAATTTCGCGATCTACCATTACGATAGCATTATTTGCATCTCCGCCCTTTATTAATCCGGCATCTACTAATTGAACCAATTCTCTTAAAAACACAAATGTTCTACAGCTGACAAATTCCTTTTCGAATTCACTGATATGATACATGCTTGCGTGTTGAGTCCCTAATAACGGGGAATGATAATCAACCATTACGGTAACTCTATAATGATCGTCTGGAATCGCTAAATACTCGGCTCCAGAAGATTCACTATCAAATTTTATATTTTCATTTAAGTAAAAATATTCACGTTCAGCATCTTGTTCTTCCAAGCCTGCTTTTACGATGGCTTCTACCCAAAATTTAGCGCTACCATCTAAAATGGGTAATTCAGGTCCATCAATTTCAATAATGGCATTATCCACATCCATACCATACAAAGCAGCTAAAATATGCTCTGTAGTATGCACTTCTGACCCATTTTGCTCAAGTGTTGTACTCCTCTGGGTAGTGGTTACGTTGTTTACATCTGCTTTAATAGTTGGATGTCCTTCTACATCCATTCTTTGAAAAACAAACCAGGTGTCAACTGGGGCCGGCTTAACGGTAACAGTTGACATTTGTCCCGTATGAAGACCTACTCCTTTCAAGGTAAAAGGAGATTTCAGTGTTTTTTGATTTACAATCATTGAAAAAAATTATGACTTAGAATTCTTTAGTTCTTTTTTTATATTGTTTATGTCGGAAGCCAATTGTGGCAATTTTCGATAGTATATATAGGATTTTTTAAAATCCATAATAGGCATGGAAGGAATACCTTGATGAATGCTATTTGCTTCCGTAATATTTCCCATTACACCTGTTTTAGCGGCTAATTTAACTCCATCCGCAATTTTTTGATGTCCGGCCAAACCTACTTGTCCGCCAAACATACAGTTTTTACCAATAATAGAGGAACCTGCAATACCCGTTTGCGCAGCCATTACTGTATTCTCACCAATTTCTACATTATGACCTATTTGAATAAGGTTATCTAACTTTACTCCTTTACGAATAATGGTTGAACCTATGGTTCCGCGATCAATAGTTGTATTTGCGCCAATTTCAACGTGATCTTCAATAACCACATTTCCAATATGATATAATTTTTGGTAATTATTTTCTTGATTTGGTTGAAAACCAAATCCTTCACTACCAATGATGGCTCCAGGTTGAAACGTACAATGATTCCCAATGATAGAATCATCTTCAATTGTCACGTTGTAATGCAATTGGCAATCAGAACCAATTGTCACGTTATTTCCAATACGTACTCCCGATTTTACTCTACAATTTGAACCAATAGCGGTATTATTTCCAATATAAACATTGGCACCAATAAAAACGTTTTCTCCAATAGATGCAGAATCTTCAATAATTGCTGAAGGGTGAATTCCTATGTGGCTATTTTTATATTGGTGATACACTTCTAATATTTTACCTACAGATAATCTGGGGTCTTTTACGCGAATGAGCGTTAAGGTTTCAGGAAGTTGTCTTTTAGCTATAAAATCATTAGATACTAGAGCAGCACTTGCGTTTGTGGAGTATAGAAATTCAGCATATTTCGCATCTGACAAAAAGCATACAGAACCTTTTTTCCCCTTTTCAATTTGCGCTAAATCATTCAGGAGAATATCTGGGTTTCCTTCAATAGTTCCTTCCAATAACCCGGCTAATTGTGTTGCGGTAAACTCCATGATTTTGTTTATGTAAACTAGATTTATGGCGCCAAAAATACAGTTTATATGCTGTTTTGGCGAATGTGAAATCCATTTTTATTAACACCGCATTGGGTTATACGGATGAGCGATTAATGGAATATGTGAACGGCTTAAAAGCGGATTTTTCCGAAATTTATTTGAATTCAGGATAACACAAAAAGTGTTTCACCACAGGCTCTGACAATACAGAAATATTTAAAATGGCGGCATCCTCTCCGATTTGATGCACCGACCCATCCTTATGGAGAATGTGAATATGATCTGTTTTTGGCTTGAAAGCTCTGTTTTCTACACGGCCAGTAAAAACAAAATACTCTGTATCTTTTTTGGATATGTTCAGTTGCGTAGAAGTTTCATTTATTTTTTGTTCAATTTCTTTTTGTTTGAATTCGGTATCGCTAAAGCGTGACTTTAATAGTTTTCGAGTAATTAACTTTTGTGCTAATAAACTCAAGACCTTATCGTCACAAGATTGCCAAACTTTTATAGCGCTAATTATATCAAAATCATCTAATTGAGAAAACAATTCTAAAACTTCCGGTTGGGTTTCAAAATCGGTTTTGGTAATGTGTGATTTTAGAAAATAGTGTAACGCAGGACTCGCAAATAACTCCACTCCGTTTCGACTCAACTCTGCCGCACGTTTCATAACCCGCACTAATAAATTTTCAGCGCTCAAAACGGTTTTGTGCAAATACACTTGCCAATACATGAGTCTTCTTGCAATAATAAATTTCTCAACAGAATATATTCCCTTTGCTTCAATGACTAAGTTATCGTTCGCCACATCCAACATTTGGATTATCCGTTCTGACCCAATAACACCTTCACTTACTCCTGTAAAAAAACTATCGCGCATCAAATAGTCTAATCTATCCATATCTAACTGACTAGAAACCAGCTGATGTAAAAACGATTTTGGGTAAGTGTTTGTGAAAATTTCTATAGCCACATCCAATGCACCATTAAACTCTTTGGAAAGAGTTTTCATAAATTGAATGGAAATATCCTCATGGCTAACCCCTTCTATTATGCTATGTTCTAGAGTATGCGAAAACGGGCCATGTCCAATATCGTGCAACAAAATGGCTAAATAAACGCCTTCGGCTTCCTTTTCAGTAACCTCATGTCCTTTTTGCCTAATCACCGAAATGGCCTGATTCATAAGGTGATAAGCTCCAAGAGTGTGTTGAAAACGTGTATGATTCGCACCTGTATATACCACATTGGTTAAACCCAATTGATTAATGCGTCTTAGGCGTTGAAACCACCTATGTTCTATGACATCATAAATAATTCCACGGTGAATTGAAATAAACCCATACAAAGGATCGTTAAAGATCTTCCTTTTAATATTCGTTAAATCAGGCATTAATTTTCTTTAATTAGGTTTCAATATCGTTCCTTTGTGGAAATTCAATTGTCAATACAATAATACAAACTATGAGCGTTAAAATTCTTTGGGCAGATGATGAAATAGATCTTTTAAAACCACATATTTTCTTTTTAAAAGAAAAGGGTTTTGAGGTTTTAGAAGCAAAAAGTGGGGATGATGCCTTAGAAATTTTGGATGAGGAAGAGCATGTAGATATTGTTTTTTTGGATGAAAATATGCCTGGGCTTACTGGATTAGAGACGCTTCAGCGAATTAAATCTAAAAACCCAACTCTTCCTATTATCATGATTACCAAAAGTGAAGAGGAAGAAATAATGGAAAGCGCTATTGGTGGACAAATTTCTGATTATTTGATTAAACCGGTAAACCCGAATCAAATTTTGTTATCCATTAAAAAGAACCTAGACACTATAAAATTGGTGAGTGAAAAAACTACCGCCAATTACCAACAAGAATTTCGAAATATTGGAATGCGGTTGGGTGATCGATTAGATAACCAAGAGTGGATTGATTTATATAAGGATTTAGTGCATTGGGAAATTCAACTCGAAAAATCAGGTGATGATAGTATGAAGGAGGTTTTTGCGATGCAAAAATCAGAGGCAAATGCACAGTTTTCAAAGCATGTAGAAAAAAATTATGTAAACTGGATTCAAAATGAAAATGAGGCTCCATTAATGTCACATCGATTGTTGGCTGAAAAGGTGTTTCCTTTACTTAAACCCGAACAACCGCTTTTTTTGGTGGTGATTGACAATTTACGTTACGATCACTGGAAAATAATTCGCCCACTTTTGGAGCAGTATTTTAGAATTGACGCTGAGCAAGCCTATTATGGGATTTTACCTACGGCAACGCAGTATGCGCGTAACGCTATGTTTGCGGGAATGATGCCATCTGATATAGAACGTATGTATCCAAATTTATGGTTGAATGAAAACGATGAAGGCGGAAAAAACATGCATGAAATGGAGTTTTTAGAGAGTAACCTTAAAAGGGAAGGTAAGAACATAAAATTCAGCTATAACAAAATTACCAATTTGGCAAATGGGAAGAAATTACTTCAAAATTTACCCAATTTGATGAATAATGATTTGAATGTGATTGTGTACAATTTTGTCGATATGCTATCTCATGCCCGTACAGAAATGGAAGTAATTCGGGAACTTGCTGACGATGAAGCGGCATACAGATCCATTGCCAAAAGTTGGTTTGAACATTCTGCCTTATTTGAAATGATGAAAGTAATGGCCGAAAAGGGGTGCAAAGTGGCGGTAACTACCGACCATGGAAGTATTAAAGTAGGAGAGCCAACCAAAGTTGTTGGGGATAAAAACACCAACACCAATTTGCGATTTAAAGTCGGTAAATCTTTGCAATTCAATAAAAAAGATGTTTTGGAAGTGAATAACCCAACTGATGCAGGTTTGCCTAAACTGAACGTTTCTTCTACGTATGTTTTTGCTAAAGAGGACAAGTTTTTCGCTTACCCAAATAATTACAATTACTATGTTGGGTACTACCGAGATACCTTTCAGCACGGAGGAATTTCATTGGAAGAATGTTTAATTCCTTTTGTGGTTTTGAATCCAAAATAGGAAGGTAAAGGAATTAACGAGTTAATATTTACTCTTTCGTTCCAAAATCAAAATTGTACCATACACGTTCGTGCAGGTAGTACAATACCATCTTGGTAATTACCTCAATAGCGCCAATCTTTAAGCCTGTCAAAGGGTTTCCTGTAATAATCCAGGCTAAAATGAAGGTGTCGATTGTTCCAATAATTCGCCAAGTAATGGTTTTGGCTAGGTGACGTTTTTTTGAAAGTGAATTATTTCCCTTTGCATCTTTACGGAATCCGTATTTAAACCAAACACGTTCATGGAAAAAGTAGAGAATCATTTTTGTAATGACTTCTGTTCCTCCAATGGATAAACCAATAAGTGGATTTCCAGATACCAACCATCCAATGATCATGGTGTCTATAGAGCCAACTATTCGCCAAGTCATGGTTTTAGCTAGATGTCGTTTTACAAAGTGTTCGTCTTTCATCCGTAATTGATTCAACAAAATTACGGTGTACTAGAGGTCAAAAGGTAAATGACCTCCAGTATTTAATTCAATATTTCAAAAGGCATTTGTTTTCTAAATTGGGAGCAGTTTGAATTACATTTGCGTTAATGGAAAAAACGTTCACAAAGGTTTCTCTCACTGATTTAAATGGAATAGCTAAAGAGCTTATTATGTTATTTCAAAAATCTCGAGTGGTGCTTTTTTATGGACACATGGGTGCTGGTAAAACTACTTTCATCCATGCCTTGTGCAAAGAACTAGAAGTTGTTGATGATATAAGCAGTCCTACTTTTTCAATTGTGAATGAGTACCGTACGAAAAAGGGTGAAACCATTTACCATTTCGACTTTTATAGATTAAATTCTGAAATGGAAGCTTACGATTTAGGATATGAAGATTACCTTTATAGCGGAAAACTATGTTTTATTGAGTGGCCGGAAAAAATTGCTTCGTTGTTACCAGATGATGCAATTGAATTCCATATCAATGGTGTAGGTGATTTCCGCGAGATTAAAATTATTTGGTGATGGCAGAAGAGGAAAATCCATTAAGAAGTTTAAGTCAACAAGCGGCTTTAATGCCAAAAGAGCAATTATTTGCTATTCGGAATGCCGATAGAAGATTGTTTATTGGAATCCCAAAAGAAACTTCTTTTCAAGAAAACAGAGTTGGACTTACCCCATCCGGTGTGCGGGTATTGGTAGATAATGGGCATGAAGTATGGGTCGAAATGAACGCAGGTGTTTCTGCTGGTTTTACCGATATGGAATACAGTGAAGCTGGGGGAAGAATTGTTGAGTCTTCTAAGGAGGTTTTTCAGGCGCAAGTTGTTTTAAAAGTAGAGCCCCCATCGCTAGAGGAAATAAGGATGATGACGCGTAAACAGTTACTCATTTCTGCTTTACAACTCTCTATTCAACCGGAAGATTTTCTAAAACAATTAATTGATAAAAAAATCACCGCTATTGCATGGGATGACCTTCAAGGGGCAGATGGTAGTTTTCCATTAGTTACCGCCATGGGTGAAATTGCCGGGAATACTGCCGTTTTAATTGCTGCTGAATATTTAAGTAAAGTTAATAGTGGTGTAGGTTCGATGTTGGGTGGAATACCTGGTGTAAAACCCAGTGAAGTGGTGATCATTGGTGCAGGGAGCGTAGGAGAATACGCAGCGCGTGCCGCAATTGGATTAGGAGCCGTTGTCAAAGTTTTCGATGAAAAAACATATAAACTGAGAAGGCTTCAAAATCAAATTGGACAAAAATTATTTACTTCGGTTATTCAGCCTGATGTATTACAAGAAGCCTTAAGAACAGCCGATGTTGCTATTGGTGCTGTTCGTGCTCCGCATGGCAGAACCCCTAATATGGTTACGGAGGATATGGTTAAAAACATGAAATCGGGTTCTGTGATTGTGGATGTAAGCATTGACCAAGGTGGATGTTTTGAAACCTCCGAGGTCACAAATCATGAATTTCCGGTATTTGAAAAGCATGGGGTAATTCACTATTGTGTGCCGAACATTGCTTCGAGAGTTTCGCAAACAGCTTCCATCGCTTTAAATAATATTTTTGTTCCATTGATGCTCAGTATTGGACGAGAAGCGGGTATTGATAATTTAATTCGACATGACCACGGGTTACGAAATGGAGTATATATTTATAAAGGAATGCTGACCAATAAATTTTTATCGGATACGTACGGGATTCCATTCAAAGATTTGGATTTATTGATTTCTGCCCTCGGGAGTTAAAAAAAAGAGGCCTTCTTTCGAAAGCCCCTTAATCCACAAATTAGCCAAAAGGCCTACACATTTTACTTTTAACAACCTCCTTCAGCAGCAGCTTTTTTCTTTTTTTGGAGTGGAATTACCTTTTTAACAGGAGTAGGTTTTTCAACTTTTAAAACTCCCCCAGTTTTCCCCGCTGTGGATATTTTCGCATAATTGTACCTTGCCATTTCAGCAATGCACGATGGGTTTTCATTTAGGAAACAACTGTATCCACCTAGTAATACTTTGGTATTGGAATACCCCAATTCTTGTAAGAGAATCCAAGGACTTATTGATTCGCGTTCCGTTTGGCCGTAGAGAATCACTGTTTTGTCAGCTTTTAAAAACGCATTAAAAAGTTGAATATTGGACTTTTCAAGTAAAAAGGGTGTAGGAATATTAATTGAATTTGTTATATGATTTACTTCAAAATCATACGGACTGCGTAAATCTACACACACATAATTTCCAGTATCCATCCTATTGGCTTCCGCCATTTTTGGTGTCACATGCTCAAAATTTTCAATAACCCGTAATACATCGGTTGAATTTAATTTGAAAGTGGATATAGATTCATTTTGTTTCGAACAACCAAGGACTAAAAACAGAATCATAGCGATACTAATCGATGGAATTTTTTGGAAAAAATGTAAAGTTTTCATGTTTTTAATTTATTTGACTAACAACCACCTTCCGCTTCTCTTTTTACTTTCTTTTGAATTGGAACCGTATTTTTTACTTTTCTAGGTGTTACAGGTTCCTCAAATGTATTGACGCTTCCACTTCCGAAGTAGATGCTTGCGCCAACTCTAAATTGGTACAATTCAAAATCTTCAATTGGATCCGTTTCTGAAGGTTCTGGTGGTAGCATTATAGTTTCGAACCAACGGTTTAAACCTCCATCCAATACGTATAAGTTTGAATATCCTTTTTGCATACAAATAGCCCAGGCTTGTTCTGCAAAAACATCATCGGTAGAATAAAAAACAAGCTCCAAAACATCCTGATTTAAAGTTGAGGTCCATTTTTCATCTAGTACGTTTTCAAAGGGAATATTGATTGCACCGGGTAAATGGTAAGCAGCAAATTCTTGTGGGGAACGCACATCAATTAATTGTAAAATAGGATCTTGATTAATCATTTTTTTCGCTATTTCATCTGAATTAACGAACCTATTATTGGTGTGAATGGCCTTTAAAAAATCTTTTGGTTGAAGTGGACTAGTTATGTCTTGAGTATTTTTTTGTCCACATCCAAAAGAGAAGAGGAACAATACTAATATTATGGAGAAAAAATGCGTGTTCATGTTTTCTGAATTTAAAGCATTTGAATTAATACAGGTATCTAGTTAATTGACCTGCATCAATCATGACAAATCGTAATACAATTCCGCCTATTAAAACGAGCATCACGGGAATAAATACAGGGAGTTTAAATCCGTTTAGTTCAAATATCTCTAGTATGGCTGGAATAGCCAAACCTAAAATAACAACAATTCCAAAAAATGCGATTGTAAATTGACCATTCGTAAGTAGTTCTACGGCTTGAGTTTGAACTTCTGGTCCGGCATACAAGCTAATTATCATGTGGGCAATTAGAAACAACTCAACGATGATTAACCCTAAATCAATTTGACTAAAAAGCCTTCTTTCTTCATGCGTTTTTGAAAACCAAATGATTACTGCGGCTCCTGTTGAAAGACCGGAAATTAAAAACAAAGGACCTAAAATAGAGGTGTTCCAAAGCGGACGCGCATTAAAGGCGGAAAGTAAAATACCCGTATAAATACCCAAGAGGACGGTGGAAGGAATGAGAACCCATGCGATTTTTCTTCGATGAACATTTATCCAATTAATGAGGTTACTAATGGTATTTAGGATTCCTGTATTCCAATTCCAGTTTGGGAAATATTCTTTAAAATATCCCAATACCCATATAACCGATAAAGGCGTAACTAACATAAGTATCCATGCTCCCCAAGACATTGGCGCCTCAAATCGTATAGTTGCGTACAAATTCCACACATACATTATATGGGTTAGGTCATACATTAAAGCTAAGAGTCCAATCCCTAATGCAAAAGGAACAATTATGGTTGCTCTCTTTATTGCGCCTGTAAATTGGCTTTCCTTGCCGAGCAAAGTAAAAAGAGCAGCAAAAAACAATATGCCTGCGGATAAACCTCCTAAAAAAAGGTACAAGGAGATAGGCCAATGCCACAATTCTAAGTGTGGATCTATATGTAAAATATTTCGGCCGCTTATAATTAATTCTTCTTTCATTTTTTATGTTTTAAACTCTATTCCTACAATTAAATAAGATAGAAAATGTGAGGTTTGGTACCTGCTTCTGGAGCTAAAGTTTTGTGTTTACGTGTGCGTACCATTATTGATACTTCACTGTTTGGATCATCTAAATCTCCAAAATACATGCATTTTGTTGGGCAAACAGCAACGCACGCAGGGTGTAATCCTTTTTCTACACGATGCATACAAAAAGTACATTTGTCAATGTATCCATCTGGATGAACAAAACGTGCATCGTATGGGCAGGATTCAATACAAGCACCACAACCAATACACTCATCGTGTTCTACAAACACAATCCCTCCTTTTCCATATTGACTAGCCCCTGTTGGGCAAGAACTAACACAAGGAGAATTTGCACAATGGTTACATCTTTCTGAACGCAATTCAATTTCTAATTGGGGATAGGTTCCTGAAACTGTTTCTATTACCCAATCTCTACAATATCCTATTGGAACATTATTTTCTGTTTGACATGCAACCACACAGTCGCTACATCCAACACATTTCTTAGTGTCTATGGCCATTGCGTATCTCATGACTCTATTGGTTTAGGTTGTTTTGTTAAAAACGTTACAAAATTTCCACGCATTCCGGTACCTCCCATAATTGGATCTACATGAACTTTGGTGATCATTTGGGTGTCGCTTACTCCTTTTCCAAAGGCAGTGGTAAGTTGTTTTTCTTGATGTCCAAATCCATGAACCATGTATACGGAGTCCCAACGAATACGTTCTGTTACTCTAATTTGTATTGGAAATGAAGAAACAACTCCATCTTGATTTTTTAGATAGATGGATTGCCCATTTTTAAGGTTCCAAATTTTTGCTACTTTCGGATTTATCCAAACATTGTTTTCTCCCATTAAATCGGTTAAATTAGGATTGTTGGCTGTGCGACTAAAAGTATGCATCGGAGCTCTCCCATAAATTAATCGGTAGAAGCCCTTTTTAGGCTCTTTATGTTTTGTGAATGTTGGCATTGGGTCAAATCCTAAATTGGCTAATTCCTGAGAAAAAAGTTCAATTTTGCCTGACGGTGTTGCTAAATTTAGATTTTCATTGTCTGGGGTATAAAGTGGACCAGATTTTCTTGGATAATTTTTCACTCCAATTTTTTGCATTTCAGCTAATGAAGTTCCCATTTTTTTCAATTGCCAATCCAAAACATCCGAATAGTCCTTATATTGGAAATAATCCTTTTTCCCTAAACGAATACCGAGTTCTCTGGCCATCCACCAAGATGGTTTAGAATTATATTTTGGTTTTGCCGCAGGCATGCGTAGAGCAATAGAGGGCTCTCGGTTTGTTGCAGATCGAATACCATCATACCTTTCCAAATAAGTGCATTCTGGTAATACAACATCTGCATACCCCGTAATATCCATTGGCATGGTATCCACCACTACCATAAACTCCAAAGAATTCATGGCTTTCTCAAGTAGTTCTTTGTTAGGAATAGCACTAACCAAATTGGTTCCACTTACAAACCAAGCTTTTACTTGATGTTTTGTATTTTCTTCCGGTATGGAAGCACGGATAATTTCTTGTGTTAAACCCATTTGTGCAAGCGGAAAACCCTCTGCTAAAGAGTGCCAACTCCATTCCGGTTTCGGGTAAGGTGGATGTGGATATTTTGGAACTTTGATTTTTTCTTTATGATAGAACCCGCCTCGTTTTCCCCACGAACCTAATATTCCATTCAAGATTGCAACGGCTCTTCCGCGTTGAGTATCATCGCCATACCAAGAAACGTGACGCCCCGGATGAACAATAACAGCTGGAGCCGCTTTGGCCATTTCTCTCGCGGTTTCTCGAATTACGGCAGGCTCTAAGGTAGTAATCCCATAAGCCCATTCTGGGGTGTATTGTTGAACATGGTTTTTCAACTCATTGAATCCAACCGTGTTGTTTTTTATATAGTCTTTGTCGTATAACTCTTCGTTTATAATGACGTTCATCCAGGCCAAAAGCAAGGCTAAATCAGTGGCTGGTTTAATAGGCATCCAGTATTTTGATTTTGCCGCAATTGTGGATGCCCGGGGGTCAACCGTAATAATGGTTATCCCTTTATCCATAGCTTCAGCTACTTCTTGCACCTGACTGTTATGCATGTTTTCTCCAATATGGGAGCCGATTAGAACAAGGCATTTGGAATCTCTAATGTCTGTGGGTTCTGGAGAACCAACCCAAGTGCCAAAAGTGAGAGAAAAAGCAGCTTCTCTTGGACCACGACATTGTGCATATGCTGGTTCTCCAATAGTATCAGAACCGTATGCTTTGAACAAATGTTCAAAATGTGAACCCGATGATCCGTGTTTTAGTAAGGCAAAACTTTCTGGTCCGTAGGTTTTGGAAATGTCACTCATTTTGGAGGCAATTAAATCCAAAGCCTCCTCCCAAGTCGCTTCTCTATACCTATCACCATTCGGAGATTTTTCTCGGATAAGTGGGTTTTTTAATCGATCTGGATCAGTATACATTCCAACCCCGCCAGTTCCCCGTGGACAAAGGCGGCCGTAGCAATGTGGGTCATTATCGTTTCCGATAATTTTCACAATTTCTCCTTTACTATTTACATGGGTCCAACCTGCACATTTCCAAAAACACACCTCGCAGTAGGTAGGAAATCGTTTTAAATTTAAACCTGTATTTTCATTAACGGGATCGAACAATTTTGCGAACGAATCACCTAGTCCGTAGGCTGAAGCTGCTAATGCAACTCCTCCAGCGCCAAGAGTAGAGATTTTTATGAATTGTCTTCTTGATGTTGCCATTTTAATCTATTTAAATCACTAGGGAAGTCAACCCTAATAAATGTAAAACTACTAAGTGTTACTCAAGAAAAAACTAGCAAAAATTCGGAAAAAAGAAAACATAAATCACCCTAAATAGTTGATTTAAATAAGATTATGATTTTATTTATGGTTTCAATTCTCATAGTACTTCATCCGTTTCTACTTTTACAGAAAATGAAATAGAAACGGGTTTTAATAGCTTTTTCACGGTGTAAAATTATGGAACGAAACTGTGTTTTGATGGAATAATAGAGGTGTAGAATTCAATTTTTGGGTAGGTGTTTAAAAGAATTGGTTTGATATAAATCAACCTTTTTTTTGATGTTCAATTCTTCTTTTTTCATTTCTTCTTAAAATCAAATTAAGTTTAAAAGGGTATAGGTTAAATTGTAAATTTACCCCGATTAAAAAGGGAATAATGAACAGCAAAACCATAGGCATTTTACTTATTTTTTTTATTGGAATAATTTCTTTGGTGTATTATTTCAGCACTAGGAATATTTTGTCTCCTGTAACGGAAACAAGCTATTCAAAAGAGGCTACAATTATTAATGAAATTGTATTAGAAGAAAATTCGGGATGTTTCAATTGCCATGGAAATATGGCTGATATTAAAGGAACACACGCACAATCTGGCTGCATCTCATGTCATTTGGGTGACGGAAAAGCTGTGACAAAAGAAAATGGACATTTGGGAATGGTGTCTGTCCCAGGAAACTTTTCGGATATGAATGAGACATGTGGCAAGTGCCATGCGGAATCTATTCATCATATTGTAAATTCTATGATGTCAACCAATAGTGGTTTAGTAAATGTGGACCGATATGTTTTTGGGGAAAGAGAATCTCCAGATGGACATTCAGACATAAAGGATATTGGTCAAACAGCAGCGGACAATCATATGCGTATGTTATGTGCGCGGTGCCATTTAGGAAAGGAAAAAACTAAGGTAGGTCCAGTAACTCAATTATCACGTGGCGGTGGGTGTACTGCTTGCCATTCTAACTATTCAATAGGGGCTTTAGCGAGTCATAAAAATTTAACTCTAGGTAAAATAGATAGTTTATCGTTCCATCCAACAGTGGATGTACAAGTTGGAAATGACCATTGTTTTGGATGTCATAGTCGTTCGGGTAGGATTTCAACTAACTATGAAGGCTGGCACGAAACCATGTATAGAAAGGGAGATCCGTTACCCAAGGAAGGCAAATTTAGATTGCTTGATGATCACCGATATTTTACTGAAATGGAGGAAGATGTACATCACACCTTGGGTTTGCAATGCATTGATTGTCACGTGTATTCTGGTGTGATGGGTGACGGTAAAAAGTATATGCATGAAGAGGACGCGATTAAAATTTCATGTGAAGATTGTCATTTTAAAGGTGTGCCTGTTACCAAGAATTATGATCAACTAAGTGATAGAGACAAACGAATTTATGGATATAGAAAATATGACCATACAGAAATGCTAATGGTGCATAAGGATAGTTCTGTGATAATTAATTCACACCTAAATAAAGATGGGGAACCTGTTTTGAAAAGTAAATTCTCAGAGGCTGAATTTTTATTATCTCCTCCGTCCGAATCGTGTTCAAGAACTTATGGGCACTCAGAAATTACGTGTAGTGCCTGCCATTCTGCTTGGGCTCCTCAATGCACGGGATGTCATGTAGAGTTTGATAAAAACAAAAAGGGATATGATTTATTTGAGGATAAACGGGTTATAGGGAGTTGGCAAGAATCAGCTGGTGGTTTTTTTGCAGGACTACCACCAATGGGTGTGTATCGAAAGGCAGATCAGAATATTATAACCAATGCTATTCCTGGAATGATTATGTCTTTAGATCAAAGTGGGTATCATGGTAAAAGCACGGAAGACGTGGAGTTTTTTAGACTTTTTGCTCCGGCTAAACCGCATACTACGGCTAAAGCTGGACGAGATTGCAAGTCTTGTCACAATAGCTCAATAGCTTTAGGTTATGGAAAGGGTGAACTAACATTTGTAACTGAAAAGGGAAAATCGTATTGGACATTTGAACCGGAATTTGCCGATTTAGAAGATGGACTTCCGGCCGATGCGTGGATTTCATTTCTTGGACAACGAGAGGGGAAAGTTTCTACGCGATTAAACTTTACTCCTTTTTCAATTCAAGAACAGCAAAAAATATTAACAGTTGGGGCCTGTTTGACGTGTCATATGCAAGATTCAGATGTAATGAAAGAGAGTTTGAATATGGATTTTAAGTTGCTTTTAAATCGGATAACTGAACAATGCAGAAAACCAACTTTTTAAGAAGAGGAATGCCTCACAGGACGTGAGGCATTCCATTGGTTCGTATCATGAAAAAGCTATCGTTATTTCAAATACTAGAGAACCACTTCTGTACTTTTATCCATACACCATTCGCAAAAGGCTCCATCAAAAATCTTTACATTTTCATAGCCTAAAACGGAATACAAGGCTGTGAACTCAATAGCAGCTCTAACACTTGTTTTACAGTATATAATTACTGTTTTATCCGGGGTAACCCCTTTAGCTTCATATAAAGCTTTGAGCTCTTCTGCACTTTTAAGTTTTCCATTCGAGTCTAACACATTGGTATATTCAATATGTATGGCGTTCGGAATATGTCCTTTTCGTAAATCGGATTTGTCCGTTCCGTTGTATTCAGCATCTGAACGCGCATCAATAATCACGTATTTAGAATCATTCGTTGCTGTTTTTACTTCAGATAAGGTGGCCATAAATTGGTTCTGAATATTCGCTTTAAAAACCTGTGCTTTTAAATTTGTTGGAGTTGCGGTAACTGGTTTTCTTATTGCTTTCCAAGATTCAATTCCACCATTTAAAATTTTCACATCTTGTACACCTAAGTATTTTAGAACCCAATAAAGTCTTCCAGAATATTTGCTAGAACCTTCATCGTAAACCACAATTTGATTGGTTTGGGTTATTCCTTTTTTACCAATTATTTGTTCCATTTCTTGAACTCCTAATAAAACGTAAGGAATTGGATCATCGGCTGTTAGTATAGCAGGAGGTAAACTTATAGAGCCCGTAATATGGTACTCTTTGTATTTAGATGGGCTTTGGGCAGAAACTACCACCACATTTTTTTCCTTAATTATTTTGGCCAAATCTGTTGCTTCAATTAAATCGGATGCAACGGCAACTTGGATAAATAAGAGTCCAACAAACAGGACTAATATATTTTTAAATGTTTTCATTTTTTACGTTTTTATTGGTTTAGAATACGACTTGAAATTGAACGATAAGTTGGTTGTTCAATAATGCATTACCAGCTTGAGAGTTTACCAAAAGGTAGTTTACCTGTAGTCTTGTCCAGTCGTTAAAAAAGTAATTTGCACCAATTGTGGTAATATATTTAAATGCATCATCCGCTGAAATATCAGCATCATAGTACTCATATTTAATAACAGGCTGTAATCTGAAGCTTGTCATGTACATGGCTGTAGCGTACCATCCTTCTCGTTCAATTGAACCCTCAACAACAGTTCCTGGCCCACCACAACCACCACCTTCTAGGTAGGAACCTTTGTTATCGCCATAAATATATTCACATTGTAATTTAAAATTTTTCAATTTTAAATTGGCTTCAACACCCCATCGATAATGAGAATCATCTTCTGTTGCTGCTTCTGATTGGGGCGCAGATGTTCCATACCGAAAACTCCCCCCAATGCCTAATATTTTACTTGCTCCAAATGGTTGAATAACGGCTCTAGCAACATAATCTTTACCTTTGTTTCCGTCAAAAATATTCATACCGGTACCATTCATGATAGCAAATTGGTATTTGATTAAAGTGGTGTCATTGCCTCCAAAAATCATAAACCCCAAATCTCTCATAGGTGCAGCGAGTTCAACAACCACCTCCGATCGGTAGATCGTATTTAATTTATGACAAGGAGTTTGTAATTCTAAACTAAATG
>JBFFMY010000014.1:0-50821 GCA_041563475.1 Salibacteraceae bacterium
ACTGTTTTTATCATGTCCGTTTGGATTATTAGCTAAGCTGTTTGCATCAATATCAGCAGCATCAATAGTAATTCCTACAGAAGCATAGTATGCTTGTAATCCTTGCAAATCACTTAAACTCCACCATTCCCAAGGTGCACCAGTATTTTCAAAAGAAGTAGCCGCTTTAGGAATTTCCAATGGATACAGCCCATCAATATCTGTAGCTAGCGTTATTTTATCTTTCGGAGCTGCATAGATATAATCAAATGTTTGTCCATAACGTGCTCGTGCAACAGCCGAATAATCATCCATATTCCACATATCTTTAAACGCATCGTTATTTCCCAAAGCATTTACTTTACTCATAAATGTACCTGGTCCGTTCACATCCACAACATTATATCCTAAAGATGGCACAATTACAGTACCCGTATCAAATGGTGCATATGGATCTCTAATGGTATGTACCGAAACAATTGCAGGTTCTCCAGCTTCAATCCAAGAGATATCAGCTAATGCACCACCAACGTTTACCGTCATTTTCACATCACTTGTTACTCCAGCAGCGCTAAAAGTATCTTGATATAGGTTTGCAAAACCACCAAAACCGTCTACATCACCTACGTAAGCCGTATTGATATATGAAGCACCCGTTGCATCCAAAAATTTTGGTAAGGATAACTCCGATGCATCTGTCATAGACCCGTAAGCCAATGAAACATAGCCACCAGAACCTTGACCGAAAACAACAATATTATCTGGGTCAATAGCAAAAGGATTTCCTCCTAAAGCCGTTTTTTTAACTACTCTAACCGCTTGTTTCATATCATGAATTGAGCGATAAACAGCATTTAACAATGTACCGGTTCTCGTATCTAAATCAGGAGAAATAGGATTCCAACCTAATCTATAATTGATCGCACAAACTACATACCCACGTTTAGCGAACTGCTTACAAAACTCTACAACAGCAGAATCATTTTTATCCCCTGTAGGTTGACCATTAATTCCTTTTGGAAGAAAGTTTCCGGTGTGGGCATACATAATTACAGGACGTTTTGCCAAAGGATCAACAGCTCCTGGAATTGGCATATACACGTCCATATTTTGAACAGAAATTTTTACACTTGTTGAATCGCCCACTGGTGTTCCAGGATTATTTGGAATAAAATATTTTGTTGGCCAAGCCCCTGTTGTAGCAGCAATAGTTTGAAGTTCTGTTAACTCAGCTCCAACAACGGCTGTATTCGTGAAGTCAGACAATAAGTAATTTACATTTACACTATATGGCTGATCTTGAATCATCATAATTTGCGCATCCGTAAAAACCTCATCTAAGTAGCGTTCTTGCGCATTTGTAGAAGAAAGACCAATAAACATGGCCAGTCCAAAAAGTAATTTTCTTTTCATATTTGTTTATTTATTTTTAAGTGACACAATATACTATTTTATTAACTTGATTTATCCTTTGGGTTTTTGTTTTGGTTTCCAATCATATAAGACTGAAAAATAAGCCATTCTTCCTACTCGAGGACCACCATATACTTGATAAACCATGTTATTTAAAAGGTTTGAAGCTCCGAGTTTAAATGTAGTGTTAATTTTTTTAGCTTCATAATTTATCTGTGCATCAAGTAAAGCGTAGGAAGGAATACTTCCGCTAAATTGGGGCGAGCCCTCAAACACAAAACCTTCAATCCACTTCAAGTTTACTCCAAAACCAAGTCCGGTTTTTTTGGTAAACGGAACGGTTAAATCTCGTGCAGTTAACCCCACATTAAATTTGTTTTTAGGCGTATTGTAGGCTGGAATTAATGGATCATCACTTCCTTTCTTATTTAAAGCATTGTACGAGTAGTTCCCATTAGCGGTATAGTTTTTAGCAAAATAGTAATTGATACCTACTGAATATCCCATGGTTGTTACCTGGTCAATGGCGTTGGTGGCCAATCGATACGCTTGTAAATACGAAGGGAATTTTGTGAGTGGATCTAACTCCAGGTCAATTCCAATATTGTATCCGATAAATTTATTATACCAACTGTGGTAGGCTTCCATATCCACATATATTTTCTTTCCCCAATTGCCACGGTAACCTAACTCGATAGTTTTTACCTTCTCCGGTTCAACAGGAGCTACATTAAAATATCTCAAGGTATCCGCACTTAAATTGTAGGTGTAATCACTAAATGATTCAACGGTCACCAAAGAATCAAACCCTTCAATATTTCCTTTTAATATCGCTCTACCTACGTCAAGATATAAATATTGATCTGCCAAGGTTGGGTTTCGAATGGCCGAAGATAATGTAGCTCTAAATGTGTGCTTGGTTGGGGTAGTGTAAACCAAGGATAAAGCGGGTGAAAAAAGGTAGTCGAAATTCTGATTCTTATCTACACGACCCGTTAAATTGATTTTAAGTGCATCATTTTCTAATGCGCCTAATTCTATACCCACAAAAGCACCATATTGGTAATTGGTAATGGAATTAAAAGTGGAATCTGTTACCTCTCCATTTGTGTCATACACATATGAAAGGGTATCTCTGAAAATAGTTCCTTCAGAATATGGACGATACAATCTTCCATCAGCACCTACAATAATATTCCCCCAAGACGGTTCAAACTTATATTGACCTTGCGCATGGTATAATCCTGAACGGTCTACAAACATTGCTCCGCCATCTACATTTCGCGTACCAACAACATTGGCTAATGCTTGATTAAAACGATCCGTTCCGGGCTCATATCTAGGTTTTTGACCTGCGCTTACCACTGCATCTGTGTTTTCGCGATTCGCTTGATGCCAAGCCATGAGTGAATCATTGTAAATATTTAAGAAAGAATCTTGTTTGGGCGTCCATTCATCCAATGGAAATGTAGGCGTTGGATATCCGGGTAAGTTCCGCACTTTGCCTGCATAATTTAACTGCCAGTTACGCGCATAAGAAGTATTCCACTCCGTTCCTTCAATAGCTTGATCTTGTAGTTTTAATCCCGCGCTATAAATATCATATGATTTACCCGCATTTTCATTAGTAGCATATACTCTAACGAACCATTTATCCGTTTTAGAAAGCTCTAATTTGTTTTGATAAAACTGAATACCATCTAATTTAAATCGGTTATCCCCTTGGTAAATGGTGGTTCCAGTACCATAATTAAATGCGTAATTCAATACAAGGCTATCATTGAATTTGTAATACAACCCTAAATTGGCTTTAGCGTTATTGGTGTTGTAATTGGTAATAGATTCTTCGGTATAACCCGTACGGTAAAAACGACCTAAACCGGGTTGATTTCTTTTTCCTTGCAAATCGGTATAGTCATTATTAAAATCAACATCCTCATCTCCATAGGTATTCACCGCATCAAACCCACCTGGATTAGATTTTCCGTCCTTTGAGTTTTCTGTAGGGTCATAATTGGTTGCTTCCCAATCGTATGCTTTGAAATAGAAAAAGTTGATTTTGTAACCGAATTTTTGTTCTCCTTTTTTATTGGTAAGCACTTGTGCCCAGCGTACGGCAACTTCGGTTAAATTTCTTTCACCCACTTTAACGGAAGCACTTAATCCCGGAAAATAAAACGGGTCTTTCGTTTCGAATGCTATTACACCATTAAATGCCCCTGGTCCATAATATGCGGAACTAGCACCAGCAATAATATTCACCCGCTTTACATCCAATTCAGAGGAGCCCAAAAAGTTTCCTAAGGAGAAATTTAATCCTGGCGACTGATTATCTACCCCATCAATTACTTGAAGAGAACGCACTGGGGAGGTACTATTAAACCCCCGTGTATTTATGACTTTAAAACCTATGGAAGCTGAAGTCATATCTACCCCTTTCATATTACCTAAACTCTCATAAAAATCGCCCGATGGCGCTTCTTTAATTGCCGTAACATCCATACTTTCGACCGTAAGGGGTGATTCCTTTTGTTTATCTGAAATTCGAGAATCCACAATTTCAACGGCATCTAAAACCACATCGCTTGTTTGTAATTTCACCTTAATTTTTTGAGACGCATTGGCCACTACTAACTCTACAGGCGCATATCCCATAGAGTTGATAATCAATGTAAATGGAAACGGGATGGACGTTTTTAAAATGAAATTCCCATCAATATCTGTGGTAATTCCTTCTGTAGTACCTTTAATAACCACAGATGCCCCGATTACCGTCTCCCCAGATTCTTCATCATATATGGTTCCAGAAATCGTGTTTTTTGGACCTTGAGAATACACATTTACACTGCTAAGTATACCTAACAGAATTGCACCGAATACAAATATTTTTTTTTGAAATGAATTACGCATACTAGAAAAAACCCCTTAATTCTATTTTTTACTGGCTCACAAAATAGTAAAATTTATTATGCAAGAATACTAATCTAATTATTTTATGACTTTTTATGGATGCCCACTCACTTCACAAAACATACGCAAGAACAATATTTCATTTCAATCAAACAAGATAATTCTAAAATCATTGCTCAATTCTTAACTTGAGTTAAGAATTGAGCAATGATTTTAATCCATGAAATTTTCATTTTCAGAAAGTAATGTATTTCTCATGTGATAATCTTCCGTTTCTTTGCACGCGCAAAATTCATCATGAAATAGCGCCTAAAAATTACGTAGAAGAATGAGACAATATCCCATTGCCAATAAAATAAACAAAGAACTAACCATCCACAACGATACGAGAATTGACCCTTATTACTGGATGAACGACCGAGAAAATCCAAAAGTTATAGAATATCTTACGGAAGAAAATGACTTTACCAAAAAGGTAATGCGTCATACGGACGATTTTCAAGAAGCCTTATTTCATGAAATGAAGAATAGAATCAAAGAAGATGATTCTTCTGTTCCGTATAAGTCTAATGGATATTTTTATTATTCTCGATTTGAAAAAGGACAGGAATACGCCATAAACTGCAGAAAAAAAGATTCGCTCGAAACCAAAGAGTTGGTTATTGTAAACCAAAATGAACGGGCAAAAGGGCATGAATACTACGCTTTGGGCGGACTTTCTATTAGCGATGACAACCAAATTGTTGCTATGGGAGAGGATACCGTAAGCCGAAGAATCTATACGATAGTATTTAAAAACCTGGAAACAGGGGACATGCTTTCTGATGTATTAGAGAACACAACTGGAGGTGTGACCTGGGCTGCTGATAACAAAACGGTTTTCTATTCGCAAAAAGACGACACCTTACGTTCGCATAAAATATTTCGACATGCTTTAGGCACTCCTCAAAGTGAAGATGTTTTGGTGTACCATGAAGAAGATGTAACATTTAGTACGTTTGTTTATCGATCAAAATCGAAAAAGTTTATCCTAATTGGTTCGGGAAGTACTTTGTCATCTGAGTACAGGTATATTGATGCTTCGCAACCTCTAACCTCTTTCACAATTTTTCTTCCTCGAGAACATGACCATGAATATGGTGTAGCGCATTACCAGGATAATTGGTATATATCTACGAATTGGAATGCCAAAAATTTTAGATTAATGAAAACTCCAGTGGGTAAAACGTCAAAGGAAAACTGGACGGAGGTAATTCCCCATAGAGATAATGTACTACTAGAAGATCTGGAAATATTTAATGATTACTTGGTGTTGGGAGAACGCGAAAACGGACTGACCAATTTGCGTATTATTCCATGGAACGGAAGCCCTGAGCATTACATTAAGTTTAATGACCCCGCCTATTTAGTGTATATGAGTGTCAACCGCGATTACGACACTAAAGTATTGCGTTATGGGTATACCTCTATGACCACTCCATCAAGTGTATTTGATTACCACATGGAAACCCGTCAACAAGAATTGTTGAAGCAGCAAGAAGTCATGGGTGGATATGATGTTTCCAAATACGAATCAAAACGCCATATGGCAACGGCACGAGACGGTAAAAAAGTGCCTATTTCGTTGGTATATAAAAAGGAATTAAAACGGGAAGAAGGAAACCCATTGCTATTGTATGCTTATGGTTCTTATGGGCATTCTATTGACCCCACTTTTAGCTCTACCCGTTTAACCTTATTGGATAGAGGTTTTGTTTTTGCCATTGCACATATTAGAGGAAGTCAGACCTTAGGAAGAGAATGGTATGATGATGGTAAAATGATGCATAAGAAGAACACCTTTTTTGATTTTATTGATTGTGCTGAGTTTTTGATTAACGAAAAATACACGACTCCAAAGCACTTATATGCCATGGGTGGCAGTGCCGGTGGTTTATTAATGGGTGCAATAATCAATTACCGTCCAGATTTATGGAACGGTGTAGTAGCTGCCGTTCCATTTGTGGATGTGGTAACAACAATGTTAGATGAAACCATTCCACTAACTACGGGTGAATTTGACGAATGGGGAAACCCAAAGGAGGAAGAAGCGTATCACTACATTAAATCGTATTCTCCCTATGATAATGTAGAGGAAAAAGAATACCCGAATATGTTGGTGACCACCGGGTTACATGATTCACAGGTACAGTATTGGGAACCTGCTAAATGGGTTGCAAAGTTACGTGATTTAAAAACAGACAATAATGTTTTACTCCTTAAAACCAATATGGAAGCAGGCCATGGTGGTGCTTCTGGAAGGTTTGAAGGACTAAAAGAAGTCGCTTTGGAATACGCTTTTATTTTTGATTTGGAAGGCATCAACGAATAAAACCAAATAGGCGCAATTAGCCTATTTTGGTTTTCTTTCTCGTTGATTTTTAAACGCCTCCAAATACCATTCGAATTCATTTAGAATTTGAAATGCAGTATTTTTATTCTTACTTAAAAAATATTATTTTCGAAAAAGAAATAACCCAAAAAAGTAAACTTTTATTTACTTTTGTAACTCACACTTAATGAAATGTTCGGAAGTTTTACGGCTGCTAAAAAAAGATGGTTGGTATGTGAAAACACAAAGAGGTTCGCATATTAAATTGGTGCATCCAACAAAAAAAGGTGTTCTAATTTTCCCAAACCATGGAAGTGCAGAATTAGGAAAAGGACTTCAAAATAAACTATTTAAACAGGCGGGAATTAAATAAATATGAAATCATTAAAAAAGAAAATTAATATCACTGTTGAAAAAACTCCAACTGGTTTTTCCGCATTTGCAGATGACCTAAACGTTTTTACCACCGCTGAAAACGTAAATGATTTATATCTAAGTCTAATAGAATCGTTGAACTTTCATTACGAAGATTTGGGTTACACTATTACTAAAAATAACCTTAAGTTAAATTTCGATTTTCAACAGTTTTTCCAATATTATAAGGTCTTAAACGCAAAGTTTTTGGCTGAAAGAATCGGGATGAACCCCACATTACTTTCTCAATATGTTCGTGGAATTAAGCGTCCTTCAACAAAACAAACTACGAAAATCATTACCGGTATTCAGTCAATTGGGAAAGAACTTTCGGAATTGAATTTTGGCTAATTAGCGTTTTTCCCGTTGATTTTTAAACGCCTCCAAATACCAATCAAATTCGTCTAAAAATTTTACCGCTCTTCGGGTGTATGTTCCTTCGGGGTCATTGCCTTGTTCTGTAAAAGCTTTTCCAATGCCTGAAACTGCAAACATGGTTGGAATGGAAGGCATTCCTAACTCTCCGGTAATAGCACGAATATGAACCGATGCCCGAACTCCTCCGAAAGGTCCCGCAGAATACGTAGCAATTGCACTTGGTTTATAATGGTATTCGGATTTGAAATGGTCTAACAGGTTTTTTAACGCTGGTGGAATACTATGATTCCATTCTCCAGAAACAATCATAAATCCATCCGATTTGGAGAAAATATCTGCAATTTTTCGCATGTTTTCTGGTGCATCTTCCCTTTTGTATTCCAAATACATTTTATCTAAAAAAGGCAAATTAACTTCTTGAGTATCTACCAAAATTGCTTCGTGACCTCTATTGCTAAGTCGATTTTGTAAAAATTTTGCCGCTTTTATCCCTTGTCTTTCAGACCTATTGGATCCGTAAATAACTGATACTATCATTTTTTAAATTTAAGCTGGAAAGGTAGGTAACTTAGGTTTTATAAAACTGTCACAGAATTGACCAAAACAAAAAAAGCCCAATGTGAAAAACGCATTGGGCTTTAAATTAATTAAAAATAGATAAAAGTTAATCGATTACTATTTCAATGATTTTATCACCACCTCTAATGTCATCAATTACATCTAGTCCAGAAACAACTTTCCCGAAACACGTATGTTGACGATCTAGGTGCGCAGTATTGCTACGGCTGTGGCATACAAAAAATTGTGAGCCTCCAGTATTTCTACCTGCGTGCGCCATAGAAAGAACGCCACGGTCGTGAAATTGGTTTTCACCCGTTAACTCACAATCAATTTGGTACCCAGGGCCACCAGCTCCAGTTCCATCTGGGCATCCTCCTTGAATAACAAAATCGGGAATTACACGGTGAAAATTTAATCCATTGTAATATCCACTTTTTGCTAGTTTCACAAAATTAGCCACGGTATTTGGCGCATCATTATCGTAGAATTCTACTTTCATGTCGCCTTTTGCTGTTTTAATTGTTCCTGTTGTCATATCTTTTTTCTTTAAAATGTTCTGTTATGCGGTGAGTCAGTGATGCAGTGAAACGGTGAGGCTGTGATGCAGTGAGGCAGTTATTTTAGATTTTGAAATTTTACTTTTTTAGGCTTCTTCACCCTATTTCGACTTCAACCTTCCGTTTTCCAACTACTTCTTCAGCCAAGCTTCTACATCTTCTAACTGCAATGCAGGTATTTCTAGCTTGTTTTTTTTCCGTAATCCATTTAATTGCTGATGCAATTGCGTAGATTTTGTTTCCACGAAATCGGACACAGATTTAAAGCCTAAACTTGCTATTTGCTCTGCCCATTCTGCAGCGATTCCTAGCCCTTCAAAATCAGAAGCGGTAGGTAAAACCACTTTTCTTTCTGGTTTCATTTGTGGAAATAATAGAACTTCTTGAATAGATGTTTGATTGGTTAGCAACATGGTTAATCGATCAATTCCAATACCCATTCCTGAAGTTGGAGGCATGCCGTATTCCAAAGCGCGAATAAAATCATCGTCAATAAACATGGCTTCATCATCGCCTTTTGCGCTCAATGCCAATTGCGCTTCAAAACGTTCGCGTTGATCAATAGGGTCATTTAACTCTGTGTAAGCATTGGCTATTTCTTTCCCATTAATCATGAGCTCAAAACGCTCTGTTAATTCCGGATTATTTCGATGCTTCTTGCATAATGGCGACATTTCAATAGGATAATCCGTAATGAAAGTAGGTTGAATGAAATTTGCCTCGCAACGCTCGCCAAAAATTTCATCAATTAACTTTCCTTTCCCCATGGTCTCATTCACCTCGATTCCGAGGTCTTTAGCTACATCATAGATTTCTTTTTCCGACTTTCCGTTCAAGTCATACCCTGTATGTGCTTTAATAGCATCTAAAATTGGAATTCGTGGATACGGTCCTGCAAAATCAATATCCATATCACCCAATTTTACACGTGTGCCTCCATTATTAGTCGCTTTCACCACATGCTCTAGCATGTTTTCCGTAAAATCCATCATCCAATGGTAATCTTTATAGGCAACGTAAATTTCCATTACGGTAAATTCTGGGTTATGTGTTCTGTCCATGCCTTCGTTACGGAAATCTTTAGCGAACTCGTATACCCCATCAAAACCTCCAACGATTAATCTTTTTAGATACAATTCATTGGCAATACGCAGATACAATGGAATATTTAATGCATTGTGATGCGTAATAAACGGACGCGCAGCTGCTCCCCCAGGAATAGATTGTAAAATTGGAGTTTCCACTTCCACATATTCTCTAGCGTTGAAAAAGTCACGCATTGAGTTCATGATTTTGGTACGTTTCAAGAACGTTTCCTTTACACCGTCATTTACAATTAAATCAACGTAACGCTGACGGTATCTTTGTTCTGGATCTGTAAATGCATCGTGGGCATTCCCTTCTGTATCGGTTTTCACTACAGGCAGCGGGCGCAACGATTTACTCAAAACGGTGAATTCAGTTACATGAATAGAAATCTCTCCCACTTGTGTACGAAACGCAAATCCGGTAACTCCAATAAAATCACCCATGTCCAACAGTTTCTTGAAAACCACATTGTACATGGTTTTATCTTCCGTTGGACAAATTTCATCCCGATTAAAATACAACTGGATACGTCCTTCTTTGTCCTTAATTTCAGCAAACGAAGCTTTACCCATTACCCGTTTGGCCATAATACGACCCGATAATGTGATGTTTTTTAACTCCTTACCGGCTTCAAATTCCGTACGGACTTGTTCAGAAAAATGCGAGGATACATACTCTGCTGCGGGATAAGGATCAATTCCTAAGTCGCGTAGCTTTTGCATAGATTCTCTACGAACTACTTCTTGTTCTGATAATTGCGTCATTACTTTCTGCTTAATTTATGGGCTGCAAAAGTAATATTTCGTATTTGAATGACGATATATCTTTTTTAGGGATTTGGTGATTCAGTGACATAGTGAAATTATGACTCGTTTAAGCGGTAAGTTACATCGACTTCGCTCAGCAGAACTCGGGTGATTTCAGAGAAATGGTATCAAGAACACCGCTTTCTGCTAACGTCTTTCTCGATACAACCTCCGCGAAGCAGCGGTCACTCGAGATGACAAAATATTTAACTGAAACCAATAGTTTAACACAATTGAATAATACTTTAATAAGATGATCTTGTAGCTGTCAGTTCGAGTGATTTCGTAGAAATCGTATCGAGAACACAGTCTGCTGCTAACGTTTCTCGATACAACCTCCGCGAAGCTACGGCCACTCGAAATGACAAAAGGGAGAGCTTTTGCAATTAGCTTACTATCTATTGGGTAACTACGGGGTATGTACGGGGTATCTACGGAGTATCCCCGTATGAACCCCGTATGAACACCTTGTTATTTGTTGATCATTAGCTACGTACAAAAACTTGTGAATAATATGGAAAACGGAATAAAGCGGGGTGGTGAGGAGGGTATTCGGTAAAAATAGTGACTCGTTAAGCTGGCAGTCACTTCGAGTACGCTCAACAGAACTCGAGTGGTTTGTTAAAAACCCTATCGATAACAGAAACTGTGTAAAGTGCTTCTCGATACAATTCTCGCAAACTCGTATTGCACGAAGTGACAGAAGTTTTAATAATAATAATAATTGCTATTTTGGCTGTTAATTGGAGTTGTCAATCAACAGAATCACCTTCCCAATGCTTCTCCTAGTCGCTCAATTTCTTTTTTACTATTTCCAACAAAAATCTCCCCATCTAAAATAGTAACCGGTCGTTTCAAAAAGGTGTATTCTTCTAAAATCAACTCTCGGTATTGCGCCTCCGATAAATCAACACCTTTTAGGTTTTTCGCGGCAAATTGTCGAGACCTCCGACTAAAAAGGGCTTCATACCTTCCTGCAAGTTCTTTCATTTCATCTAATTCTTGGGGAGTAATTTGCTTACTTTTGATTTCGCGCAAAACAAAACCAGAATCTAGACCCAAGTCTTTTATGATTCTTTTACTTGTGTCGCAGGTTTGAAGGTAAAAAACGGTGTTTTTCATCGTTGAAATTTAGAATGGCTAAAGTAAACAGACAAAAGCAAAAAAGTCCAATTAGGCAATTAATGAGCCCGCAAAAAATGGCAATTCCAATTGTTATTGGTGTGGGTATTGCGGCTTATATGCTTTTTAAGGATTTAGATTTAAAAGTTTTAAAATCAATTGAGCTCAATGGCCGCGTGGTAGTTATGCTTGTATTAGCTCTTGTGTTTGCGGCTTTACGTGATGTTGGGTATATGTTTAGGTTACGTACCCTTTCTGATTACAAAATTTCATGGAGAAATATATTTGATGACATCATGCTTTGGGAATTTTCATCGGCCATAACCCCTTCCGTTGTTGGAGGTTCTGGAGTGGCCATTTTTATTTTAAGCAAGGAAGGTCTCAAAGTGGGAAGGAGCACTGCTATTGTTATGATAACAGCCTTTTTAGACGAACTATTTTATGTGATTATGGTACCACTGCTTTTTATTTTAGCCGGTGGCGAACACTTATTCCCAGATACTGTACCTGAAATGAATGTTATGGGTTATACTTTGGGAATTGTTCAAGTTTTTTGGATCGGATATGGATTTATGATTTTCCTAATCTCCATCATATTTTTTGGAATATTTGTTAGTCCAAAAGGATTTCGAAATCTATTGATTTTTATATTTTCTTTACCCCTACTTAAACGTTGGAAAAAAGCAGCGGCTACAACAGGTACGGAAGTTATCACAACAAGTAACGAACTTAAAGGTAAGCCCTTTGCCTTTTGGATGCGCACTTTTGGATCAACTGCCTTGTCCTGGACTTCTCGTTTTTTAGTGGCAAATTTCCTCATCATGGCATTTACAGAATTAACTTTCTCAGAAAACCTAGTTGTCTTGTCTCGTCAACTCATTATGTGGGTAATCATGTTGATTAGTCCAACACCGGGGAGCGCAGGGGTTGCGGAATTGGCATTTGGTAGTTTTTTAAGTGATTTTACACCCACTGGTATTGCGGTAGTTCTGGCAGTTTTGTGGCGATTATTTACGTACTATCCCTATTTATTTATCGGAGCCATCATTTTACCAAACTGGGTTCAACGCGTTTATTTAAAACGAAAACTTATCAATTTCAAAAATTAACCTACCCTCACAACATTGTTGTTATTAATAAAAGACATTAGCATCTTTTATTTTAAAAATGACTTACTTTTGAATTTCAATTTTTGAGTATGGAAAATTTAAAAGACAAAACAGTCGCGCAAATTGTGACGGAGAACATCATTACATCTGATGTATTTAAGAAAGCTGGGATTGACTTTTGTTGTGGGGGTAACTTATCTCTAACTGCAGCATGTTTAAAAAATGGGCTAGACGTTTCAGAAATTGGGTTAGAATTAGCGAAAGTTTTAGAAACCAAAAAGGCAAATTTAGATTACAACAATTGGAAACTCGACTTTTTGATTGACTTTATCCTCAATACCCATCACGAATATGTGAAGTCTAATTCTCCTCTGTTATTAGAATATTCGGAAAAAGTTACTAATGCGCATGGGAAACAACATCCTGAGGTGATGGAAATTAATAAATTAACGTTTGATTTAATTGCTGAGTTAACTCCTCATTTAAAAAAAGAAGAAAAAATTCTTTTCCCGTATATAAAGAAACTGCTTTCTTTAAAAGCAAAAAACAAACAATTAAAACCCGATGGGTTTACGGTCCAGAACCCGATAAAAATAATGAATAAAGAACACGATGCTGCAGGAGATATCATCAAAAAAATTGCCGCATTAAGCCATAATTTTCAGGTCCCCGAAGATGCCTGTAACACATTCAAAGCATTTTATTCGAAATTAGAGGAGTTTCAAAATGACTTGTTTAATCATGTACATTTGGAGAATAACATTTTATTTCCAAAGGCTATTCTTTTGGAAGAAGAATTAATTTTGTAGAATGCTTTCTAAATCATGTGAATACGCCATAAGGTCCATTGTATTTATTGCTCAAAATGGGTCGATGGAGAAAAAAATAGGCATTAAAACTTTGGCTAAAGAACTTGATTTACCCTATCCATATTTAGGTAAAATACTTCAAAATCTCACCAAGAACAATATTATCCAAGGGGTGAAAGGTCCAGGAGGAGGATTCTTTTTGAATGAAGAATGTAAACAAACCAAAATAATACGAATTATTGAGGTAATGGATGGTCTAGATTTTTTTACACAATGCGGCTTAGGGTTGAAAAATTGTTCTGAAGAACATCCTTGTCCTTTGCACAATGATTTAAAAATATACAGAGATGGATTATGGGAACTTTTTAATGCCAAAACCATTAAAGATTTAGTTAGATCAATTGATTCTGGAAGTTCATTCATAATAAACCTATAATCAAGGTCTTTAAAATATAAAAATTACTTTTTCCTTCTTTCTGATTTTTTCTTTTATCAAAATCTCCCCTACTAAAAAACATCTATAAACCTGACAAAAGTCATGCTGTCAAGCGTATTTGTAAATACTTTTACAAAATAAAAGATGCTGATGTCTTTTTTTATTTTTACTCATTTAAATTATTGCTATGCTATCAAAAAGTCAAGCTAAATTATTCTTCCTTGGTGGAACAATAATCTTTTCACTTCTATTTCTTGGGTTGTCATATGATACGGTTTCTAACCGTGTAGGTGAACAAACTCATGAAGAAAATATTACTCCCTCTGTTGTCGCGGGAAAACATCTTTGGGAATCAAACAACTGTATGGGTTGTCATACAATTCTAGGAGAGGGAGCATATTACGCACCTGAATTAACCAAAGTAGTAGAACGTAGAGGTGAAGGATACATTAAATCTGTTTTAATGGCCAAAGAATGGGCTCCCAACGGACGTAAAATGGTTGGTTATGAAATGACCGCTGAAGAGGCGGATAATATGGTCGCATTCTTCACTTGGATTGGTAATATGGATTTGAATGGATTTCCAGCCAAACCAAAATATAAGGTTGAGAAAGTAGATTAATTATTGACGACAAAAAACTTAAGATATGAAATTTCAAACACAAAAAATAGCCTATTGGTTTTTCCTTGCGGCATTAATGCTTTTTTCATTGCAAATTATTTACGGTTTCATTATGGGGTTTGCCCATATGGGATTTGATGGATTACATGAGGTAATTCCGTTTAATGCGGCCAGAGCAACGCATAATAACTTACTGGTAGTTTGGTTATTACTCGGTTTTATGGGAGCAGCTTATTACATCATTCCAGAAGAAGCGCAAACGGAGTTATGGTCACCAAAATTGGCGATTGTTCAATTAATTGCATTTCTAATTGTAGGAGTAATTGCAATTATAGGGTTCCATTTAAACTATTGGGAAGGACGAAAGTTCTTAGAAATTCCTCGTCCACTAGATTATTTAGTAGTCGTAGATGTATTGGCATTTTTATTAAATATTCTAATGACCCTTTTTAAAGGTAAAAGACAAACAACTACCGCGTTGGTATTAAGCATGGGGCTTCTTTTTGCAGCCCTACTGTATCTTCCTGGAATGATGTGGTTTGATAGTCAAACATTAGACTCATTCTATAGATGGTACGTAGTTCACCTTTGGGTTGAAGGTGTATGGGAACTAATAATGGGTGGTATTTTAGCCTTCTTATTAATAAAAATTACGGGGGTTGACCGAGAGGTTATTGAAAAGTGGTTATACGTAATTGTAGGCTTAACATTTCTTTCTGGTATTCTGGGAACAGGACATCACTTCTACTATATAGGTGCGCCTTCGTATTGGTTATGGATAGGTGGAATATTTTCTGCTTTGGAACCTCTTGCATTTTTGGCTATGGCTTTATTCGCTATAAATATGTATAGAAAGGGTGAAAAGAAACATCCGAATAAAACGGCTTTAAATTGGACTTTAGGAACAGCAATTGTTTCTTTTGTTGGAGCTGGTTTGTTGGGTGCTGCACACACTTTACCAAACGTGAATTTATATACTCACGGAACTTTAGTTACCGCAATGCACGGTCATATGGCTTTCTGGGGCGCTTACGGAATGATTGTATTTTCAATTATTGCTTATGCAATGCCAAACCTAACAGGTCGTAAATTGTATGATACAAATGAAACTAGGTTATCGTTTTGGTTAACTACAATTGGAATGGTTGGAATGACTGTTGCCTTTGGAGTTGCTGGAGTTTCTCAAGTGTATATGGAAAGAATAATGGGAGTTGATTTTATGGAAACCCAAATTGAAATTCAGCCGCACTTCTTTGTACTAATTATTTGTGCAACCGTATTCTCAACAGGTGTTATATTCTATATCGTGAATTTTTTCAGGTATGGAATGCCAACCGATGAAGCATTAATAAAAGAATAATTTTTTAATTGTTGGATAATAAGGTTGAGTTTCAAATTTTGAGCTCAACCTTTTTTCTTTAATATAATTCCTATGGAAGCACCATATTACAAAGTTGTCGGTCAAGAATTATCCATTTTTGAACACACGTATAAAAACAAATTGCCCCTACTTTTAAAAGGTCCTACTGGAACAGGTAAATCCAGATTTGTAGAGTTTATGGCGCACAAAATGAATAAACAACTATATACTGTTGCATGTCACGAAGAAACTTCTGCCACGGATTTAATTGGTCGGTATATTATAAAGGGGGCAGAAACTATTTGGATTGATGGCCCAATGACAAAAGCAGTAAAAGAAGGAGCAATTCTTTACTTGGATGAAGTAGCAGAGGCTCGGCCAGATATTATAGTAGCACTCCATTCTCTAACAGATCACCGAAGAACTTTATTTATCGATAAAACTGGGGAAATAGTAAAAGCAGATGATTCGTTTATGCTTATTGCTACTTATAACCCCGGATATCAAAAAGGATTCAAAGAACTAAAGCCTTCTACGAGGCAGCGCTTTATTTCAATGTCATTTTCCTATCCAAATAAAAAAATAGAAACGGAGATCTTAATTAATGAAACTGGGGTTGACGAATCTGTTGCGGCAAAATTAGTTTCTATGGGAGAAAAAATTCGAAACTTAACAGAACTAGGATTAGCAGAAACTGTATCTACTCGTTTGCTTGTGGATGCAGCTATACTTATTCACAGTGGATTGCCAAATAGATTGGCGTGTAATGTTGCCATTGCAGAACCTCTATCGGATGATGAAGACACTTTAGAAGCACTAAAAGATTTAATTAGTTTATGCATTTAGGATTGACATCGTAAAAAATGGAAATAGATCAACTCATATTCAAACGGCTCCACAAGTTTTACAGGAAAATTGTGTCCAAAACTGAAGATGATTTACAGGGAAGAATTGTTTATTTAGAACCCTTAAAACCACGTCTAACCATTTTATCACGCGCACTTTCCGGTTTTCAAAACGACATCATAACATCCGAAAGAGAAGGCGGATGGTCCGGTTTAAAATTCTACCTGCCGAAATCCATTTCGTTCTCAGACACTATTGAAACCAATCTAAATTGGTACATTTTCAGGGTGCTTTATTTGTCCGTTCAACAAAAAATGATGTTGAATTGGGCGGATCAAGAGGAGCATAAAGTACTAGAATCTCAACAGGAAGCCTTTAAATTTTCTTCAAAGATTTTGGCTGAATTATTCTTCCAATACCCCACAACCGAAGAAATTTACAACAACTTAAATACGGAGTTACAAACCTATTTTCAGTCTACAAAAAAGCCTTGTGATTATTCCTGGTTGTATGGAAGATTCATGAGTTTAAACCCCTCTGCATTTAATGCACAAACCACCAATCCTAAAAGCAAGTCTACCAGCGTTGTTAAGCCTGAAATAACCACCGAAATTGATGCAAACCCAAGTGATGAGGTAACGACCATTGGCATTGATAAAAAACAAATGGAAGACAAAGTGGTAACCAATAATTTTGAAAAAGTGGATACCTTATCCGAGTTTAATGGAACATTTCGGGAGATGGATGGAGATGACACCTTAAGTGATGATGAAGACGCTATTCGGGAATTAAATTTAAAACACACGGTACGCGCAGATGACCCTTCCCATTCTGTATACAAATCAGAATTTGTGAATTCTAATTCCAGTATTTACGTTGAATCTGAAACCGAAAACGTACACTATTTACGTTACGATGAATGGGATTACAAAAACCAAAATTACAAGCCTCTTTTTTGTAAAGTATACCCTAAGTTTTTGAAAGACAACACCCATAATTATGCCGCAGAAGTCTTGCGAAAAAATGTAAAAACAAAAAATGAAATGTTTCGTTTGTTCGCTCAAGTAAACAACGAATTTGAAAAAGTAAACAAAGTAGTTTCCGGAGAAGAAATAGACTTTGATGCCGTTATTGATGCCTACGCAGATATGAAAGCAAAAAGGACTCCTTCCGATAAAATTTACACATCAAAAAGGAAGCGTTCAAAAGATTTATCTGTATTAATCTTGATGGACACCAGTTTATCTGCCGATGGTTACACCAATAACGAACATGTGTTAACGGTAGAGAAAAATGCAGTGTTGTTGTTTGGCGAAGTTCTTTCCCAATTTGATATTTCATTTCAAGTGGACACTTTTTCCTCTCGAACACGAAATAATTGTGCGTATAACCATGTGAAAACCTTCAAGGAGAATTGGTCGAAAACGCGGAACAGGATTGGCTCAATTGAAGCCGAAGGCTACACCCGCATAGGAACCGCTTTACGACATGCAGGGAATTTGATTTCCAAAGAACCAACGTCTAGAAAATGGATTATTCTACTTTCAGATGGCAAGCCAAATGACTACGATACCTACGAAGGAAAATATGGCATTGAAGACGTGAAAAGGTCACTTCGTGAGTTAGACCATAACCACATACATGCATTCTCACTAGCCATTGAGCACCAAGCCAAATACTATTTACCTCAAATGTTTGGGCATAACAACTACAATATTTTACCTACTTCAGCAGATTTACCAGTGGCTTTCAGTAAGTTTTATAGACGAATTTTAAATGGATAATTTAAACCAAAGTCACGAGGAAGGTTCGCTTTATTACCCACCCGGTGGAATACTAATATGGATTATCATCACGTTGGAACTATTCACTTTTTTGGGAGCCTCCTTAGTATTTCTTTATTACCGTGGATTATCCCCTATGGAGTTCAAAGAATCTCAAAACCTGTTGTCGCCATTTATTGGAACTATAAATACCATCGTTCTAATTACAAGTGGGTATTTTGTGGCTAATTCAATTCAAAAAATACGCGTAAATGACACCAAAGGTTCATCTACCCAAATTCTACTAGGATTAAGCTTGGGGCTGCTTTTTCTTTTACTGAAGGGCTATGAGTACAACCAAAAAATAGAAGTTGGAATTGGATTTGAATACAATACATTCTTTACCTTTTATTGGCTTATGACAGGCTTTCACTTTGTTCATGTTCTTTTTGGGGTTGGTTTATTAGCCTACATGTACAATGCGGTAAAACACAAAAAATACGACTCCAATAATTACGCAGATGCAGAAGCCAGTGCGGTGTATTGGCACATGTGCGATCTAATTTGGATATTAATTTTCCCAATTCTTTATTTAATCTAAAATATGAAAAAAGCATTTGTCTTGAATGGGGTTACTTTGTTAGTATTGATTGCTATAATAATCCTAAGCGTACTTTTATCTAAAATTTTTGAAATTCAAATGCCCTATTTAATCCTCCTATTTGCAGGGATAAAATTCGTTCTAGTGGCCTTTCAATTTATGGAAGTAAAGCGTGCCAATTGGGTTTGGAAATCCCTTGTTTTTCTTTTTGTTTCTATATATTTAGTTGGGGCAATTTCATTGTTTTAATTAATTCCCTTTATATCTCTCATTTTGTAGAGATTGAATAATTTCGCTAGCGCAAAACTTCAATCAAAATGGATACATCAAAAAGCAAATTCGCAACTAAGGCTATTCATGGAGGTTTAGAACCTGATTCAGCTACAGGAGCTATCATGACTCCTATTTACCAAACTTCAACCTACGTTCAGAATGGTGTTGGAAATCATAAAGGTTATGAGTACTCAAGAACCTTAAATCCTACGCGTGATGCTTTAGAAAAGAATTTAGCCTCCATTGAAAACGGCAATTTTGGAGCTTGCTTTGGAAGTGGTTTAGCCGCAATTGATGCCGTAATTAAAATGCTAAACCCTGGAGATGAAGTCATTTCAACCAACGATTTATATGGTGGTTCTTACCGAATATTTAAAACCATTTTTGAGAAATATGGTATTGTTTTTCACTTTACTCCAATGGCAAATCCAGCAGATGTAGAAGCCCTAGTGAATTCAAATACAAAGTTGATTTGGGCGGAGACCCCAACCAATCCAATGATGAATATTATTGATATTGTAGCATTAGCTAAAATTTCAAAAAAGCATACTATTCTACTTGCAGTAGATAATACGTTTGCCACTCCTTACCTGCAACGTCCATTAGATTTAGGGGCTGATATTGTGATGCACTCTGCTACAAAATACTTAGGCGGCCATTCGGATGTGGTAATGGGGGCATTGGTAATGAAGAATGAAGCCTTAGCCAAAGAAATTTACCGGATTCAAAATAGTAGTGGAGCCGTAACTGGCCCCATGGATTCTTTCCTTGTTTTGCGAGGAATCAAAACCCTTCATTTACGCGTTCAAAGACATTGCGAAAATGGAGCCGCCATTGCTCGCTGGTTGCAAAAACATCCAGCTGTTGATACCGTGTTTTGGCCCGGGTTAGAAAGTCATCCAAACCATGCGGTTGCAAAACGTCAAATGGATGGTTTTGGAGGAATGATTTCCTTCAATTTAAAGGGAAATAAAATGGAAGATGCGCATCGTATTGTGGCCAAGGTGAAATTATTCTCATTAGCTGAATCGCTTGGTGGTGTAGAATCACTTATTGGCCATCCAGCTACCATGACGCATGCATCGATACCAAAAAAAGAAAGAGAAAAATCCGGAGTGGTAGATTCGCTTATTCGTTTAAGTGTAGGTGTAGAAGATGCGGATGATTTGATTGCAGATTTAGAACAAGCGATGCGTTAAGTATATTTCCATTGAGCAGCGTCACGTCAGAAATATTAAGCAATAAAACTGCCTTTGAGGTTTTCTTCAAAGAAAACTATGATGGCCTGTGTCGTTTTGCTTTCACTTTTACCAAAGATGCCGATGATGCAGAGGAAATTGTTCAAAATTGTTTCGTAAAACTTTGGGAAGATCGCAAAACGTTGGTCATAGGAAATTCTCCAAAAGCCTACCTGTTTACGATGATTCGTAATTCAAGTTTGAATCAAATCAAACACATTTCTATTCGTGAAGAGTATAAGGCACATAACGAACGCAACCTTCAACAAGTTACGCTTGAAGATGCTGATTCAGAAACTTCCGATTTACAGGAAAAGGTAAATCAAGCCATTGAAAATATGCCACCTCAACGAAAGCGGATATTTGAAATGAGTCGGTTTGAAGGCTTGAAATACAAAGAAATTGCAGCGCATCTCAATATCTCGGTAAAAACTGTTGAAAACCACATGGGAAGTGCCATTAAATATCTACGCATTGAATTAAAGGACTATATGCATTTCGCTTTAGTAATTTATTTATTGACGGGACTAGGGGTAAATGTAAAATCAATTGTCTTATTGTTAGTATCATGATGCGCGAGAAGGAAAATATAGACAATTTACTCATTGCCTATTTGTTGAATGAGTTAGATGCTAACTCCATGCAAGAAGTAGAAATGTGGTTAGCTGAGTCTTCTGAAAATCAACAAAGATTTGAAGAAGTATTCGCGCTATGGAATGCATCCACCTTGGGTAAAACACCCGTTTTTAATACCACCAAAGCTTGGGGAAATGTATCGGATAAATTAAAATCTGAACCTTTTTATAAAAATCAATGGCTGAGAATAGCTGCCATGATTTTTGTAATATTTGGAGCTTCAGCTATTCTTTGGAAACTCAATAATACGGTTGATACCACAGTAATTTACGCGGAGCACGAAATCTTGATCGACACCTTAGTTGACGGGTCGATTATTTCCCTAAACAAAAAGGCCAAAATTTCATATGCGGATAATTTTAATTCCAAAACTCGGGAGGTCAAGTTAGAAGGAGAAGCCTTTTTTGACATTGAAAGAGATACCACCAAGCCATTTATTATTTACCTCGCACAAAGTAATGTCCGTGTTTTAGGAACGTCATTTAACATCGAAAACAATCCGGATGACGAACTGGTAAGTGTTTTTGTGAAATCTGGAGTAGTGATGTTTGAATATTTATCCAATGCAAAAGACAGTTCGTATTTGTCTGTTGAGTTACGCGCTGGTGACCGAGTAATTTATAACAAGGATACACGAAAACTAGAGATTGATACCAATCCAAATTCAGTGTGCACCGATATCTATTGGTTAAATAAACAACTTGTTTTTGAAGGAATTGAATTGGGTAAAGTAGCGAAAGTTTTAGAGGCTGTTTACGAAGTAGATATTTCCTTTAGTGACGAAGGAACAAAAAAATGTTTGCTTACCGCCTCCTTTCAAAATTCAGAAATTGACGAAATTATGGAAGTGATTTCCAGCACTTTTGAATTGGAATTACAAAAAACCAATACACATTATTCTATCATTGGATTGAGCTGTGAAGATATTTAGCACTATAATTTTTGGACTAATTTGCAGTTTCGGGTTCGCTCAAAACAGCAACGATTTGAGTGTATCCGTTACGCTAAATAATCAACCGTTAAAGGAAATATTTCATCAAATTGAAATTCAAACAAATTATCAATTCTCCTACAATTCAACACTTGTTAATTCGGATAGTTTAATCACCTATTCCTCTTCCAATTCCGTAAAAAAAATAATTGCTGATTTATTTGATAAGCGGATTAAAGCTAAAATTATTGGAAATCACATTGTATTAGTGTCCAATAAAAAGGACCAAAACAATTACGAAAATGCAATACGGTTTACGGGTGTGATTCTCAATGCAGAAAATCAAAAACCGCTAAAAAACGCCAGTATTTATGAAATCTCTTCCCGCAAATCAGTGACAAGTGATAGCCTTGGAAGGTTTACCTTTATATTTGATAAAGGGACTTCTAAAAACTTCGCGATAGCCAAAATCAATTTTAATGATACCGTTATTTCCGTGGACCTTCAAAAGAAGAAAAGGGTTCAAATTGTCCTCCAACCCATCATTTCATCCCTAACTGTTGAAAGTAAAACCACCACCTCGATAAACGAAACTTCCGCAGTTGCAGAAATTTTAACACCAAAAATGAGTCAAATCACTTTTGAAAATCTCGAAAAAATTCAAGAAAAACGAATTGGTCAAGTTTCCATCATTCCTACCATTGGAACCAATATGGAAGCAAGTGGGATTATTGACAATAATCTATCCTTAAACGTTTTTGGAGGATATAACGGAGGGGTAAACGGACTCGAAATTGGTGGTCTATTTAATATTCTAACCCGAAATATGCATGGAGTTCAAATTGGTGGTTTATCCAATTTTGTTCAAGGGTATTCGAAAGGGGTACAAATTGGCGGAATTAATAACTTCCTCGCCAAAGAAATGATTGGGGTTCAAGTTGGCGGGATTAGCAACATTGTAATTGGAAAGGTAATTGGGGTACAAATTGGCGGAATTCAAAACCATATTGCCAAAAGCATGCGTGGTTTGCAAATAGGCGGGATTTTAAATTGGGCACAAGACAGTATTAACGGAATGCAAATCGCAGGAATTTCAAATATCGCGCATGGAGAAGTAGGCGGAGTTCAATTGGCTGGGATTCACAATCTCTCAACAAAAAACATATCCGGAGCACAAATTTGCGGAATTTCTAATCAAGCAATTAAAGACATGAGCGGAATCCAAATTGGCTTAATTAATTACGCCCAAAACAACAGAGGATTTCAACTTGGGCTAATCAACGTTGCAGAAAATGCAAGCGGTGTGGCACTTGGGTTGTTTAATTATGTTCAAAATGGATATCATCCGTTAGAGTTATTTGGAAACGAAGTGCTGTACACCAACGTTGCTTTTAAGTCTGGTGTAGATCATTTTTACACTATGTTTACCGGAGGAGTTAGACCAAATGACCCCCAAATTTTTGGTTTGGGTTTCGGTATTGGAAGCAGAGTAAATACCTGGAAATGGCTTTCATTTAGTTTTGATTTAACCGGAACATTTATCAATGAAAAGGAACTCAATACCCAATACACTTGGGAACTTAACTTATTAAACAGATTAGATGTAACCATGGATTTCAACATTAAGAAATTCACCATTTTTGCTGGGCCCGCGATTAATGCGCATGTTTCACAAATGGGGTATGAAAGTACCGGTACTTTCACTACCGATATTGCGCGAGATCCCTTTTATACTGCCTCAGATGACCAAACTCAAATCCAATTTTGGTACGGAGCAAAAGCAGGTATTCGATATAATTTTTAATATTTTTTACACTTAACTAGGGGTATTTAATCCCTGAGTTGTTTTTAAAGTAGTTCAAATAAAAACTACATAAAATGAAAACAATTCTAAACAGTATTATCGCCCTTTTTTTCGTATCCACATCTTCGCTATTCGCGCATGAAAAGGATTCAACCAAAACAATCCCAGCTCAAATTACTTTTGCATATCCTATCGCGAGCAATGGACCCGAATCTAAAAATATTTCAAATTCCCTTTCATTCAACATTCTATATGGTGTGAATGGCGGGCTTACCGGGTTTGAATTAGGTAGTCTAGTAAATGTCATCAACGGAAGCGTTAAAGGTTGCCAAATAGCCGGAATCACAAATGTGGTAAAAGGTCCTTTTTATGGAGGTCAAGTTGCAGGAATTGCCAATGTTATTACCGATAGTTTAGCGGGACTCCAAATTGCTGGAATCACCAATATCGTTCCTGGTAGCACACGAGGAGCGCAAATCGCAGGCATCCATAACTTCACTAAGGGAAAAATTGAAGGCGCACAAATTTCCGGAGTTTACAACCTAGCAAATGATGACATTACCGGAGCGCAGGTTGCTGGAATGTTCAATCAATCGCTAAAAACCATGCGTGGAGGACAAATTGGATTATTCAATTCTGCCAACGTGATTCACGGTTTTCAACTCGGACTCATAAATGTTGCCGATAGTTCAACGGGTGTTTCCATCGGACTATTAAACATTGTAAAAAACGGATACCATTCGGTTGAATTATTCAGTAATGAAGTCATGTTGGCAAACATTGCGATAAAAACTGGGACCAATAGTTTCTACAATATTTATACGGCCGGCTTTGAACCGGAAACAAATTATACCTATGGGTTTGGACTTGGATTCGGCTCAAAATTAACATTGGCTAAATGGTTATCCATGAGCTTTGATATCACCGCTAATTACATCAACGAAGAAGAAGTTTTTGATTGGCAAGTAAACATTTTGAATAGAGGCGATTTAACCTTCGACTTGAATTTAAATAAACACATTGCATTGATTGGTGGGCCTTCGTTCAACGCACATATTTCGGAACTGGGAAGAAAATCAGAAGGTCAATTTACCACCGATATAGCTGTCAATCCTTTCTATACCGAAAACAATGGGGACTATCAATTACAAATGTGGATAGGTGCGAAAGCTGGATTACGTATCTCCTTCTAACCCCTAATTAAATACTTCATTAAATCAATTTCATTCAACCTAAACTATACGTTATGAAAATCAAAATGGCATCACTTTTATTCTTTGGAATCATCACCTCTTTTTCATCATTCACTCAAGATTTTACGCAAACCGTTCGTGGAACTATCATTGATCAAAACACCAAACAAACTGTGATTGGTGCCAATATTATTATTTTGGGTTCCGACCCAATTAAAGGAGCTAGCACCGATTTTAATGGGGATTTCGAGATATTAAATGTTCCTATCGGAAGAATTAATCTACGCGTTTCTGCCATCGGCTATGAGCCTCTTCTTCTTTCCAATATTGTTATTGAATCGGCTAAAGAAAAAGTCCTTCACATTGAAATGGTGGAGTCTTTTGAAATGCTAGAGCAAGTAGTGGTAGTTGCACGTGAAGAACAAGGCGAAAGTATTAATGAAATGGCCACGGTAAGTGCTAAAACAGTCACCGTAGAAGAAACAGGTAGATACGCTGGTTCGCTAAATGATCCCGCCCGAAGTGTTTCTGCATTTGCAGGTGTTGTAGGTGATGCCGAAGGGAACAACGACATTGTAGTTCGTGGAAATTCACCCAGAGGAATTTTATGGCGATTGGAAGGAATTGAGATTCCAAACCCAAATCATTTTGCGAATGAAGGAAGCACTGGAGGACCCGTTAACACTTTAAATGCAACCATGTTGGCTAATTCCGACTTCTTTTCAGGGGCTTTTGCACCCGAGTATGGAAATGCACTTTCTGGAGTATTTGACACGAAGTTTAGAGTCGGAAATAACCAAAAAAGTGAGCGTTCTTTTTCCATTGGTGTTTTAGGTACGGATATCACTTTGGAAGGACCTTTCAATAAAAATTACAGTGGTTCATATTTAGTGAATTACAGATATTCCACTCTTGAATTAATGGACAAAGCAGGGATACTAGATTTTGGTGGTGTTCCCAAATATCAAGATGCTTCATTCAAAGTCAATTTGCCTACAAAAGAATTTGGCAACTTCTCCATCTTTGGTTTGGGAGGTATAAGTGGGTTAATGGAAACTCAAGAATCACTTATTAACGATACCATTGCAGTAACGGGGCGTGCAGATATCAAAGATGCGCTTGGAGTTATTGGTGTAAACCATAATTATATTATTGGAAAAAACAGTTATGTTCACTCCTACGTTTCCATTTCAGGCACTAAGAACACCTTACTGGATGAGAGTGTGGACGAAACCACAGGAAATTATTACACCTATTACGACCAAGATTTCAGTAATACCACCATGCGTTTTTCGACTTCCTTTAATCACCGATTTAACCGAAAAAACACGCTAAACACAGGGGTTATTTATTCACGTATGAAATATACCATGTACTCTAGTTTGAACCAAGATAATACCGTTCCAATTGATTGGATAAAAGCGACTGGAAAAACAAGTATGATTGAAGGCTTTACTACCTGGAAACACAGGATGACAGAAGACTTAACTATGGTAAGTGGATTACATTATACAGAGTTGTTTCTGAATCACCATTATTCTTTAGAGCCTCGCTTAGGTTTGAAATTAAATTTGAATCCCGTTCAGTACGTTTCATTAGGTGCTGGCTTACATAGTAAAGTAGAAAGTATATCCGTGTATATGGCAAATGCCGAAGGGCAGGAAAATGAATATGCAAACCAAAATTTGGAACTCACCAAATCCGTTCATTTAGTTGCTGGATTTGGACATCAATTCACTGAAAATTTGAGTTTTAAATCCGAGGTGTATTACCAGCATTTATACGATGTACCAGTAGAAAACAACATGAATAGCGCATTTTCCATGATAAATCAATCTAGTAGCTACATAAATCTTCCGATGGTTAGCGCAGGAACAGGTGATAATTATGGAGTTGAACTAACCCTAGAACGCTATTTTAATAAACAATACTACTATATGGTTACTTCTTCCATGTATAAATCTACCTACACTTCATTGGACGGAGTTTCGCGGAATTCCAGATTTAATGCAAACTATGCAGGTAATGTAGTTCTAGGAAAAGAGTTTAATTTACGTTCAAAAAACAACCAAAAAACACTCGCTATAAACCTAAAAGCATCTCTATTAGGGGGTAACCGATACACCCCGGTTGACCTAGAAAAATCTATTGCCGCAGGAGAACAAGTGCTAGATGAGTCGCGTACTTACGAGGAAAAATTAGACGATATTTTCTTTGCCAATTTGGGTGTTACATACCGAATTAACAAAAAGAAAGTGACGCATGAAGTAAAGCTCGACATTCAAAACGTGACGAATAATCAAGCTGCAGTGGGTAATTATTACAATTCTGAAACAGAGAAAGTTGAAGAATATTACCAACTATCTATCATACCGAATTTGATGTATATCATTAAGTTTTAAATAAAAGCCTCCTTGTATCCTTAAGTTGGTAAAATAGATGGTAATTCCCCTAATATGTTTGCTAGTATTCCAACAGCGTGTTTAATAATTCTTAATTTTGATATTGTAATCCAACCAATCAAAATGAACTATTATTTTATTACCGGAACTAGCAGTGGCATTGGAAGAGCGCTTGCTGAAAAACTTTTAGAAAGTGAAGATAATTATGTTCACGGAATTGCGAGAAGAAATACTATTTCTCATCCGAGATATCAGCATACAAAAACCGATTTATCAAATATTCGAGAGGTTTTATCCTTTGAATTTCCAATGCCCAGAAATCCGGGTAAAATGGTATTAATCAATAATGCGGGTCAAATTGGGGAAATTAAGCCCATTGGCAAATCAGATAATATAGCTATTGTAGATATGTTCAATGTAAACCTTTTGTCTCCCTCTATTTTGATGAATAAATTCATTGAATACTACTCCTCCACAAATACCGAAAAGGTGATATTAAATGTAAGTTCTGGAGCGGGTAAAAAAGCCATTGAAGGATGGGCCCCTTATTGTGCTTCAAAAGCAGGAATTGATTTATTAAGTCAAACGGTTTATGAAGAACAGAAAAGTGAAGAGTTTCCTGTAAAAATATTTTCTGTGGCTCCTGGAGTTGTGGATACAGAAATGCAAGCGACCATTCGCGAATCAAACGAACAGGATTTCTCAAGACATGCGCATTTTGTAGGATTAAAAGAACGAAATGAACTTTCAACCCCAGAAGAAGTAGCCGATAAATATTTACGAATAATAGAGCATTCTACAGATTTTAAAGATTGTGTCTTTTCGTTACGGGATTTATAAAACCAAAAAAATTAGATTTGTATCCAATACTAGTGTGAAATCTAATGCGTAAAAAATATTCCTATTTAAAATTTATTGTGTTGGGAATATTAATTTATATCCCCGTTTTTTCCCATTTAGACACTTTACCAATTCAACTTTGGGATGAATCTCGACTGGCCATAAACGCCTACGAAATGCACCACTTTGGGCAGTACTTAGTTACCCATTTTGATGGCCTCCCTGACCTATGGAATACCAAGCCGCCATTGCTTATTTGGATGCAAGTTTTTTGGATGAAAATTATTGGCGTGAACGAAATTGCACTACGCCTACCTTCCTCTTTAGCCGCACTTTTAACTATTATTTCTATTCTCATTTTTTCTTGTCGCTATTTAAAATCTAGTTGGCTAGGCATTATTACCGCCCTAATTTTAATTACGTCTTATGGGTATGTTTTTAATCACGGTATTCGATCAGCCAACTATGATGGATTATTAACGTTGTTCACCACCATTAGTGGGCTCCTATTTTATTCATTTATTGAAACGAAAAAGAATAAATTTCTATACGGGTTCTTCATCACTTTAGGGTTGGCTGTTCTAACCAAAAGTATCACAGGGTTGCTCTTTGGACCCGCATTTTTAGTATATCTGATTCTAAGAAAAGAACTGATTCCGCTTTTAAAAAATAAACATTTCTATATCGGATTACTGTCATTTATTTTTCTGGTGGGTGGATTCTATATTACACGTGAGATTATGAGCCCTGGATATTTAGAGGCCGTTTACACCAATGAATTAGGGGGTAGATACCTAGAGACAATTGAACATCATTCAAATAGTTTTTGGTATTATTTTGATCAACTTATTGATCAAAATTTTTCGTTTTGGTATTTGTTAGTGCCTATTGGGATGGCCATTGGGTTTTCCCATACAAACGCAAAAATTAAGTGGTTAACCATTTATTCCAGTATTCTCGTTGGAGTGTTTTTTCTTGTTATCTCTGTTTCGCAAACGAAATTGTCTTGGTACGATATTCCCCTATTTCCTTTCCTTGCGATAATTTCTGCGGTACCTGTCCTTTTTGTTTTTGAACTCCTTGAAACTTCCAAAGTCATAAATAAAAAACTGAACCATAAGGTATTGCCCGTTATCTTTTTGTTTCTAGTTTTTGCAACGCCTTACCAAGAAACTATAGATACCGTGCATGATCCCAAAAAGTATAAATGGGATCAATCCTTCTATTCCATGGCTCAATATCTCAAAGACGCATTAAAAAACAAGGAGGATTTAAATGGCGTTCTTTATGTAAACACAGAATATATGCCCAATAATGAATTCTATCTACATTTATTGCGCGATTCAGGTATTGATATTGTTAACGGAGGAAGCTACCTAAACATACAGTCTGGAGATACAATAATAGCATATCAGCCTTTTCTGTTTGATTACTTTGAGTCCCAATTTGATGTAGCTATTTTGTATGATTACAAAGGAGTAAAGAAATACCAAATTAATGCAAGAAAATAAATCAATAAAACTATCTGTTATTGTTCCCATTTTCAATGAATTTGAAGTAATTCCTGAGTTATATCAGCGTTTGAAAAAGGCGGTTCTTACCATTTCAGGTTCCCATGAATTGATTTTTATAAATGATGGAAGTTCAGATAACTCTTTAGCTGAATTGGTGAAAATAGCCGATTCTGACCCCTTGGTTTTTTACATCGATTTTAGTCGAAATTTCGGACATCAAATTGCTGTTTCAGCGGGCCTAGAAAAAGCCAAAGGAGAAGCGGTAGTTATTATTGATGGAGATCTGCAAGACCCGCCTGAACTAATAACTGAACTCTACAAAAAATATACAACAGGCTTTGATGTTGTTTACGCTAAACGTGCGCATCGAAAAGGCGAAAGCCCATTTAAGAAAATCACTGCCAAATTATTTTATCGTACGCTTCAAAAAATCACTTCTATTGATATTCCGTTAGATACTGGCGATTTTAGATTAATTGACCAAAAGGTAGTTAGCAACCTAAATCAAATGCATGAGCATAATAAATTTCTACGTGGGCAAATTGCATGGTTGGGGTTTAAACAAGGGGAAGTTTTATTCAATAGGGAAGAGAGAAAACATGGTAAAACGGGATATTCATTTGCTAAAATGATGAAATTCGCGTTGGATGGTATTACCGGTTTCTCAGATAAACCACTCCAATTTGTAACCAAATTAGGCTTTATAATTTCGTTCTTTTCGTTTCTTGTAATTCTCTATGCCATTTACTCGCACTTCATCCTAGAACGTACCATTACGGGCTGGACATCACTGATTATCAGTTCTATGTTCATTGGTGGAGTACAACTAATATCTATCGGTATTATTGGAGAATACGTGGGGCGAATTAATACAACAGTTCAAAACAGGCCTCTTTACATCGTGAAAAGGACCAATATCATAGAATAGTCTATACCCTATTCTTATGGGGTTTTATCTTAAATTGTTGTTACCCTGAACTTTTACATTCTTAAAATCTTCCTAATTGGGTTACTTTTGCAGCAAATTTTTGAACGCTATGAGATTTTTCCGTATTGCATTTATTGCCCTAATACTCCTTCCTTCATTTTCTATTTTAAATCCAGTAAGTGCACAACAAAATTGGTGTGGTGAAAGAGAAATGAGCCAAAGATATCGGAACGAACACCCCGAACAATTGGATGAAATATTGGCGGCAGAAAAGTGGTTGAATGATAATGCTCGATTAACAGAAAATCAAAGAGGACCTCGTTCAAATAAAGTAATTCCAGTAGTTTTTCACATTATTCATTTAAACGGGCCAGAAAATATTGCTGATTTTCAGGTTTTAGATCAAATCCGAATTTTGAATGAAGATTACAATGCACAAAATGCAGATTTAGCGGATGTAATCCCTCAGTTCACGAGCATTATTGGTAATCCTTCTATTGAATTTAGATTAGCCAAAAAAGATCCAAACGGAAACCCAACCAATGGAATTGATCGGATTTATTCTTCGGCTACAAACAATGGTGGCCAAAGTGCTAAATTGAATCCCTGGCCACGAAATATGTACTTGAATATTTGGGTGGTTAAACAATGGAATTCTAGCATTCCTAATGGTGTTTTGGCTTATTCTCAATTGCCTTCTACTGTTAATAGTCCCCAAGCCGCAGATATTGATGGAGTAATTTGTTTATCTCAATATATAGGTAGTGTAGGTACGGGTTCAATCTATTATTCTAGAACCATTACCCATGAAGTAGGTCATTATTTGAACCTAGAGCACACTTGGGGCCCAAGTAATGATCCCGGACTATCCACAAATTGCAATGGAGATGATGGTGTTTCAGATACACCTTTATGTATCGGTAGTTCTTCATGTGATTTAACCCTGGTTTCTTGTGGTTCACTAGATAATATTCAAAATCAAATGGAATACAGCTTCTGTTCCAATATGTTTACCAACGGTCAAGCTAACCGAATGGTAAGCACATTAAATTCTTCTGTTGCGCAACGTAATCAGTTATCCTCTGCCGCGAATTTATCCAATACAGGAGTGAGCGAATTAAACCTAGCGAATTTCAGTAAAAACAGAATTACGATTTGTGAAGGGGATACCATTAACTTCTCTGATCAATCTGAGTATGATGCTACGAATTGGTCTTGGACATTCCCAGGAGGTCAAAACACAAATTCTTCTCTTAAAGACCCAGAAATTATTTATGAAAGTGCCGGTTTGTACGATGTTTCTTTGGCAGCTTCGAATAGTTCAACAACTAAAAATGAAACGAAAATTGGGTATATTATGGTGAACCCTGTTCAAGGGAAATTTGTTCCTGTCACGGATAATTTTTCCACGGTAAATTCCTTAAATCACGAGAATTGGTATTCAAACAATGTGAATAATGACGGTTATGAATTCCGTGCAGATGGAAGTAATGGACACAGTGGAGGCAATTGTGTGAAAATGGATAACTATGGCAATCTATTTAAAACACAAGACGAACTTCTAACCACTACCTATGACTTATCTATTTTTAGCAGCGTTAACATTTCATTTAAAACGGCATACGCCCAGGCCAACGGATCAGATGTTTCTAGATTTACGATGTATATTTCTAAAGATTGTGGGGAAACTTGGACTCCTCGTTGGGCAGCTATAGGTCCTAATTTGGCCTCCGCGCCAATGACTTCTAGTTCTTTTGTTCCGAGTGGGAATTCAGACTGGAAAACCTCGCAAGTATCTAATTTAAGTGGAAATGTGTTGACTCAAAATAGTCAGATTAAGTTCGTTTTCGAAAACAACAACGGTAATAACTTATACTTTGATGATTTTAGAATTACTGGAACTTACACAAAAACCGCCCAATTAAAAGCTCCTTTTGATGGTGCTGTTTCTCGGCCAAATAACCAAATCATTTACTGGAAAGCCATTGGAAATATAGATAGCTACGAATATCAATTAGATTCAGACCCAGGGTTTGCCTCGGCTAATCTTCAAACGGGAATTAACACGGCTCTTTCTATTAATGAAGGGCCAGACACTCAATACGCTCCTAGCACGTTAACAAATGGTGAAACATATTATTGGCGTGTTCGACTAATCATAAATGGACAACCCCAAGTTTGGAGTGAAACCTGGAGTTTTACCGTAGCTGCAAATGGGGTGTCTACCCAAGATTTATTGGTGGAAAAATACGCTGTGAAAGTATATCCAAACCCATTCCATGAAACTGGGTATATTTCATTCAAACTAGATCAAGGATCCCCTGTTACCATTTCCTTAATAGATATGGTAGGCAAAGAAAGGTTACTTATTCATTCCGGCTATTTGGGTACTGGGTCACATATTTACACCGTTCAAAATCCAAATATGTCAAGTGGCGTATATCTAGTTCGAATTACAGTAAACGGAAATACCCTATTCAAGAAAATAATTATTCAATAATTTCTATATGGAATTCAAACCTTTTTTTGCCGGACTTATCTCCATTCTTATAAGCTCAATAGGGTTTGCACAGATTTGTGGAACAGATTATTTTTTGGAAAAAGAATACGCCAAAAACCCCTCATTTCAAAATACGGTAGAACAAAATTGGATGATTAGTGATCTTCCAATACAACAAACCGAAGGCGCTAGAGCAGTTTCTATTATACCCGTTGTTTTTCACGTTTTTCATGAAAATGGAAAGGGGAACATTTCCTATGCACAAATTGAAAGTGCGATGAAAATGATTAACAATGATTTTAGACGAACAAATCCCGATACTGGGAACACCCGCGCCATTTTCGCCCCTTTCGCAGCCGATAGCGAAGTTGAATTTAGATTAGCCAGAATTGATCCAGATGGAAATTGCACCAATGGTGTAGTGCGAATTAATAATGGAAACGCTTCCAATAACGCAGGAAACAATGTGAAGTCATTAAGCTATTGGCCTTCCAATCAATATTTTAATATCTGGGTGGTGAATACTATTGAAAGTAGCGGAGTAAATGGAATTATTTTAGGATACGCCCAATTTCCAGGTTCAGGTTCTTGGAATACGTATGGTGTCGTTATTCGAAATGATCGCGTTGGTTCTATTGGAACAGCTGCAGCTCAAGACAGGACCTTAACCCATGAAATAGGTCACTGCTTGAACTTACTCCACACCTTTCAAAGTGGTTGTGGGAGTAATTGTGAATCATCTGGTGACAGAGTTTGTGATACTCCACCTGTTAACTCCTCTACACAACCGTGCGCCACTTCTCAAAACCAATGCTCTAATGATACCCAAGGAAATAGCGTATATACTACGGATGTTTTTGATCAAATAGAAAATTACATGAGTTACAACGATTGCCAAAATATGTTTTCTCTTGGGCAGAAATCACGTATGCAAAATACATTGGGTAACGTTTCGACTTTAAGTCAATTAACCTCATCCACCAACCTTCAAAATACAGGGGCTAATTTAAATATTACGGGAATTTGTAATGTTGATTTTGAATCGGCCACACAAGTAGCTTGTGTAGGTGAACCGCTTCAGTTTACAGATTTGTCTTATTTCAATCCGGACTCCTTTTCTTGGGAGTTTCCAGGAGGTTACCCTGCTACTTCAAATAATCAGAATCCACAAGTTGTATACACAACCCCTGGAAAATATGCGGTTAAATTAACTGTTCGTGACTCGCTTAACATGAGCATGAGTGAAACCAAAACCCAATACATTACCGTTATCTCTTCGGAAGGAACCACAGCCCCTTTTACAGAATCCTTTGAATCAGCAAATCCATTAGATTCGATGCGATGGTATTCTGAGCAAATTTCAACCGGTTTTGCGTGGCAAAAAAGTACCACAGCTGGGTATACGGGTTTCAATGCCATAAAGTCAAACACCTACAACTTTACTGGAAAAGCTACTATTACAAGTGCCGCATATGACGTTAGTAATCTATCTAGCGCGTTAGTTTCTTTTCATTATGCGTATGCACCAAAATCAAATAGTGGCACATGCTATTTACGTGCCTTTACATCATCTGACTGTGGTGCAACCTGGAAGCTTAAGTGGATAACTGGAGGGCCTTCTATGAGCACCGCACCAACCACATCTGGGCCGTATAATTATCCAAATCAAAACGAATGGGTAAAAGCAAGTTTTTCCGTATCTGGTAATGATTTAGGAGATGATCTTCGAATAAAATTTGAATTTAGAGGAGCCAATGGAAACAACCTCTTTATTGACGAAATAAATTTAAACGGTCTTTTCTCGGAGGATGTTGTTTTACACTCTCCTAGCGATAACTCGGTAGGATTAAGTTCAAGTACCTTATTAAACTGGAAAGCGACTTCTACAGCAGATTACTATGTTCTTCAAATAGATACTAATGCGTTGTTTAATTCTCCAAAACTTCAAGAACACCAAATTCAATATCTTTCAAGTAACTCAAACGGAAGTGATAGTGAATATTTAACTTCAGGGTTAATGAATGGAACCTATTTTTGGCGCGTAAGAACCGTTACAGATACCAATTTTACAAAATGGACTAAACCGTGGAATTTTACGGTTAACGTGAATGGAATTGAAAATCCAATTAACTCTAGTATTGCTTTAAATGTATATCCTAATCCAGCAAGTGGTATAGTGAATATTGATATGCAATCCAATACTCCACAAGAAGTTGAAATCGCTCTGTATGATGTTACTGGGAATTTAGTAAAACTGATTTTTACTGGAAACGTAAATTCTGGGTTAAGACATTTTCAGTTTACCAGTCAAGAATTGAGCTCGGGTATTTATTTGATTAGAACCAAAACGGGTAATCAGTTAAAAACAACAAAACTGATTTTACAATAGTCCTCTTAGCGCATTTTAGCGTTATGATAGTTCTATCTTATCATAGTAACATTTCCTTTTTGGGTTTGATCTGTACCATCGTACTTACCATAGGTTAATACATAATAATACGTACCATCTGGAAGCGCTTCACCTGATTCGTACATTGTACCATCCCAACGTTGATTTGGATGGTCTAGCGTATATATTAGCGTTCCCCAACGATTATAAATCTCCACATTGAAATAGGTAGTTCCATAAATTTGTATCTGGAAATAATCATTTACCCCGTCCCCATTTGGCGTGAAAACATTTCCTACAAGTACGTTTTCGCAATCGAAAGTGCTTACCAAAACAGACGCTAATTCACCCACGCACACTTGAGATTCTGCACGAACATAAAAGCGCGTTTCATCAATAACTAAAGGAGAGTACGAATTTCCTGTACCTACCGATGGTGCGCCTAAAGGGTTGTACCATACCAAGTTTCCACTATCTACAGATGCCACCAACATAACGGTTGACCCGGCACAAATAGTCGTGTCATTGGATACGGTAGGGATTTGTAATTTATTAGAATCCACCAAGATATTAATCGTATCAGAATACGCTTTGCATCCAAAAGTATCTACGGTGGAAACCGCAAATGTACCCGTTTGAAAAACGGTGATCTGATCTGAAGTTTCATTATTTGGATACCACAAATAACTTGCTGCAATAGGTGAGGAGGCGTCAAGAACTACTGACTCCCCTTCACAGAAATAATCTGCACCTAGTAAAACTAACGAAGCAATAGTATCAGGTACTACAATAACTACTGGATCCGAAATTCCAACACACCCATTCGTGTCCGTTACAACCAGAGTGAATGTTCCGGGTTGATATGTAATAATGCTCTGGGTTGTATCTCCTGTTGGGGCCCATAAGTAATTGGTCATACCTGAATTTCCCATCAGCGATAAGGAATCACCATTACAAAACCCATTCGCAACTGAAGTGATTGAAGCGGGCACACTAATTTCATCAATCGTTAACGTATCTGACAATCCGGCACAACCGTTTGTATCCATAATAGCTAAGGTGAAATTCCCCGGATTAGATACCGTTATACTCGAAGTGGTTTCTCCTCCAGGCATCCATAAGTAGGACACCATACCTGGAATACCAGAAAGGGTAATAGACGAGTCTTGACACAACACACCACTTGGAGTAATCGTTGCCAAAGCATCCGATGAATAAATGGTAATACTTGCATAGGTTTCAATTCCACACGAAGTAATTTTAACCGTATATGTCCCTGCGCTATAAATTACCTGAGTAAATCCATTTCCACTAAGGGGTGGTTGCCATTCAATAATACTCGTTGAGGATGCCTGAACAGTAATTGTTGTGGAGTCACCCGCACAAATAAATGTGTCCCCACTGGCTACCAATAGCGGGGTAGTATATTGACTTAATAAAATTGCATTACTTACTATTGCGCAGCTATCCGAATCATTCACAATAGTGTAATAATAACCCGGGTCAGTCACATAGATATATGCACTTGAATCCAAAATAGGTCCGTTAGGCCCTTCCCAATTATTTCCTGTAGGAGAGGAGCTCGATAATAAAACAGAATCTCCAGGACAAATAACCTCACTTGCTGCGGTAACTGTAGGTTGCTGCTTATCGTAAATTTGTATTTGACTTGTTGTAGTATAATTCGCTGTACACCCAAAAGAATTCGTGTCATTCACTACACTTCCTACCAAATACAACCCAGCTGTATACACATCCACAATACTATCTGTTGAACCGGTAACTCCAGGTCCATACCACAAATAGTTGGGTGCTCCAGTAGCGGTAAGTTGAAAGGTATCGCCTGGACACAAATTCGGGCCACCCTGTATTGTAATGTTAAAAGGTGGTATGTATGGTGATGGGTTCAACGTAACATACACTGTTTTGGTGAGGACTGTTGTATCCGTAAAGCAATAGTTTATTCGGATAAATGTAGCCGTAACATCATACCATCCACTAGCCGTTGGAGTGAAAAATCCATACGTTCCACATACGGTGCTTATACCAGCAGTTGGTGTTATAGCCCAATTTGTAACAATGCTAAATTCAGGATCTACTAAACATACTGGATTAATCCCTGGATTGTTTACCGAATCGTATAACTGAACAGTAAATGAACTAGAATCACACACAGTAACACTGTCTTCTAACGCCATTTTCAATGGAAATGGAGGAAGTGTATCGTAAAAAGAAATTAGGACTTGGTTTGTAATTTCACATCCCATGGCATTGATGACATGAAATATAAATAAGCCTGTGTTGGATGTGGTAAAAACAGAATCTACCAAACCCCCTCCTGGTAGTCCTGGACCTTCCCAATAGTACGTTAGCGATGTATCAAAGCCAGAGGCCCAAACAGTTACGGTATCTGGGTCGCATGCCTCAATATGTTGTGGAATTAAATTATTGGTGTTAAATCCTTTATCATCCGAGATAAGGGGTGTATTTGGCGAAGGAACAATTACCACTTCAATTGAATCTATAGAAGAAAAACAACCATCTGCAGACGTTTGGGTAACGAAATACGTTCCGCTAACATTAGCCGTTACTTGATCTGTTCCGCCAATTGGAGTAATTCCAGGCGACCAACTATAGGTATAGTTAGGACCCGCTCCATCACAAAAAGCTGAAATGGGCGTTAAGGTGACTATGTTACACCCTGTTACACTTGTAGGGCAAAGTGAATCAATACACACTGTTCCCTCATCACGCACGCAAGAAGCAGAACCACCCGTTCTATTATAAAAGTCATACGGTTCGCGTGATTCTGGCAAACATCGACCTATTACGGCATCTAAGTTTCCGGCAGTTTGCATACTATGAAAAGAACCATAATTTGAATCGCTACAATAGGGGCTGTTATTCGCACAAGAAATATCATTCCATAACGCCAGATTTGACGATACAAAAGTTGAAGATGTAGGAACATTCATGCTGTTCCCAAAGCTTCCGGCAATATATATTTGGTTAGAAGTATTTACCGCAATTCCATATCCCTTATCTGTTCCTGTTCCCCCCATACTTTTACTATGATTCCACGTTCCAGATGCGTTATAGCGGGTCACAAAAATATCGCTCCCTCCAACAGAATTGAACGTGCCCTGCCCATACTGATCCGCATATTCATTTAGTTTACATGAAAAAGATCCCGTAATCCAGCACGAACCCGAATTATTAATATTGATATTTGCGGATGAAATATCTCCCTCAGAACCATCTGCATGCGTCCATTGTACAATGCCCGATGTGTTTAATTTGGCAACATATATTTTATTGGTATGCGGGTTAGAGAGACTCACATTTGGCGTTCCAAAGAACGTTAGCGTACCTGTGAAATCACCCGTTAAAAAACTATTTCCAGTACCATCCACGGCTATTCCACTAGGAATATTAGTAACTCCACCACCAATAATTTTGAACCATTGTTCTGTACCGGCACTATCGTATTTCACTACAAATATTGCACTTTGCATCTGATTTGGATGTTGCGTATCGAACGTTATAGTGTCGCTAAATTGACCTGTAATGTACACATTATCCGAATTATCCACTCCAATATCTACTCCTCTGTTGGTATAATTTCCAGTACCAGATTTGGCCCATTGAAAAACACCCGAAGGATTTAGTTTTGCCGTAAATACATCACTGGTAGTATTTGCAGAAGTTAATATAGTCGTTCCAAAACTTGCCGAGCCTTTAAAAGACCCTGTGACATATATATTTCCTGATGTGCTTACCGTAATTCCAAATCCTATATCCGCATCCAAGCCCCCAGCCTTTACGACCCAGGCCAGTGCTCCTAAATTATCATATTTCGCAATGAAAATATCTTGCAGTCCAGATGAGACTAATGTAGTTGAACCAAAAGTTGCGCTGCCACTAAAATACCCAGTAACAAAACTGTTTCCAGAGGCATCGGTTTTAACGGCTAAAGCCCTGTCTGAACCTGTGCCGCCTGCCTTAACTGCCCAAGAAAAAGCTCCTAAATTATCGTTTTTGGTAACAAAAATATCAGTAGAACCTCCTGAGGTAAGTGACGTACTTCCAAAATTTGAAGTGCCCGTAAAATATCCAACAGAATAGGCGTTTCCCGCATTATCAATAGAAATATCATAGGCTTCATCAATGGTTAAGCCACCCGCTTTTTGCATCCAAAATTGGCCAAAAATGCTCGGATTAAACCCAAATAATACAGCCAGTAAAATGGCTCCTTTTTTAACTGATATTAAATTGAAAATACTGCGGTTCAAAATTTTGAATATTTATGAAATCAAATATAGGCCAATGACGTAGGAAAGAAAGGTAAAGTTGTCTAGGATACCAACATACAATCGTTGATTCAGCACAAAAATTACTTATAAAACATAGTAGTAAACAGAAATGTATTGCAAGGCCGTTCCTAATAGAACAAATAAATGAAAAATAGCATGATTAAAAGACAACTTTTCGAAGACAAAAAGCAAGGCGCCAAAGGTGTAGGCTATTCCTCCAGCCAACAGGAAATAAAAGCCATTCCATGTTAAACCGTCAATTAATGGAACTATAGCAAAAGCGATGTTCCACCCCATCACCACGTACATAATGGTGGAGACAATATTGAACCTTCCTGTGTAGAATAATTTCAAAATAATTCCAATCAAGGCCAATGCCCATGTTAAACCAAATATTACCCATCCTAAAGTACCTCCAATTGTAAGCAACGCAAATGGGGTATAGGTTCCAGCAATAAGTAAATAGATGGATGAATGATCAAGAATTTGCAGTCTATATCTCCATTTTGGGTTAATTGACCAATGATACATCGTGGAAGAACCATATAGAATTATCATGCTCAATCCGTATATAGTGACACTTATAATTGCCAAAAAAGCATGTGTTTCTACCGCTTTTTTATAGAGTAAAAAAGTGCCAAGAAAGGCAAACAAAAACCCGATTCCATGAGAAATAATATTTAGAGTCTCTTCTGATTTAGAGTATTCGGTAGGGTTTGCCATTCGCTTTTTATTTTTTGCCAAATCGATACCCCACAAACCCATTTATTTTCCCACTACCAACAGTGAAGCCTTGCTTTTTTGCAATCTTGACGGAAAAAATATCAGAAATATAGCTAATTCCCGTAAAAAACCGCGTACCATTATACCCAACAGAGTTCATGGTGTTTAAGCTGAAATTAAACCCTGTGGGCAATTCGTATCCACTTTCTAGCGCATAATCACCGTAATTTAGAACTAATCCCGGAATTAAGCTACCGGTCGCAAAAAAGTGTTTCGCGAAAACAAACGTGTACATGTAACCTGCTCTAGCTCCAATATTAAATACATTTAAAGAATTCAAATGGGTAATTGGGTTTAGATACGGAGAAAGTTCAATCGGAACTATGGAAGAATCTGCGGTAAGACTGTAAATTGAAAAAGTAACACCAGCAATTACACTACCCGCACTTTTCTTTTGACGCTCGTTAAACACAAAAGGGGCCTTCAAAGAGAACTTAGTATAATTAAAGGCATACATGTACTGCAACATAAAATTAGTAGTACGAATATCCTCCCTATTAACCGAAGAATCATTGGGTATAACCGTTACCCCAAAAACATCACTTAAATTATACCCTTGATAATATTGCATAGTGGCAGAAATATATTGCTTACTGCTAAAAATCCGGCCTTGAAAATCAAATGATCGTTGGTTTTCAAGGTTTGAATTTTTATTGAGCCCCAACCCCAGTGTGATGTCGAAGGAAAAGAATTTATATGCCACACCCAATCCTAGATTTAAATCTCTTTCGGGCCGGTATTTTACACTTGTTTTGTTGGTTAAATCTCGTACTCTGAAATAGTTTATTTTGGTTAAACCAACCACTTTTAATGCGACTTGATTGCCATAGTTTTCAATGTAATTCGTGTCATTATTTCGATATAAAAAATGGTCGGTAAGCGTATTAATTACCTGCATCAAAGTATCAACAGTTTGGGCTTTAACTGGGCTCAATTGAACCAAGTTAAAGCCAATAAAAAACATACTTATTAATCCTAATTTTCTCATATCAATATCGAGCGCAAATTACAACATGCGTAATTAATGCCACACTATTATAGTGCCAAAAAAGTTAGGTGGAATTCATTTAATTTTTTGCAAGAACGTAAAAAATAGGTGATTAATTGTTTAAAATTGGTGGAAAACGCATAGGCTAAAATGCATTCCGATAATCAAATTCCAATGTAAGTTTGGCATTCTATTTCTGAAGAAGTTTCAATGACCAAATACGTAGATTTCAAACAAGGCAAAATTCGCTATACCGATAGTGGAAAAGGGCGTGTTGTGGTTTTTTTGCACGGTTTTTTAGAATCTTTAGAAATGTGGCGACTCTACCAGAACCTACCGAATTACATCCGTAAAATATGCATTGATCTACCCGGTCATGGAAAATCAGATAATTTCGGTTATGTGCACTCCATGGAGTTAATGGCCGAAGGTGTGCGTGCTGTTTTAAAAAATGAAGGAATTCGAAAAGTGGTTGTTGTTGGCCATTCAATGGGTGGTTATGTTGGTTTGGCATTTGCTGAAATATACCCAGATATGATGAAGGGTTTGGTTATGTATTTTTCATCCGCAGCAGCAGATGACAAGGAGAAAAAGAAAAATCGTAATCGAGCTATTAAGCTGGTAGAAAAGAATAAAAATTCATTTGTCAGCGCATCTATTCCATTACTTTTTGCGAATCATAATCGGTCTAAATACAGGAAAACTATTACGCATTTAGTACACAATGCACAAAAAATGGGGGTCCAAAATATTATTGCGGCATTGGGTGGAATGCGCGATCGGTACGATAGAGAAATCATTCTTAAATTTGCCCCATACCCGATTGGTTACATTATTGGGGATTTAGATCCAATTCTCCCCAAAGAGGTGTTAATTCAACAATCAAAATTGGCTGAAAATGGTTCTTTAACCATTCTTAAAAAAACTGGCCATATGGGATTTATTGAAAATAAAAAAGAAACCTATGCAGCCCTAAAGAAGTTTGTATGTAGCGTTTACACGTAATTAGTGCTTCAAAAAATACTTTGCGGCATTCGCCACTGCCTCATCAATACTTCTAAACGTAAATCCAGTTGCATCCACAAATTTTTGATGACTAAAGCGCATTGTGCTGATTGCTGATTGAGCAGATTCAGAAGTTACAACAGGAGCATTTCCGGTAATTAGAGAACGCAACTTTTCAAGTCGCCAAGTTACCCCTACTAAAAAGCCTTTTACCAACATACTTGGGGGATTAACCCCCATGGCAAGTGCCACTTTAGTAAATAAATCTTTATAGGTTAAGTTCTCCCCAGTCACCAAATAGCGCTCTCCTGAAATGGTTCCTTCCATCAACATAAACAAAGCATCCACTACATCTCGCGCATCTACAAAAGCATTTGCTCCAGGCGTATAAAATTTCAATCCCTTTTTTATGGTTTTGAAAATGGTACCGCTTGATCGCGCCCAATCACCCGGGCCAATAACCACACATGGATTTACGATAACAGAATTTAACCCTTCTGCAATTCCACGCCAAACTTCGTTCTCCGCATAATGCTTGCTTATGGCATAGTTGGATGTCACATCCTCTTCAATCCAATCGTTGGATTCAACAACAACTTTATCATCCTTCGTTTTTCCAACCGCTGCCGTTGAACTCACGTAACACAATTTTTCAATACCTAAGTCTAAGCATGCATTCACCACGTTGGCCGTTCCTTCAATATTGATTTTATAGAGCTTTTCGCGATCTTGTGGATCAAACGAAACGAGGGCTGCCGTGTGATACACTTTAGTAGCATTTCCAATCGCATCGTTTAAGGTTGCAATATTTGTGATATCACCATTTACCCACTCAATAGTATCAAACAAGGATTTGGCATCATAAAATTCAAAAACTGTTTTAACGATTTCTACATTAGAGTTTTCACGTTTTAAAGCTCGAATGGCGAAACCGTTTTGAGCCAATTTAACCAATAAGTGCGTCCCTAATAATCCAGTACCTCCCGTAACAAAAACTGTTTGTTGATTGCTTTTATTCATACCCTCAAAAGTAACCTTTGCTATTTCAATTTTTCAAAAAACGGGCTTTTTTACCTCTGAAATTATCATTGTTGTATTTTTTATGGGGTAATTATGGCAAAAGTTTGAATTAACCTTACTTTCGCCATTCAAATAATTGGAATAAAATGGCTCGTATTTTAACAGGTGTACAAGCAACCGGAACGCCACATTTAGGCAACATTTTAGGCGCAATAAATCCAGCCATTCAATTGGCTCAAGATGCCAAAAATGAATCTCTTTTGTTTATTGCTGATATGCACTCTTTAACCGCCATTAAAGATGCTTCGCTTTTAAAAGAAAATACATATAGTGTTGCTGCAGCTTGGCTAGCAATGGGTTTAAATACGGATAAAACCATTTTTTATCGTCAAAGTGATATTCCTGAAGTCACCGAACTTACCTGGTATTTGAATTGTGTTACCCCATTTCCGATGCTAACGAACGCCACTTCTTTTAAAGATAAATCAAACCGATTAAGTGATGTGAATGCGGGTTTATTTGATTACCCTGTTTTAATGGCGTGCGATATTTTGTTGTACGATTCAAATATTGTTCCCGTAGGAAAAGACCAAAAACAACACCTAGAAATGACTCGTGATTTAGCTAGTTCGTTTAATCACATTTATGGAGAAACATTTGTGCTGCCCAAATCAAGAATTCAGGAAAATGTAATGTTGGTTCCCGGTACAGATGGACAAAAAATGAGCAAAAGTTATGGGAATTTTATTGATGTATTCGCACCAAAAAACGTTTTGAAAAAACAGGTAATGGGAATTATTACAGATGATACCCCATTAGAAAGTCCGAAAGATCCAGAAACAAGTATTCCGTTTCAATTGTATAGTCTTATTGCAACCGAAGATAAAATTGCCGAAATGCGCGCCAATTATTTAGCTGGCGATTACGGATATGGACATGCAAAAAAAGAATTGCTTAATACAATTCTAGAGGTGTTTGATGAACCTCGTACTAAGTATGCGCATTACATGGAAAACAAAAATGAACTGGAAGCCGAGCTCATGAAAGGAGCCGAAAAGGCATCTATTATTGCTTCTGAGGTTTTGAATAGAGTACGCGAGAAAGTGGGGTTCAAAAAAAGATAGGTTTTTACCCAACTCATTTTTGGCCGACAAATACTTTGATTTTAACAAAAAGCCCTATTTTGCTATCGTCATCTGTGGCGTATTTAAAAAATGAAATTATAAAAATGCAAAATTGGACAACCATTATATCCTTTACATATCCCCATGAAGCTCATTTAGCAAAAAGCAAATTAGAATCTGAAGGAATCCATGTTATTTTAAAGGATGAATTAACAACTCAAGTAAATAATTTCTACTCCAATGCAATTGGAGGTGTTAAGCTCCAGATTAACGAGTCGGATGTTATTCCTGCAAAACAAATCCTTATTGATGGAGGGTTTTTAAACGCTGAATCCGTTGCACCTAATAGATTTCTTATTTTATTTGATAATTACTCCTCAAAGCTCCCAATTATAGGAAAATCAATGTTAGAGTTACGGTTAATTGTCCTTGTAGCTTTGGCAGTTTCAATTCTGCTTTTTCTATTCGTATTTATTACATGAACAATTAAAAAGGCAGGTATTTTCTATTTGTAATCTTCATACCACTTAAAGTACTTGTCAAGAATACTCCCTTTTCTATGTTGAACAAATTCTAAAAAGGCTTTTGCTACCGGTGATAATTTTTTGTTTTTCAGCCATATCATTCTCCAATCCGTTCTCATTGGAAGTCCTCTTTTTTTGATGATTTTCAATGAGTCATTCATTAGCTCATTTTTAATTCCTATCAAAGGCAAAATAGAGTGGCCTAGTCCTGCTATTACTGCCTGTTTAACTGCTTCGTTTGACGTTAATTCAAGCTTCTTTCTCTTGGTCGTATCCGTCTCTTCAAAGTAGTGTTCCATTTCTTGACGCGTAGCCGATCCTTCTTCTCTGAAAATTAGTGGTTTCTTTTGATTATAGTTTTCGTGGGTACCTACTAAATACAATTTGTTTTCTAAAAGCAATTCTTCATTCACTTTCAAATCTTCTGGCAAAACCGACACAATGGCAAAGTCAATCTCATTGTTTTTTAAGCTTTCAATAACCTTTGATTTGTTGTTTACATCTAGCATTAAATCAATTCCAGAATGCGCCTTCAAAAAATCCGTTAAAAAAAAGGGAATCATGTATTTTCCTGTAGAAGCGGATGATATTTTCAACCGTCCGGTTAACATTCCTTCATACTCCCTTGTCTTAAACTTCAACGCGTCCAGTTCCTCAAAAATTCTTTGCGATATAGTAGCTATTTCCAACCCAAAATCTGTGATATGTAAACTTCTACCTATGATTTCAGTGAGTGGAATATCAAACTGATCTTGAAAATTTTTTAATTGTATAGACACTGCGGGTTGGGTCATAAAAAGCTCTTCTGAGGCCTTTGTAACACTCTTTTTCTCCACTACTTTCAAGAATACCCGGAGTTGGTTGATGGTGTAATTCATAAATTTTGTTTATGGTTTAGATTGTAAATATAAATAAAAAAGTATGGATTAGTCGCCATAGATTTGCCGCCAAATAATTAATACATCAAATTATGAGTGCAACATTACTAGGTGCTATTTTTCTTTTACCCGCTCTACTACTTCTATCCACCAGTATTTCAATGTATCCCTTCAACACGTTTTCAAAGGTTTTAAAAAACATTCAACTAGCGCTTTTAATTAATTTGGTTAATTCCATAGTAGGAATTGTTTGGTTAGTGAAATTTGGGCCAACGGAAATTAACTTTTTCGAATTCTATGAACTTGGTTTAAGCGTTCGACTAGACCCACTCAGTCTCATAATGTATTTCATGATTTCTATAATCGCGTTTGTCGTGATACGATTTAGTAGAAATTACCTAGACGGAGACCCAAGAATAAAGGAATTCTTTAGTCGACTAGCATTTACCATCGCTTTTGTTCAAGTTTTGGTTCTTTCCGGAAACATCGCCATATTTTTCATCGCATGGGTTGGAACAAGTATAGGATTGCATCAATTACTTCGTTTTTATCCCGATCGAAAAAGGGCTCTCCTTGCTTCCCGAAAAAAGTTCCTTATCGCCCGTTTAGGAGACCTAATGCTTTTAATGGCTTTCACATTAATTTATCTTGAATTTCATAATGGAAATCTGGGCTATCTATTTGATCAATTCCAGGAAGTGGACGGGAACAGCATCCCAATTAAACTTCAAATTGCGGCAGTTTTCCTTGTATTGAGCGCTGCATTGAAATCGGTCCAAGTTCCTTTTCACGGCTGGTTACTCGATGTAATGGAAGCTCCAACTCCTGTTTCAGCCCTTCTACATGCCGGGTTGCTTAATGCAGGGCCTTTTTTAATTATTCGATTTGCTTTTCTACTTGATATTGCAGAAAACGCAAGTATACTATTGATTACAATAGGTGCATTTAGCGCCTTGTTCGGAGCAATTGTAGCGACTACACAACCTGCACTTAAAACATCTTTAGCGTATTCCAGTGTGGGACATATGGGTTTCACTTTAATGCTTTGCGGTTTTGGAGCGTATTCTGCTGCGCTTCTGCATCTAATTGCGCACTCCTTTTACAAAGCACATGCGTTTCTTTCTTCTGGTAGTATCATTGACAAGGTTCAAACCAAAAACGCTGTTGATTATGCCCGATTAGGAAAAATTTGGAGAATGATTCTTGGATTGGTTACTACTGTTATCCTGTACATTTCAACCGCATATTTTTGGGGAACCACTGTGCATACCGAATTTCAGTTGTTAGTGATTGGTAGCATCATCTTCTTTGGTGTTCTCTCCATTCAAATCAACGCTTTCGATTCTAACATCAGTGCCCAATCAATTATTTCACTTTTGATAGGTTCAGGAATTGTAATCAACTTGTTTTTCATCTTTGAGAAGACCGTTAATTATACTATAAACAGTCAAATACCTGAAATTCGTGAGCCGAGTTCAAACCTTGTCCTTATGTCAATCGCCATACTTGTGGCCTTTTTCATCCCCGTTTTTATACAGTTTTCAAACAGTAAAATCAGAAATTGGAAATTCTCCAAGCATATTGGAATTCATATCAGAAATGGTTTGTATTTCAACTTAATCTTTGATAAAATGATGAATTCGCTAAGTACCAAAACGGTAAAATAGTTTCAATACATAAAAATGAACACATGAAGAAGTCAAACGTCATATCCTTAATTGAAGCAAGTTGTAAGCGTGTAGCTCCCGCATGGCCGCTGAAAAACTTTGTTGCGGTGAATCCTTTTACAGGGTTTGCAGATGAAGAGTTTTCAGAAACAGCAAAAAGCCTAGCCAAAAGAGGTGGAGTTAGAATGTCGATGCCCATTCCATTCTATTTGGATCAAATTGAGAACAAAGCGCTTACACCATCGGATGTTAGGGAAGCATATACAAAACAAGGGAAGGAGCAAATCGCGTTCAAAAGCTTCATGGAAAATATAACCCGTTTGGCTGAAAATCCAGAAAACCCTTCTCCAATTGACTCCACTTTAATTGGCATCGCATCTAAAAATACTGGAAAGGACTGGACGGAATTCATGGTGAACAAAATATCTGAATGGGCAACTTCCCACTTTGATGAATATATCGCTCTTTGGAATACCTCTGATGGAATTCAAAACGTATATCAATCATGGAAGAGCGAAGCGGAAATTGATATGTCTCCAGAAATAATGGGGTTAAAAGGATTTCGTGACATGGTCAAAAAATTGCCAGAAGATCATTTTGAAGCTATAACGTTCATTTTAACAAAACTAAAACTACCGGAGGAAAAGGTTGAAGGGTATTTGCACTCGATGCTATTAAAAACGATTGGATGGTCGTCATACATATCCGGAGTGGATTACAATAACGCACTATATTCTAAAGAAAACGGTCGATTGCAAGAATTCCTTGCCATTTTATTAGCCTGGGAGTTCTATTTTCTGGATGTATATGGGAACACAGAAATTAAAGAAGAATGGTACAAGAATCAATTTGGAGAAAAAGCCGAAAATCAAGTTTTTCTTGAAAGAATAGAAACTGAATTATTACTTCAGGACGCATACGATTTTGCATGTCAACGGGACTTAAAAAACACATTTAACGCGCACGAACCTTCTTCTAATAAAGAAGAGGTGAAAGCCCAAATAATCTTTTGTATAGATGTTAGATCAGAAGTTTACAGAAGAAATTTGGAAACGGTGGACAAGAGTATTGAAACAATAGGATTTGCTGGATTCTTTGGTTTTCCCATAAACTATCTTCCTTTAGGCCATTCGGAAGGAAAAAACCATTGTCCTGTTTTAATTCCTTCATCGGTTACGGTAAAAGAGTCCATTTCGGATGAACAAAAGGCGATAAGAAAAAGAAAGACAAGACATCAAATAGAAAAGACCTGGAAAAAATTTAAGTCGGGGGCGGTAACTTCTTTTGGTTTCGTGAGCCCTATAGGTTTAACTTTTCTTCCTAAACTCATTTTAAATTCAATAGGATTAACACGACCCGTTGAAGATCCGAAACAAGATGGGTTGAAAAAATGGATGAAAGTAGAGAGAGTACTCAATTTATCTTTGATTTCGCTCGATGAAAAAGTATCCATGGCAGCAGGGGCGTTAACGGGCATGGGACTCACAAAAAATATAGCCCCTCTTGTACTCATCTCTGGGCACGGTTCCACCTCTGTAAATAATACACATGCTTCTGGTTTGGACTGCGGGGCTTGCGGTGGACATTCTGGAGAAATTAATGCATTAACTGCGCAACAAATACTTAACGATTATGAGGTAAGGAACCACCTATCGAAACAAGGTATTCATGTTCCAGATGAAACACTTTTTGTTGCTTGTCTCCATGATACTACTACAGATGAGGTAGAAATCATAAATGAGCAATACATTCCTGATAGCCATAAAAACGCTATTCAATCGGTGAAAGACTCGCTCAAGAAAGCAACCGCGTTAAACAGAATAGAACGTTCTAAACGATTCAACATACATCCAACGAGCGTAGAAAAGATTCATGGGAAAATTCTAAATCGTTCACGTGATTGGTCACAAGTTAGACCGGAGTGGGGCCTTGCAGGTTGTAACGCCTTTGTAATTGCTCCAAGGTCACTTACTGCAGGCATAAATTTGAAAGGAAAGTCTTTTTTACAATCCTACGATGCGAAAACAGATATTGAAAATCAGGTATTGGAAAGCATCATGACCGCTCCAATGGTAGTAACAAGTTGGATAAACCTACAATACTTCGCGAGCACGGTGGATAACAAACATTTCGGTGCGGGAAATAAAACACTTCATAACGTAGCAGGAGGAATAGGTGTTCTTGAAGGGTCAGGGGGTGATTTAAGGATCGGACTTCCCTTGCAATCGGTTAGTATTGGCGATAAAATTGAGCATCTGCCCCAGCGATTAAATGTTATTATCAATGCCCCAATCGAATCCATTAATTCAATTTTAAAAAAGAATGAGGGCATCAAACAGTTGTGCGATCATTCATGGATTTCATTGCTAAAATTAGATGATTACGGCAAAATAACCCATAGATATACGAAAGACTGTCATTGGGAATCAATCGAAAAGGTAACCATATACAGTGCAAAACAAGAATTAGAAACCGTTTAAATTATATATTATGCAATCAAATAAATTTACTATCGAAGAGTGTGGAATACAAAACCACGAGTCAAAAGAAATGATTATTAAAATGATCAATAATCAGATTAATACCTACAAATTGGAATACCTGTCTCAATGGGAAAGAGATCATTCAATAACTCCAGATTCTATCAATAAAAAGATTGAGGCACTTCGTTTAAAGAAAAAAGAAATTGAAAGTTTCTTCCATGAATCAAACCGTGTTAATCCAA
>JBFFMY010000015.1:0-49350 GCA_041563475.1 Salibacteraceae bacterium
TCTGCTTTTAACACGTATGGAGGTTTAAGACTGTCTAAAAAGTCATATCCATCCTCAATATTTTCTTCTGTAAAGGACGCGTATCTTGCAGTTGGGATGTTATGGCGATACATAAATTCTTTCGAGAATTCTTTACTTCCTTCTAGTTTTGCGCCCAAGGTATTTGGACCAATAACTGGAATATTTTTTATTTCCGTATCTGCTTCAAAAAAATCTCTTATTCCATTTACCAAGGGATCTTCTGGTCCCACAATAACCATTTCGATTTGGTTTTCTAAAACGGCCGTTTTAATTCCAGGAAAGTCATTTACCTGAATATTTAAGTTGGTGCCCACTGAAGAAGTGCCAGCATTACCTGGAGCAATAAAGACTTTTGTTACTTTTTTGCTTTGTGCTAATTTCCATGAAAAGGCGTGTTCTCTGCCGCCTGAACCAATGACCAAAATATTCATATACCCCTCCTTTGTTACGTTTTACAAATTAAGAAAAAGATGGGATAAATTACACCAGCGAACCTTGAAATTATTCGAGGAAAGTGCCAGAAAATATTCCGTTGCTAAGTAATACAATATCAGGGCTTAGTATATTTATTTTCCCATTTAGAGAATCAATAATAAATTGGGCTTGAAATATTCCAGTACTGGAATTGAATTCTTTACTGTTACTTTCAAATAAAACAAAATTAACCGCGGTGGTATCGAGTTTATATGCATCTCCAATTAAATCAGAGCTTGAATACGTATATTTTGAGGTTGGATTCAACCAAATGGTATCTATAGTGTCTGGAAGGGGTATTAAAAGTTCAAAATTACCAAAGGTGTCTTTGTAATTTACTCGAGCTTGAAATTTCATTTTTAAGCTATCAGGGGAATTTTTTTCTGTTGTATAGGAAAACTGTTGGTTAGAGTCATTTTGTATTGCAAATGCATTTGTGTAAAAAGGACCGGAATTGGTGGAAGAAGATTTTTCACAACTCACGACCAAAAGAAAAATTAGAATACTAAAAAGAAAAACCCACTTTTTCATGTGCTTCAAATATATCATAAAAAAGGCCCCTAAAAAGGAGCCTTAAATTTGTTTAACTATTCTGAATTAATCTTTTGTAAAATCCCATCCATCTAGAAATGCGGTGGTGAATTTACCTTCTCGAAATTGTTTGTTTTTCATTAATTTTTGATGAAAAGGAATGGTTGTTTTTACCCCTTCAATAATGTATTCATCTAAGGCACGTTGCATTTTCGCAATGGCTTCTTCACGTGTTTGGGCAACCGCAATTAATTTTGCAATCATAGAATCGTAATATGGTGGAATGGTATAGCCAGCATACACATGGGTATCTAATCTAATTCCATGCCCTCCAGGTGAGTGATATGAAGTTATTTTTCCAGGGCTTGGGCGAAAGTTTGCATATGGATCTTCCGCGTTAATTCTGCATTCAATAGCGTGCATTTGTGGGTAATAGTTCTTTCCAGAAATAGGTTCCCCTGCAGCTAATTTTATTTGTTCCTTAATTAAATCGTGGTGCACAACTTCTTCCGTAATTGTATGCTCTACTTGAATTCGCGTATTCATTTCCATGAAATAAAAGTCATGGTGTTTGTCTACTAAAAACTCCACCGTACCCACACCTTCATACCCAATTGATTCAGCTGCTTTAATAGCGGCTTTACCCATTTTTTCACGCAATTTTGCATCGATGAAAGGGGAGGGTGTTTCTTCCACTAATTTTTGATGGCGTCTCTGAATAGAACAATCTCTTTCTGAAAGATGACATGCTTTACCAAATTTGTCTCCGGCAATTTGAATTTCAATATGGTGTGGTTCTTCAATGAATTTCTCCAAATACATTCCATCATTACCAAAATTGATCATGGCTTCTTGCTTGGCAGATTCAAATGCTGCCTCAATGTCTTCTTCTTTAAAGACCAAACGCATTCCTTTACCACCACCACCAGCAGTAGCTTTCAGCATTACTGGATATTTTGCTTTTTTAGCTTCACGTTTTGCGTGCGCAACATCTTTTAGTAGGCCTTCTGAGCCTGGAATACAAGGCACGCCTGCAGCAATCATAGTAGCCTTGGCATTTGCTTTGTCTCCCATGCCTTCAATCATTTCTGCGGAAGCACCAATGAATTTTACTCCATGTTCTTCGCAAATTTTTGAAAACTTAGAATTTTCTGATAAAAAACCATATCCAGGATGAACAGCATCTGCATTTGTAATTTCACAAGCAGCCATTATATTTGGGATTTTCAAATATGACTCAGCACTACTGGCTGGACCAATACAAACCGCTTCGTCTGCAAACCTTACATGTAAACTTTCCGCATCGGCTTTAGAATAAACAGCAACGGTTTTAATGCCCATTTCTTTACACGTACGAATAATTCGTAGCGCTATTTCGCCTCGATTGGCAATAAGAATCTTATTAAACATCTGACTTTTTTTCTCCTCCGATTTACCTAATCCAAACATATATTTAGATTTAAGGGTACATAATTATGATGGATCAACCAAAAACAATGGTTGGTCATATTCTACAGGCGTAGCATCATCTACAAGAATTTTTACAATTTTACCTGAAACCTCTGACTCAATTTCGTTAAATAGTTTCATGGCTTCAATGATACACGTTACAGACCCCTCTTTTATTTGATCGCCCACTTCTACGAAAGAAGATTTTCCTGGGCCAGATGAACGGTAAAAAGTACCAATCATTGGAGATTTTACAGTAATGTAATTTAAATCTTCACTAGCTGCTTGTTTTGCAGGGGCGGCTTCTGGAGCTGCCGGTGCAGAAGTTGAAACTGGTGCGGCTAAAGGTTGATGCATTTGCTGCATCATTGGCATTTGCGCTTGAATTATTTGCGGTTCTGCCTGTTTTGTGTTTTTATCCGATTTGATCGTGATTTTAAATTCATCCGTTTCTAGTTCTACTTCTGAAACTCCCGTTTTGGAAACGAATTTAATTAAAGCTTGGATTTTGTCTATATCCATAATCTTAAGATTTAATTTCTAAATTATTTAAGGAAGGATAAAAGTAGAAATTTACATTCAACAAATACCTTCCTGAATTGATTAAATTTATATTTTTAAGAATTGTAGGCCCACTTTAAGTAGATAGAACCCCAGGTAAACCCTCCACCAAAAGCAGCTAAAATCAAATTATCGCCTTTTTTTAGTTTTGGCTCCCATTCCATTAAACACAATGGAATTGTTCCCGATGTAGTGTTGCCATATTTTTGAATGTTAATCATCACCTTATCTGGTTCCACCTCCATTCTTCTACGTGTGGCTTCAATGATGCGTAAATTTGCCTGATGTGGAACTAAATAGGTTACATCATCCGGTGTAAGATTATTTCTGTCCATTATTTCACGAGAAACATCTGCCATTTTTGAAACTGCCCATTTAAAAACAGGTTGCCCTTCTTGGTACACGTAATGTTCTCTTTTAGCAATGGTTTCTAAAGTTGGAGGATTTGCAGAACCACCGGCTTTTTGGTGTAAATGTTTCCACCCTGATCCATCACTTTCTAAAATAGAATCTTGAATTCCTAAACCCTCTGTATTTGGCTCTAACATAACGGCACCCCCGCCATCACCAAAAATCACACATGTAGTTCTATCGGTATAATCTACAATAGAAGACATTTTATCAAAACCACATACAACAACTTTTTTGTATGCGCCTGTTTCAATAAATTTAGATGCGGTAACTAATGCGTATAAAAACCCAGAACATGCGGCATTTATGTCATACCCAAATCCACCAATAATACCTGCTTTATGCATGGTAAGGTTTGCTGCTGCTGGGAAAATAAGATCTGAAGTTACCGTTGCAAAAATCAACAAATCAACTTCATTGGATTTAGTATTTGTTTTTTTAAGAAGTTCTTTAACTGCGGGTGCAGCCATGTCACTTGGGCCTAAATTACCCCCTTTAAGTATGTGGCGTTGTTTTATTCCAGTACGGCTTATAATCCACTCATCCGTGGTATCAACCATAGTCTCTAACTCCTTGTTTGTTAGCACGTAATCAGGCACAAAGCCTTGTACTCCGGTTATTGCTGCTGTTATCTTACTCATAGTAAAGATCAAATTTAGTGCTTTAAAGCAATAGTTGAAGGCGAAAGTATTTAAAACACTTAAAGTAAAAAATGTTTTAAGAGTAATCTGCCCAACGCTGAATGTTAATATCCCTTCTTGGAGATATTTTAGTATGCAGACCTACTGAATAGTGTGCCCACAAACAAAAAAAGACCAACAACGGGTTGGTCTTTAAATCACTTTAAATTGCTGTGCTTTATGCTACAGTTTCTTTCTCCATTACTACTTTTCCTTTGTAGTAAAGTTTTCCTTCAAACCAGTGTGCACGGTGGTACAGGTGAGGTTGACCAGTAGTTGAGTCAATCGCAATTGTAGGCATTTCCGCATTGTCATGCGTTCTTCTTTTATCTCTTCTAGTTCTGGAAATTTTCCTCTTTGGATGTGCCATAATATCTTGTTTTAATCTTTAATTCTTATTTTAAATTTTTCAGTTTATCCCATACTGATGGGGATTCATCGTCTTTTTCAACTTCTGTATCAATATGTAAACGTGAAATTACATCTTCATTACAATCACTTTCATTGTGAACCTTTCGTAAAGGAACATGCAGAGAAAGGAATTCATATAATAAAGGGGCGATGTCAATTTTGTATTCTTCGTGAGCCAAAACTAAAAGCTCATCATTTTCTTCATTGTGTTCATCGCCAAATTTAACGCGTAAATCATTCTCGAATGAAATAGGAATGTTTAGTGGATCTAAACATCTATCACATGTACTAGAAAGAAATCCGTCAAATTCAAATTCTAATTCAAGCATGTTTTCTCTTTTTATCAAAGAAAAATCAACATGAATTTCACCTGTATTTACATCTTCAATTTTGAAGCGCTCAAAGAACAATGGTCCAATTTCAAACGTGTATTCATGGCGGCCAATCTTGAGTCCAGAAAACTGAATCACAAATTGTTTCAGATAGTCTTCAACTTTGTTCATAACCTAACCCATTCCTAACGGTTCAAAAGTGGGGCTGCAAATGTACAATTTTTTACAAATCTCCAAAGTTTTTTGAGTATCAGATTGTTGTTACATTTTTATGTGTCAATTTGTTACCCAAAACTTAAATTATTCTGTAAGTTTAATCCTATAAATAGCTGCTGTTTAAGCGCACATCATATATTTGTGTTTGCGAAAAATGAGTGTATTAGATCAAATAAAGGCTCCGGTTAAAACCGAAATGGAGGGTTTTGAAACTAAGTTCCGAGAATCGGTAAAAAGCCGGGTTTCTTTGCTGGATAAGATAATGCACTACATTATTAAGCGTAAAGGGAAACAAATGCGCCCGCTGTTTGTTTTTTTATCGGCTAAAATGTACTCGGATGTAACGAACTCTACGTATACCGCAGCTTCATTAATTGAGTTATTGCATACCGCAACTTTAGTTCACGATGATGTTGTAGATGTTTCATATCAAAGACGGGGTTTTTTCTCTATTAATGCGTTATGGAAAAATAAAATTGCCGTTTTGGTAGGAGATTATTTGCTTTCTCGTGGATTACTTGTGGCGCTAGATAACAATGAATTTGATATTTTAAAAATTGTTGCGAATGCGGTAAAGGAAATGAGCGAGGGTGAATTACTTCAAATGGAAAAAACCCGAAACCTCAATTTTGATGAATCTATTTACTATGATATTATTCGTCAAAAAACAGCCACCTTAATAGCCGCTTGCTGTGCCGCTGGAGTTGCATCAGCGGGAGGAGATAAAGAAAGTATTGAAAGTGCACGTTTGTTTGGAAATGATGTAGGGATGGCATTTCAATTGAAAGATGATTTATTTGATTTTGGAGAAGGTTCTGAAATAGGAAAGCCAACTGGAATTGATATTAAAGAAAAGAAAATGACCCTTCCGATGATTTTTGCTTTAAACAATGCACAAAAATCAGATCGAAAAAGAATGATTCGAATAATTAAGAATCAGAATGATAATTCTAAAAAGGTTAATGAGGTTATTCAGTATGTAATTCAAAGTGGAGGGATTGAACATACCAAAACCAAAATGATGGAATATACGGCAAGTGCGAAATCCAGACTAGATCATTTTCCAGATAATGAAGCCAAGAAGTCTTTACTTGCCTTAGTGGACTACACCATTAATAGGCAGAAATAAAAAAAAGGGTTGCAGGATTTAACCAACAACCCTTCCGAAATTCAAAAAGAAATTTTAATACGCTCTTTCGTTACTACCTTCCATGTAATTCATGAAAGCTTTATTTACTACCTTGAATCCACCGGGAGTAGGGTAGTTTCCAGAGAAATACCAATCACCTGGGTTTTTCGGACATGCGTCTTTCAATCCCTCTAAGCTTTGGTAAATTACTTCTACTTTTGCGCCAATGTCGGCTGGTGTAACTAATTCTGCAATTTTCGCAGAGATTTCTTCTGTAGTAAATGGTTCATAAACTTCTTTCACGTAGTTCATAATTTGTTCTTTTGGAAGGTTCTCTTGGGCTTTACATTTTTTGTACACATCACCTAAAACCTTAGTCATTTTCCGATCTTCCAATAAGGCCACTGCGGCTCTAAATGCAATGAAATCTCCCATTCTTGCCATGTCAATTCCGTAACAATCCGGGTAACGAATTTGCGGGGCAGAGGAAACGATAATTATTTTTTTCGGATGAAGGGTGTCCAAAATGCGTAAAATACTTTGCTTTAAAGTGGTTCCACGTACAATGGAATCATCAATCATTACAAGAGTATCCTTGCCGTTTTTCACCACTCCGTAAGTCACATCATACACATGGGCTACCAAATCATTTCGACCTTCGTCTTGTGTAATGAATGTCCTCAACTTGGCATCTTTAATCGCTAATTTATCCATACGGGTGGTGAACGAAAGAATTTCCTTAATTTTCTCTGGAGTAGCTTTATCGCCTAATTCAGCAATGGTTTTTGCTTTATGGTTGTCTAAGTATTCATTTGCTGCGCGCATGAGTCCGTAAAAGGAAACTTCAGCGGTATTGGGAATGAATGAGAAAACGGTATTTTGAAAATCACCTTCAAGACTTTCGATTACTTTTGGGAATATATTTTTTCCTAATTGTTGACGTTCTTGATAAATTTCTCTATCCGACCCACGCGAGAAATAAATACGCTCAAATGAACATGCAAGGTTTTCCTTTTGATCAATTATTTGCTCAAAGCTTATTTTTCCGTTTGCTTTAACGATCATGGCTTGACCGCGCTCTAGTTCTTTCACCTCACTATAACCAATGTTAAATGTGGTTTGAATGGCAGGTCTTTCTGAAGCTACAACTACGACTTCTTCATCAATATAATAATAGGCAGGTCGAATACCATTCGGGTCTCTAAACGCAAACGCATCACCGTGACCAATTATTCCTGACATTAAATAGCCACCATCCCAATCTTCGGAGGCTTTTTTAAGAATTGATGTAACGTCCAGGTTTTTGGCGATTAAATCTGAAATTTCTTCATTTCCATATCCAAGAGTTTTGTATTTATCAAATAGAATTTGGTTTTCAACATCCAGAAAATGACCAATTTTCTCTAATACCGTTACTGTGTCCGTTTTGCCCTTTGGATGTTGACCAATTCTTACTAAAAGATCAAAAAGTTCATCTGTATTGGTTAGATTAAAATTTCCTGCAAGAACCAAGTTTCTAGTCATCCAATTATTTTGGCGCAAAAAAGGGTGACATGCTTCGATAGAGTTTTTCCCGTAAGTTCCGTAACGTAAATGGCCTAAAAATATCTCACCCGTGAAGGCTTCGTTTTCCTTTAACCATTCTACATCTTGTAACTTTGATGGAGAATCCTTTTCAAGTTTAGCAAATCGGGAATTTACATGTTCAAAAACATCTTTAATGGGTTGTTGGTCTACGGATCGATGTCGTGAAATATAACGCTGCCCAGGTTTGACGTTTAATTTAATGTTTGCTAAACCCACACCATCTTGCCCGCGATTATGTTGTTTCTCCATAAGGAGATACATCTTATTCAGTCCATAAAAAGAAGTCCCGTACTTCTTTTTATAGTAAGATAATGGCTTTAAAAGACGAACGAAAGCAATTCCGCATTCGTGTTGGATGGCATCACTCATGTATCAATTTTTTGGATGCTGCAAAAGTACAATAAAGAAAAAGGAATCGGAGGAGAGATATCATCAATTCCAATAATAATTCAATTATAATAATCCAAAAATAATTCAGTGAATTAGAAGTCGTTATGTGATTTGTAAATGTTGTAACCAATTGCCACAAAAACATTTAGCGAATTAGAATATTGGTTTTGATGTAAAACTAACCGTAGTGGCCCAATGGGTGAATTGTAGGCAATTTCACCTCCGAAACCAAAAATTCCGTTGTGTGTTTCTCCGTATAGATCAAATTGAGTTTCTCTTTCGCCAGTAAAAAACCAAGCCATTGGATATTTTGTATTCAAATAATTTGCTTTTCCTTTTACAAACAAGTTTCCCCATACATTCCATTGAAAACCTGCGGATACCATTCCTAATTGGGAAGGTTTTAACTCGTTTCGTGCTAGTCCCCAAAAGGGCGCTCCAGAGTTTAAAATAGGAGCGATGCCACCAACAAAAGAATACTCATTAAACCCTATTTTATCAACAGAAGCCATTTCCAATCGCGCATCTGCATAGAGAGATAGCCTTTTTGTTATTAGAATATACTCCTGTATTGCGATGTTAAAAAGTAAGTGTGGGTCGACTTTTAATACTTCATTTATTTGATCTTGGGTAAAATCATTAAAACCAGATTGTATTGTTGCTGTTTGATTATTATCAGTTAAATAGGATATGTTAGCACTGGCTTTAAATCCTTTTGATGGAAAAACCACTTTGTCTAGCGTATTGTAGGATAAACCTACTCTAATTGGAACATGGCTTTGTTTGTATGAAGAGATTACAGTATCAGGATTGGTATTTGGTTTCATTGTGGCCTCAACTAACCCAACACTTATTGCCGCTAAAAAGCTATTATCCACAGTATAGGCAACCCCAATGTTGGTGTTAAATTCACGGTAATTATAATTTGCAACTTGGTTATAATAGTTTTCCCACTGGAATCTAGCGTCTTTGGTATATTTAATATCACCGAAAACAAAAGATTGTTGATTTTGACCGAAATACTTTAAATACTTTAGCCCAATAATTGGGTTTTCAGAAATGAAGGCATCAAAAATTAATCGTGAGTTTTTTAAGGCGAGGTTTCTAAGGGTAGCATTCAGATTTAGCCCAATGCTGTTTTCATTATCGTAATAAAAAGACAGTTTTAATTTAGCAGGATTGTCTTCTACAATTTGAACTTGTAATTCTTGAGTTCCATCTGCGAGTGGCACTAATTGAAAGCCTACTTTTTTATAATAAATCGAACCATATAATAAACCTATTCTGCGACTCACTTCATGAGCAGTAATTGGTTCGTCTTTTTTAATATTTAATCTACCCGCTACAAATTTTTCGGAGGTTAGATTATTTCCTATTACAGAAACCTTACTGATTTTATACTGCATGTCATAAAATGGTTTTTCAATAATTTTTTCATTTTTTCCAGTAGGATAAATACGTTTTGCTAGAGCTTCGAAAACGTCTCTTTGATTAGCGGCTTCTTGATAGCCATATTCTATAATTGAATCGGCTAAATCAAAATCAAAGGTTGAAAAACCTCTTACAGGTGGAGAAATTAAATAATCACTCATCGCTAATTGCTTCTCCGTATCCTGCACGCTTAGAATCCACATGGTTTGGTCAATAATTGAGACTAAACTTTCCAATTCTTCTTTTGTTTTTAACGGTGCGCCTACATCTACAGAAATGATTATATCAGCCCCCATATCCTTAGCCTCTTGAACTGGGAGATTACGTGTCCAACCTCCATCAACCAATAGTAAAGTGTCATATTCAACTGGAGTAAACGCAGTGGGTATGGCCATACTTGCTCGAATGGCATCGGTAATATTACCTTGGTTAAGGGCTACAGGCACACCATGTACGATATCAGTGGCCACACAGGTAAACGGTATAGGGAAATCCAAAAAGTTATCAATTCCATGAACAGGTGCGGTAAGTACGGATAAATATTCTAATAAATTTTGTCCTTCTATCAAACCTCCAGGTAAAGACACTCCGGATTTTTTCACATCTAACTCTGTTAGAAAGGTGCCATAATATGGTTTTTCCGACATGGCTACATCTCTCAAAGAAACGGTATTAGAAAGAACTAATGCCCAATCTGTAGTGTCAGAAATACTTTGCATTTCATCTACCGTATATCCCATAGCGTATAAAGCCCCCACAATACTACCCATACTAGTTCCGGTAATATAATCAGGTTTAATTCCGACCTCTTCTAACAGTTTTATGGCGCCAATATGCGCAAATCCTTTGGCACCCCCTCCACTTAAAACCAAACCAATTTTTGGTCGATTTTCCGTTGGCTTTTGAGCAAATAAATTACTCGCTAATAAAACAATGAGAAGAAGAGAGATAAAGGATTTCATATTTTTTTACATAAATTTAGATTTGTCAAGGCCTAACCATGCCAATGGCGAATTGCAATAAATATCTTCAATTTGCTTCGCTGTGAGGTTCATGTCCAAAATGAATTTTCCTATTTCCAAATCACCAAGCGGGAAAGGATAGTCACTCCCCAAAGTAATTTTTTCAGTACCGATTTGCTTTATAATGTAATGCAATAAATCTGGATCATGTGTAATACTATCCACCCAAAACTTTCCGAAATAATTGCGTGGATTATTTGGGTTATCAACTGCAACTAGATCTGGACGGCAATTAAAACCGTGTTCTAATCGTCCAATGGTAGGAATTAATGAACCACCGGCATGAGAAAACATGACTCTCAATTCTGGGAATTTTTCGAATACTCCTCCAAAAATCATCGATGCTGCTGCACGTGCAGTTTCAGCTGGCATCCCTACTAACCAAGGTAACCAATACTTTTTTATTTGTTCAAACCCCATCATATTCCACGGGTGAACCATTATAGCTAAGCCTAATTCTTGACAGGTTTTCCAAATGGGGTAAAAAACCTCTTCACTCAAATTGAGATCATTAATATTTGAACCAATTTGAATTCCAGCTAAACCAATTTCTTTTATTCGATGCAGTTCTTTTACCGAAAGGTCAACATCTTGCATGGGTAAGGTACCTAATCCAATATAATTTTTTGGATTTTGATGCACCGTATTGGCAATATCATCATTCAAAAATTTAGCCACTTCATACCCATGTTCTGGTTTGGCGAAGTAGGCAAATAATACGGGAACGGTACAAATTACTTGAACCTGAGTATGTGATTTCTTATAGTCCTCAATTCGAACTTGGGTATCGAACAAATTAGGTTCTACTGTTCTAAAAAACTGGTCGCCTTGCATCATATCTACTTGATCACTATCGTGGTGGTGATCCAATCGAATAAAACCTTCATAACCAAATTTCTTTGCGAAATCAGGAATATGTTTTGGCATGATATGGGTATGGGTATCTATTTTTAATCCGGTATAATTGCTCATAATTTGTTCTTAGTAAAAGGTGATTTTATTTATTCCACGAATCTAGGATCGGTTTCCATCACATGACCACATCGTTTACATGTGCGCAAATCTTCAGAGGCGTAGTATTCTTTAAATTTCGGTAAAAAATCTTTTTCTACATTAGTCAAAGGAAAGAAAACTTGATGCAAACTATTGTTGCACTCATCGCAATACCATAGTAACCCATCTTTCAAACTTCCACCTCGTTTACGTTCAATTACCAACCCAACGGTATTTTCTCCGCGCATTGGTGAATGGGGAACTCTTGCAGGTAAAAGAAACATTTCACCTTCTTTGATGGCTACATCTCTCGCTTTTCCATTTTCTTGGATTCGCACATTGATTTCTCCTTTTAGTTGAAAAAACAATTCTTCTGTTTCGTTAAAATGGTAATCTTTTCGGGCGTTTGGACCTCCAACAATCATCACGATATAATCGCCAGATTCTACATACAAATTTTTATTGCTTACCGGTGGTTTTAAAAGATCGTTATTTTCTTCAATCCATTTCCATAAATTAAAAGGTGCTGCTACTGCCATGATTCCGAATTTAATGAGCGGGTAAAAGTAAACAATAGGCGGGTGATTCTCTAAATGATTTTTAGAGAATCCTTTAAAATATAGGATTGGGTTGATGTACATTTGCCGCACCAAAATCAATCACAATGAATTTAGATTTAACAGGAAAACGTGCCGTAGTTTGTGGCAGTACACAAGGAATAGGAAGAGCATCTGCGGAAGAATTAGCGTTATTGGGCGCTGAGGTAATTTTAGTGGCTCGAAATGAAGATAAACTAAAAGCTGAAGTAGCCAAGTTGCCGAGCAATGGAGCGAAACACAGTTATTTAGTGGCTGATTTTTCTGATCCATCTGTTTTGAAAGAGGTGATTGATGGATTTGCTGCGAATGAGAAAAGCGTACATATTTTGGTAAATAATACCGGTGGTCCTGCGGGTGGTTTGGCTATTGATGCAGACCCGGAAGCATATCGAATAGCATTTAACCAACACTTAATTGCCAATCAAATAATCACTCAAGCTTTGGTTCCCGGAATGAAAGCTAATGGGTATGGAAGAATAATAAATATTATTTCTACTTCTGTAAAGGCGCCTTTAAACGGATTGGGAGTTTCAAATACCATACGTGGAGCAGTAGCTAACTGGAGTAAAACGTTGGCAAATGAATTAGGTCAATATAATATTACCGTAAACAATGTATTACCTGGAGCGACCAACACTGCGCGTTTGCAATCTATCGTTGGAAATAAGGCAGCTAATACGGGTCAGGAAGTGAGTGAGGTAATGGGAGCGTTTGCTACGGCTGTGCCGATGAAACGTGTAGCTGAGCCTAACGAAGTAGCTAATGCTGTTGCATTTTTAGCTTCTCCAGCAGCAAGCTATATCAATGGAATTAATGTTCCAGTTGATGGGGGTAGAACAGCTAGTTTATAGTTAATTTTTACCTGGAAATTACTTGTATGGAATCAATTTTCGATTTCCATTCAATAGCGAAAACATCAAAATCTTCTCGTTTAGATTTTTTAATTGGATTGGATGGCGGGATTTTTTCTCTTCGCGAATCCACTTGTTTTCCGTTTTTCCAAAACCTATAACATACATGCGGTCCCGTGGCTAATCCGGTGCTACCAACTTTGCCAATGGTTTGACCTTGACGAACACGCGTTCCTGATTTTACCAATATTTTGCTCATGTGTAAATACTGGGTGGTATAGGTTCCGTTGTGACGTATTTTCACATAATTCCCATTGTATTTCGAATATCTGGCTTCAATAACCACACCATCACCTACGGCAAGAATTGGAGTGCCAGTTGGCGCGGCATAATCAGTTCCTAAATGCGCCTTATACCTTTTTTGTACGGGATGAAATCTCTTTTTAGTATACGCAGATGTTAGCCTACCATATTTTAAAGGAGATTTTAAAAATGCTCTGCGTAAACTTTCTGCCTGTTCGTTAAAGTAATCTGGTCCTTCTCCTTGATCGTAAAGGAATGCATAATTATCTTCATTGTAGCTATTAAAATCTGCTGCAAGAATGCTACCTACACCTACGCGTTCATCATCAATAAACTTTTCTTCAAAAATTACTTTGAAATAATCGCCTTTTTGTATCCGATAAAAATCGATGGTCCAAGCGTATACATCGGCTAATTCAACGGCAAGCTTAGGACTTACATTTTGGTCAACTAAGGTTTGATAAAGAGACGAGTTAATTATCCCAGAGGCTTCACGGACACGAATTTCAATGTATTTCTTCTTTGCTTCAATTACAATTGAATCACGTAAATCATATAGGATGTAATCTACTTCGTTGGGTTGATACACAAAAAAGGCCAATTTGGGTATGGTATCTTTTGTGGTAAATACGGTGTATTTGTCGCCTTGTTTAAACCTACGCACATTGTACACCTCTTTTGAGGCCTTGGCAATGTTGTCAATTTCAATAGGGCTTACATTATAGCGATTCAGGACGGTTCCTAAAAATTCGTTTTTCCCAAACTTGGAAATATGCACATGATACGAATCTACGGGCAATTCGAACAAATAAACCGTTGGCTCTTCTTCAATCACCTCTTCATCGAGTATTTCTACTTCGGGTAGCGGCTGATTTTTGGGTTGCAAAAAGTATAAGGCTATAAATAATCCCACTAATACCAACGCAATTACTCCAACGGTTTTAAACTTCATTATTGAATTTTTTATCTAATGCAAACTAGTTGTTTTTATTGCTTTGATTCGGATAATAAGCTATGAACATATTCACAATGAGAAGTGAATCTAAGTTCAATTTTCTATCTCGGTATTAGCCATGTTAAATTTTTCATAATTTTTGTTTAACTTGGGCATTCAGTTTCTGACCTCACCTACGCATCAATCACATATTAACAAATCAAATTAAACAATTGCATTATGGTGAAAAATTACTTTTTAAAAAACCGAACCAACCTATTTAATTCGTCTTGGACATATGTCCTCATGATAAATCTGATGCTAGTTTTTGCATTAAATTTAAATGCCCAAACGAACATGTATACCGTGAGTCCCTACAATGATTCTTTGTGGATTGTTGACACCACATCTTTAACTCCCGTATCAACTGCAATAAATCTAACTGTTGCTTCCGGAACCGTAACTGGAGTCAATAGCCTTGCGGTAAGACCGTGTACTGGCGAGATTTTTCTTGCTTTTAAGAAAAGTGGAGTGACTAATCGCGTTCTAGGAACTGTGGATCCAAGTACGGGAATTATTACCGAAATAGGTGTAATGGGGAATAAAATATCTGGAATTTGTTTTGGCTCTCAAAATCATTTGTACGCTGTATCTGGCGATGGAGGCTCCCCTGCAGAAACGCTTTACAAGGTAAATATTAGTACAGGAGCGCTAACTTTTTTTGTTGCTTATGGTGGGGGTAATGACGGAGAAACCATTGGCTTTTGTCCAGATGACGGCTATATTTATCATTGGAGTGGTAGAGATACCGACCATAGAATGGAATATACGGATACTGCAACAGGCGTAACCACGATAATTCCTCCTACTGGATATTTATATGATGAGGTGTTTGGTGTTACCTATATTGGTAATGGAGATTTTTTAACGGCTAATCTTGATCAAGAGTTTGTAGTGGTAAATACCTCTGGTTTCGCAACCTTATTGACTGCTGGCACAGCGCCAAATTATTATCGCGGATTGGGGTTTCCTTACACATCACCCGTAATCACCTTTGCAACTTCAGATGTGTCTTGTAATGGTTTTGGCAATGGAGTCATAGACGCGACTATTCCAGGTGGTGGAGTAAGTACAGGTGGGGTATTAATTTCAGAAGTGGACCCTGGTACTCCGGATTTTATTGAAATCACTAATACTAGTGGAGGTCCTGTGGATGTTACGGGGATGAAGGTTGTTGTTAGTAGTGATTACACTACGATTTCAAATTTTAATTCAACAACTTGGAACTTATCTGGCATAATGGCCTCTGGAGCCGTTGAGTATAGAGAAGATGTAACTGGAACGAATTATTGGGGAAATAATTTGTTTTGGAGTAGTGGGCAGAAATCCTGGGCTGTTATTTTTGACTCAACTGGAGCAATAGTGGATGCCTTATTTTGGGGTTGGGATTCTACAAACATTAGCAATTTCTCTATAACCGTTGGAACAGTAGCCGTTTCAAATAATGGAGATTGGGTAGGTCCTGGAATAAATGCAACTTGCGCATCTACCAATTCATTTACACGCGTTGGAATTTCGGATAACAATGACGGCACGGATTGGTCAACAGTTGCAAAATCCAAAGGAACGGCTAATACTGCGTTAACAATTCCATTTCCAACTACCAACGCGTACAGTTGGAGTAATGGGTCAACAACGAACCCAATATCTGGTTTATCACCCGGTGTTTATACAGTTACTATTACCGATTTACAAGGTTGTTTAATTTCTGGTTCTGATACCATTTCTGAACCAGCTCCTCTCGTAGGAACTGCAATTATTGATAGCAATGCCATATGTGTAGGGGCTTTAAATGGAGGTGCGTCCACTACCGTTTCAGGTGGGATAATGCCTTATACTTATAGTTGGTCCAATGGTGACACCACCAGTTTCGCCACCGGACTTGGAGGGGGAGCAAACTCCGTGTTTATTATGGACTCTAATGGGTGTACCGTGAACGATACGGTAATCATTGATGAGATAGATGCCATACTCCCAACAGTGATAACACAGAATATAAGTGTAAATCTGAATTCCTCGGGAACGATAAATGTTCCATGGTCTCAAGTAGATAATGGATCATTTGATAACTGTGCTATTTTAAGTGGTTCTTTAAGTATAAGCTCTTTCGATTGCAGTAACATTGGGGCAAATACAGTTTGGTTAACCCTAACAGATACCAAAGGAAATATGGATTCAGCTTCCGCAGTGATAACTGTTGTGGATAATTTGCCTCCTTTCGCTTTTGCGAGTAACCTTTCATTGTACTTGGATGCTTCTGGAATGGTTTCTGCGAATGCCAATGCGGCCAATAACTCATCCTTTGATAACTGTCAAATTGATAGTTTTTACTTGAGCCAAACTATTTTTGATTGTTCCGATAAGGGAAATAATCAGGTGTGGTTTTATGCAATGGATGCTTCTGGAAACAAAGATTCGGTTCAAATAAATATTTCTGTTGCAGATACCATTACACCAACTATTGTTTGTCCAAATGATACTTCATTTTGCGAAGATGTATATACGTTTTCAAAACCAGTTGGAATGGATAACTGTTCTCCATTCGTGACTCAATTGTCTACCCATACTTCTGGAACATTCTATTCTCCGGGCAGTTATGTTTTTAATTACAAGGTTACCGACCCATCAGGAAATAGTAGTACATGTAGTTATACGGTCATTTCATTAGAACGACCAGTGGTTGATTTAGGAAATGATGTTTCGCAAGGCGTGGGTTCATCCATCTCTATTGTTGCAGGTACAGAACCTACAGATAGTTATTTATGGAATGATGGCTCAACAAATAATACAGCTGATTTCATGCTTAATAGTGATACTACTATTTATGTAACCGTAACAGCAAGCAATGGGTGTCTTGCCTCTGATACATTAAACTTCCAAGTGCTTCTTGGGATCTTAAATGGAGTTTCAAATTCGGCAACGATAAAGGTTTATCCGAATCCTGCTTCAGATGCGTTTCAAGTGGAGATAGCGGATTGGAAAGCCGATGAAATTACGATTTCGGTACTCGCAGTAGATGGTAAATTAATTCAGACCAAATCATTGCTTAATGTAGTGGATAATCAAATGATTCAATTTGACAGTAAGAAATTGAGTAGTGGAGTTTATTTTATTCGAATTACGGATGGGATTAATTCTTCTGTCTCGAAGCTAATTATTCAATAATATAAAAATGCAAATACGTAAAAGGGGCGCTCATCTGAGCTCCCCTTTTTTGTTTAAGTAATTCCGCTATTATCATTCTTTAACATCGGGAAACAATGCAGGGTTTTTTAAAAATATATTTTTGACCTCCAATTATATTTCATGGCTTCAAGAGCATTTAATTTCACACCAATACTGGTAGTTTTCACCATCTTTTTCCTTATTGATTTGTATGTTTTCAAAGGCTTAAAGGCTTTATTAACAGATATTCAAACCGTAAATTTAAAAAGAGGCATTCTAATGGCGCATTGGGTTTTAAGTGCTTCAATAGCTGCTTGGTTTTTCATGGTTGTGTATAACGCTGCTACAACACCCGACTTTAGAAATTACAAATCGACTTATTACCTTATTGGAATTATCCTTTTAGTGTATTTACCCAAAATTGTGTTTACTCTATTTATTTTTTCAGATGATTTAATTCTACTTTTTAGAAATATAATTGGGTATTTTTTGCCATCTGAAACTAACTCAAGTGGGGAAAACATTTCTAGATTAAAGTTTATTTATCAGCTCGGGGCAGGTGCTGCGGCCATTCCATTTATAGGGGCTGCCTACGGAATGCTAAAAGGCCGTTTCGATTATAACATAAAAAATGTAGTGGTGCGCTTACCCAACTTACCAGAATCATTTGAAGGTTTAAAATTGGTTCAGTTATCGGATTTACATTTAGGTAGCTTTTTTGATGATAAAGAGTCTGTGGCTCCTGGCTTGGAAATGGTAAGAAATCTGGATCCGGATATTTTGGTGGTTACAGGCGATTGGGTAAATAATTTTAGTAAAGAAGCCGAATCATGGATTGAAGAATTCAAATCTTTACCGGCAAAAATGGCCAAATTAACGATTGTTGGAAACCATGATTATGGCGATTATAGCCAATGGAATTCAGTAGAAGAAAAGGCCAGAAATTTTGAACGGTTAATTGAAATTCATGATGAAATGGGATTTACTTCTTTGTTGAATCAGAATCAAATAATTGAAAAAAATGGAGAAAAAATAGCCATTATTGGGGTAGAGAATTGGGGAGTAAAACCTTTTCCGCAGCATGGCGATTTAGATGTAGCTAAAATAGGTACGGAAGGAATTCCTGTAAAAATTCTTCTTTCTCATGATCCATCCCATTTTGAAGAAGTAGTAACAACAGGCCACTCGGATATTGATTTAACATTATCGGGTCATACTCATGGGGCTCAGTTTGGAGTAGAATTAGGAAACATTAAATGGAGTCCTGTAAAATATAAATACCCAAGATGGGCGGGTATGTATGAGGTGGGTAAACAAATGTTGTACGTGAACAGAGGCTTTGGGTATTTAGCGTTTCCGGGTAGAATTGGAATGCCTCCGGAAATTACGGTGTTTGAATTTACTAGAGGTTAGAATTATACCAAAGGAATGCTTAAAACCCCTGCTATAAGCAAGAACTTATAGATAACGTTTAAGATTTGAAAATCTCGGTCATCTTTGGCTTTTACTAATTTATAGGCACTGTAAAAAATAACTATTTCGCCTAGGAAGAAATAACCCATGACTAGGGTAATTTCATGCAAATACAAGAGCACACCAAAGGGCACTAAGGTAAGTGTCATTAATAACCCTAATATTTTTTTAGTTCCTTCCAATCCTACCTTAATAGGTAAAGATTCATACCCAAAAATCAAATCTCCTTTTTCAGATAAAATATCTTTAATTATTTCTCTTATCAGAACTATGAGCCCAATAAAGCTGAGGTATAAGAAAATATCGAAGGTGAATTTTTGATATAATACGATTACCACAAAAAATGGCGCAAGAGTTAAAGTAGCCGCAGAAAGCTCTCCTAAGAAGGCTTTTTTCTTCAGTTTATGGGAATAAAACCACAAGGCCACACTGAACAAAAAGTTAAAGAGCATCACACTTTTAGAAACGTAAAAGCTCATGACTACACCCACGGTATTAAAGAAAAAATAAAAATTCAAGCAGGTAGTTTGACTAACGAGGCGACTAAAAATCACTTTATCGGGTCGGTTAACCGTGTCTTTTTCTAGGTCATAAAAACTATTGATAATGAAACCACTCGCGATAATCAACGCTGTGGCAAAAACGGAAAGATGTAAATTGGGGTCGAGTAGTAGATCTTTTTTACTTACTGAAGAATCATTTAGAAGATAGAGTGCAGCCAAATATTGAGCTACCACAACCAATAAAATGTTGTACCATCTTACGAGTGAAAGTAAGTACCAGAATTTGTAGATTGCGTAACGTTGACGCCTGTTGAATAGGGGACTCAAAACTTGTAGATGACTTCTAGGTCTTGGCCATGAAGCATTTCTTTCGCTTTAACGAAATCAAGTGTGAATCCTAAAATAAATCCACCACCTCCTGAACCACAAAGTTTGAGATAATACGCATTGGACTCTAATCCGTCTTCCCAATATTTTTGGAAATTAGAAGGAATCATGGGTTTAAAATTGTCTAATACTAATGCGGATAAATGCTTCAGGTTATCGAATAATGGTTGTGTTTCTCCTTCTAAAAATGCCGAAATACATAAATCATTGTATTTCTTAAAATCCTTTTTAATCATATTACGGAAACCCTCTTGTTTCATTCGTTCCATAAATATGTTTACCATACCTTGAGTTTCCCCAACGGTTCCAGTATTCATTAAGAATATCGCACCTTCACCTTCTTTTTCTGCCGGTATTCCGATGGTATTCACGTCACTTTTAGACTTAATCAGAACCGGCAATTTCAGGTAGCAAATCAATGGATCTACTCCCGAACTTTTTCCATGAAAATAAGATTCGATTAAACCAAAAGCGGATTTAAGTTTTAGGATGTTTTTCTTAGACAAATCAACATCAGGGTCAATTCTATTCACTGCATATTTATTGTAAATAGCGGCAACTAAAGCACCTGAACTTCCTACACCATATCCTTGAGGAATGGTAGAATCGAAATGCATTCCAGATGCAATATCATCGCCAAAAGCACGTAAATTTAATTCAACTGGAAGCTCTTTAGAGGTTTCCAATTTCTCTAAATGGGCGTGAAATTTAATGAGATGTGAATTTGATTTTTGGGCAGATTCTGTATCCGTATCATGGAACTTAAGTTCACCCATGTAGGCTTTATACGGTATGGATAAACCCATTGAATCTTGGATAATTCCATACTCTCCGAAGAGTAATATTTTAGAATGAAAAAGCGCTTCTTTTATCATTATTATAATTGGTTCGGACCTCGGCCTACATCGTCACAAATATACATTTGATTTTCACAACAGCCAACTAACTCATTTTTAATCCAATGAAGCACTTCTTTGGCTTCTGCTTTCGGATATAATAAATGCACATTTGCACCCGCATCTAAAGTGAAATATACGTGATTTCCAGAGGATTTTCTGTATGCCCATAAATCATGAATAACCGCAATGGTATTGGGTTTCATTAACATGAAATAAGGCGTAGAGGTCATCATCATGGCATGTAAGGTTAACGCTTCACTTTCTACTAACGCACCAAAGGCATCTAAATCGCCAATTTTTAAAATATCGTTGAGTTTGGTCGTGTTTGTTTGGGCTTGCTTAAACCTCGTTTCAGCGTATGGATTCGTATGCATTAACCCATGACCAACCGTACTCGAAACTTCTTTTTGACCTCTTTCAATGAGTAATATAGTGTCTTGAAAATCGTCAAAAACTTGATGCGTTCCTTTCAATGGAATAGCGATCTCGTTACTCGAATTGTCCAAGGAACTTTCTCCCCAAGTGGTGAGCCCGCCATAAACAGAACGACATGCACTACCAGAACCTAAACGTGCAATAAATGAGGCTTTTTGGTAAAAGTATTCCTCTGAAATCTCAGGGGATAGTGTTTTTTCGATACTCATTAAACACAAAGCCATAGCGCTCATTCCTGAAGCTGATGAGGCAATACCACTCGAATGCGGAAATGTATTTTCGGTGTCAATGGTCAATTCTAACTCTTTCAGAAAAGGAAAATAGCTTTCTACTTTTTTAAGAAATAGAAAGGTTTTCTCCCCAAACTTATTTGCCTCCTTCCCTTCAAAAAAGAAACAAACATTGGGGCCAGATTGCATGTTTGAGCGTTTTTTGTATGCAATAGAAGTAATGGTTTTACTCGCGCTAAGTGTAAAACTAATCGAAGGGTTTGCTGGAATTTGATTTCCTGTTTTCCCCCAATATTTTACCAAAGCAATATTGGATGGGCTTTCCCATTTCACTTCTCCAGAAAAATTATCTGGAACCGAATTTATACCACCTGGTTGTATTATCATTTTTTTATTCAAAATCCATTTTTGTTATCTACTCCCGTCTTTGGTCTCCTTTCTCCCTAAAACTCAGCGTTTCCTGGAGTTCTTGGAAACGGAATTACGTCTCTAATGTTGCTCATTCCAGTAAGGAATAAAATCAAACGCTCAAAACCTAATCCAAATCCTGAATGGGGGGCAGTACCAAATTTACGGGTGTCCAAATACCAAGAAAGCTCTTCTTCATCAATTCCCATGGTTTTGATTTTGTTCAATAGTACATCGTAACGTTCTTCACGTTGCGATCCACCAACCATCTCTCCAATGCCTGGGAATAAAATATCCATAGCGCGTACCGTTTTTCCATCTTCGTTTTCACGCATATAGAACGCTTTGATATTCGCTGGATAATCAAATAAAATTACCGGTTTATTGAAGTGCTTTTCAACTAAGTAGCGTTCGTGTTCCGATTGTAAATCAGCGCCCCATTGGTCTAAAACATATTGGAATTTCTTCTTCTTGTTTGGTTTTGAATTTCGTAAAATTTGAAATGCATCCGTATATGAAACACGTTCAAAGTCATTCTCAATAACCGACTTTAATTTTTCTTTCAATTCCATCGGAGAGCGCTCCGCTTCTGGCTTCACTTTCTCTTCTTCGGTTAAACGATTGCTTAAAAAAGTCAAATCATCATTGCACTTATCTAAGATCGATTTGATGACGTATTTCAAGAAATCTTCAGCCAAATCCATGTTGTCGTTCAAATCATTGAATGCAACCTCAGGTTCCACCATCCAAAATTCGGCTAAGTGTCGCGTAGTGTTTGAATTTTCTGCACGGAATGTTGGTCCGAAGGTATATACTTCACCTAGCGCCATCGCACCCAATTCAGCTTCTAACTGACCTGATACAGTAAGGTTCGTTGCTTTGCCAAAAAAGTCTTTAGAAAAATCAATTTCACCATCTTCTGTTTTAGGCGCATTATTCAATTCAAAGTTGGTTACTTTAAACATTTCTCCAGCACCTTCTGCATCTGAACCAGTAATAATAGGCGTATGCATCCATACAAAACCTTTTTGGTTAAAGTACTCGTGAATGGCATATGCTGCTGCATTTCTAATACGTAGAACAGCAGAAAAATAATTGGTACGTGGGCGTAAATGTGCAATCTCTCTTAAAAATTCAAGCGAATGACGTTTTGGTTGTAACGGATAATCATCGGTACTTGCTTCACCTAAAATTTCAATTTCTGTAGCTGAAACTTCAAAGTTTTGACCGCTACCTTGGCTTTCAATTAAATCACCAATAATGCTTAGAGCAGCACCGGTACTAATTTTTTTCATTACCTCTTCCGAAAAATTAGCGTTATCTGCTACCACTTGAATATTATTGATGGTTGAACCATCATTCATAGCAATGAACGAAACATTTTTACTGCCACGTTTAGTTCGCACCCAGCCTTTGATGTTTATTTTTTGTTGCGGACCATTACTGGCCAACAGATCTTTGATTTTTGTACGCATGGTATTCTACTGAAATTTAAGCGTGCAAAGGTATGGATTTACAGTTATTTCCAAGGGTTTATAAATGAATTGATTTACTGCACAATCACTTTTTCTCGGTGAATAATGGCACCTTCCTGATTTTTGAGAATGACAAAATAAATACCGTTTGAAAATCCCGAAACATCGGCTGTAATTTGTTGTTCAAAATTGCCCGATTGTACAACTCTTCCTTGGAAATCAATAATTTCAAAAATGATTTTTCCGCTGAGTTTTTCGGTTTTAATGGTGAGTACATTATTGGTGGGGTTGGGGAAGATGTGGATGAATTGCGAATAGTCAATTTCGGAAACGTTTTTTAGAACTCCGTGAGGAATTCCATTTTTCACGTAGCCAACCATTTCCATTCTTTCTTGGTAAAGAGAAAATGAGCCATTGTGTCTAATTATTCCAAAACCAGGTTTGTATTGGGCTAAATACGAAAAGGACAGGAAAAAACTTGAAAAAAGTATAAATATACAGGTTTTGTCAAAGTAATATTAGAAACTAAAAGTACGGATAAAAATTGAAAACAATTTGTGCGTATTTATTGCAAAATCAATAGCGTTAAATCTACAAACAGTCTATTCCATTGCGTTATTTTTTTAATTTAGCGCCCTATTACGAATTGAACTTAATTTCAATACCATCACATGGCTTCACGTGGAACGAGCAAATCATATTTTTCTGTTGTAATTAGTATCTCGTTGGTGCTTTTTATGTTGGGTATTACGGGTTTACTTGTATTAAAGGCGAAATCAATTTCAGAAACGGTAAAGGAAAATATTGGTATCACTGTGTATTTGCGTGATGATGTAAAAGATGCAGATGTAAAACGATTACAGAAATCATTAGATGCCTCCCGATTTGTAAAAACGACCGAGTTTGTATCTAAAGAAGAAGCTGCAGCAATATTACAAGAAGATTTGGGTGAAGAATTTGTAGATTTTTTAGGCTATAATCCTTTGTCATCCAGTATTGATATTAAAATGAAAGCCGAATATGCACATCCAGATAGTATCGCGTGGATTGAAGCAGATTTGTTAGAAAATCCTAAAATAAGAGATGTAGCCTATCACAAAGATTTACTTTCGGCAGTGAATGAGAATATTCGAAAAATCACTATTGTTTTAGTGGGTTTTTCAATCATGTTACTTTTTGTAGCAGTAGCATTAATAAACAGCACCATCCGATTGGCCATTTACTCACGCAGATTCATTATTCGAAGCATGCAGTTGGTTGGGGCAACATCAGGATTTATTACCCGTCCATTTGTAATGAGAAGTATGATAAATGGGTTGTATGGCGCATTGATTTCTATAGTTTTGATTGCTTTAGTGGTGTATTCAGCACAAAATCAAATGCCTGAACTTTTTGAAGTAGACGATATTAAAATATATGCAATTGTGATTGCAGGAGTAGTAGGATTGGGATTGATAATTAGTTGGTTCAGTACCACGTTAGCGGTTCGCAGATATTTGAAACTCAAAACAGATCAATTATACAGATAATTATGGCAAACAAAAATGAAATGTCGGGAGATGATCAACTTCCGTTTACTAAAACGAATTACATTTTCCTAATCGCAGGTTTTGTATTAATAATTATTGGATTTTTCTTGATGGCCGGTGGTGGCTCTGATGATCCAGCCGTGTTTAGCGATGCTATTTTTTCTTTCCGTAGATTATCACTTTCTCCTATCGTAATTTTATCGGGGTATGGATTGATTCTTTACGCTATCATGAAAAAAACCACCGATTAACACTTTTCAATGAGCTTAATTGAAGCAATAGTTCTTGGATTGATTCAAGGACTTACTGAATTCCTGCCGGTGAGTAGTAGCGGGCATTTAGAATTGGTCAAAGCCCTATTTGGCGATTCAAGCCTTCCAAAAGAAAGCATGGCTTTTACGGTATTATTACATGCAGCTACCGCTTTGAGTACTATTGTGGTGTATCGAAAAGATATTGGTCAAATTTTCAAAGGATTGTTTTCTGTGGGCTGGAATGAAGAAAAAGTATTTTCCATAAAGATTATTTTATCTATGATTCCTGCAGCGGTTGTAGGGGTTTTGTTTAACGATGAATTGGAAGCTTTGTTTGGCGGTCAGGTATTATTGGTTGGTTTTATGCTCATCATTACGGGCTTACTTCTGTTTTTAGCAGATAAAGCAAAATCAACCAACAAACCGGTTTCTTATGGATCGTCTATAATTATTGGGATTTCTCAAGCTATTGCTATTTTACCCGGTATTTCTCGTTCTGGAGCTACAATTTCAACGGCTGTTTTATTGGGAATTGACAAAGAGAAAGCTGCGCGTTTTTCATTTTTAATGGTCGTTCCCCTAATCTTAGGGAAAATGGCAAAAGACCTTATGGAAGGAGGTGGTGATTTCGGAAGTTTATCTGGCATGGTACTCCTTGTAGGTTTTGTTTCTGCATTTACTGCGGGGGTTTTAGCATGTACATGGATGATTACCCTTGTCAAAAAAAGCAAATTAAAATACTTCGCTTATTATTGTTTCGCAGTGGGTGTATTGGCCATTGGCGTAAACCTTTTTTAGTCCAATTTAATGGCGAAAGAATACGATTTTAAGGGTGGAGAAGTTCTTCTGGTGGATAAACCATTAACTTGGACATCCTTTGATGTGGTGAACAAACTGCGTTACCAACTCAAGCAAAAAACAGGGATTAAACGATTTAAAGTAGGGCATGCTGGCACTCTTGATCCATTAGCTTCAGGCTTATTGATTGTGTGTTGTGGTAAAGCCACCAAAACCATTGATTCGTACATGGGAATGCCGAAAGAATACACGGGAACCATTGTGTTGGGAGGTACGCGTCCTTCGTATGATATGGAAACTGAAATTGATCAAACTTTTGATTTATCTTCCATTACCGAAGAGAAAGTAAAAGCGGCTGTTCAGACTTTCATGGGCGAAATAGAGCAGGTCCCACCATTGTATTCGGCCAAGAAAATTGATGGTCGAAAGGCCTACGAATTTGCTCGAAAAGGAACAGAAAAGGTTTTAAAGCCGAATAAAATCACCATTTACGAATACGAGATAACACGAATAGAATTACCCGAAATTGATTTCCGAGTGGTATGTTCAAAGGGTACATACATCCGCTCATTGGCGCATGATTTAGGGAAAGTTTTAGACAATGGCGGGTATCTGAAAGCCTTGCGTAGAACTGCTATTGGCGACTTTAAAGTAACCGATGCAAAATCAGTAGAAAGTTGGGTAACCGAAATTCAAGAGGCGAAAGTTGTAGAATAAGAAAATCAAAGGGTTAAGTATCTGATTCAAACCGAGTAAATACCTTGCTAATCGGTGTAATATTTATATTTTTGCAAACTTTTACACAATTCGTTTGAAATGCGCTAAAGAATGGTTTCAACAATAGTTGGCTCGGTCATTTTAGCAACTTCCATCTGACTGACATTAAAAATTAAACACACAGATGAAATTAACAAAATTCAAGATTGACATTCCTTCTTCACTAATCGCTCAATACCCATCTCCAGAAAGAGATGAGGCAAGATTGATGGTGTTAAACCGTAAAACGGGTGAAATTGAACATAAAGTGTTCAAAGACATCGTTAATTATTTTGGTGAAGATGATGTGATGATAATGAATGACTCCAAAGTTTTTCCGGCTAGACTTTATGGAAATAAAGAAAAAACGGGAGCGCGTATTGAAGTTTTTCTTTTGAGAGAATTAAATTCAGAAAGTCGTCTTTGGGATGTTTTAGTTGATCCAGCGCGTAAAATCAGAATTGGAAACAAATTATATTTTGGTGAAAATGATGAGTTGGTTGCAGAGGTAATTGATAATACTACTTCTCGTGGTCGTACCTTACGTTTTTTGTTTGATGGCGATTACAAAGAGTTCAAACAAATCATTTACGATATGGGCGAAACTCCAATTCCAGACTATATTACACGTGGTGTTCAACCAGAGGATGCTGATAGATACCAAACTATTTTCGCGAAAAAAGAAGGCGCTGTTGCTCCTTCATCTGCAGGTTTGCATTTTAGTCGTAACCTAATGAAACGCTTAGAACTCCAAGGAGTTGATTATTCGTTTTTGACTATAAACACTAGTTTAGGAAGTTTCCGTCAAGTGGATGTGGAGGATTTAACGAAACATAAAATGGATAGCGAGAAACTTGTTATTCCAGATGCAACTGCGCAACGGGTTAATCAGGCTATTTCTAACAAAAATAAAGTTTGTGCCGTAGGTACATCGGTATTAAGAAGTATCGAAACTTCGGTAAGTACAGATGGTTTCTTGAAACCGTATGATGGATGGTCGAATAAATTTTTATTCCCTCCACATGAATTTTCCGTTGCCAATTCTTTAATCACCAATTTCCATGAGTCTCACTCTACATTATTAATGGCCGTTGCTGCCTTTGGCGATTACGATTTCGTTCGTCACGCGTATGATGTAGCTATCAAAGAAAAATATAGATTTTTGGCATATGGAGATGCCATGCTGATCATTTAAGCATCGGAACGCCCACTGGGCAACAAAAAACGCATGCAAAAAATTGATATAAGAAAGTTGTCGCTGGATGAGATTGTATCTCATACCAGCGATTTTGGTTTTGAGAAATTCCGGGCACGTCAGATTTATGACTGGCTGTGGAAAAAATCGGCTACCTCATTTGAGGAAATGCTGAACCTTTCGAAAAAACATCGCGAACTTTTAGATCAACATTTTGAGATTAAACCCGTTTCTATTGCCGAAGCACAAAAGAGTGTTGATGGAACGTTTAAATACGCATTAGCGCTTCATGATCAACAAATAATTGAAGGAGTTTTAATTCCTACTGACTCTCGAAATACGGCCTGTGTTTCCTCGCAAGTGGGTTGCAGTTTGGCGTGTACATTTTGTGCTACTGGAAAGCTTAAGTTGATGCGTAACATTGACGCTTCCGAAATTTATGATCAAGTAGCTATAATTGATGCAGAGTCTACAAAACATTATGGTAAGGGATTGACCAATATTGTTTTCATGGGCATGGGCGAGCCATTGTTGAATTACCGAAACGTACTGGGCGCCATTGATAAAATTACTTCTCCGGAAGGATTGGGAATGTCGGCTAAACGAATTACGGTTTCCACCGCAGGAATTGCTAAGGCGATAAGACGTTTAGCAGATGATGAGGTGAAGTTTAATTTGGCTCTTTCTTTACACGCAGCCATTGAAAGTAAACGCAGCCAAATTATGGCTATCAATGAAACCAACACCTTGGAAATATTAATGGATGCGTTGGACTATTTTTATCAAAAAACGGGAAATAAAATCACGTTTGAATACATCCTTTTTAAAGGGTTTAACGACACTAAAGAAGATGTTCGAGCATTGGCTGCATTATGTACTAGATTCCCTGTTAAAGTCAATATTATCGTGTATAACTCTATTGATGATGCGGAGTTTTCAAAGAGTAGTGCAAAAACCACTCAAGAATTTCAAGACTTTTTAAAATACAAGGGAGTGCAGTCTCAAGTGCGCCAAAGCCGTGGAGAGGATATTGATGCTGCTTGTGGTCAATTAGCCAATAAGAATAAGGCCGCTTTGAAGGATTAGGTTTTTTAAACGTTTTCCTCTGTCAAGTTGAGTGGTTTTCGAAGAAAATTGTATCGAGACCCGTAAATAAACCATTGTTCTCGATACATTTTTTGCTTCGTTTCACTACCCAAAAAACACTCGAACTGACAGCTATCTTTTTAATACGTTTTTTTTACTCGAGCTTAAATATCTGAATTGCAAATTTGTTTTATATTTAACCCAATGATTTTATAACTCGACAGAAACCTTTCAACAACTCATTTAATTCCAATTTATTAAAATAGAAACCATGAAAAATTTATTAATATTATTACTAATGTTCAGCATACTTCCGTTGCAAGGAGCCATAGTTGTAAGCTTTACAAATCAGGCAGATTTTGATGCCTATAATTTTATAACCAATCAATCGTATATTGTTCATTTAGATAATGATACGACCTTACCTATTACTGACCAGATTAATAGTTTACAACCTTTATCTAGTATGGATTCCTTGGTATTGTTTTTAAACCACACGTTGGTTGAAAATTTGTATGAATTACAACAACCCCTAGAATCATTTTATTTGGCTATGGAAGGGAATGAAAAATTTGATACCTTATATATTACTGATAATATAAAGGTTTTGAGTATTTCATGTGAAAGGACCTTTTTGAAGTACATTTATGGTGGAAGCAAAATTAAACAGGGTGGAACATTTTACATTTATGATAATGATTATTTAAAAAAGGTAGAGTTAGATTTGGGTGATATGGATGCATCTCCCCAAGGATACCCCAGCCTAGAGGTAGCCCAAAACGATAGTTTAAAAACCTTTTATTGGAATAATCCACATCATCAGTTATCTGCGTTTTCTTTTTTTGAAAATAGACAGTTGAAACATGTACATCTGGAAACAGCAAAGGAGAAAGTATCTTCTATGTCGGAAGCTTTTGGAGGATTTGTTTTTAACATAGAGTTAGACTCTATAAGTGGATGTGTTGGCTTGGATTCGGTTCATTCATTGATTATTAAGCAAAATTATATGTTAGATAATGCCTGTGTATTCCAAAATGGGGTTAAAAATTATCTTATTGATTATCCCCAATCCAATTTCTTTATAGTTGAAAATAATGCAATAGGACTAAAAAGCTTAACTGACTTACTGGCTGCAGATTGCAGTTGGTTGCCTAATGGGGTGGAAGAGTTAAAGCATCAAAAACTTTCACTTTACCCAAACCCAGCCCATAACGAAGTGTTTGTAGAACAATCGCAAAATCAAACTACGTTTCAAATTTATGATATGAGTGGTAAAATAGTTGCCACTGGTTTTGTAGAATCAAATGGTAGAGTTAGCTTAGCTGGTATTTCTGGTGGCATGTATATCCTGCAAGTTGCCGAGAAGAGAAGTAAATTAGTTATTCAGTAAAAAGCAGTATTACAAATACTAAAGCCATCCGTCATTTGACGGGTGGCTTTTTTTGTGCGGTAAATTTTGTCAGGTCGAGTGATTTTCGAAGAAAATTGTATCGAGACCCGTAAATAAACCATTGTTCTCGATACATTTTTTGCTTCGTTTCACTACCCAAAAAACACTCGAACTGACAGGGTTTACATTCACAAGACTATTAATATAGATAAGAGTTTCAGTGCCCGGAAGCTTCGCTAGAATTAACGGTAAATTGAGCGAAATTGCCTGATTTGTTTAGGGTGGAAGTGCGAAGAAATAATTCAGAAAGCATGTAGCGAAAATTTACCGGAGGTTTGGAGCAGCGTAGCGGAGCCAAAAATTCCTTCGAAGCTTCTTGACTTTTTCGTTCTTTTTTGTCAAGAAAAAAGGACATTAAAATTTTGCCATCAAAAGAAATGTAGAAGCTTTTTTTAATTGTTCTCGATACATTTTTTGCTTCGTTCCACTACACAAAAAACACTCGAATTGACAGGCTGTTTTTACTCTTCCCTTTTATCGCCAATTTCTTTAATCATTTTAAAAGAAACGTACCCTAAAATCAGTCCGACAAATCCTAAAACAATCCAAATTGTATAGGCATTTTCAAATATTCCAGGAGTAGTTTTCTTAGTATCCTTTGATTTTAGAGAAGTAATAGAACTGCATTGAACAACTAGAAGTTGCTTGGGAATTTTTTTGGTAAAATTCACTAAATCATATTGTGGACGGGAAATTTTATCATTCCCAAATTTCAACGTGTATGATTTTCCCGCTTCTAAATCCGCTACTAAATAATGGTTCAGAAAAATACCTGAAACGCTATCAATGTGGAGAGGTTGATCGTCTTTATTGTCAATTTTAAGATATAAATCAGTGAATTCAATTCTGTGTAAATTAATGATATTAGTGCTATTTGAATTCAAATTGAATGAACCAATAGATTCAAAGTAGGTTTCCTCTTTTTTCCTTTTAGTGAATCTGGTTTTCTTTTCCAACAGCGTGGCGTAACGTTGGTAATAATCAGCACCAGAAACAAAAAACTCGAGCTTCTCAGTATACATTTTTTCAGTATTGGAAAGATGAATGTATGAAATACGACCGCTATCTTTTTGAGAAATCACAGGCACATCAAACTGTGACATTTTTCCAGAAACACTTTCGTAATCGTAAAATCCAATTTTTTGAATGTTTATAGGAAGCGATTCGCTATCGTCAATTTCTAATTTAAAAAAGGCATAATCACTCAACGGAAAATTCAAAATTTTCATTTCGGATAAGTCGTTACTGCTGCTTAAAGAGTGAAGCAAATAATCGTTTTTAATTACGTACCAGTTTTTTTGGTCATTGCTTCCACTAAGTCGTGCCCGTTTTCTAACATCCGTATTTTGAACCGAAAGACTGAAATTATTTATCTTGTTTCTTTCTGGGTTTTCGAATACAAATACCGATAAACTATCCGCATAATTTTTCCGGTCTATTACGGTGTATTCCTTAAACAAAGAATATGTGGCGGTAGCTTTTTCTTGTTGAAGAATGTATGGAACTACTTCTCCATCACTTGAATATAAACGCATATCGCCATGCGAGTAGTTTAGTTTTCCGAGAATTTCTGCAGATAATTCAATACGCTGAAATCCAGTACTAGAAATTGGCTCTACCGTAGTTTTATAATCAAAATCTTGACTCCACACATGGGTAGCCCCAAGAAGGAACAAGAGAATTAACCCGTTATTTTTCATTTTCGTCATCATCCAGTAATAGAACTTTAAGTTTTTGATATAGAAAGGAAATTACCAAAAGGATAATTCCTAGGAAAATAAATGATACAATTTTGCCTGTTGTATTGCCTTTTAAATCGAACAAGAACAACTTGATTATGGTGAGTAAAAACAAAACCAAAGAAGCGATTCTAAGGGTCTTTAACTTGTATTTCATACCAGAAACCATTAATACTAATGCCGTGAATGCCCACGCTACGGGTAGCGTTGATTTAGATGCAAAACGTAATGACTCGCTAATTGAGCCACCAATTTCATAATGACTCATAATGGCTAGGTTAACAACCTCATTGGAGAAAACAAACACGCCAATGAACGAAGCAATCCATAAGGCGTAGTTCCCAACCATTGACTTAAACCCATAATTGTTTTTGATGTATTTTATAGCATAAACTACAATTACAATAAACAAGGCCAACTGGACATAATGCAGATAATACCCTGAATTTAATTCTCCCGTACTTCGAAGTAAAATGTTTCTTGCATCGGCTATTACCGAGGTGTAAATAACTAAATAACCAAAGGTCAAAAACCCAACAAAGGCAGCTACGACATAAGTGAAAATTTGGTTTTTTTGTTGCCTAGCCAATGCAATTAATCCTGCAAGGAAAATGAAATTGTAGATTCCAATTAGAATACTACGTAGGGTGTCCACAAACTCCGCATTTTTAAATTGATACTGCAGCTCTAGTAACACCCCAAAATACAATAGCACCAAAAACCCAATTTCAACTGCTCGGATAAAAACTGATCTAGGGTAACCAAATATAAGTTCATCTGGATTGTCTTTTTTGAGCAGATATCGTGTAGCAAATAGAGAGGCTAATGAAATTACGGTAGTGATGAATACTTTGTTTAAAATTATGGGCAGTTCTACAAATCCGGAATTCGGAAAATAGTTTTGGGCCCAATCCATCAGTAAGCTAATCACCATAACGAAATTAATTACCAAGGCAGATATTCGCATTAATTGAATATTCGATTTTTGATATAACCACAGTAACAGAACAGCCTCAAACGACCAGAAAAGAGTGATGTGATTTCCTTCTAATTGAATAGGGGCAATAAGACTTATAAATGTTAGAACGAGGCCAATAAGCAAATACAATAAGTTCTTGTCGATGTCTTTTCGTTTGTAAAGAATAAAGGTGAACACGAAGTTGAAAGCAGCGATTAGGGCGGTAAAGAGTCCCATTAATTGTCCGTCTTTAAATTCATTCAATAACAGCAAACCAAATCCAAAATAGATTGTTGAATTCGTTAAAAGCATACCTATTTCAGGGTAAGCGAATTTTAGTTTGTTTTTTACATTGTAAACAATGCTCATCACATAAAAAATAAGGTAAAAGGCTGTGAGAAACCCAAACATGATTCCGCGGGTATCTTCAGGATTTTCTGCGAATTTAGTTTGGAATACGCCCATATATAATAGGTACGTGAAGGCAAAAACAATGTAATTAATGACATTCCATTTTTTGAAATACACGAGCGCCAACATTCCAATATCAAGAATTAAAATGTAGGAAAAAAGTACTAGAATATTCCCACTCCCGGTACTGACAAAAAATGGGGTGCCAAAACCACCGATGATGGCTAAAATGGCCAGTTCTTTTCGGTCGTACGAAATGGAAAGCAAAACACCAAATGCAGTAATAAGTACCATTATAACAAAGGCGGCCGTTTGTGGAATAATTTGATATTCATGAAATGCAATGGCAATTGTAAAGTATAAAACAGCTAAGGCACCTCCAATTAAAACGGAACTAAATGCCGAAAATGATTTGCGTAAATAATGCGCTAAACCTACCATTCCGCCTCCAATCAAAACGCCAATGGCTACGCGCATTCCCTCGGTAATTACATTGTTATCTATTCCAAGTTTTACCAAGAAACCCATACCAATTACAAAAATTACAATACCGATTTTACTTAATAAGTTCTCTCCAATAAACTTCTCTAAGTCGGGGTTTCTTTCCATGAAAGAAGGTTTAGGCGGCTTCGGAGGTGGAGGTGGTTTTTTGAATTGTGACTTTGGTGGCACCGATTGAATTGGTGGGGTGTTTTGTTGCGCAACCGGATTCACTAATTTCCTTGCTTCTGAAAATGTAGGGTTTTTGATAGGTGGGTCTTTTGGATGTTCTGTTGGGATTATCGTTTCCCCTATTATGATTGGTCCTGTAGGTTTTGGTGGAGTACTCCAATCTGGACTTGGAGTGGATGGTGTTTCTTCTGTTTCTTTAGGCGTTGGTTTCGGAATAACTGGAGGGAAATTAGGCCTAGATTTAGTGGATTGAATTTCATTTTGGAGGGCATTAAACCCTTTCATCATATCCTTTTGAAGCGTATAGAAATCAGAACCTATTTTATTGAGTTTACTTCGTAATGTGATTAAAAAAACAATCAAAATGATAACAATCAATACTAAGAAACCTTCCATAATTTGAATATTTTTCGAAAAATACCCTTTTAATTTTTAGTCGTTTCGAGAATTATGTTAAAATTAACAATAGTTAGGAGGGTGAAAAAACCGATAAAAAATATGATTTGGTATTAATTACCTAACGGTAAAACAGTTGTATTTACATTTGTGGAAACAGATTCTACATGCAAAATATCCCATACCTAGAAAAAGGTGATACCGTTTTAATTATTACACCCGCCAAGAGCATTGATTCAAATTACATTGAAAAGGCGATTGAATTATTTAATAGCTGGGGATTACATGTTCAGGTTGGAGCCCATGCCATAGGTTCATATCACTATTTTTCAGGAACGGATAAGGAAAGAGCGGAGGATTTGCAATGGGCGCTAAACCATCCAACAGCCAAAGCCATTATTTGTGCGCGTGGAGGGTACGGCACGATACGTATTATAGATGAAGTAGATTTTTCAAAATTCAATAAACACCCAAAGTGGATGGTAGGATTTAGTGACATTACCATTTTACACTCGAAGTTAAATGAACAACTTTTATTACCTTCCATTCATGCAACTGTTCCCTTGCAATTTGATCAATTAGCCCCCGAAAGTGAAACTTTAAGCACCCTGAAGCAAGCATTGTTTGGAGAGCCAGTGATCACCCATTTTAGTTCGTCTAATTTTAAAATTGGTAAAGTCGTAGCGCCTGTGGTAGGAGGAAATTTGGCTATTTTAGAAAGCTTAATTGGAACCAACTTGGATATTGACACTTCTGGTAAAATTTTGTTTATAGAGGAAATATCGGAGTACGCATATAAACTCGACCGAATGATGTGGAGTTTGAAAAAGGCAGGAAAACTGAAGAACTTAGCTGGTTTTTTGGTGGGTGGTCTTACAGATATTAAAGAATGTGAAGAGACCTTCGGTTGCACTGCTGAAGAGTTAGTATTTTCTTTTGTGGAAAATGAAAACTACCCTGTTGCATTTAATTTTCCAGCGGGACACCAATTAGATAACAGAGCTTTAGTGTTTGGGACGGATTATTTGTTTGAGGTGAATGCTACTTCCTGTAGGATGAAACAAATTTAATATGGCAAGTCACAACGAGCTGGGAATAGAAGGAGAGAAATTAGCCCTAAAAAAATTGATAAATTCTGGGTTTACTATTCTCGAAAAAAATTTTCGTTTTAAGCGAGATGAGATTGATATCATCGCCCAAAAGGGTTTGGTAATTGTTTTTGTGGAAGTAAAAACACGCGCTAATAATTATTTGGGCGAACCCGAGGAGGCGGTCTCAATGGCCAAGCAAAAAAGAATTGTAAAAGTGGCCAACCACTATTTGATTGAAAATGATTTGGAGAATGAAGGGAGGTTTGATATTATTAGTATAATTTTGAATGATAACGTTAAGATCATTAACCATATTGAAGACGCCTTTTCACCCAATTGGCATTAATGGAAGCGCAATTGTAACATTTATGTTGATTTATACGTTGAATAACACATCAATAGGACTTTAGTTACTATTCAATTTGTAAATTAGATGTACTATTGCACACTTTTTAGATAATTATATAAATTTTTGAATTATGAGTCGGGACGATTTTAATAGGTCAGAAAACAATGAAAATGAGTACGGTTCAAACCAGTCAGGTGCTCCCAAAAGAAGAAGAATCCGTATTAGTCAGGATTTTAACAGTAATGAAGACGAAGTGGATGGAAATTCATATTCTTCAGAATCAAGCTCAAAATCATACACCAAAATTGATAAAAATGGGTATACCCATTTAAGAAAGGAAGGATTTAAGCCAAGAAGAAAGCAAAGTTTTATTCCGAAACCTCAAGGCATAGATAGAATTTTCAATGTAACGAAGGGCGAACGATTAAATAAATATTTATCAAATGCTGGAATTTGTTCTAGACGTGAAGCCGATAAATTAATTTCTGCAGGAATTGTTTCTATTAATGATGAGGTGATTACCAAATTGGGTACACGCGTTATGAAAGGTGATGTAGTTAAATTGGCCAATGAACAACTTGCACCAGAGAAATTGGTGTATGTTTTATTAAACAAACCAAAAGATTGCATCACTACTTTGGATGATCCGCAAGGAAGAAGAACCGTTGTGGATATTGTGAAAAATGCGTGTAAGGAACGAATTTATCCTGTAGGACGTTTAGATAGATATACTACGGGTGTTTTGCTACTAACAAACGATGGAGAAATGGCTACAAAGCTTACACATCCTAAGTTTGGCGTAACTAAAGTGTATAATGTTAAGGCAGATAAAGATGTTTCGGAAGCTCACATTCAACAAATGATGGATGGGGTTGAATTGGCAGACGGCTTGATTAAAGTAGATGACGCGGAATATTACAAAACGGGTTCAAGAGATAGTGTTCGTTTGGAATTACATTCGGGTAAAAACCGTGTTATTCGGAGAATATTTGAAACACTAGGTTATCGAGTAGTTTCTTTAGAGCGTATTTCTTTTGCTGGTGTTACCAAAAAGAAATTAGGTAGAGGTAAATTCCGTTTTCTAGATCCTCTAGAAGTAGGAAGTCTCAAAATGCTTAAAAGCAATATATAATATCCATATTTTAGAATCGTTATCGCTACATGCGAATTGTTAAAACGGTATTAATATACACCACCATTATTGCAGTATCCCTGCTGTCAATTTTGGTGGTTTTTGGTTTTATTTTCCAAGATAAAGTCATTAATTCTGTTTCAAATGAAATCAACCAAAGTCTTAATTCGGAGATAAAAGTAGATGCCCTTGATTTTTCTTTCTTAACTCATTTTCCTAAGGCTAGCGTATCACTTAATCATATTACAGGATTTGAATCATCTAATTACGCGGCAGTAGGCGACACGCTTTTTCATTTTGAAGAGTTAGCCTTGTCCTTTAGTATTCTGGATATAATTCAAGGGAAGTATATATTGAATTCTATAAGCGTTACGGATGGGTACGTCAATTTAGAAATTGATCAAGCTGGACAAGAAAATTACTTGTTTATTAAATCTGATTCTTCGGATACGGCTAATTTCTTTTTGAATTTGGAAGAGGTTATCCTAAAAAATTGCGAGGTAAAATTCAGAGATTTTAGAACAGAAAATCAATATGCATTTGATTTTCCTTTCCTAGAAGCCAACGGGACATTTAGCAGCACGCAAATTACCACTGCATTATTTGGGCAAACGAAGGTGAATAAACTAGTTCTGGAGAATACTCCCTATTTGACTAATGAATCAGGACAAATTGATATTGGGGTAAAATTTGACTTAGAAAAAGGAATTTTTCAAGTATCAAGAGGCTTTATCAACTTGCGTAATAAGTATCAATTCGAGGTTGTAGGCCATAGTTCTAGCAGTAAATATGATTACACCTTTACCGCAGAAAAATTGGACCTGGATCAAGCGGAACCGTTAATCCCTCGAAAACATATCACGTTTATTGACGGGTATTTATTGAACGGAAGAGCCGATTTAAGTGTGAATATTAAAAAGGGAAGTAAAGATAAACACCCCCAAATTAATGGAGGATTCAATATAACGAATGGGTCTTTTAATATGAAAAAATCCGAGTTAAAGGTTGGGATAAATGTTCTTAAGGGCAGGTTTGATTTGGGAAAATTGGCAAGTTCTAGTAGTACCCAAATTTGGGTGGATCAATTTGATATTCGTACGAAAGAAGGAGAGGCTAAAGGAACGTTTTCTCTAAGTAACCTGAATAAGCCTTGGTATAAATTGAAATCTAAGGGGAAAGTAGATTTAATTCCTTTTTCCGAATTTTTGGATCTTAAAAATGGGTTTAGTATGTCGGGAGCTGCGGATTTTGATTTTCAAATTTCGGGTGTAATTCATGATCTTGATTCACTTACTGAAGCCGATATTAAATCGATGAAAGGTGAAGCAACTATTCATCTTTTAAAAGCGGGTTTTGTAATTCCCAATGTACCTTCCATTGATTCGGTTTCTTCTACTGTACGATTGAGCCAAGAAATGGTAGTTTTAGAAAAATTCAACGGTATTATAGCAGGGTCGAAAACCAAAGGCACAGTGAAGGCAGAAAATTGGATTAAATACATAATTAATTCAGAAAGTACCTTGAGATTATTCGCTCAATTACATACACATTCAATTGAAACCAATGATTGGTTAATGGGCGCAAAGGAGGATTCAGAAAAGGAATTTTCCTTTCCAGATTTCATTACACTTCAAGGGCATTTGGAAGCCGAGTCTTTGCATCACACGAATACCTATATCACAAATTTATCTGCGGATATAAAGTATGTTCCACGAACGTTAACGTTAACCAAAACGCGGTTCAATTCCTTTAGTGGAGATTTAGGTGTCAACTTAGTGATGCGTCAAAACAAATCAAGTTTTAGTTACGATGTTAACCTCCAAACCAAAAACGTGAATTTGCAAAAGATGCTAGAGGCATATTCAAATTTTGGACAAACTGCGGTTACGGATACGCATATACGTGGAGTTTTAAATTGCGGATTGGATATTTCATTTGAATCCAATAACGATTTTGAAATTAATAATTCTTCAATAATAGCGGCTGGAGATTTTATGATATTAAATGGGGAGATGATCGAAAACAAATTGTTGTATCAAATCCCATCAGAAATAGAAAGCAATACTGTGATTGGCTTATTTATTAATTTGGAGGCATTTGAAAAAAAACTGCATCATATAAAATTTGATACTATTAGTAACCACTTAACTATTGAAAACGGGCGAGTTGTTATTCCAAAAATGCATATTTCTTCCAGTGCTTTACAAATTGATATAGCTGGCGTTCATTCGTTTTCCAATGAAATGGACTATTATCTAAGCTTTAATTTAAATGAAGTTTTAACCAAGAAACGGAAGAACAATAATGAATATGGATATATTCAAGATGACAAATTAGGGAATAGGATGATGTTTTTGCACATGTATACGAAAAATGGCGAGGTACAAGTCGACTTAGATAAGGATGGGGCAAGAAAGTACCGTGAAACCAAGCAAAACGAAGAGGTTGACAAGGCAAAGACTGTATTAAAGAATGAATTTGGGTTATTTAAAAATGATACTTCCATAGTGGTAACCGAAGAAGAACTTAAATTTGAATATGAAATAGATTTAGGCGAATTTGCGGATGATTCTATTTCAAGTTCAGGAAATGATTCCACCAAAGCAAAAGCGGATTCCACCATATTAGGTAAGAACTCTAAAAAGAAAAAATCTAAAAAGGATAGCGAGGATGTGGATGATTGGGATTTTGATGATGATTATTAAAAATTTTTCCAATAAAATTGCGTTTATCCGTATTTAAATCAAGGAATGCCAAACACAAATAACATACTCATTAATAAAAGTAACGTGTATTCACGTAAGGCTTTATGGAAGAGGATACTTGTGGTTATTGCATTGATTATTCTAGGAGTTTCTTTTTTTTATTCCAGTAGATTAATCAATGAGCTTTCCAAGGAAGAAAGGAAAAAAGTACGGTTATGGGCTGAGGCTATTGAAAGTAAGGCGTCTACGGTAAATAAAACGGCCAAACTATTCATTGAATTATCCCAAGTAGAGAAACAAAAAATTCAGTTGTGGGCAAAAGCAATGGAAACCCTTATTTCATCTTCTGAATTGCGTTCTAACGACAATGAACTTGCGCTAGATATTATTAAGGAAAACACCACGATTCCATTAATCTTAACAAATAATCAAGAGGAAATAACCAGCTCCAGAAATATTGAAGGTCTGATTGAATTGACAGGATTAAATGAGAAAGAAAAAGAAGAGGCCACCCAGAAAAACAAAGCTACACTGGATTCTCTATTGGTTCAATGGAAACAGAACGGAAACAAAATTCATGTAAGTAATGATTACGAACAGGACATTAATCTGTATTACAAAGACTCGCGAATTTTAGAGGAGTTGCGGAGAACATTTAATAATATTCAAAACAGTTTTGTGAGTGATATTATTTCGATGGCGGCCTCTACGCCAGTAATTTATTTGAGAGGTGATTCTGTTGTGGCATTTAATATGGTGGATTCTGCTATAATTGCCGACACACTATTACTCACACAAAAGCTCGAGTCGATGAGTTCGGACAATGAGCCCATAATAGTGGATTTAGGATACGATGATTTGAACTACATCTATTTTAGTGATTCGGATATTTTGAATCAATTAAAATATTACTCCTTCATTCAAATTTCCGTGATGTTTTTATTTGTTCTAATTGGCTACTGGCTATTCAGCATTTTTAGACGATCAGAGCAAAACAAAGTATGGGTAGGAATGGCAAAGGAAACAGCCCATCAATTGGGTACTCCATTATCTTCCCTGATGGGTTGGATGGAAGTTTTACGGATGAAGGAAGTGGATGAAGAGGTCATAAAAGAAATGGAAAAGGACGTTGATCGTTTAAATATGATTACGGATCGGTTCTCAAAAATTGGCGCTAAACCTAGCTTAGAATCTACCGAGATAATTGCTTCGTTGGAGAAATTTGTTGAGTATTTTAAAACACGCGTTCCAAAAAAAGTGAAAATTGAGCTTTTTAATGAGTCTGACACCAAAGTTTTCTCCCCCTTAAACGAACCATTATTTCATTGGGTAATTGAAAATTTAGCCAAAAACGGAATTGATGCGATGGAGGGTAAAGGAAAAATTACCATTCGCGTTTTTGAAGAAAATAGTCGGGCCGTAGTCGAGGTTTCGGATACAGGGAAGGGAATTCCAAGTAATAAACGAAATGAAGTTTTTCAACCGGGGTTTACATCTAAAGCACGGGGTTGGGGACTGGGATTGTCCTTATCCAAACGTATTGTTAAAGAGTACCATAACGGAAAAATATTTGTAAAGTGGAGTGAGCCGGATAAAGGCACTACTTTCAGAATTGAACTTAAGCAATAACATGGCGGGTATTTATTTTCACATTCCGTTTTGTAAACAGGCATGCTATTATTGCGATTTTCACTTTTCAACCAATTTCAGAAACACCGATGAATTGATTGAATCCTTGCGAAAGGAACTTCAATTGCAATCCCATTACCTGGACGGGGAACAAATTGAGACTATTTATTTTGGTGGAGGAACGCCCTCTTCTATTTCTCCCAAAAAAATCAACGCACTTATCCAAGAAGTTTACCGTATTCATTTAGTGATTAAACATCCCGAAATTACGTTAGAGGCGAATCCAGATGATCTCACCAAAGAAAATTTAATAGCTTGGCAGGAAGCAGGTGTTAACCGGTTAAGCGTGGGAGTACAATCTTTTATTGATCCGCATTTGGTCTGGATGAATCGCGCCCATAATCAAGTTCAGGCCATAAAGGGGTTGCGATTAGCCCAAAATATTGGAATAACGAATATCTCGATGGATTTGATTTATGGCGTCCCCAATATGACCTTAGATCAATGGAAAAGTAATATTCAGCAGTTTTTAGATTTGAAACTTCCCCATTTATCGGCTTACGGGTTAACCATTGAGCCTCAAACGCATTTAGGCCATTTAGCGGAAACTAAACAAGTGGAAATAACGAGTGACTCTAACTATAATAAGCAGTTTGAAGTACTAATGAATGTGTTGGAAGCGAATGGATTTGATCACTACGAAATTTCCAATTTTGGATTACCTGGCTTGTATTCAAAGCATAATACTGCGTATTGGTTAGGAAAAAAATATCTTGGAATCGGTCCATCTGCCCATTCTTTTAACGGAGTGAACAGACAATGGAATATTTCTTCCAACCGTAAATATACCCAAAGTTTAAAAGAAGGAAAGGTCCCTTCGGAAGAGGAAAAACTATCGAAAAATGATCAATTCAATGAATATATCCTTACCCGCTTGCGAACCATTTGGGGAATTGAACCAAACCAAATAAAAAAGCAGTTTGGGGCATCTTTTCAAAACAATCTTCATTTGAACATTCAGCAATATTTGGATTCTGGACATGTGTTTTTTGATCATAAAAGCTACGTTTTAACTAGGTCTGGCAAGCGAATTGCGGATAAAATTTCGTCTGATTTGTTTATTGTTCCCTAAAAAATTATATTTTGCAGAGCTAAATTTTTCTCTGTGTACATTTCGTTTCTATATAACAATCAAAACTATTCCGTTGATTTAAGTGAATATCTTGATATTTCTATTCCGATTGGCGGAAAAGAAGTTGGTGTAAAAGCTTGGTATCAGAGTGATCCACAAATATCTCCGGTTATTGATGGCGATTTTATTGGTGAAGTAGCCCAAGGAAGTTCGGTGAATTTTAGGAATATTCTTTTTAATCCTCATGCACACGGAACCCACACCGAATGTATGGGGCATATTACCGAAACTATTTATTCGGTTAACCAAAACCTAAAAGAGCACTATTTTGTTGCTGAGCTGATAAGTATAGAAACTGAACGGGTTGGGGAAGACCACATTATTCAGTTAACGCAATTAAAAGCGGCTTTGGGAGATAAAAAGCCGAAAGCGATTATCATACGAACACTACCAAATAAATACGATAAATTGAAGGCTAATTATTCGCATACAAATCCTGCGTATTTGCATTGGGAAGGAGCAAAATGGTTGGCAGATATTGGAGTAGAACATTTACTAATTGATACTCCTTCCGTAGACAGAGAAGAAGATGAAGGGGCTTTATTAGCGCATAAAGCATTTTGGAATTATCCAAATACAGATAGGTTACATTGCACAATTACGGAATTTGTTTTTATACCAGATTCCGTACCAGATGGACATTATTTTATGAATTTACAAACAGCTCCTATGGAAAATGACGCGTCACCTTCGCGTCCAATATTACATCGCATGATTTTAACCAAATAAGAAATAATTATGGCAACAGACTACACCATTGACGAAATTGACAAAAAAATTCTTGGAGTTTTACAGGAAAACGGACGAATTACAAACTTACATTTATCAAACTTGATAGGCCTTTCGCCTGCACCAACTTTAGAGCGTGTACGTAAATTAGAAAAAGCAAAAATTTTGAAGAGTTACCATGCAGAGGTTGACGCAGCGAAATTGGGTTACGATTTGAATGTGACAATTCAGGTTACTTTATCTCGACAAATTGAAAATGCGATGCAAAAATTTACTTCTCAAATTCAACAAATTGATGAAGTAATTGAATGTGTGCAAGTAACAGGTGATTATGATTATTTGCTACGTGTTATTGTGAAAGATGTAAGCGGATTGGATGTGCTGATTAATCAAAAATTGAGCACTATTGAAGTTATTGGGCAATTGAAATCAAATGTGATTCTTTCTACGATAAAAAGCTCTAAAAAAATACCATTGAATTAATGAATATCGAAGAGTTTAGAGAATATTGTTTAGCAAAACCGGCAACTTCAGAGAGTTTGCCTTTTGATAATAAAACTTTGGTTTTCAAGGTGCATAATAAAATGTTCTCACTGGCTGGAATTGAAAATTTCGAGAGTGTTAATTTGAAATGCGACCCAGAATATGCCATCGAATTACGCGAGAAATTTGAGGGGGTTCAACCGGGCTATCATATGAATAAACAACATTGGAACACGGTTTTAACGGATGGGTCTGTTCTAGATGATTTACTCTATGAACTAATTGACCATTCGTATGATTTGGTTGCGCGTGGTTTACGTAAAAAAGTGCGAGATTCATTAAAATAACTGCGCTATGAAAAAACTATTAGGCTACTTTTTTCAAGGTTTATTATTGGGTGTTCCTATCGTCTTGACGGTTTACATTATTGTAACAATGTTCATCACGGTCGATGAGGTAATTCCGTATCACCCATTTCCCGGTTCTGGAGTCATCATTATTGTAGTGACGGTAACTCTAATTGGAGTTCTCGGTAATACTATTATTGCCCAAAAACTACGTCAATTGATGCATTTTACTATGCTGAAACTACCTCTTTTAAATACCATTTATACGGCCATAAAAGAATTAATGTCGGCTTTTGTAGGGGAGAAAAAGAAATTTAACAGACCAGTATTGGTTCAAGTAATTACGGGATCAAATATTAAAAACATTGGCTTTGTTACTCAAGATGATTTAACTAGTTTGAATTTATCTAAAGATAAAATTGCTGTATACTTGCCCCACTCTTATGCCATAAGTGGCGTGTTAGTTTTAGTAGATAGAGAAAATGTTACACCCTTGAATGCAAAATCGGCTGAAGTGATGAAATTCATTGTTTCTGGCGGAGTTGCAATTCCTGGAAGCCTACCGGATAAAAATGAAAATTAAACAGCCCTTCTGGTTGTTGTACAAAGTATATGTTCTATTTGTTTTTTTTGGAACATTGATCCCATTTTACCCTATATTTTATTATTTATTAGCCAAAGAATCACGTTGGGAAAGGTGTTTCGTTTGGCAAGTTCGCTGGGGACAAACAGTTCGGTTTTTTACAGGTATTCGATTAAAAATAACCGGACTCGATTTGTTGCCCTCTTCACCCTATGTGATTATTTCAAACCATGCATCTTACATTGACACGATTTTAATGTACGGAATAATTCCTCATTTTTTTGTGTTTATGGGAATGGCGGAATTAACTAGATATCCCATGTTTGGGCGGTTTTTTACCTCGGGTCAAAATATTCCAGTAAATAGAAACAGCAGAGGAGAATCTGTTAAAGCGTTTAAACTGGCAGGGCAAAAATTAGAAAACGGTATACCTGTCGCTTTGTTCCCTGAAGGGGGGATTAAACCAGTGGTACCTAACTTAGCTCCTTTCAAAAATGGAGCTTTTAGGTTAGCTTTTGACCACAATGTTCCGATTGTGCCTATTATGATGTTTAACACGCATAATATTTTGGAATCAAACAATGTTTTTTATACTTCAGGTTATCCTGGGGTGGCAATTGTGAAGGTGTTAGAACCTATTCAAACATCTTATTTAAAACAGGAAGATTTAATACCTTTGCGCGAACAAATCAGAACAACGATGCAACAAGAGTTGGATGATTTTTATCAAAAAACCAAATAGTAGTAAATGAAAATTACGAACGAAATAGTAGATAAAGTAGCTGGCCTTGCCAAACTAGAATTCAAAGGAGAAGAAAAGGAAGCTATTAAAAAAGATATGGAGCGTATTTTATCATTTATGGATTTATTAAATGAGGTAGATACGGAAGGAGTGGAGCCTTTGAAGTATGTTACCGAAGGTACCTTAAGTCTGCGTATGGATGAGTCTCGAATTGACATTTCAAAAAGCGAAGCCTTAGAAAATGCTCCTTCAAAAGATTCGGATTATTTTAAAGTACCGAAGGTATTGAGCAAGTAAATTACATTATTTCCACCCATTGCATTACAAATTTAGTTGAAACCTGTAAAAGGGAATGAAAAGCAACAATCTCTTGGCTCATTTGGCCGTTTTAGGAGCCAACGTAATTTACGGAATTACCTTTTCGGTAGCTAAAGATGTGATGCCTGAATACGTATCCCCTAACGCCTTTATTTTAATTCGGGTGACTGGTGCTGTTTTGCTTTTTTGGTTGTTGGCTAAAATTTTAAAGCTAAATGAATCTATTGAAAAGCGCGATTGGTTAAGACTTGCAGCCGCTGGGTTGTTTGGTGTTGCAATAAATCAACTCTTATTTTTTCAAGGACTTTCTCTTACTACACCTATTAATGCGGCAATAATCATGACCGTAAATCCTGTAATGGTTTTACTCATTGCCGCTATTATTTTGCGGAATAAAATCACGGGCATTAAAATAGCCGGTATTATTTTGGGCTTAAGTGGAGCCATTCTTTTAACTACTTACAGAAACGGGCAATGGGTGGTTCCCAGCTTTTCTCATGAAACCGCTTTTGGCGATTTATTAGTCTTTATAAATGCCACTTCCTATGCCATTTATTTGGTAGTGGTTAAACCCATTATGCAAAAGTATAATCCGGTTACGGTGATTAAATGGGTTTTCACTTTTGGTTTTGTGTACGTATTACCTTTTGGGTTTATGCAATTGCAATTGGTTAATTGGGCCGTGATGCCAGATATTATTTTAATTGAAATAGGGTTTGTAGTATTTGCCACTACTTTTTTGGCGTACTTGTTTAACATTTATGGATTGCAAAAACTAAGTCCATCTGTGGTGAGCATTTACATTTATTTACAACCTTTTTTCGCCACTATTGTAGCTTTAATGTGGGGGAAAGACGATTTAAGTTTTATTAAAATCGTGTCTGCATCCTTAATTTTTGTAGGGGTGTATCTAGTGAGTAAAAAGGCAAAAAACTTCTCTACAACCTTGGCTGTAGAGAAGTAGAATTGATTTTATTTACTCTTCCTTGTAGAAGGTGATGTTTCGTGTTGCGTACATTACCACGGCTAAAATGGTAAATAAACCAATACTTCCCATCAAAAGGGCATAATCCTGCGAGTTCAAAACAAAATACATAAAGGCGTAAATTGCACCTAACCCAATAGTTACAAAGGAGGCCATTTTCTTGTTTTTAAAAATTACAATCGCATAAAACCCTATTAAGCCGGCAATCATAATGGTGGATACAATATATGCAACGTTGAACCCAAAGTGCTCTGAAATGGACAATAGAAGCGTGTAAAATAAAACCAAAGCAGATCCTACCAAAACGTATTGTAAGGGGTGGATACGTATTTTGTTGGCTATTTCAATAAAGAAGAAGGTGAGGAAAGTTAGCAAAACAATTAAACTCGCATATTTAGCTGATCGAAGCGTTTTTTGGTATTCGTCTACCGGTACAATTAAATCCACTCCGAAATCAGACCCTGTAAACTTGTATCTATTGTCCTTCCATTGTTGAGGGTAATTTCTGTTGTGGTAAATCACTTTCCATTCGGCTACAAAACCAGAATCGTTTATAGTGGGATTTTGGGGTAAAAAGGCACCATCAAATTTTGGATCAGCCCACGTTGATTCTAATTTAACTGTAGTTTGTTTCCCTATTGGCGTAAATCGCAGTTTAGAACTACCTAAAACGGTCAAAGGATAACTAAAGGAAACTGGTTTGGTTTGAACATTTTCAATGCTATCGGTTTCAGGTGAATTAAATTGCATTTTTATGGGCCCGTTTACTCCCGAAGTAAGGGAAGGGGCATTTTCAACTCCCGGCTCCATTGGTATTTTATCGTTATTCCAATTTACGGAAATGACTTCCGATATACCCCGCATATCAGAAACGCCAATGGCAATTTTGGCCTCGTCCCACACCATATCCGAGTTTTTTAAGTTAAGGGCCGCAACATCTATATTGTCAAAACTTCCGGTTACATTTAAGGCCGCATCGTATAGCATAACATCATAAATGCCACGATGTTTCTGATGCGGGTTAACCTTACCATTTACTTTTATGGCAGAAGGTAAGAAGTGTGCGAACCGTTTTTCAGTATATGTTTTCCCATTTTGATTTAAAAAAACCGTGTATGGAATGGTTAAAATCGGACCAGTGAGGGTTTGCTCATTACCCCACTTGCTGCTCACCTCCGCAATAACTCCTTCTCGTGCGAAGGAGCGCTCTTGAATGAGTGATTCAACCATGTTTTCGGGTATGAGTAAGATGAGGATTAGAAACCCGATTGTTACCATTTTCAACATAATTGATGTTTTTACCCAGTGGCTTGCTTTTTCTACAATGCCTTTTTGCTCATTTTCCATTTTTGTTTCTGTTTTTTGTGAATAATAGTCACTTTGAAATTCAAAGTTGATTAGGTAAATTTTTTTACATATTCGTTGATTTTAAGATTTCTGCTAATCCATCAAGGTGTTCGCTAAATGCCTTTTTACCAGAGGATGTGATGATATATTTGGTATTCGGCTTTTTCCCTATAAAGGATTTTTCTACTTGGATGTAATTAATTTTTTCTAACGCTGCCGCATGACTCGCAAGGTTTCCATCGGTAACATCCAGTAATTTTTTTAAGGCTTTGAAATCTAGAAAGTCGTTAACCAGCAAAGCCGACATAATTCCAAGTCGGATCTTGTTGTTAAAAGCCTTATCTAATTTTTCTATTGGATTCTTCATCTGTATTTATTGCCCTTTTTCGTATTTTAAGTACATCCATATACCATATACAATATGTAAAATACCAAACCCGAATGCCCAAAAGAAGAGTCCGTATCCAATAAAATAGGTGGCTATTAGACCAACTAGTATTTCTGAGAAACCCAAGTACTTTATGTCACTAATAGTATGATCGCTTGCACTTATTAAAGCAAAGCCATAAAAAATTAATAGAGTCGGAGATATCAGTCCAATTAAACCTTTTGTTAACAAAATAATTGAAAATAATCCTCCAATTATTAAAGGAATGGCTAAACTTTGTATCAAATTTTTTGCCGCGGGTCCCCAAAGATTTTGACCTCTTTTCTTTGCAAGTTTCTTACTATGAAAAAAGCCCATCCATAAACTCGTAACCAACAATATCGTACCTATCAGAACTAACTTGATAATTGCTTTTGTTGACAGTTCAGCAATTATACTATCACTTTCATAGCTATCTATTCTATCTAGAATTTCCCAAACGTTCCATGCTCCAAAAAGAGCCCAAAAACCTATCGTCACCCCAGTTAACCCACTTAATGACAAAAACCTGGACGAACGTTCCATCATGTTTTTTATGTCGGCTAGATCTTGGATGTATTTTTCTTTTTCCATTTCCGTATTGTTTTTCATAGTGCTTTGAATTACAAAGTAACGGAATTGTTTTTTAAATAGTGCCAAGGAATAGAAAAAAATGAAATTATTTTTTGGAACTTCTGATTAAGCTAA